>JAJRRB010000039.1 GCA_024279915.1 Deltaproteobacteria bacterium
AACGCAGATTGACGCTGATAGAATCTTAAGGAGTAAACCAATCCTTTTGGGGTTAAGGACTTAACAGCGTGAATCCGCGAATATCTGCGGCTAAAGATTGTTTGGTCTTAAGGGCTATTGGCCGCTGATTTGCGCAGATTGACGCTGATAGAATCTAAGGAGCAAACCAATCCTTTTGGGGTTAAGTACTTAACAGCGTGCATCCGCGAATATCTGCGGCTAAAGATTGTTTGATCTCAAGGGCTATTGGCCGCTGATGAACGCAGATTGACGCTGATAGAATCTTAAGGAGTAAACCAATCCTTTTGGGGTTAAGGACTTAACAGCGTACATCCGCGAATATCTGCGGCTAAAACTGTTTGGCTTTAAAGGCTATTGGCCGCTGATTTGCGCAGATTGACGCTGATGGAATCTAAGCTGTAAGCTAATCTTTTGGGTTAAAGGCTTTTTAACAGGGATGAAGGGGATGAAAGAGATAAAATTCTAAGTCCTCCTTGTCGTAGTAATCTCTTGATTTATAACGTTAATTTGTGTAGCTTGGCTCCGGCATAGCATATTATTGGTGAATTGCAATCTCGCTATGAGATATTTTTGAGATGACATGTGTATACTTACTTGTCGAAGAGTAGGATCAGGACTATTTTAAGTAGAATGAACAGAGAGTTTTCCAAGGGGCGCTTTATGCTCAAGGCCATATCAGCGTTATTTGTCCATCGCAAACCAGCTGTTCTTGCGATTAAGGTGGCACTGATCTGTCTGGCCTTTCTCTGTGCTTATGCGCTGCGTTTCGATCTGACGATTCCGTCTGTTTACTGGCCGACCATTCTCAAGCTGATTATTCCCCTGTTGGTGATCAAACTGCTGGTGTTTCGCTACATGGGCTTGTCGACCGGCTGGTGGCGCTATGTTTCCATCTCCGATGCGCTGATTATCTTCAAAGCCAACCTGGCCGCTTCGGCTGTCTTTATTCTCTACGTTACTTTTGTCCATCGGCTCGACAATGTGCCACGTTCGATCTTGCTCCTCGACGGCATCCTCTGTTTCCTCTTTGCCTGTGGTATCCGCTTGCTGACCAGGGCTTACCGGGAAGACTATCTCTTCTTCTCGCGGCGAAGTCTCAAGGGCAAGACGCGGGTGATGATAATCGGTGCCGGCAGTGCCGGGCAATCGATCGTGCGGGAAATGCGGCAGAACCCGGATCTGAAAATGATGGCGGTCGGCTATCTTGATGACGACCCATCGAAGCATAAGAAAAGTTTTCAGGGCGTGCCGGTTTTAGGCGGTACCGATAAATTGACGGAATTGTGCAGTGCCACCCGGACAGATGAAGTGATCATCGCCATCCCTTCGGCTTCGAGCAGCGTGATGAAGGAGATCGTGGCCTTGAGCCAGGCTGCAGAGGTCAAGTTCAAAACTTTGCCGGGGGTCGGTTGTCTGATCGATGGCAAGGTCTCAGTACAGCAGATCCGCGATGTTGATATGGAAGACCTGCTTGGTCGTGAGGCGGCGCGCCTCGACATGGAGCAGATTAAAGAATACCTGACCGGCAAACGGATCCTGGTCACCGGTGCCGGCGGCAGTATTGGCAGTGAGCTCTGCCGTCAGGTGGCACGTTTCAAGCCTGCCCAGCTGATTCTTTTCGAGCATGCCGAGACGCCTCTCTTTCATATCGAAAACGAGCTGCGGATTGCTTTCCCCAACCTGAGCATTAAACCGGTGATCGGCGATATTCGTGACCGCTCACGCGTCAATAATATTTTCAACAGTTGCCAGCCGGAGGTGGTTTTCCATGCGGCCGCTTACAAGCATGTGCCGATGATGGAAGAGAACCCCTGTTCGGCGGCCAACAATAACGTGCGCGGTACGCGCGTGGTGGCGGAAGCCGCAGATCATTATGGCACTTCACACTTCGTGATGGTGTCGACTGACAAGGCGGTGAACCCGACCAATATCATGGGCACTTCGAAGCGGGTTGCCGAGATTTTTGTGCAGAACCTGGCCCGCCGCAGCCAGACCCACTTTGTGACGGTGCGCTTCGGCAATGTGCTCGGCAGCAACGGCAGCGTCATCCCGACCTTCCGCGAACAGATCAAGAATGGCGGTCCGGTCACGGTGACCCATCGTGACGTGACGCGTTTCTTCATGTCGATCCCCGAGGCCGCTCAACTGGTATTGCAGGCCGGCTCAATGGGGCAGGGCGGAGAGATCTTTCTGCTCGACATGGGCGACTCGGTGAAGATTGTCGAACTGGCAGAAACGATGATCCGGCTTTCCGGTTTCGAGCCTTACGAAGAGATCGATATCGAGTTTACCGGTTTGCGCCCGGGTGAGAAACTCTACGAAGAGCTGCTCCTTGAAGGTGAAGGAATCAAGCCGACCAACCATGAAATGATCCGGGTTGCTTCTTCGACTGAACGGCCCTGGGAGGAATTGCTGCAGGATCTTGATGGCCTCTATGACGCTTCGCAGAATTACCGGGTTGATGAGGTGGTTGCCTTGATGCGGAAAATGGTGCCGGAGTATCAGCCGGTGATGAAGTTGGCGGCGGCGAAGAAGAATCAAGAGCTTTCTTCTCCAGCCAGAGAATCTAAATCTTATTAAAGCGAAGCTTATATTCGCCGCGGATAAGGTCTGATAACATCTGATAAATCTTAAGACAAAACGCATAAGCTATTGAGTTTTAAGACTTTAACCTTAAGACCTGGCCTTTGACCTATCAGACTTGATCAGATCTTATCGGCGGCTAAATGAATTTTCAGGGCGAAGGGCTGCTTTGGAGGTTAATGGTTTTTGTTTCGCGCAGTCATTTAAGGCCCAGTTTTATTGACTTCTAACTTGAATTGGTCTCTAATCGCATGTTAATTACTTATATCAGGACTTTCTTGCCGCAAGGCTTGTTTGCTTTTGTTATTGCTAGTTACCGAGGGGGGGCTTCTCGAACCAAAAGATCCCCCATAAAGAGATACTGACTACACGATTTACATTTAGGGATTAAAGCACCCTGCGTAAGGGCTTGAAGTATATTCACACATTGAATTTAAACGGGATTTATAATTTTTTCAAAGGAAGGGAATTGCCATGAAACTGCAAAAGATTCTGGCTGTACTGATGATTTTCTCTCTGTCGCTTGGTTCGCTTGGAACCTTCGCGCCATCGGTGTCGGCCGCTGATGATCTGACGCCTGAACAGAACCTCACGCAATTGAAAGCTGCGGCCGATGCTGCGAAAGCCGCAAAGTTGGCGGCTCTCTCTGCGGCACAAGAAGCTGCCAGGATTAAAGCTATTGCTGAAGCTGCTCTCGTAACTCAGCAAGCTGTTCAAGTTGCCGCAGAAGCAGCCGCGCAAGTTGCCGCTGATGCTGCGCAAGCCGCTGCAGACAAGATTGCCCTGGCAACTACGGATGAAGCAAAGGTTGCAGCCATGAAAGAGGCCTTGAACGCGGAGTCGGCTGCCAAGGATGCCGCCGTTGAGGTTGCCCAGGCAAACCTGGCTGTCGAGTTGGCCAGCACCTCTGTTGCCGAGGCGACTGTTTCAGTTGTTGCGGCACAAACCGAAGTCATGAAAGCCACCACGGTTGAAGCCACGGCGACGGCCAAGGAGACCGCAGCGGTTGCTGTGATCACTTCGAGCACCGCTGCAGGTGATGCCGCTGCTGCCAAGGCTGCTGCAGATGCGGCCGCTGCCGTCAAGGCTGAGGAAATCGCCAAGCTGGCCGCGATCGAAGCGGCCACAATTGCTGCCGATCTTGCCGTTGCTGAGAAACTCGCTGAGGCGACCCGGCTGGCTGAGATTGCCGCCGCCGCCGAAGCAACGGAAGCCGAAAAAGCTGCCGCTGATAAAGCCCTTGCCGAGCAATTTGTTGCTGAAGCTGTCGCTGCCAAAGCTGCTGCGGATGAAGCTGCGGCTGCCAAGGCGATAGAAGTGGCAACCATTGCCGCTGCTCAGGCCGCCGCCGATCAGGCCGCCGCCGCTCAGGCTGCTGCTGAGGCTGAAGTTGCTGCCCAGGCTGCTGCTCAGGCTGCTGCTGACCGGGAAATTGCCCAGATCGCCGCTGCGGAAATCGCTGCCGCCGAACAGGCCGCAGCTCAAGTTCGTGCCGAAGCTGCTGCCGCCCAGGCCGCTGCTGCTACTCTGGCTGCTGCCCAGGCCCAGGCCCAGGCCCAGGCCCAGGCTGCCGCCGCTGAGGCTGCCGCGCAAGCTGCTGCGCAAGCTGCCGCCGATGTAACCGCTGCTGAGTTAGCCACCGCCACTCAGGCTGCTGCTGAGAGGGCTGCAGCCGAAGCTGCTGTCGCCCAGGCCGCGGCCGTTGCCCAGGTCGTTGCTGATGCCGCCGCCGCCCAGGCCGCCGCTGATGCCCAGGCCGCCGCTGATGCCGCTGCTGCTCAGGTCGCCGCTGATGCCGCTGCCGCTCAGGTTGCTGCTGAAGCTGCTGCCATCGCTGAAGCCGCCGCCGCCCAGGCTGCTGCTGCTGCCCTGGCTGCCGAGCAGGCTGCTGCTGCCGAAGCGGCCGCTGCCAAGGCTGTTCTGGTTGCTGAACTGGCTGCGGCCCAAGCCGCCGCCGCCGAAGCCGCTGCCGCTGCCGATGCTGCTGCTGCCGCTGCTGCTGCCGAGCAGAGTGCCGCTGAGATTGCCGCCGCCGCTGAAGCTGCTGCTGCTGCTGAAGCTGCTGCACAGCTTGTCGCTGCTGAAGCTGAAGCTCAGGCCGTTGCTGATGCTGCTGCCGCTCAAGCCCTTGCTGATGCCACTGCTTTAGCCGCTGCCGAACAGGCTGCTGCCGAAGCTGCCGCTGCCCAGGCCGCTGCCGATGCAGCTGCTGCTGAACTGGCTGCTGCCGAAGCTGCTGCTGCCGAGCAGGCTGCTGCCGATGCTGCTGCTGCCGAGCTGGCTGCGGCTGAAGCTGCTGCTGCTGCCGCTGCTGCCGAGTTGGCTGCTGCTGAAGCCGCTGCTGCCGCGATGGCTGCTTCCGAACTGGCTGCTGCCGAGCAGGCTGCTGCTGATGCTGCTGCTGCCGAGCTGGCTGCCGCTGAAGCCGCTGCTGCCGAGCTGGCTGCTGCTGAAACTGCTGCTGCCGAGTTGGCTGCTGCCGAAGCCGCTGCCGCCCAGGCTGAAGCCGACGCTGCTGCCCTGGTTGCTGCCGAAGCCGCTGCTGCCGAAGCTGATGCTGCTGCCGTGGCTGCTGCTGAAGCCGCTGCTGCTCAGGCTGCTGCAGATGCCGCCGCTGCCGCTGCTGCTCAGGCTGCTGCCGAAGCCGCTGCTGCTGAAGATGACGATCCCGCCAGCCCCAGCTCATAATTACAGGAAGATTGATATGCGTCTCTGTGCCGCGTGTTTCTCAACGCGGCACAGTTATGATTTGACCTTTTGTTATTTCTCTATAAGGAGGTTTTAAGATGTTTGTACTGACGAGAAGTCTGGCCCTTGCCAGCATTGTCCTTTTCTTTGCTGTTTCTCTCTGCAGCGCAGCTGATGAATCCGGTCAGCTGTTCGGTTTCGGTCAGGGGTATTTTCACCCCTCAGTGAAGGTCGCAACGGAATACAGTGATAACTACAAGGCTGTTGCCAGAGGCGAGCAGAGTAACTGGACAACCACGGTCAGCCCGGGGTTCTGGGTTTCTTTGCCTGCGTCTCACAAGAAGGCCTTCAAGATCGAGTCTTCCAACTCTGCACCGGGCGGCTATGGCATCTCGCGTTTTCGTGACCCGGAGGATAAAGGCTTCTATAGTTCGCTGATGTACAATGCCGATATTGTGCGTGGCCACGAACACACAGATGATGACCTGACCAAGCACCGTGGCCAGGGCATGCTGCAGTATGCTTTTGCCAGAGGCCTGGCTCTTGAGGTCTCTGACGTCTACATCAAGAGTGCTGATGAGAACGCTGATACTGTTGGTGTTGATCTGGAAAAGTACAACTCGAACCTAGCCACCCTGATCGCTTTTTACGATGTGAGCCCCAAGCTCAAGCTGCGGGTTGGCTATGCCAATTTCAACCTCGACTACACCTCGGGCACCGACGTTGATTACAAAGAGCGCGTTGATAATCGGGTCTCTGCTTATGTGCTCTACCGGGTTCTGCCGAAAACCGAACTGTTTGTTCAGTACGATTATATCGATATCGATTACGATCAGGATATTCTGGCCGATGGTGAGGACCAGCATTATTTTGTGGGTGTCAAGTTCGATACCACTGCACGGATCAGCGGCCATGCGAAAATCGGTTACGGTGAATATGTTGCCGATATTAACAACAATGATACTTTTGAAGACTTCATCGGCGACGCCTCTTTGAAGTATGCTTTCTGGGGAAATTCGAGCCTGACCCTCACGGCCCAGCAGATTGTTAACGTGACGGATGATAATGCGACTCCAAGAAGTTACCAGAACATCCTCCACAGCGAGGTTGGTCTGGCGCTGTCGCATAAGTTTACGAAAAAAATTGGTGCTAAAGTCGGTGTCGCCTATAAAGAGGACGAGTATCGTTTTGACAGCAGTGACTCAGGTCGTGAAGATGAGGACTGGGTGACTAGGTTCAATCTCGATTACACCATGAATAACTGGCTCAAACTGGGTACCAGTTACAGCTATACGGACCGGGATTCCAATGAAAATAATAATGATTATAAGGAAAACCAGCTGACGTTTACTGCTTCGGCATCGTTTTAAAGTAACCACAGGGACTGTCCCCGGGGTTAAGGGGGCTGTCCCATACCTGTAAATGAAAATCTGGGACAGGCACCTTCGGAGCCAGTCCCTAATGAGAGTTGTAAGTAATATGAAAACCGTTGTTCTGATGCTGCTCTGCTGTCTTTCTGTTGTTCTCCCATCCTGGGCCGATACCGCCCAGGATGATTATTTGATCGGTGCGGATGCCGTTCTGAAAATTACAGTTTACGATCATACGGATCTGGATGTTGTCTCCCGCGTCAGCGGTGACGGGAGCGTCCAGTTTCCGCTTCTGGGCTCTGTAAACCTTGGTGGCTTAACCCTTAAAGAGGCGATCGAGGAGATCCAGAAGCAGCTGATGGATGGCTACCTGGTGAATCCGCAGGTGTCGATCTTTGTCGAAGAGTATCGCAGCAAGAAGGTGATGGTGATCGGTCATGTCGCTGAGCCCGGTGTTCTGGAGTTGAGCGGACCGACCCATCTTCTCGAAGTGCTGACCATGGTCGGTGGCTTACGTGAAAATGCCGGAGATGTGGCGACGATTAAACGAACCTTGTCCGGCGCTAAACAAGGCCAGAAGATTTTAAGGATTGACCTTAAGCGTTTGCTGGAGACCGGTGATGAAAAACTGAATATCCAGATCATGGATAAAGACAGCGTGTTTATCGCCAAGGCCGGCATGGTTTACGTGACCGGCGAAGTCGGCAAACCGGATGCCTACAAGTACGAAGAAGGCACCACGGTCCTCAAGGCCATCAGCATGGCGGGCGGCTTCACCCAGATCGCCGCAAAAAACAAGATCCGTATTGTCCGCATCGTCGATGGCAAGGAACAGATCATGGAGAAGGTGTCTCTGCAGGAAGAGGTGAAATCGGGCGATGTGGTTGTTGTGCCGGAGAGTTATTTTTAAGCGACGAAACGGTCGCCATCTCAGCCATGATCGGTGGGCTGATAAAATCGAAAAAGAACTACATAAATAACAGTAGTAAGAAATAAGATCATGCTTTTCGCGCCCCTCGTCCCGCGTCCCGCGTTCCGTTGCATTTAAATATTTCCTCCTTTGCAACTAAACTGAAAACTGGATTGAAACATATGAATCAAGAAGAATCCCAGCTACGAACCGAAGAAGTCCATTTACGCGATTACCTGCACGTGATCAACAAGCGTCGCAGTCTGGTGCTGGCTGTCTTTGCGGTAATCTTCGTGATGGTGGCTCTCTATACCTTTGCCAGTGTGCCGCTCTATCGTGGTACGACCAAGGTTTTGATTGAGAAGGCGTCTTCTTCGGCGCTGACAGGGAATTCGCCTTCGCGGATTTATGATCCGGAATTTTATGAGACCCAGTTCCAGTTGATCAAAAGCCGCGCGGTGGCCAAACGGGTGGTGGCAAGCCACGACCTGGTCGACAATTTCGCCAGTTATCGCGGCGGCAATGACGATGAGGGGCTGTTGTCGAATGTGGCCGGCTGGTTTTCGGCTGCGAAAGAGCTGATCAAAGGCCTGCTTGGCACGACACAACCGGTGGGTGAAGAGCTGGCGTCGGATCAACTGACAAAGACCGCGGACCTTCTCAACGCGGATATCGAGGTCAAACCGTTCAAGAACAGCCGCATCGTTACGATCAGCTACCTGGCGCCCACCCCCGAGTTCTCCGCCATGATCGCCAATGCCACCGCCAAGGCGTATATCCAGGAAACGATGGAGATGAAGCTCGACTCCACCCGGACCACCCTGGAGTGGATGACCAGAAAGGCAACCGAAGAGGGTGTGAAACTGCAAGCGACTGAACAGGCGCTGCAGAACTACATGGTGGCCAACGACATCATCACCCTGCAAAACCGCATGTCGGTGACCCCGGAACAGCTTTCCCAGATCAGCACGCAGCTGGTGATCGCCGAGTCGAAGCGCAAACAGCTTGAGTCTCTCTACACCAAAGTGCGCAGCGTGGCGAATGACCACAAGAAGGCGGAGACGATCCCGGCGATTGTCGCCGATCCGGCGCTGCAAATGATCCGTGGCCAGATTCTTCAGGCGGAACAGGATCTGCGCGAGCTGTCCAGTACCTACCTGTCCAAACACCCGGGGATGAAGAAGGCCAAGGCCGATCTCGAAATCCTCTCTGAAAAACGCAATCAGGAGATCACGAGGATTATCGAATCGATTCACAATGAATACGAGTTTGCCATATCGGATGAAGAGAATCTGCATGCGCAGATGGAACGGACCAAGGCCCAGGCCCAGGGTTTGAGCGAACGTTTCATTCAGTATGGTGCCTTAAAGCGCGAGGTTGATACCAACCGCACCATGTATGACGCGCTGCTGATGAAGATCAAGGAGCAGAGCATTACCGAGGAGACGCACCCGGTTTCGCTGTGGATCGTCGAAGAAGCTATTGTTCCTGAAGCCCCGGTCAAGCCGAACAAGAAGAAGAACCTGCTGCTCGGACTGATTGTCGGTTTGATGGCGGGGATCGGCATGGCCTTTTTCGTCGAATACCTCGACAACACGATCAAGTACCCGGAAGAGACGGAGAAAGCTCTCGGCCTGCCAGTGTTAGGTCTGGTTTCGCTGTGGAAGGAAAAAGATACGTCGATTGAGCAGGCGGTTGAGAAGTCGCCGCGCAGTGCCGTTGCGGAAAGCTACAAAGCTCTGCGGACCTCGCTGATGCTCGCCTCGGCAGATGGTGCTCCCGGCAGAATCCTGGTGACCAGCGCCGCGGCCGCGGCAGGTAAGACGACAACCGCCTTAAACCTTGCTTTCGCCCTGGCCCAGGCGGGCAAAAGGGTGCTTCTGATCGATGCTGATATGCGCAAGCCGCGCATCCACAAAGCCTTGAAGATGACCAACACTAACGGCTTGTCCAACTACCTCTCCGGCGGCAAAAGCAGCATCCTGAAAAAAAGTACGCACGAGAATCTCGATGTGATCACCTCGGGGCCGATTCCGCCGAACCCTTCGGAACTGCTCTCTTCTCGCCATATGCAGCAGCTGCTCGATAGCCTCAGCGCGAACTATGACGTGATCATCTGCGATTCGCCGCCCCTGCTTTCGGTGGCTGATGCGCGGATCATCACCCGGGTTTGCGACGGCACGATTCTGGTGGTGCGCGCCAAGCAGACGACTTTCGATCTGGCCCGCAAAGCGACCCGACAGCTCACCTCGATAATGCACCGATCCTCGGGATGGTGATCAACGCCCTGGATATGAAGAAGAGCGATCATTACTACCAGTATTATTACGGTTCGTACGGAACTTATGGGGAACAGCCTGAAGAAGAAAGCTGAAAACTGAAAACTGGAAAAAACCAAAGACTAATTTATCGGCCGCAGATAAAATCTGATAAATTCGGATCATTGCAAAAGCAAAGGCTTTATAGCTTGTAGACATCAGATGTTATCCGATTGCATCTGCGGCTAAAATTGTTTTTGCTGCTGCCTTTAACTTACTGCTTACAGCTGGGTTTATGATCGATCTCCACTGCCATATCCTCTGGGACATCGATGACGGACCAAGTGATTTCGACGGTTCGATGGCGATGGCGCGTCTGGCTGCTGCGGATGGAACTCGCCAGCTGGTCGCGACACCCCATGTGCAAGACATGCTGCACTCGCCTGAACTGATCGCTGAGAAGGTTGCACGGCTCAACCAGGCGTTGCGCGATGCCGAAATCGACCTGGAGATCCTTTCTGGTGGCGACAACCTCTACAACCTGGGTGTTGAGAATCTGGCCCGCTACTCGATTAACGGCACTCGCTACGTGCTGGTGGAATTCCCCCACACCCATCTGCCGGCCCAGGCTGGCGACACTCTCTTCGCTGCCTTAAATCACGGTCTGGTGCCGATTATCACCCATCCGGAACGCAACCCCTCTATCGTACAGAACCCGAAGCTGCTCTTCGAACTGGTTGAAAATGGCGCACTGGTGCAACTGACCGCCGATAGCCTGACCGGTGGTTTCGGTCCTGCCGCCAAGGCGTGTGCGCGTTACCTGTTAAAGAAAAAGATGGTCCATTTTCTCGCCTCGGACGGCCACTCCTCCAAACACCGCCCACCGACCATGTCCGCCGGATTTAAGGCTGCGTCGAAGATTGTTGGTAAGGATGCTGCGCGTATGCTGGTGTTTGATAATCCGGCGAAAGTCGTACAGGGGATTGAGCTGTAAGCTATAAGCTGCAAATCAAAAGCATCCTCACGCCCGTTCGTTCACTCACTCAGAGTACGCAGAGACTGCAGAGAGGGTATAAAGCTTTATGGTTTTAACCCAAAGAATTAGGTTTTAAGATTTTGACTTCTCTGCTGTCTCTGCGTCTCTGCGAGAGTATGCTTTTGATTTGAGTTTATCAGATGTTATCAGATTTTATCCGCGGCTAAATGATTTGTAGTTTTTGACCTTTAATACATGAGTTTTACTGGCCGCAGATAATATTTTTCAGTTGTTTTTACTCCACAAACCCTGCACTATTCTCTCTGGATAACTCACGATTTCAAGCCCTTAACTTACAGTCTTAAAGCTCTACAGCTTACAGCTTGAATCCTATGCCCTTTTATCTCCTAATATTTACGCTGATTTTTGCCCCACTCGCCTATGGTACCACCCGGCCGCTCGCCATGACGATCGTGCAGGCAGTGATCCTTTTCGCGTTACTGTGGGTTTGCGTCGACGCGGCCTTAAAGCGGCGCAAGTTCTATCGTCCTCCCGGCCTCTTGCCGCTCGGCCTGCTGGGTGGCCTGATGCTGTTGCAGATGATTCCCCTGCCTGCCGGGCTGTTGCAGGTCATCTCGCCGGTGACCTGGCAACGCTATATGGACACGGTCTGGCTGCTGCAGCCGGACCTGTGGATGCCGTTGTCGTTCACCCTGCAGCGCACCGTGACAGCTTTTTGCTATTTCTTTGTCTGTGTGGCCTTTTATATACTCGCCACCCAGTGCCTGGCCGACAGCGCGCGACTGCGCAAGAGTGTGCGGATTGTTACCGTTTTTGCCGGACTCTACGCCCTGGTCTCGATCCTCGAGGCGTTGCTGCCGAATGGTCGCATCCTCTGGCTGCTGCAACCGTGGCCTGAGTATGCTGGAGAGTCCTTTGGCAGTTATATCAACGGCAACCACTTCGCCGGCCTGATGGGTATGCTGTTGCCGCTCGTGGTGATCCTCTTCCTGGTGGACAAACCGCTGGCGCAGTACGGCGGCTGGAAGGATCGTCTGGTTGATTTCTGCAGCGACCCGCGCCTGGGCGCACATCTGCTGACCGGCTTTGCAGCACTGCTGGTGGCGGCTTCGATCTTTTTATCGCTCTCACGTGGCGGTATTTTGAGCACCCTCGGCGCCATGCTGGTGCTCTGCCTGTTGCTGGCCTGGCGTAGGCATTACCGCCGGCAGGCCTTGATCCTGATTGGTTTCATCGTCATCCTGTTCTTCTTTATCGGTATCTTCGGCTGGACGAATATCTTTGACGCCTTTGCCAGAATCCGTAATCTACAGGGAGATATTGCCGATGCACGCCTGGTTTTCTGGCGCGACATCCTGACGCTGGTAAAGGATTTCCCTCTTTTCGGGACAGGCTTCGGCAGTTTTGTCGATAGCTACGGTGGTTACCAGACCATTTTCATGGGTGAGCGTATAGCGGTTTTTCATGCCCATAATGATTACCTGGAGTTGGCTGCTGAGGGCGGCTTAACGGGCCTGCTGCTGGCTGTCTGGGCCGCTTGGTGCGTACTCCGGCAAAGCTGGAAGGCTTTCGGTCGCCGACGCAAGCCATTTGCTATTACGCTTTACCTCGGTTGCCTGGCCGGGATCAGCGCGTTACTGTTGCATAGCCTGACCGACTTCAATCTGCATATCGGCGCCAACGGCCTCTATTTTACTTTCCTCGTTGCTCTGCTCGTTGCTGCCGCTTCCACCAGTTCACGCAGCGGCTCGCACTCGGAGCTGCCAAAAGTATCTCGTGGTCGGGTCAGTTTGGCTTTGCCTCTGATCGTGATCGGGCTGTGCGGTTCTTTACTCTTTAATGTTGGTGGTCTCGTCGCCGAGGCCACTTTAGTCCCAGTGGTGGGGGCCAACCTTGCCCAGATAGAAAGCCCGTAGCGGGACGTGGTGCTGCAAAGCGCCCGGCAAGCAGCTGTTTGGGCGCCGCTGGATAGCTCAAATCGCTATCTCGAGGCGAAAGTTCTGCAGGCAATGGGACAGGGTGAAGAGGCCTTTCTGGTCTTTGGTCGTGTTCTGCAATTGCGGCCGATCAATGCACTCTACCTGCAGCGTGCCGCAGGAGCTGCGCAAGATTTGGATAGAAGGGCACTTGCCGGTTCATTGTTCAAGTCCGGAACTGTTCTCGATCGGGCCGATCCGCGACGGAGCAAGCCTTACGCGCGTTGGCTGATTCGTCAGCAGCAGGAGGAGCAAGCCTTTGTCGAGATCAAACGGGCCCTGGAACTGGATCCGCGCCAGACCAGAAGCTTTGTTGACCTGATGCTTCTCAACGGTGTGCCATCAATTATGATGGCGCAGGCGCTTCCGGAGAGCGCTTATGCCTGGTTGGCTTACGCACATTACCTGGTTGAGGTGAAACGCTTTAGTGCCGCGGAACGCGCTTTTCGCAAAGCCATGCTGTTGATGCCGAAGGAGGAAAGACCCACTTATCGAGCTCATTGGGCTTATTACAAGTTCCTCGCAAAGCGTGAACGGTTTGAAGAGGCGGTTGCGGTGATCCAGAAGGGCATTGAGTTGTTTCCCGATCATGTCGGGTTGCACAGCACGGCCGGCCGACTTTATGAACGGCAGCAGATCAATTATCGTGCTATTGAAGAGTATCGTCAGGCGCTGCTGCTTAATCCGAAGTTGGAGTGGGTGAGGAAGAGGTTGGAGCGGTTGGAGGGAGGACGGTTGTAAGCTTTAAGCTGTAGGGTGAAAATGCCAGAAATAGAGTCAAAAACCATAAATAACCCGTGTCCAAAAGTGCGCAACATGCTATAAAAAAATTAATTATAAGGTGCTGGTTTGCTGTTTTTTCTTACAGCTTACTGTGATCTGCCAAGGAGAGATTTTATGTCAAAAGTCGCATTAATTACCGGCATCACCGGTCAGGACGGCGCGTATCTCGCCGAATTTTTGTTGCGGAAGGGTTACATTGTTCACGGCATCAAACGCCGGGCATCTCTGTTTAATACGGATCGCATTGATCACCTTTATCAGGATCCGCACATTGAGCATCGTAATTTCATTCTTCACTATGGTGATCTGACTGATGCAACTAACCTGATCAGAATTATTCAGGAAGTTCAGCCAGATGAGATCTACAATCTGGCGGCAATGTCGCACGTGGCGGTCTCCTTCGATACGCCGGAGTACACCGCCAACACTGACGGGTTAGGCACGCTACGCATTCTTGAGGCGATTCGTATTCTCGGTCTGGAGAAGAAGACGCGTTTTTATCAGGCATCGCCCTCGGAACTTTACGGTAAGGTTCAGGAGACACCACAGACGGAAACGACGCCATTTTACCCGCGTTCACCCTATGGCGTGGCCAAACTCTATGCTTACTGGATTGTTGTCAACTACCGGGAATCATACGGCTATTTCGCTTGTAATGGTATTCTCTTTAACCATGAGTCACCGATTCGTGGTGAAACTTTTGTCACACATAAGATTACCCGCGCTGTGGCGCGTATGGCGCTCGGATTGCAGGACTGCCTCCATTTGGGGAACCTTGATGCTAAGCGCGACTGGGGGCATGCCAGGGATTACGTTGAAGCCCAGTGGTTGATGCTGCAGCAGGATGAGCCGGAGGATTTTGTGATTGCCACTGGCAAGCAGTACTCGGTACGTCAGATGGTGGAAACGGCAGCGACGGAACTCGGCATCGGCCTGCGTTGGGAAGGCGAGGGTCAGGACCAAACCGGTATAGTTGACGATTTGAGTCAATTCAAAATTGAGAATTCAAAATTGATGACTAATGACATAGTCGTTCGCATCGATCCCAGGTATTTCAGGCCTGCGGAGGTTGAAACTCTACTTGGTGACCCGACCAAGGCGAAAGAGAAACTTGGCTGGGAACCGAAGGTGACTTTTCAGGAACTGGTGGTCGAGATGGTCAGGGCTGATTTGGAGTCGGCCAGGAAAGACGAATTGATTAAGGAACATGGTTATCAGACGTTTGATTATCACGAATAACCCCTGGTGCGGGGGACGTGGTACGAGGGACATGGAAATCAAAGGCTGATTAACAGGGATGAAGGGGATGCAGGGGATAAATCAAGGACTTTGTCCCTTAACTATCCCCTTAATCCCCTTCATCCCTGTGAAATAATGTTACTGTTCACTGCTGAAAGCACTAAGAGGGGAAGCGTGGAAAAACAGTCGAAAATATTCGTGGCCGGTTCTGATGGTCTGGTCGGATCAGCGATTGTCCGACGTTTGCAGGCTGGTGGTTATACGAACCTGTTAACCCCGGAGATCGATGAGCTGGATTTGGCTGATCCGCAGACCGTTGCCGTGTTTTTTGCGGCTGAACAGCCGGAATACGTGATTCTGGCGGCTGCCAAGGTGGGTGGCATTCATGCCAACAATACTTACCCGGCTGACTTCATTTACCTCAATCTGTCGATCCAGAATACGGTGATTCACCAGGCTTATCTGCACGGTGTTAAGCGCCTGCTCTTCCTCGGTGCTTCGTGCATCTACCCGAAGTGCGCATCGCAGCCGATGAATGAGGACCACCTGTTGACTGGTCTGCTCGAACCGACCAACGAGCCTTACTCTCTGGCCAAGATTGCCGGTCTGAAGATGTGTGAATCATACAATCGTCAATACGGTACGCAGTTCGTAGCGGTGATGCCGACCAATCTTTATGGTCCAGGCGATAACTTCCACCCTGAGAACTCGCACGTTCTTCCCGCACTCATCCGCCGCTTTCACGAAGCGAAATTAAGCTCAATTCAAAATTCAAAATTAAGAATTCAAAATTCCCCAGACGAAGTCGTGGTCTGGGGCACCGGGACGCCGATGCGTGAGTTCCTTTATGTCGACGATATGGCGGATGGATGCGTGTTTGTGATGGAGCTGGATGATGCCATTTTTGCAAGGGAACTGCTGAACTATCCCGAACCATGTTTTGTGAACCTCGGAACCGGCGTTGATGTGACGATCAGGGCGTTGGCGGAAACAATTAAAGAGGTTGTTGGTTACGAAGGTAAACTGATTTTTGATGCCACGAAACCGGATGGCACCATGCGTAAACTACTTGATGTCTCGCGGGCGAAAGGTTTGGGCTGGGAGGCGAGGGGTTCGCTTAGGGATGGGATTGAAAAGACTTATCAGTGGTTTTTGGAGAATCAGGAGTCTTTTAGAAAATAATGGGACGAGGAACGCGGTACGCGGTACGAGGAAGTCAAGATCGGTTTTGACTGGTTTCGCGTCCCTCGTCCCGCATCCCTCGTCCCGTTTTTTAAGGAATGAACATGACGAATAAAAACAAGATCGTACCAGTAATTCTAAGCGGTGGCGCAGGCACACGCCTCTGGCCGTTATCACGCGAACTATATCCAAAACAACTTTTACCGCTGGTCGGGGAACAGACCATGCTGCAGGAGACCGTGCTGCGCTTGGAAGGGCTCGCTGACCTTGGTGCGCCGGTTGTGGTTTGTAACGACGCCCATCGTTTTATGGTGGCCGAGCAGCTGCGCCAGGTGAAGCAGGCGGCAGAGACCGTGATCCTTGAGCCGGTCGGTAGAAACACGGCTCCGGCTGTGGCTGTGGCGGCTCTACAGGCCATGGACGATGGTGAAGATCCGCTGCTGCTGGTGTTGGCTGCCGATCATGTGATCCGCGATGCGGCCGCACTCTGCACCGCAGTGACCAATGGTGTTGATGTGGTGCAGGATGGTGCGCTGCTGACTTTTGGGATTGTGCCGACAGCACCTGAGACGGGGTACGCTTACATCCGGTCGGGGGAGAGGCTTCGGGACGCGGGACGTGGGACGCGGGACGTGGAAAACCCAGCCTCCAGCCTCCAGTTACCAGCCCCAGAACTATATGATGTCCAGGAGTTTGTTGAGAAACCGGATCTGGATACGGCTGAAAAGTACCTTGCTAGCGGCGACTACTACTGGAACAGCGGCATGTTTTTCTTTAAGGCCTCGGTCTTTCTGTCAGAATTGGAGAAATCTGCGCCGAAGATGTTGGCGGCCTGCCGCAAAGCCTGGCAGGGACGGTCATCTGACCTTGATTTTACCCGCCTAGATGCGGAGGCTTTTGCTGCCTGCCCCTCTGATTCTATCGATTATGCGGTGATGGAGAAGACTGAGCGAGCTGTGGTGATTCCCCTCGATGCTGGTTGGAGCGATGTCGGCTCCTGGGCGGCGCTCTGGGAGGTTGGTGATGCTGATGACCATGGTAATGTCACCAGCGGTGATGTGAGCGAAGTTGCCTGCAAAGATAGTTATTTCTACGCCGGTTCGCGACTGGTCGCCGGGATCGGTCTGGAAGATACGATCGTGGTTGAGACGGCCGACGCCGTGCTGGTTGCCGCCAAGGATCGTGTCCAGGAGGTCAAAGAGATTGTCGCACGACTCAAAAAGCAGAATCGTGAAGAGTATCTGCTGCACAAACGCGTCAATCGACCCTGGGGCGCCTACGAGGGGCTCGATGCCGGTGACGGGTTTCTTGTCAAACGGATCATGGTGACACCCGGGGCCAGCCTTTCCCTGCAGAGCCATCAGCATCGCGCCGAGCACTGGGTGGTTGTGCGTGGGGTTGCAGAAGTGACTCTGGAGAATGTTGTGCAGACTGTTGAAGCCAACCAGTCGATCTATATCCCGATTGGCCATAAGCACCGTTTCGCCAACCCCGGTGAGCAGGTTCTTGAGATCATTGAGGTGCAGACGGGCGACCATCTCTCTGAGGATGATATTGAGCGGTTTGATGATGAGTATGGACGTTAAATCACTCAAATTTTGAATTTTGAATTCTTAATTTTTAATTGTAAGGTCAACAGTTAGACAAAAGACGAAAGGGTTACGTGAAATGGTTCAGATTTTAATTCAAAATTCAAAATTCAAAATTGAGAATTCGATATGAACATATCGTGTTTCAAAGCTTACGATATCCGCGGTCGCATCCCCGACCAGCTCAATGAAGATGTCGCCTACCGCATCGGGCGCGCGTTTGCGCAATATCTGCACCCAAAAAGTGTCGTGGTCGGTCAGGATGTACGGCCAACCAGCCCAGCCTTGACGGCTGCTCTGATTAAGGGTTTGACCGAGGGTGGTGCCGATGTGCTTGATATTGGCCTGTGTGGTACTGAGGAAGTCTATTTTGCCACATCGTATGCCAAGGCTGATGGTGGCATCATGGTAACGGCGAGTCATAACCCGGCTGATTACAACGGTATGAAGTTGGTGCGTGAGGAGAGCAAGCCGATCAGTGGTGATAGTGGTCTTGATCAGATCCGTCTGCTTGCAGAGCAGGGTGATTTCACTGTGCACGATCAAGTCGGCCAGGTGTCGCCTTATGAACACCGGGTTGCTTATATTCGTCATTTACTCAGCTATATCGATGCTTCTGCATTACGTCCACTGAAGGTGGTGGTGAATGCCGGTAACGGTTGTGCCGGGCCCTTGCTCGATCTGCTGGAGAAGCAGCTACCGCTGGAGATCATCAAGATTTGCCACGAACCAGATGGCTCTTTTCCCAATGGCATCCCTAATCCACTGCTGCCGGAAAACCGCGGCATCACGCGTGATGCTGTTCTGGAACATGGTGCCGGACTCGGGATAGCGTGGGACGGTGACTTTGACCGTTGTTTTTTCTTCAACGAGCATGGTGAGTTTATCGAAGGTTACTACATTGTTGGCCTGCTCGCGGAGGCGTTTCTGGCCAATCAGCCGGATGCTAAAATCATCCATGACCCGCGTTTGACCTGGAATACCATCGATATCGTAGAACAGGCGGGTGGTCAGACTGTAATGAGCAAAACCGGCCATGCGTTTATCAAGGAGCGTATGCGCGCCGAGGATGCCATTTATGGCGGCGAGATGAGCGCTCATCACTATTTTCGCGACTTTGCTTACTGTGATAGTGGTATGATCCCATGGCTGCTGGTGGTTGAGTTGATGTGCCGTCAGCGCAAGCTGCTTTCCGAACTGGTTGGTGAGCGGATGCTCAAATTCCCTGCCAGTGGTGAAATCAACCTGACTCTCAAAAATCCGACGGCTGCAATCGCTGCGGTTGAGGAGAAATATGCGGCTGGTGCCATCGCAGTTGATCATACTGACGGGCTTTCGGTAGAGTATGAGAATTGGCGCTTTAATCTGCGGATGTCTAATACTGAGCCGGTGGTTCGGTTGAACGTGGAGTCACGCGGGGATCAAACACTTATGCAGGAAAGAACAGAGGAAATCCTGAGTTTTCTTGAGAAAGTTAACTGAACGATTGATGAACTCGTAAAGTCAAAAGCGTGTAAATTAATGTTTTTATGATTATAGTCTTAACTATTACGAACAGCACCCAAGGTAAATCATGAATCAAAGTGTTGAGATAAAATCAGATTCCCACGTCCCACGTCCCGCGTCCCGCGTCCCAGGTTTTAAGGTTCTGGTAACCGGTGCCGCAGGCTTCATAGGTTCCCACCTCAGCCACCGTTTATTGGCCAGGGGTGATACGGTCATCGGTCTGGATAATCTGAACGATTACTATGAAGTATCACTTAAGGAAAATCGTCTTAAGCGGTTAACTGGTAAAGAAAACTTTACCTTTGTAAAGTGTTCACTTGAAGATCGTGACGGCATAGATAAACTTTTTTCTGAGCATAACTTCGATGCGGTGGTTAACCTCGCAGCTCAGGCTGGGGTGCGTTATTCGTTGACCAATCCCCGTGCTTATGTCGATGCCAACCTGGTTGGTTTCATGAATATCCTTGAGGGGTGTCGACATCATCAGGTCGGTCATCTGGTTTATGCATCGTCCTCGTCAGTCTATGGCGCCAATACCAGCATGCCATTCTCGGTGCACGATAATATCGATCATCCACTGTCGCTTTACGCTGCGAGCAAGAAGGCCAATGAGTTGATGGCGCACACCTATGCGCATCTTTATAATTTGCCCTGTACCGGTTTGCGTTTCTTTACCGTTTACGGCCCTTGGGGACGTCCGGATATGGCTCTCTTTCTTTTTACTAAAGCGATTCTCGCTGGTGAGCCGATCGATGTTTTCAATCATGGCCGTATGCGACGGGATTTTACCTATATTGACGATATTGTCGAGGGCGTTGTACGGGTAACTGATCAACCAGCACAGCCGAACGCCGAATGGTCTGGCGATAACCCCGATCCGGGGACCAGTATGGCCCCTTATCGGGTCTACAATATTGGTAATAACAATCCGGTTGAGTTGATGCACATGATCGAGACGTTAGAAAAAGCTCTGGGTAAGGTTGCGGTGAAAAATTTCCTTCCTATCCAGCCGGGTGATGTGCCTGCCACCTGGGCTAATGTCGATGCATTGAGCGATGATGTCGGATTTCGACCGGCGACCTCGATTGAAGAGGGTGTTGGTCGGTTTGTTGAGTGGTATACGGGGTATTATTCATGAGTTCAATTGTCGCTATAGTCGGTCGTCCCAATGTTGGCAAATCGACGCTTTTTAACCGCATCATAGGCAGACGTGTGGCCAGTGTTGAGGATGTGCCGGGTGTGACGCGTGATCGTAATTATGCGGAGGTGACTCGCTACGAGAAGCGCTTCACTCTGATCGATACCGGTGGTTTTGAACCGGTCAGTAATGAACGCCTGCTCGCCCAGATGCGTGAACAGTCACAGCTTGCGATGGAAGAGGCTGACATCATCCTTTTTCTGATGGATGGCCGCGAGGGTTTGAATCCTGCTGATGAAGAGGTCGCACACATGCTGCGCCAGGTCGATAAACCGGTGCTGTTTGTGGTCAACCAGGTCGATGGCCCAACCCAGGAAGCGAACCTTGGAGAGTTTTATGCCCTCGGTGTCGGTGAAATCCACTCCATTGCAGCTGAGCATCGTCTCGGTACGCGTGACCTGGTCGATGAAATCCAGGCTTTGCTGCCTGAGCAGGTCGATGATGATGAAGACGTTACCGAAACTCGTCTGGCAATTATCGGTCGGCCCAATGTCGGCAAATCGTCGTTGGTCAATCGCATGCTCGGTTTTGAGCGGGTGGTCGCCAACCCGACTGCCGGTACGACTCGTGACAGTGTTGATACGCCTTTTAACTACAATCAACGTCGTTATGTACTGATAGATACCGCCGGAATCCGCCGCAAGGGCAGGGTGTCACAGAAACTGGAAAAATATTCAGTCATTCTTGCGGTAAAAGCGATGGATCGAGCACATATTACCTTGGTGGTCATCGATGCTGAAGAGGGCATGACCGATCAGGACCTGACGATTGCTGGTTATGCTCACGAACGCGGACGGGCCGTCATCCTGGTGGTGAATAAGTGGGATCTGGTCAAGAAGAATAATGCCACCATGGGTGACTATATCAAGGAGGTGCGTGGGGCCTTCCGCTTTCTTCCTGACAGCCCTATTCATTTTGTTTCTGCTCTCAGTGGCCAGCGCATCAGCAAAATCATGGCGGATGTGGAGATGGTCAACGATGAGTTTAACCGTAAGGTACCGACGTCTCAACTCAATAAACTACTGAAAGATGCGGAATATAACCATCAGCCGCCTATGTATCGCGGTAAACGCGTCAAGTTTTTCTACATTACCCAGACCGCTGTCCGCCCACCAACCTTTGTCGTTTTTGTCAACAAGGCCGATGGAGTTCATTTCTCCTATGAGCGCTATCTTATGAACTGCCTGCGTCAGGCCTTTGGCTTTACCGCATGCCCGATTCGCTTGAAATTTTCTGATCGTGAACATTAGCGCTGGAGGCTGGGGGTTGGAGATTAGGGGTTAACCCCAAGGGCCAAGGCTCTAAGATCCAGCCGCCTTACATCTTTACCGCCCTAAAACTTACAGCTTTATAGCCTTTACTTGACAGCCCTCATTGAAGTATATTGTTTGCTGTTTAATTTCCGATTGTTACGTCGTATTTGTGTCCCCTTTAGTGTTGATGTTTTTACGAAGAGCTTATGAGTCTCGTTGGTAACCTTGAAGATCTCGGCCTGGGGGAAATCCTCCAGATTGTCAGCCTAAGCCGTAAGTCCGGCGTTTTGCAGTTGACCAGCCGTGAACGGGAAGGGCGTGTCATTTTTTTGACGGCCAGGTCATTCGTGCGTCTGCTTCCACCCATCCAGAAAACCTGGGCGATCTGGTTCTGCGTGAGGGTATGGCTGACATGGAGACGCTTAAAAAGGCTCTGGTCATCCAGCAGAAAAGCGATGATGAGCGTCGCATCGGCGACATCCTGGTCAGTGATTTTGGGGTTGATCGCGAGGACATTGAGAAGGCTGTTCGTGAGCAGGTTGAAAAGGTTGTCTATAGTTTTTTCAGCTGGGATGAAGGGTCATTTTCTTTTGAGCTTGGTGACCCTGGAGAATTGGCGGCCACCAATCTGAACCCTCTGCAATTCATGCTCGACAGTGGCCTCAACCCGCAATGGCTGGCGATGGAAGGCAGCCGTCTTCTTGATGAAAGGCGCCATCGTGGTGAAACTGACGATGAACAGGGTGAATCTCTGGTCGATATTGATCAGCTGTTGGCTGAAGTCAAGGGTGAGGCCGTCACTGGCAAATCTGTGGCCTCAGAGGCTGAGAGTCAGTTGCTGGCTCACCGGTTTATCGTCGTTGACGACGATCCAGACACTGCCGAACAAAGCGCTACCCTGCTACAGGAGCGCAAGGCTCAGGTTCATGTTTTCACCAATTATCTCTCCTTTTTAGGAGCGGTGGAGGGTGCCGATCCGCAATCGACAACTCTTGTTATCGATCTTATTATGCCTCGCCGTGATGGCAGTGGCGTTCTCGGTGGTCTTGGACTACTTGAGGAAGTTCGTCAGAAGTACCCTGATTTCCAAGTTCTCGTCATGTCGGATCATCCGAATCAGGAGGCGGAGCAGAGCGTACGCAACTTTGGTGTGCCGACTCTTTTCCCCAAACCGAAAAAAACTGATGTTCTAGACGATCGTGGTCGTGATGGCTTGATTGCTCTGGTTGATGCAATTATCGCCCTCAGTGAAAAGCCCACTGACGATGAGCATGCAGCAGAAGGCATGTACAATATCGGCGCGGAACTGCTCAAGGAAATGGGTGAGGTGGCAACCGAAGTTTCGCCGCAAGCCTCCCTTCAGTCTCCTGGATTGCATCTGTTACGTGGCATGCTGCAAGAGCTGAGCAACCCTTCTCTCGGCGGTGGTATTATCTTGCTGATTCTGCGTTTTGCCAGCGAGTTGATGAATCGAGCTGTGATTCTTCTGGTTAAGGAAGAAGAGATCGTTGGTCTGGGACAGTTTGGGATTGAACTGGAAGGTGAGTCTGCAGATGTTCGGGTACGAAATATCAAGCTACCAAAAGCAGAAAAGCATGTCTTTACAGAAGCTTTGCAATCTTTTGCTCCCTACCGTAGGGAACCGAGAGAAACGGAGCTGAACAATTACTTCTTCGATCAACTGGGTGGGGAACGCCCTGGTGAGGTTTTTGTCGGTCCGTTGATTAGTGAAGGCAGAGTGGTCGCCGTTCTTTATGGTGATAACCTTCCTGACGAGAAGCCGGTTGGTGATACCGAATCGCTGGAAATATTCCTTTCCCAGGCAGGCCTGGCGATGGAAAAAGCTCTACTTGAGCGCCGCATGATGAGTAAGCCTGCTAACGGTTAGTTGGGAGCAGGGAGCTGGGAGCTAATCAGCTAATCAGCTAGAAACTAAGGAGTCTGCTGTAGTGAATAAGAAAATTCTGATAGCTGAAGACTCGCTGACTATGCGCTCGCTCATTGTTTCGACAATCGTGGCGATGGGTGACTATGAAACTGTTGAGGCGGCTAATGGTTTTGAGGCCTTGCGGATTCTGCCGCGTGAAAAGGTAGACCTGATTATTACTGACATTAATATGCCGGATATTAACGGCCTGGAATTAGTCAGCTTCATCCGTAATAACGAAAACTATCGGGAAACCCCGCTCTTCATTATCAGTACTGAAGGAAGTGAGCGTGACAGGGAGAAGGGGATGGCTCTTGGTGCCAACGCCTATCTTGTCAAACCTTTTGCTCCGCATCAGTTGCAACAACTGATACGCGAATACCTGGAGGGGTGACTTGTCTGATAAGAACTCTTCACAAGCCCTCAAGGATTTCATCAGTGAAACCGAGGAAATTATCGGGTCACTTAATCTTGACCTGGTCAATCTAGCAGATTCTGTCGATTCAGGTGATTGTGACCCCGATGTGCTCAACGGTATCTTTCGGGGTGCTCATTCAATTAAGGGCCTGGCCGGTATGTTTGGCTTTGATGACCTTTCTGAGCTCTCCCACTCCATGGAAAATCTGCTGGATGGTTTGCGCCTTGGCAAAGTTCCTTTCAACCAATTTCTGGTCGACACCCTCTTCAGCTCTCTCGATGTTCTAATCAATCTGATTGATGGTAAAAGCAACGATGAGAACTTCACCCTCGATCTGAGTCCCATCCTGGCACAGATGAGTCAGGCTGCTGTGGGTGATGTGCAGGCTGAAGAGGACCCCTTGGCCATCCTGAATATTGATTCGTCGATACTAAACGTTCTTACCGAGTACGAAGAGCACCGGCTACTCGAAAATATCCGTAAGGGCCGTCATATTCACATGCTGCGCATGGATTTCGACCTGGCCAGCTTTGATCAGGAACTCGCCGAAATTACTCAGCAACTCAAGCAACAGGGTGAGGTTGTCAGTACGTTACCGTCGGTCGGTGATATCAGCGAACGGATTGCGTTTCAGATCCTATACGGCAGTGACTTGAATCCGGCCGATATCGAATTGCTGCTGAGTCGTGAAAATATTGATATTCACACTTACGGTGATGTGGTTGCTGAGCCCGAACCGGAAGGCTTTGTACTGGAGGAACCCTCAGCCGTTGCAACGGTTGCAGCTGAGTCACAGTTGCCTGCAGTGGTTGCAGATGTTGATGGTGGTAGCAGCTCATTACGGTCGATCAGCCGCACGGTCAGAGTTGATATCGACAAGCTTGACCTGCTGATGAATATCGTTGGCGAACTGGTTCTCTCAAAGAGTGCTATTGTCAATATTGGTGACCGTCTCAAGAAAACTGATGAAAAGGAGCTGGCCACAGATCTTGGTAAGACCACACGTATTCTTGAACGCCGTTTGCACGAGCTGCAAAAAGGCGTTATGGATGTGCGTATGGTTCCAGTGGGTCAACTCTTTGACAAGATGACTAGAATTGTGCGGCGGGTGTCCAATGAACAAGGTAAGAAAGTTGACCTTGATATCAAGGGTGCGGACACCGAACTTGATAAGCTGATCATTGAGGACGTCTCTGATCCACTCATGCATATCATCCGTAATGCGATCGATCACGGCCTGGAGACTCCCCAGGAACGCCGTGCCGCAGGTAAGCCTGAGAAAGGACTGGTGGAACTCTGGGCTTCTCAGAAAGGTAATCACGTCGTCATCGAAGTGCATGATGATGGTCGCGGTATCGATACTGATAAGGTCTGTCGCAAGGCGATTGAAAAAGGGTTGATCTCTGCGAACCAGACGCTGACCGAAGAGGAGATTTTTGAGCTGCTCTTTATGCCCGGTTTCTCAACTCGTGACGAGGTGAGTGATCTCTCTGGGCGCGGGGTCGGTATGGATGTTGTCAAGAATAATATAACGGCACTTTCCGGCATGATCGAGGTGAAAAGCCTGCCTGGACAGGGCTCCAGCATGATCATTACCTTGCCGATCACCCTGGCAATCATCAAGGCGCTGATTGTGCGTGTTGGTGACAAAACCTATGCGATCCCCATTAACTCTGTGCTAGAGACTCTGATGATTGATGTCGATACTATTCAGACTGTTGAGCGGCGTGAAGTGATCGAGTTGAGAAAAAACACCGTATCGTTGCTACGTCTTGACCGGGTTTTTGATTTGCCTGCAGCGAACAATCATAATGAGCACCGTCTTTTTGTCGCAATTGTTGGCCTGGCTGAAAAGCGTATGGGTTTTGTCGTTGATGAGCTTTTGGGGCAGCAGGATGTTGTTATCAAATCTCTCGGTAAAGCGCTTGGTTTTGTCAAAGGGATTGCCGGAGCGGCGGAACTTGGCAATCAGAAAACCATTTTGGTTCTTGATGTTGCCGGGCTGATGACTGAAGCGCTGCGCGGTGAGTCTTCACTCCATTCATGACTTGTTGCGAGTGTGTAAATGTATGAAGCTTATTTTGGACTGCGTGAAAGGCCTTTCAGCAAAACTCCCGATCCGCGGTTTCTTTTCCTGAGCCATGGTCATCGCGAGGCCCTTGCTCGCATGCAGTATGCGGTTGAGGAGCGGGATCTGGTTCTGCTGACCGGCGAGATTGGTTGTGGCAAAACGACTCTGTCGCGTGCTCTGATGGATACTCTTGATGACAGCTTCAAGGTCATCTGTTTGATCAACCCGCGTCTGACGCCGCTGGAGTTTTTACGCAGCCTGACGCGTCATCTCGGTGTTGACGAGCCAGCACGCTTCAAAGTTGACCTGCTTGAACAGATAGGCAAAAAACTTTTCGAGTATTATGAGAACGGCATGACACCAGTCGTCGTTATTGACGAAGCGCAACTGGTTCCGCACAAGGAGACTTTTGACGAAATCAGGTTGTTGACCAACTTCCAGCTCGATGATCGCAACTTGATCAGTATTGTCCTTATGGGACAACCAGAGTTAAAACGTCGGCTCAAACATCGTGCATATGAAGCATTGAGACAGCGGATCGGGATGCAATATGACTTGAAACCGCTCAACCTTGGGGAAACGGCTGAATATCTTGACTTCAGAATCATCAAGGCTGGTGGCCGAACGGGTCTGTTCAGTACGGTTGCGGTTGAGGCTATCTACGCATATTCTTCAGGAACGCCGCGCATGATTAATCATGCTGCTTCCCTGGCTCTGCTCGAATGTTTTGGCAGGGGAGAGGATCAGGTTGAAAAAGTGGTTATAGACGCAGTTATGTTGGAACTGGAGAACTCTCTGAGTTAAAGCTATGGATATCGCAGAAATACGAAAAAAAGCAAAGGGGCAGCCCACAGTTCAGGTCAAGGCTCAGGATGAGAGTAATGGTCTGGCAATGGCCGATAGCTTTGTTATCGAGCCAGCAGGGCCGCAGGCTTCAGAGTCAGCACAGGAACCTCTTGAAGTGCAGGACGAGGCCACAGGTGTTGCGACGTTATCAGATCCATTGGTTACCTCTGGAGAGGCTCTGGTTGCGACCCAGAAGCCTGGCGATGGGCTGGACCGACTCTTTGCTGCAACGGAAGAGTTTGTCATGGCTACGGATGAATCGTATGCGGACATTCTTGATGAGAAGGTAGATGCTCAAGCTCAAAGTAGTTGTCAGTATCTTGCTTTTCATCTTTGTGACGAGGAATATGCGCTGGACATCAGGAGAATTAGCGAGATAATCAAAGTCAGAGAATTTACTGATATTCCCAGGACTCCTGAGTTTATTCTGGGGATTATTTCCCTACGTGGTGTTGTTGTTCCGGTTTTTGACCTGCGTTGTCGGCTTAATCTTGGTAAATCAGAGACAACATCGGCCTCTCGTATTGTTGTTTGTCAGCTTGATGACGTCACTGTCGGACTTTTGGTTGATAGTATAAATCAGGTCGTTAATCTCACTGATGCTGAAATCGAACCGCCACCGGGAGTTTTGGCTGGTGTGGACCGTGAGATGGTTTCCGGGATTGGTCGCTATCAGGGGCGCATGATTATTTTACTGAATTTGCATAGTGCATTGAACGTTGAACAGGATGAGTGTTGAGTTTTATTGACGCTTTCGCAAGGAGATTGTTGTGATAAAGAAAAAAATTCTGATCGTTGAAGATGAAGAGAGCTTGCTCAAGTTGGAAAGTATCCTGCTGACCTCTAAAGGCTATGATGTCCATGGCGTCGGCGACGGTCAGGCCGCACTTGACGCGATTGCCAAGGTTAAGCCGGATCTGGTCCTACTTGATATCATGCTACCGGAAATTGACGGTTTTGAAGTCTGTCGGCGTATCAAAGCGGATGATGAGACTAAGAACATCCCAGTGGTTATGCTAACGGCCAAGAAAAGTCGTGAAGACATGGCCCGTGGCGAGCAGGTCGGTGCTGACTGGTACATCACCAAGCCGTTTAAATCGGCCATGGTCATTGAAACTATCCAGAGATTTATTGACTGATTATGTCTATGCATGCCGATGAAATATCTCTAGCTGGGGCTGATGAAAAAGTACAACGTCAAGAGATTCAGCTTGCCTGCTTTAAGGTTGGGCTGGAGTTGTATGCTCTGGATATAATGAAGATTAAGGAAATAATCCGTCCGCAAAAGTTGACGGCCATTCCCAAAGCACCATCCTTTATCGAAGGTGTCATTAACCTGCGTGGTGCAGTGATCCCGGTTGCTGATATGCGCAAGCGCTTTGACCAGCCCATCAGTAAAGAAAATCGCAAGAATCGTATTGTGGTCTGCTCACTCGCTGGCAAGATTATCGGTTTGCTGGTCGATGAGGTGACCGAGGTGAAACGCTTCAGTCGCCAGGAAATTGCGCCAGCTCCCCAGTTTATCAAAGGTCCCAACGCTGATTATTTCCTCGGTGTTGCTCGCCGCGATGACGATTTGATTATGCTGATTGACTTGGAAAAAGTCCTTTCAACTGACGAAAAAATCGAACTACAGAAATTGAGTCACGAATAAATACGACAGACTCTTAGTCCAGAAGCATGTTTGTGCCGAAATTACCAGTCTCCCTGTTGAGGTTTGTTGATGATTGTAAAATGTCCTGCCTGTGCTGCCCGCTTCCGTCTGGATCGTAAAAAACTGGCCGGGAAACGGGTTACATTGCGTTGCGCTCGCTGTCGAAGCCCATTCAAAGTAGAGCTTCCGCATAGTCGCTCTGTTCAAAATGAGAAAAAAGTTAGAGTCATGATTGCCCATAGTGATCGTGAGCTATGTGGAACGATCAGAGATATTGTCGAACATGCTGGTTATGAGGGTGTGCTTGGCCACGATGGCAGAGAAGTCCTTGCGGCGATGGACGCAGTACGTCCTCAGGTTATTGTTGTTGACGTTGCCCTACAGGGGCTCTATGCCTTTGAAGTGGTTGATACGCTCAGGCGGCGGCCCGGGCTCGATAACGTTAAGATTATTCTTTTGCCTTCCGTTTACAACAAGGCGGCTTATAAACGCCAACCTAATTCGCTCTATGGTGCCGATGATTATATTGAAAAACACCACATCCCCGATGACTTGATTCTCAAAATAAATCGTCTTCTGGTTGGTGCTTCTGAAGCTGTTGCCCCCGCTGAGAAAGGTGAAGTGGAAGAGGCGGGCAAACAGTTGTCAGCCGCTGAAAATGTCTCTCAGTCGCTTGATTTTATTCACTCTGTTAACAAGAAGATCCAGACGGCTGAAGATCATGAAGTCTCCGCAGACGGTGTTCCCGTGCGTGAGCGTGCTGAGCGGTTTGCCCGCATCATTGTTGCTGATATCTCACTCTATTATCAGAACCGTATTGATGAGGGAATCCTTGAAGGCAACTGGTCGGAACTGTTGGCTACGGAAATCAAAGAGGCAAGGCGTTTGTTCAGCGAACGATTCCCCGACCCTGTCATCCAAAACAGTAAAATTCTGGAGGCTACCTTTCTTGATCTGTTGGAAAGACGGAGTCGGGAATTGGGGGTTTAGGGTCGGGTGAAGCATTAGAGGAACAGGAAGAATGATGGAAAAAAATGAACACATTACCAGTGCATTGAATTCCCCGGACGAAGAAATCCGCTTGCAGGGGTTGCGTGATCTGGCTGCTGGCGATCCACTTGCTGGGCTTGATTTGGTCTTTGCGGCCTTTGGTGATGTCAGTTGGCGAGTGCGCAAACAGTCGATTGACTTATTTCTGAGTATGCCTGTCAGTCGTGAGTTAGTCGGTGAAATTATTGAACTACTCCATGCCGAAGAAAATGCCGGTTTGCGTAATGCCGCAGTTGAAACCTTGACCCGTATTGGCAGGGATGCTGTGCCGATGCTCCTGAGCCAGGCCCGTTGTCCTGATCACGATGTCCGTAAATTTATGATCGATATCCTTGGCGACATTGCTGATCCTGAGGCCATTCCAATGCTGATCCGTGGTCTTGAGGATGATGACAGCAATGTGCGCGCTGCGGCAGCTGAGAACCTCGGTAAGTTGAAAACAGCAGAAGCTGTACCTGCTCTACTTAAAGCCATGCAGCATCCGGATCTTTTACTTCAATTTACTATTCTTGATGCCTTGAGCCGAATCGCTGCACCTGTCTCTCTCTCGGCACTTCTTCCCTATAAAAATGAGAAGCTACTACGCAAGGCGCTGATTGACTGCCTTGGCAAGGCAGGAGATGCCACGGCAATCAGTGAGCTGGTTGCAGCTTTGACAGACTCCATGCGCAATGTACGTGAGGCCGCTGTCCTGGCTCTGGTAGACTCTTATGAACGTCATCCGGAGCAAGTCAAAGAGCACTTGTCCGGTTGTGAAAAAGGGCCTGCTGCTGCTGTTGTCTCCAGTTACCTTGATGATGAATTTAATGATTCGCTAAAACGGGCGTCAATCAGAATTCTTGGTTGGCTTGGCGCTGCTGATGTGGTTGAGCCCCTGTTGCGATTGCTGGAATATGAATCTCTGCAACAGGAGGCACTCGCTGCCCTTGTCGATATCGGCTGTGCCAACTGCCAGGCGTTGATTGGGACATGGCCTGTTGTTGATGGTCCACAGCGCGCCTATCTTGCCTATGTTCTGGGTGAGTCAGGCTGTTCCGAAGGGTTGTCGCTGCTGCAACAAGGCTTGCACGATGTTGATCAGCAAATTGTTCGCATGTCTGCCTATGCTCTTGGTAAAATTGGGGCAACTCAGATGTTGCCGGATCTGGTTGCTTGTCTGCAGAGTCATTCCAACGAAGTACAGGAAGCAGCATCGCAGGCTTTGGTTGCTTTGGGACAGAAATCCCCGGATGAAACGTTCGCTGCATTGCATCCGCTTTTGGCTCACAGTGATCCTGTGCAAAGAATGTTTGCGGTGATGGTCTTAAGAGAACTGGACAACCCTGCTGTTCTGGATGCTCTGAGTCTGGCCATCAAGGACTCTGCCGTCGAGGTTAGAAGAGCTGCAGTTAAAGTCTTTGAGCGTTATGACGTTGGTGAACATATCAGCACGCTACTTCTCTCTTTAACAGATGAGGACGCCGAGGTCCGCCGGGCGGTCGTTGAAATCCTTGGTAATTGCAATGATGAGGATGCTCTTGATGGCTTGCAACTTGCCTTGCAGGATGAGGATGTCTGGGTTAGGTCTTCCGCTGTGCGTGGCCTGGCCCGTATCGCCGGTGAAAGTTGCATACCACTGGTGGAACAGGCTCTGACTGATCCTGTCGGGCTGGTAAGTATTGCGGCGCTCGAAACTCTGGCTGATCTTGCTGGTGCCAATGCCTGCCCGCAAATGATCGCTGCTCTGGATCATGCAGACGAGGAGGTTGTGACAGCGGCCATGAACCTCTTGACCCATTATGGAGCAGGGAGCTGGATTAATGCTCATGGCGAGAGGTTGATTAATCACCCTTTCTGGGTGGTTCGAGCGCAGATCGCCAGGAGTGCTGTTGAAGTGCTTGGTACGAGCTCACGTGCCCTGCTGGAAGCCCGATTAGCTGTTGAAACTGAGGAAGTGGTCCGTCAGCAGTTGACAGAGCTGCTTGCCGAACTACCAGTGAACTGACCCAATAGATGTTATTCCTGACTCCTGAAATACCGATGAGTACTGATGAATTTCGCTTGCTGCGAGATTTCGTCTACCAGCATTGCGGGTTGAACTTTACCGAAGATTCCAAATATTTGTTGGAAAGACGCTTGGGTAAGCGCCTGCAGTTACACAATCTGAAGACGTTTAAGGATTATTATTATTTTTTACGCTACAACCCGAACAAAGATCAGGAGCTCTCAGAGGTTATCGATCAGTTGACGACCAACGAGACCTACTTCTTTCGGGAAGATTTTCAACTCCGCACCTTTGTTGAAGACGTCCTGCCGGAAATTCGCAAGCGTAAAGAGCTTGAAGGTAAGAAGCCTCTGCGGATCTGGAGTGCAGGCTGTTCTTCTGGCGAAGAGCCTTATACGATTGCTATGTTGCTCCTTAACCTGCCTTGGCTGAAATCCTGGCGCATTGAAGTTATAGGTACCGACATCAGCCAACGGGTTCTGCGTATGGCCCGCGAAGGTGTCTACGGTGAGGCCTCTTTCCGCAGTACGGATGCTTTACTGAAACAGCAGTTTTTTGTCGATCATGAGGGAAAATCACGTATTAAGGATGAAGTCAGAAACCTGGTTTCTATCAGTCATCTTAACCTTTTTGATACAACACGGATTGCTCTGTTGGGCAAGATGGATGTGATCTTCTGCCGTAATGTCATTATTTACTTCGACCCGGCTGGAAAAAAGAATGTTATTGAAAACTTCTTCCAGAGGCTGGTTCCTGATGGTTTCTTATTGTTGGGTCACTCTGAGTCTTTGATTAATCTGAGCACCTCCTTTCAGTTGCGACATTTCCAGCATGATATGGTTTACCAGAAACCTCTGATGACAAATAGACTTTCCGGGGGGTTGTTATGAACTCATCCAAAGTCAGGGCGCTGGTTATAGACGATTCTGCTTTTAATCGTCGCACTATTGTCAAGATGCTGGAGTCGTTGCCAAACGTTGAAGTTGTCGGCTATGCCTGTGATGGAGAGGAGGGTTTGCGCAAGGTGATTGATTTGCGCCCGGATCTGATCACCCTCGATCTTGAAATGCCGCGCATGGATGGCTTCACTCTATTGCGCATCGTTATGCAGAAACAGCCTACGCCTATTATCGTTGTTTCTTCACGATCCGATGATGAGGATGTTTTCAAGGCTCTTGAGCTTGGAGCTGTCGAGTTTGTGCCAAAACCGTCTTCAAAGGTTTCGCCCATCCTTATGAATATTCGTGAAGAGCTGCTGGCGAAAGTCCGGGAAGTCACATCTGCCAATCTGAAGAATGTTATGGCTCGCACCAATACGGCCAGCCAACAGCGCGATAAGGTGCCAAAACGTTCAGCCAGGCTCAATGCCTTTACAGATGCTGTTCGTCAGGATTTTCGTATGGTTGTGATTGGTTCTTCAACTGGTGGTCCGCCAGCTTTGCAGAATATTTTTTCTGCCATTCAGGATGAAATCCCTGTTGCCTTTGCCGTTGCTCAACATATGCCGCCAGATTTTACCCGTGCTTTTGCCGAACGACTCAACCGTTTCTCAGCCCTCAAAATACGTGAGGCAGAAAATGGGGATGTTGTCAGACCGGGCGAGGTATTGATTGCCCCCGGTGGCAAAAATCTTGAGTTCTTTCCACAAGGCTCAGATATCATTGCCAAAGTTTCTGAACCGAAAGGTCACCAGCGTTATCTGCCGTCAGTAGATACCATGTTCTCGAGCGCTGCGATGATTTTCGGCCGTCGCTTGCTTGGTGTCGTGCTGACCGGGATGGGCAATGACGGGGCTATGGGGGTGCATGCTATAAAACAGAATGGTGGTTCTGCATTCGCTGAAGCTGAAGAGAGTTGTGTGGTCTTTGGCATGCCGAAAGAAGCCATTGCGACTGGCATGGTTGATCAGGTCATTGCTTTGCCCCTGATCTGTAAGGAGATTCTGCACTCGTGCGGATATGGCCACTGACCATGAGGTTGCCGGGCTATGGCGTTCAGTAGCGAGTTTATCTGCTCTGTACTTGTAAGTCAGTGCATGATTATTAACTCTGGATATTTTTCAGTAGGATTGTTATTATCCACAGGTTTTAGCTAGTGACCAAACTAGGAACTTATGCTGCATCCGCCCAGCGATTCAAGATGGGGCTTAAACATAGGAACCTGACGCGTTACGCGTTGTCAGCTTCGACAGGCAGTTGAGAATAATAAACGAGGAGTATGTTCATGAGTCATCATGACGAAGAAACAGACGCAGCTAGCCGTGCAGACGAATTTCTGCAGGTTTTTAAGAAGGGAGCTGAGTTCACTCAGGATCTTCTCAAGGAAAACGAGCGGCTCAGATTTCGTGTCGTTAAGCTGGAGGAAACCCTTAAGGAAAAGGGCTATGACACTGTCGACGAATCTCCTGATGCTATTGAACTGAAGAAGAAAATCGCGGCCCTGGAGCAAGAGAAAGAAGAAATCCTGGGGCAAATAAAGGTTGTTGAAGAGGAAAACCTGAATTTTGCAAATCGGTATGTTGAGATTGAAGAAGAGAATAACATGCTCGCCAATCTCTACATTGCTTCCTACCAGTTGCACTCTACTCTTGATTTCAAAGAAGTACTGCAGATCATTCTTGAAATTGTCATCAATCTGATTGGCGCTGAAGAATTCGGCGTGCTGCTTTTGGATGAGAAAACCAACCGTCTCGAACCTGTCGCCAGTGAGGGCCTTGTGACCTCAGAATTGCCTTCTGTTGCAGTTGGCAAAGGGATTATAGGTGAGGCCGTCCATTCCGGTGAAAACTACTTTATTGATTCGATGGAAGGTTATGAACGGGATTTTGAAAAGCCGATTGTCTGCATTCCACTCAAAATTAAGGATCATGTCATCGGTGTGATTGCGATCTACAAGTTGTTTACCCAAAAAGATGAATTCACCAATGTCGATTATGAACTTTTTACCCTGTTGGCCGGCCACGCAGCTACGGCGGTTTTCTCATCGAGGATGTATTCCGACTCTGAGCGGAAACTATCGACCATTCAGGGCTTTATTGATTTGCTGACCAAATAAACTGGGGAGAATTTCCATGACTGGCTATAAGGTTCTTGTTGTTGAAGATTCACCCACCATGCGACAGTTGATTGTCTTTGCGTTGAAGCGTATTCGTGGCTTCCAGATTGTTGAGGCCAACGATGGCGTGGATGGTCTGAAAAAGCTGAGCGCAGAGAAGTTTGACCTCATTCTTACCGATATCAATATGCCGATTATGGATGGCTTGAAGTTGGTGAGTATGGTTCGCAATGATCCGAACTATAAAGAAACGCCGATCATCGTCATCACCACGGAAGGGGCGACAGAAGATCGTGAAAGAGCCTTGGCTCTGGGCGCCAATGAATATATTACCACGCCGATCCAGACGATGAAGATTCTGGAAACGGGGAAAAAACTCATGAGTGTCTGATCCTCAGTTAACGTAGCAATATCAGGAGGCTGGTTTGTCAAAAGAAGAAGCAATTGAAGTAGAAGGTAGTGTTATAGAGCCATTGCCAAATGCAATGTTCAAGGTTGAGCTCGATAACGGGCACGTTGTTCTGGCACATATTTCCGGGAAAATGCGTAAATATTATATCCGCATTCTACCTGGGGATCGGGTGACGGTAGAGCTTTCGCCTTATGACCTTACCCGTGGTCGCATTACCTATCGCGCCAAGTAATCTGGTTTTCAGGTGGTCCTGCAGATTTGTTGAACTTCTGCAGAGACCTTGCCTATGAGAATAACCGGCTTATGCCGGTTTTCATGTTTCAGGTCGCGGAGGAAGTATGCTGGAACGCTACAAACCCTTGGAAATTGAGAAAAAATGGCAGGACCAGTGGCTGGAAAATCAGCCGTGGAAAGTTTCCGAGGGTGGTAATAAACCGAAATATTATCTTCTGGAGATGTTCCCGTATCCGTCTGGTCGTATTCATATGGGACACGTACGGAATTACTCAATAGGTGATGTTGTTGCTCGTTTCAAGCGTCTGCAGGGTTACAATGTCCTGCATCCGATGGGCTGGGATGCTTGTGGAATGCCAGCAGAGAATGCTGCTATCCAGCATGGAACTCACCCTGCGATATGGACGAAAGACAATATTGCTAATATGCGGACCCAACTTAAACGTATGGGGCTTTCCTACGACTGGAGCCGGGAGTTGGCGACCTGCGAACCTGATTATTATCGCTGGGAACAACTGATCTTTCTGAAGATGTTTGAGAAAGGTCTGGCCTATAAAAAGAGTGCTGCTGTTAACTGGTGCCCACAGTGTGAGACGGTTCTGGCCAATGAACAGGTAGAGGAAGAGTGTTGCTGGCGTTGCGAGAACAAGGTTGAGCAGAAAGAGCTCGACCAGTGGTTCTTCCGAATCACCTCTTATGCAGAGGAATTGCTTGAGTGCACCGAAAAGTTACCTGGCTGGCCTGATTCCGTACTGACGATGCAGCGTAACTGGATTGGCAAGAGCACGGGTGCTGAGATCGAATTTGCTGTTGAGGGTCAAGCTGAAACCGTACGGGTTTTTACCACGCGTCCTGATACATTGTTTGGTGCCACCTTCATGAGTCTGGCCTCAGAGCATCCTCTGGTAGAGGCTCTTACGGTGCCTGATCGTAGCGAAGAAGTCGCAGAATTTATCAAAAAAGTACAGAATATCGACCAGGCCCAACGCTCAACTGATGACTATGAGAAAGAGGGTGTCTTTACCGGGTCCTACTGTATTAACCCAATGAATGGAGCAAAAATGCCTGTGTACCTGGCTAATTTTGTCCTCATGGGCTATGGCACCGGGGCTGTCATGGCTGTACCGACACATGATCAGCGTGATTTTGAGTTTGCGCGAAAGTACGACCTGCCGATGCAAGTGGTTATTCAACCTGAAGGTGAGGCTCTCAACCCTGCGACGATGACTGAGGCCTGGGAAGGACCGGGAACGATGGTCAACTCAGGTGACTTCGATGGTCTTGCTAATAATATCGGCAAAGAGAAAATCTCAGAGGCTCTGGAAACACAGGGAGCTGGGCAGAACTCGGTCAATTACCGCATACGCGACTGGCTGGTGTCGAGGCAGCGTTATTGGGGAACGCCGATTCCAGTTATCTATTGTAACGATTGCGGAGCAGTGCCGGTTCCCGAACAAGACCTGCCGGTGAAGTTGCCGATTGATATAGAGTTTACCGGTGAGGGCGGTAGCCCCCTGGCAAAGCTTGAGTCTTTTGTGAATACTTCATGCCCACAATGTGGACAACCGGCCAGGCGAGAGACGGATACCTTTGACACTTTTGTTGAAAGCTCCTGGTATTTTCTTCGCTATGCCAGCCCGCATTGTGAGACGTCGCCTGTCGATGCGGCTGCCGTCGATTACTGGCTGCCAGCAGATCAGTATATTGGTGGTGTAGAACATGCCGTCATGCACCTTCTTTATGCACGTTTCTGGACTAAAATCTTGCGTGATCTGGAGATGATCTCGCTTGATGAACCTTTTGAGAACCTGCTGACGCAGGGGATGGTCTGTATGGAAACCAGCTCCTGTCCGGAACATGGCTGGCTCTATCCTGAAGAGATAGAAAATGGTCGTTGTTCCCGTTGTCAGGCCGAAGTTGTTTCAGGGCGCAACGAAAAAATGAGTAAGTCCAAGAAGAACGTGATTGATCCTGATGGGCTTATCAAACGATATGGTGCTGATACTGCGCGTCTTTTTACTCTTTTTGCCGCGCCTCCGGAAAAAGACCTCGAATGGAATGATCAAGGGGTGGAGGGGTGCTTCCGCTTTTTGAACCGGGTTTGGCGTCTGGTGTATGACAACCTTGCCACGATTGATGAGGTTGCTGGCATTGATGCCGGAAAGTTGACGCCTGCGGCGAAGGACCTGCGTCGACTGGTTCATCGCACGATTAAAAAGGTAACTGAGGATATCGACGGTAGTTTTCACTTTAATACTGCGATAGCCGCTGTTATGGAGCTGGTTAATGGTATCTCCGTTGCTCCTGATAAAGAAGCGGCACCGGAAGTTTTGCGTGAGGCAATCGAATCAGTTGTCCGCCTGATGGCACCATTTGTGCCTCATATTTGTGAAGAGTTGTGGCAGGAACTTGGCTATGAGGACTCTCTGGAAGAGTGTGGATGGCCGGTTTGGGATGAAGATGCGTTGCTCGCCGATACTCTTCTGATCGTTGTACAGGTCAATGGTAAAGTCCGTGGCAAAGTGACAGTACCTGCCGATGCAGGCAAGGATGCAGTAGAAGCGGCAGCTTTGGCCGACACGAATGTCATTCGTTTTATTGAGGGCAAAATAGTTCGTAAGGTGATAGTTGTCCCTGGTCGACTCGTCAACATCGTCGTAGGATAAAGCCCATGCGTATTGTTTCAATCCTCCCTGCCATTGCTATCCTCTTTATTGCTCTCATAGCAGGGTGTGGTTATCATACGCCCGATTCGTCAGATAGCTGGGTTGGTGGTGATGCACGCATTCTCTACCTGCAGCTATTTGAAAATCAGACAACAGAACCGTACCTTGAGAACTATATTACCGATGCTCTGGTTGCTGAGTTAGCCAGAACGAGACTTTTGGAGTTGACAGAGGATCCAGCCTTAGCAGAGGTTCGGTTGGTTGGAGAGGTGAAAGATTTGCGTAGCACTGCCCGTGCCTACGGTACATCTGACCAGATAACGGATTATCTGGCAACAATGACACTGTCCGTAAGGCTTCTGGATAAAGAGAGTAACGAAATCCTCTGGCAGGGCAATTTAAAGCGTAGTGAAGATTACCTGGCCACGGTTAATAAGAACCTGCAACTTGAAGGTGAACGTCAGGCTGCACGTCAGGTTTCGAAACGACTTGCCGAAGACATCTACAGTAATCTGTTGAACAGTTTCTGAGGTCCTTCTCCCTAATGTCTTTAAATCAATTGCGAAATATCATTCAGGCCGGATCTCTTCCCGGCCTGATTTTGCTTTATGGGCAGGAATCCTATTTTGTTGAAGAAGGGCTTCGGGCTATCCGTGATGCTGTTGTGCTTCCGGAGAACCGGGATTTCAACCTGACTCAGTTTTATGGACGAGATTTCAAGGCCATTGATATTGTTGAACAGGCCAGAACTTTTCCGGTTTTTTCCGATCGTCGTCTGGTTATAATCAAAAACATTGACGAGGCTTCAGCAGACCAAATGGATGGTTTACTCTCTTATGTCGAGGATCCGGTTCCGGAAACTGTGTTGTTGCTGACTGCTGAGAAGATTGACGCCCGCCGTAAGTTTTATCAAGTTCTCAAAAAGACTGGCACAGCAATCGAATTTAAGAAAATCTATGACAACCAGTTGCCATCATTTGTTCGTGATCTGGCTAAATCATTTAATGTGACTTTGACTGGTGGCGCCTTGAAACTCTTCTGCAAAAGAGTTGGCACAAATCTCGTTGAAGTTCAGGGAGAACTGGAAAAACTGGTTGGTTATCTTGGTGAACGTGACCTCGCTGATGAGAAAGATGTTGCTGCGATTGTTTCTGATACTCGCATTGAAAGTGTGTTTGATCTAACGGATGCTTTGGGGCAAGGTGATAGTTCCACAGCTTTGCAACTGCTTGATCGTCTGCTGACAGAAGGGCAGGCTCCACTCATGGTCCTGGCTATGATGACCCGGCATTTCAGGCAAATGTGGAAGATTCGTGAGCTGATTGCTCAGAAAGTGTCACAAAGCGAATTCCCGAAAAGGGTTGGCGTCAGTCCCTATTTTCTAAAAGGTTTGATGCAGCAGGCATGCAGGTTTGAAAATCAGCATTATCGTCAGGTGTTTAATGCCTTCCTGATAACGGATCTGGCTTTGAAGTCAAGTGGCAGTGTGCCGAGAATGTGTATGGAGACGCTGGTTCTTGAGATTGCTGATCTAGGGAAAAGTAGATAAAAAGGGAGCCCCTGCTTTCAGGTGCTCCCCTTGTCACTTGTTCTTTACGATTTATTTATTCAGCAGCACTAGTGCTGCTGACAAGTTTGGTCAGACGGCTGATTTTGCGGCTTGCTGTTGCTTTGTGAATGACACCTTTGGTGGCTGCTTTGTCGATGTAAGGGACAACTTTTTCAAGGAGAGTCTTTGCGGTCTCTACGTCACCCTCAGTACTGGCAATACGAAGCTTTTTTACCAGGCTACGCATGGTTGATCGGATATGAGTGTTGCGAGCATTGCGGATTTTATTTTGACGATTACGTTTCTCTGCTGATTTGTGATTAGCCACTTTTGTTTCCTCCGGAACTGTTTCCTGTGTGTATTATTGTTTGAGCGTCAGATTTATATCATTCGTCGAGGACCTAGTCAAGATAAAAAGATTCCAATATAGAAAAAAATATCGTTAAATATAAGTATGTTATGAATGGATTTTGGGGGATTAATGAAAAATAATACTATATCTTGGGTAAAGCAGAGTGTCTGTCGTTAACCACGAAAAGAAACAGATAGCCAAAGCAGCCAGCGTGCTTACCGTAGCGACCATGATCAGTCGAGTTGCTGGGCTGGTTCGTGACATGGTTGTCGCTGCGGTTTTTGGTGCCGGTTTAGTGACGGATGCTTTCTGTGTCGCGTTTACACTTCCCAACCTGTTGCGCAGGTTCTTCGCAGAAGGGTCGCTTACCGCTGCATTTGTACCGACATTTACCGATGTCTTGCAGCAAGAAGGAACTGATGAAGCCCGCCGGGTCGTGCGCATCTGCTGGACGCTGTTACTCCTGGTCCTTGCAGGTGTGACTCTAATCGGTATCCTTTCCTCTCCCTGGCTGGTTAAGTTGATCGGCTATGGTTTTTCCGGTAGTGCCGGAAAATTGGCTCTGACAGATCTTCTCAACAGGTTAATGTTCCCATATATCTTCTTTGTCAGTCTGGTCGCTCTCTTCGCAGGTGTGTTGAATGTTTCAGGACATTTCCTTTTGCCTGCGCTTTCCCCGGTTATGCTGAATCTGGCCATGATCGGCTCTGCGTTGGTGCTTGCGCCAAGAATGGAACAACCGATCATCGCACTGGCCTGCGGTGTCCTGATCGGTGGAGCTGTCCAGTTTGCCATGCAAATTCCTGTACTCTATCGCTTTGGCTATGATTTACGTCTTGATTTTAATTTCCGTCATACCGCTGTCGTCAGGGTCGCTAAACTTATGTTGCCGGGGATTTTCGGGGTCGCCATCTATCAGGTTAACGTGGTCGTTACGCGTCTGTTAGCCTCTTTCCTGCAAGAGGGAAGTGTGTCCTGGCTCTATTATGGTCAGCGGCTCTTTGAATTCCCACAAGGGGTTTTTATCGTTTCTCTGGCGCAGGCTATCCTGCCAGCCATGAGTCGTCAGGCTGCGGCTGATGATATGGACGGTTTCCGTGAATCACTTCGCTTTGCACTAGTTCTGATCCTGTTGGTTACAATCCCTGCCACTTTGGGTTTGATCCTCTGTAACCAGGCCGTTTACAGCCTCTTCTTTATGCGTGGAAGTTTCTCTTCCTTTGATGTCTCGCAAGCGGGGCTCGCGTTAGCATGGTACGCTCCGGCACTTCTTTTCGTTGGCATCAGCCGTGTCATTGTACCATCCTTTTACGCGATGAAGGACACACGCACCCCGGTCCTGGTCTCATTCTGGACACTTTTGGTGAATGTTGTCGCCGGGCTTTTGTTAATGCAAACAATGGGACATGCAGGACTGGCTCTCGCCTTGACTATCGCTTCTGTTTTTAATGCTGTTGTCCTGACTCTGCTTCTATCGAGACGTCTTGGCGATCTTAACTTGTCGACTATTCCACGTACTCTGGTCCGTATGGTTCCAGGGTTATGTCTCATGACTGTCGTTGTGTCGCTGCTGCTTGCCCAGGTTGACTGGTTGACTCCAGGACCTTTTGTAACGCGTTCTGCTTGGCTTGGCTCTGCGGTTTTATGTGGCTGCCTGGTTTATGTTGTCAGCCTTTGGTTGTTTGGCATCAAAGAGATAAAACAGGCCTGGGCAATGCTGGCAAAAAAACTTTCTTTACCATCTTTTGAAGGATGACAAGTGGTGAATGAACGTTGGGATATGGTATCGTTTGAATGTGGCAGTGTTGCTGTTGTTGCGAGCGGAGAACGTTTAGTCCGTATCTGTTTTGAATGCTCCCCTGATAATGTCTATTCGTCAATCAACTGCTTTCATCCAAAGGCAGAACAGGGTTGTCAGCCGCTGATAGATGAAGGCTTGAAGCAACTTACGGAGTATTTTCTTGGTAAACGCCGTATTTTCACTCTGCCGTTAGATAATGGTGCACTGACCCCTTTTGCCTGCAAGGTTCAACAAGCGTTGCTCAAGGTGCCTTATGGATCGGTCATCTCCTATGGTGCCCTGGCGATTGTGGCAGGCTCTCCAAGGGCAGCCAGGGCTGTTGGTGGTGTTATGTCATCGAACCCTTTTCCGTTGGTTGTACCGTGTCATCGTGTTGTGAATGCCGATGGCCGTATTGGTCAATATTCAGCGGCGCACGGCACCAAGACCAAAGCCTGGTTGATCGACTTTGAACGTGCCAGCTAGTTTCTGGTTTCCAAACCAGAAACGTACACTGTGCCCATACAGAGTTTCGAAATGGACACTAGAATTGTTGTTCTTACTCTGCAACACATTGACTTCAAGGTGATCATGCTTTACATGCGACGATTATACCTCTTTGCTATTATCCTTTGCCTTCTGTTCTTGAATGCCTGTAGTGAGAGTCAGTATCTCGCACAGTGTGTTGAAGGGCATTTGTCCATAATGTCGAAAGTAAAACCTATTGAAGATATTCTTGCGCAAGAAACCGAGCCACAGAACGTTCGTGACCAACTGACTAAAGTCGTCAAAATGCGAGAGTTTGCCATTCACTCACTGCATTTGCCGGATTCTGGCAGTTATAGAAAATACGCCGACCTTGGTCGACCTTACGTGGTTTGGAATCTGGTTGCTGCCCCCGAGTTCTCTCTCAAGCTTAATCAATGGTGTTTCCCTATTGCTGGTTGCGTTACCTACCGTGGCTATTTTGATGAGGCCTCAGCCGTAAAGATGGCGAAGGATCTCTCGTCACAAGGTTACGATGTTGATGTCTACGGTGTGCAGGCCTATTCAACTCTCAATTGGTTTGATGACCCTGTTCTGAATACTTTTCTTACGGATGACGATATCCGTTTAGCAACGCTCCTGTTTCATGAAATGTCCCACCAGGTGATCTACGTTAAGAATGACACCATTTTCAATGAATCTTTTGCCAAGACCGTAGAGATGGAAGGGTTGCGGCGTTGGTTGCAGGCATACGGTTCTCATGATTTTTGGCAACAATGCTTGCTGCGCGAAGCTCAATCTGCAAATTTTAACAAATTCCTTGGAAAGGTTCGTGCGGAGTTACGCCAGGTCTATGCTTCTGAGCTTGATAATGACCAGAAACGTCTAGCGAAGCAGGACGTTATCATGCGTGCTTTTGATGAATACGAGCAGGTGAAGCAGAGCTGGAACGATTATGATGGCTTTGATCAGTGGATGAGTGGTGGTCTAAATAATGCTCGTTTGGCGTCCATGGCAACCTATTACGAACTGGTCCCGGCGTTTCAGATGTTGTTGCGGCAAGTTGATTCCGATCTGAATGAGTTTTATGTAAAAGTTAAAGCTCTTGGTTCTCTACCTAAAAATGAACGTCATGCCAAGTTAGAGAAGATGTTGTCCAGCCTGTCGGATAATCAGGGCTGAAGCGAAAATTTGAATGTTTGAGGCCAGATTTTGACTCATTTGAGAGTAATAGCCGTAGCTATTGGTCGAAAAGGAGCTGAAATATGGACCAAATAGACGAATTTGCAGCCAGTTTATTGATTGTCCGATAGGCTGGTAGCCTCAAGGTTGCTCTTGATTCGTCTCCTCGCTAACTGATCTTCCTGGCCGACAATTTGTCTGATTAAGGCGAGAGCTTAGCTGCGGCTAATTAACTTGAGTCTAATGCTATGGTATGTATAATGAGAATTAATACCATCCAGGGGATACCTTCCTAGGAGGATCTATGCTTGGTGCCATTGCAGGAGATATCATCGGTTCGCGGTTTGAGCACGCCAGGATCAAAAGCAAGGAATTTGAATTGTTCAATCGTCAAAGTGTTTTCACTGACGATACGGTTCTTACTATCGCTGTCGCAGACAGCCTTCTGCATAAAATCCCCTACCACAAAAAGTTCCGCGAATATTTCCATTACTACCCAGCCGCCGGTTATGGTGGCCGATTCCGGCGCTGGGCCCGATCACCTAAACCCGCCCCCTATGGCAGTTACGGAAACGGTTCTGCTATGCGTGTCAGTCCCATTGCCTGGCACTATGATTCTTTATCTGATGTCCTCAATGAAGCGCTCCATAGTGCTGAAATGACACATAATCACCCGGAGGGGATCAAGGGTGCCCAAGCGGTTGCAGCCGCAATATATCTAGCACGCAAAGGCTCCAGTAAAGATGAAATCAAGTCTTATATAGAAGAGCAGTTCAACTACGATCTCTCCTCAAACATCAATGCCATCAGAGAGAATTACGGCTTTGAAATCTCCTGCCAGAAGTCAGTGCCACAAGCTATTATTGCGTTCCTTGAGTCGATTGATTTCGAGGATGCGGTTCGTAATGCTGTTTCTCTGGGCGGGGATAGTGATACTTTGGCCTGTATGGCCGGGGGAATTGCTGAGGCGTTTTATGGCGGTATTCCCACCGATATTGCAGAAGAGACACTTCGCAGGCTTGATGAACGCATGAATGATATCTACACGCAATTCACTCATTGATGAGTTGTCGAAGCAGTTGCTTAACCGTTGGCTGAGAAGGTTTGTACGCGAAGGGTGTTTCCGCAGGATGTTAAAATGGGGCAGTTTACTCTGAATCAGTAAACTGCCCCGTTTTTAATGGTATCAGATCACTCGCCCCAAACCAGGAAGTCAACGATCCAGCCTTTTTTTAGATCGGCAGTTTGTATGAGCAGCCATTTTTCCTGTTTTTCAATGAGTTTTGCGGTCATTCCCTTTGAAAGCTGAAAGGAGACAGGATGGCTAGTGCCGGGACCCTGGCGAACATTGGCGCTGTCGCCAGTGACCACCACACCTTGTGTGTTGCTCAACAGTGAACGATGTACCCATCCGCTACGGCCGCGATAATCCTTGACCTTGTAATAGTCAGCGCCTTTCTCAACAACTGTCAACGGAGAGTAGGGGAGGAGCTTGGCAACAACCTTGGAAGCCATCGCGTTTGGTGCAGAACGCATCTCTGTGCCTGATAAGCCAACAGACATATTCTCTGCATAACTGGTTGATAGGGTTGCAAAGCATGCCAGCATGATTAAGCATGCCAAGGCAGTATATTTTTTCATGGGGCTCTCCTCTGATTGATTGAATATGATTTAAAAATAATCATGCTAAGATAGTCTATCTTCTGATAATTTCAATTAAAAAATCAATATGAAACGAGCCTATTGAAAATCATCCATAGATAAAGAAGAAAATCACTATGTCCAATTTATGATTTTTGTTTGTTTTGGTTTTCTTCTATACGTCAAAACATTTGGCCATGCTTGGACGTTTGATGATTATTTTGTCATTTTAAACAATCTGGATATACGTTCAATTAAGGACTTTATTAATATTGAGTATCCGGGGAGACCGTTACGTGAATTGAGTGCCATGCTCGATTACAAACTGTTCGGTTTTGATCCAAAATATTAGCATATCCAGAATTGTCTCATCCATTTGATAAATGCCTGGCTGATTTACCTTCTGTTGATGAATTTATCCAGATCAAAGCTTTTGTCCTGGCTGAGTTCCTTGTTCTTTGCGAGACAGAAAAGCTTTTGCCTACCTCTATAAGTTGTACGTAGAATTTATCTTGTTGATGAACAATTTTGTGTGCAATAGATAAGCAACTATTGTTTGGACTTGCCTAGTTTGTGAACATAGTGTGTTCCCCATGCATGATTTATTCTCAGAGTTAAATTTGCTTGTCGATGAAAAAGTCTGGCAAAGTCAGTCAGTTATCTCCTTTCGTCAGTTTGCCTCACGTTTAGGCAAGCAATTTGCTATTGATCGGGGGGTGCCGGGTCTGATAGATGCCTAGACCTAGGCTCAAAGATGAGATATTGTGCGTTGTCTTGCTGTGTGTTGTCGTACAAAGGCGGCAGCTGACATTAAATTGATAGAGGAGCATCATTATGAGGAAAGTCGAAGCCATCATCAAACCCTCAAGCTTGATGAAGTGAAGGAAGCATTGAATGAGGTTGGAATCCAGGGAATCACGGTGAGTGAAGTGAAAGGGTTTGGCCGTCAGAAAGGTCACACGGAACTGTACCGTGGTGCAGAGTACGTGGTCGACTTTATCCCCAAAATCAAAATGGAAATCATTGTGGCCGATTAAATGGCTGCCAAGGTTGTCGAGGTGATTGGTGAGGCCGCGAAAACCGGGCGCATCGGTGATGGTAAAATATTTGTAACCCAGGTTGATGAAGTCGTCCGGATCCGTACAGGTGAGACGGGTGACGATGCCCTGTAAAGTTTAGCAGGCCATTCCATATAACTTAAAATCAGTAGTTAAAGACATTATTCTAAAGGAGAAAGTGAAAACGATGACCCCACAAGAAGTAGTCAAGTTTGCCGAGGACAATAATTGCAAAATGGTCGATTACAAGTTTCTCGACTTCGTTGGTATATGGCAGCATTTTTCCACGCCGCTCGCGGAATTCAGTGAAGACACATTTGAAGAGGGTATCGGTTTTGATGGTTCTTCAATTCGCGGCTGGCAGCCGATTCATAACTCGGACATGCTGATCATGCCTGATCCGACTACGGCCAAGGTTGATCCTTTTGTCAAGGTCGCGACCCTCAGCCTGATCTGTAACATCATTGATCCGATCACCAAAGAAGGCTACACCCGCGACCCGCGTTTCATCGCTCAGAAAGCTGAAGCTTATCTGAAGTCAACTGGTCTTGCTGATACCGCATACTTCGGTCCCGAGCCTGAATTTTTCATCTTTGACGATGTCCGTTATGCATCAACGGCAAACGAGTCTTTCTACTCGGTTGACTCGGTTGAAGGCGTTTGGAACACTGGCCGTGAAGAATTCCCGAACCTCGGTTACAAGCCGCGTCACAAGGAAGGCTACTTCCCTTGTGCTCCGACTGATAGCATGATCGACCTGCGCAACGAAATGGTCGAAGTTCTGCAGAGTGTCGGCATGACCATCGAAGCCGTCCATCACGAAGTTGCTAGCGGTGGCCAGGCCGAAATCGACATGCGTTTCGATTCTCTGCTCAGCATGGGTGATACCCTGCAGTGGTTCAAGTACATCGTCAAGAACGTCGCCATGCGGAACGGCAAGACCGTTACTTTCATGCCGAAGCCAATCTTCGGTGACAACGGTTCCGGTATGCACTGCCACATGTCGCTCTGGATGAAAGGCGAAAACCTCTTTGCCGGTGACGGCTACGGCGGCCTCTCCAAGATGGCCATGTACTACATTGGCGGCATCATGAAGCATGCCAAGGCTCTCTGCGCCTTCACCAACCCAAGCACCAACTCCTACAAGCGCTTGGTGGCCGGCTACGAAGCCCCGGTCAACCTGGCCTATTCGAACCGTAACCGTTCCGCTTCTCTGCGCATCCCGGTGACCGACAATCCGAAATCGAAGCGGGTCGAGTACCGTACGCCTGACCCGAGTTGCAACGGCTACCTGGCCTTTGCTGCGCTGATGATGGCTGGTCTCGACGGTATTGAGAACAAGATTGATCCGGGCGATCCGCTCGACAAGGATATCTACGGTCTGTCCCCTGAAGAGTTGAAAGACATTCCGAATGTCGCTGGTTCTCTCGGCGAAGCTCTGGATTGCCTGGAAGCTGATCACGACTTCCTGCTCAAGGGAGATGTCTTCACCAAAGATGTTATTGAAATGTGGGTTTCCTACAAGCGTGAAGCTGAGGTTGACGCAGTGCGTATGCGTCCATGCCCGGAAGAGTTCGCTCTTTACTTCGACTGTTAAGAAAGAAAATGTGAAATGTGGAACGAGAAAGCCCCCAGTCACCAGACTGGGGGCTTTCTCTGCTTATCTCTCTAATTGCATTAAACTTTTGGATTTAAGGGTCATAGATGTTTGATCCTGGATATATCCCTTTCCAGACAAACCAGTAAAGGATCATGTGATCGATGCTGTTACCCTTCTGGTCTTTGACGGTCAGGCTGTCAGTTTTCGCTTCAAATTTCAATATTATTTCTGTGGTTCCGATAGTGTCACTGATCTGCTTTTCTGCGCGCAGCTCTTTAAGTTTGTACGCCTTGGATGTTCCACCTATCTCAATACCAACCACCAACTCCTTCTCTTCCGCACCAGGTCCTCCTTTAAGAAACCCAAACAGGCCGCTGCGGCTTTCGTAGTAGCTTTCATAAGGGTCTTTTGAATAATCACGTACATGGCCGGTTGCTGGCGTTAGAGCCTCTGTATCAGGATGCTTTTTACGCCATTTGCCCCAGGTTGTCAGCGTCGAAGGCAGACGAGTCAGCTTTGTGTTGGTCATGGGACCAGTCACGGCGTATTGCAACACCTGTGACCAGAGAGACTCGGTTTGCTGGTCGTACATCAAAACATTGGATTTGTAGAGCAGACCGGAAACGCCGAAACGGTAGGTCTGGTTGTTTATCTTCCGGGAGTACACGGCTCCCGCAAAAGCAAGTGGTCACCAGCTGACCAGTAACGGGTCGCCACCAAAATCATCATTGACCAGTTCGTGCCAGGAGAGAATACGGGTAGGATAGGCGCGGGCGATGCCGTTATGAAACACGCCAAGGACTTGATCGTCATCGGTCAGGAAATCCACCCATTTTGCCGGTAGCGTTTTCGGTTCAAAGAGGGCTGGGATGCCGTCGCGCGGAGGTCCACCGGACTGGATCTGGTCGATGTCGATACTGTGCTTGGAGTAGTCCCAGCCGGAGAGTGCAGAGGCTGGGAAGGTCAGGGTGATGAAGGCCGAGGTAATAAAGAGAATGGCCAGTGAAAGAATGCGTGTCATGATCACCTCCGTAATGGTCAATCCCATTATCTCAATCTGACCACAGGCAAGTCAAATGAGTGGAGAAGTTTTGTTCATACGCCATATCCGAATCACGATTAAACCAATTGGCGCTACAAAGCATTCTCCGCAAGGTACGATTTGACAGTGTCAGTCGATGCATCAATCGTCTCGCAACGGCGTTCACGCTCTTCAAGGCCTTCTAAACTGGCTGGCCGCTCTGGATCTTTACCGGTTGCCTGGTTGACGGCGTCTGGGAATTTGGCCGGATGAGCTGTTGCCAGGCAGATGACAGGATATTCCCCACCGGAGAGATCCTTGCCCGCTTTGATTCCCGTTGCTGTGTGCGGGTCCAGGACGTAACCGGTGGCCTTGTGGAAATCGCGAATGGTCGCCAGAGTTTGATCATTATTCACGGAAGTTGCCAGGAATATTTCGTTGATCTCAGCTATCTGTTCATCGGTAAATGACAGCTGTCCTGTTTCGGAAAACTGTCGCATGGCTGAGGCCAGTCGCTCTGAATTTTCATTGAAGAGATAGAAAAGATAACGCTCCAGATTGCTCGCGTTCTGGATGTCCATCGATGGCGAGAAGGTCGGGTGGACATCGCCTGTCGAGTAGTCACCATCATTAACGAAGCGCGAGAGGATGTTGTTGGCGTTGGTAGCCAGCACCAGCTTTTCGATTGGCAGCCCCATCCTTTTTGCGATGTAACCGGCAAAAATATCTCCGAAGTTTCCGGTTGGTACCGAGAAGTAGACTTTATCCGCTCCAGTTTGCTTGCGAACCTGGCCCCAGGCGTAGAAGTAATAGACGACCTGGGCGAGAACGCGTGCCCAGTTAATTGAATTAACGGCGCCGAGAGCATGTTGCTTCTTGAACTCCAAGTCGCCAAAGATCTCTTTGACGATTTGTTGGCCGTCGTCGAAGGTCCCTTCAATGGCAAGATTGAAAACATTTGCGTCAGTAACCGTTGTCATTTGCAATTCCTGCACTGCCGAGACTTTTTTATGCGGGTGAAGGATGAAAATTTTGATGTTTTTTTTGCCACGCACACCGTAGATGGCTGCACTGCCGGTGTCTCCGGAGGTTGCGCCGATGATGTTCATATGCTCACCAGACTCTGCGAGCAGGTACTCGAACAGGTTGCCCAGAAATTGCAGCGCAACGTCTTTGAAGGCGAGGGTGGGGCCGTGAAAGAGTTCAAGGATGTAGAGACCATCTTTGTGCACGACCGGAGTGATGTCAGGGTTCGTAAAGCTGGCGTAGGATCGATCAATCATATCTTTCAGCTTTGCGGCTGGGATATCTTCGATGAAATAACTCATGACCTGGAAGGCAAGCTCCGGGTAAGCCAGCATTGCCAGAGCGTCGAGATCGCCAGGAGTAAGTTGTGGAATCGTCTCAGGTAACAGCAGACCGCCATCCTCTGCCAGGCCCATCATAACTGCCTGTTTAAATGGGATGTTTTTGACCTGACCACGGGTACTTTGGTATTTCATCTTGTCTCTTCCTTATGTTCGTATTGTGGACGGCATTTTAACAGGACTTTCTCCTTCAGCAAAGGGGAAACCGGGACTTGAGACGCGAAAGACAAAAGCATCATCATAACAAAAGCAAAGAGGGCAACCCATGGTGGGCTGCCCTCTAAATTTTCACGTTCTGTGTTTCTCGTACCGTTATTTCTTGCTTCCGGCATACTCCTGAGCATCGACAACCGCAACCGCTGACATGTTGACAATGTCAGCAACAGCATCACCGCGCTGCAGGATATGAACAGGTTTCTTCATGCCCATGAGGATTGGTCCGATCTGCTCAGCCCCACCCAGTTTATGCAGCAGTTTGTAAGCAATATTTCCGGACTGCAGGTCGGGGAAGATGAAGACGTTGGCATCACCTTTGAGCTTGGAGAAGGGGTATTGTTGTTCGACCAGTTCCGGATCGAGGGCCACGTTGGCCTGCAATTCACCTTCAACAATCAGGTCAGGAGACTGGGCTTTAACCAGTGCAGTGGCCTTCTTGACCTTAGTTGTCAGGGGATGTGGGGCACTACCGAAGTTGGAAAATGACAGCATGGCAACTTTCGGTTCGAAATCGAACTGCGCGGCTTTCTGAGCCGTCAGGATAGCGGTCTCGGCCAACTCTTCAGCCGTTGGTTCGATGGCCACGGTGGTGTCGGCGAAGAAGGTTGCTTCTTTCTTGGTAACCATCATGTACATACCGTGGACCTTGGAGAGGCCTTCACGCTTGCCGATGATCTCAAGGGCCGGACGGATGGTCTCAGGATAGTGATGATTAATTCCCGAGAGCAGGGAGTCTGCATCACCTTTGAGAACCATCATTGAACCAAAGTGGTTACGGCTTGTGCTGATAGTTCGTCGGGCCTCGGCCTGGGTTACACCTTTACGCTGACGCATGACGTAGAATTCTTCGGTGTAACTTTCTATCATATCGCTTTTAACAGGATCAATAATTGTAATGCCGGTCAAATCCAGGTTAGCATTGGCAGCATTGGCCCTGATTTCAGCTTCGTCTCCAAGCAGGATCGGTTTGGCGATACCTTCGTCGACGAGGATCTGGGCTGCACGTATGATCTTCTCTTCTTCACCTTCAGGGAAGACGATCCGTTTCGGGCATGCCTTGGCCTTGTTGATCAGAGTCCGCATAATCTGCTTGGAATGACCCTGCATTGCTTCCAGACGCTCCTTGTATTCATCCATATTCTCGATAGGGCGACGGGCAACACCCGAATCCATGGCGGCCTGCGCGACAGCTGGAGCGACGTGCAACAGAACACGTGGATCGAAAGGCTTGGGGATGATGTACTCGCGACCGAATTTGATCTCTTCCCCGGCGTAAGCTTTACGCACTGAATCGGGAACGTCCTCTTTGGCCAATTCGGCCAGAGCCTTAACACAAGCCAACTTCATCTCGTCGTTGATGGCGCTGGCATGGGTATCGAGTGCGCCTCGGAAGAGGAAGGGGAAGCAGAGCACGTTGTTGACCTGGTTGTTGTAATCAGAGCGACCAGTGCCAATGATGACGTCACCTCTAACGGCTTTGGCTTCTGGTGGGGTAATCTCGGGGTCGGGATTGGCCATGGCAAAGACGATCGGGTCTTTAGCCATTGATTTCAACATGTCGGTCGTGAGAGCACCTTTGGCCGATACGCCGAAGAAGATGTCCGCGTCAACCATAGCATCTGCAAGAGTCCTGGCCTCAGTTTCGGCTGCCAGGCGCTCTTTGTATTCGTTCATCCCTGCGGTGCGTCCTTTGTAGATAACGCCTTTGGTGTCGCAGAGGATGACGTTGTTCTTGTCGATGCCCATGGTGATCGCGAGGTTGGCGCAGGCGATGCCAGCCGCACCGGCACCATTGACTACGATTTTGGATTTAGTGATGTCTTTACCGACGATCTCAAGCGCATTCACCATGCCAGCCGCAGAAATGATTGCGGTACCGTGTTGATCGTCATGAAAGACCGGGATGTTCATGATCTTATTGAGCTCTTCTTCGATATAGAAGCACTCAGGCCCTTTGATATCTTCGAGGTTGATGCCGCCAAAGGTTGGTTCAAGCAGCTTGACGGTGCGGATCAGTTCGTCGGAGTCCTTGGTGTTGAGTTCGATGTCGAACACGTCAACGTCGGCAAAACTCTTAAAGAGAACCCCTTTGCCTTCCATGACTGGTTGGCCTGCCAGGGCGCCGATATCGCCGAGGCCAAGTACTGCGGTACCATTTGATACAACCGCGACCAGATTCCCTTTTGCGGTATATTTATAGGCATCATCAGGATTCTTTTCTATTTCCAGGCAAGGCTCAGCAACCCCAGGGCTGTAAGCCAGCGAGAGATCTCTGCTTGTGGCACATGGTTTGGTGGTAATAACTTCGATTTTACCTTTGCGCCCCATTGAGTGATAATCAAGCGCTTCCTGACGTTTTGACATGTTTGATGCCTCCCTGGCTCGTTGCGTAAAGCCAATAATTGTTCCTGATTTTTGTTTTAGTAAAAAAATTTAGCAATAATAAAAAGTCTAGATAATGCTCATAACAACACTTTGTCAAGGAAAAACGCCTTGACCAGCAAGAGTTGCTCATTTACAGATCGGCAAGATTATACATATCTCAGATAGCAATGCTGATGCCAATCTGTAGACTTAGGTAAAAAAATCCAAGTAACACTAAAGTTATCGCTTTTATCGTGGGCGTCAAGTTGTGTCAGCGATCAAAGAGATGAGAAAAGGTGGTGCCTTTGTGGCTGAAATTGGCCGAGGAAGGCTATTATTCAGCATTTTTTGCCAGAAAGATTGACAGGTCAGTTTCCAGACTATAATTAAGAGGCGTCATTTTTTGACGTACAATAATTGAAACTCAATTATTTTTGCTATTATTCTTAAAATCAGGTTGTCTTTAAAGATGAATAGTTTTTCTGATTCACCGTTAAGAATAGCAGTCCTCTCAGATACTCATCTTGCCGATTCAGTCGATGCACATGCTTTCTTGTTGAAACTGATTGAAGATGTACTTGCTCCGGTTGATATGATTTTACATGCAGGTGACCTGGTTGCTCCTGACCTTTTGAGTGCATTTGATGGTTATCCACTCCACGCTGTCCGTGGCAATATGGACTTGGCAATATCGGGCGTGCCGACGAAAAAAATCATTAAAGTTGGCGATTATACGATAGGGATGATCCACGGCTGGGGGCCGCACAAGGGGATAGAGGAAAGAGCTTACGCAGAGTTCTCATCGGTTTCGCTCGACTGCCTGGTCTATGGGCATAGCCACATTCCTGTATGCCATCGACGCGAGGGTGTTTTGTTCTTTAACCCTGGTAGTGCAACAGACAGGCGAAGTATGGCGTACCATAGCATCGGTCTGCTAGAGGTTGGTAACGACATTCAGGGAACGATCATCCGGCTTGATTGATGGCGTCGTAAATAAGTTGGGAGGCAAATGATGGATCGATTATGGGCACCCTGGCGGGTTGAATACATTCAGGGGCCGGAAGAGGATCATTGCATATTCTGTGTCGATGAAGATCCTGCCAATGATCAGGCACGCCTGATTATGGCTCGCGGCAAACATAGCTATGTCATTATGAATCGTTACCCCTACTCAAGTGGCCACCTTATGGTCGCTCCCTACCGGCATCTGGCAGATACCGCCGAACTTGAAAATCATGAGGCTCTTGAAATCCATCAGATGATGGTTCGTAGTCAAAGAGTGCTGCGTGACGTCTGTGTCGCTAAGGGCTTTAATATCGGCTGGAACATTGGCAAGGCTGCCGGAGCGGGCGTCGCGGATCATATCCACATGCATATCGTGCCTCGCTGGGCCGGTGATAGTAACTTTATGCCAATTCTTGCGGAGACCAGGGTGATTCCTGAGCATATAGAAACGACCTATTCTTTACTCACCAAGGCTTGTGTCGAAATATAGTCAATGAGTCGTGGTTTTCATTGTATTCCTGTATAAAAACTAATAAAATCAGTTGGATGACATCGTGTTGTTACTCGTCTTGCGCTGATGGCATCCTCGCCTATGACCTTAATCTTCTAAGGAGTTCTGATCAATATGTGGCTCGTTATCCAAAAAGGCGGATACTTGATGTATCCGATTGCTCTCTGTTCCATCATCGCTCTCGGGATTTTTCTGGAACGTCTCTGGACCTATATCAAGGTACGGCAGCAGTTTAGAGAGCTTGCTCATCAGGTTGAGCCATTAGTCGCCAAAGAACACCATGATGAAGCTGTTGCCATTTGTCATAAGTCTGACTCTCCCTTAGCCCAGGTTTTCCTTGCCGCACTGCGCGCCGTTGGTCGCAACCGCGAGCAGATCAAGGTGGTTGTCGAGGAAACCGGTCGTCGTGAAGCGGCACCTTTGCAGCGTTTTCTGGGTCTACTGGGAACCATCGCGACGATTTCTCCGCTATTGGGATTGCTCGGTACCGTGTTAGGCATGATCCGGGCTTTTAACGTGATCGCAACCCAGGGTATGGGTACGCCAGCCACTCTGGGTGGTGGTATCTCGGAAGCTCTGGTGACCACCGCTGCTGGTATGACCGTTGCTATACCAGTTATCCTTGCGCACCGCTATTTAACCGGCCGTCTCGACCAGTTAATTATTGAAATGGAGGAATATTCTCTTCGTCTGGTGGATCTGTTGGGGGAATAAATGAGTTTTCAGCGCAAACAAAGTGATGATGAGCCGAGAATCGACATGACGCCAATGGTCGATGTGGTTTTCCTGTTGTTGATTTTCTTTATGATCTCTACGACTTTTGTCGAAAGCCCTGGTATCTCTATCAAACTTCCCGAAGCATCATCACAGACGGTTGATCGCGAACCGAAAGAAATCAAAATCTATCTTTCCAGTGCAGGTGATATCTTTTACCATGACAAGAAAATCTCCATTGATGGGTTCAGAGAATTGCTTTTCGAACATCAGTCTGCCGCTGACAAAACGACGATCCTGCTGTTAGCAGATCAGGAGTCACGACACGGTAAGGTTGTGACTTTGATGGATCTTGCTCGCGACGCAGGTTTTGTCAAACTGGCCATTGCGACAGAACAGCGCAAAAAATGAAAAGTAAAAAGTTAAAGGTGAAAGGTTAATGAGTCGTACTATAGCAATATTGACCGGCGGTGGAGATTGCCCTGGCTTGAATGCCGTCATTCGTGGTGTTGTCCGCAGTGCCATTTTAGAGCGTAACTGGCGGGTGATCGGTATTGAGGATGGTTTTGATGGCTTGGTCGGGGAGCCTCGCTGGCGTGAACTGACTCTTGACTCTGTGCGCGGTATTTTACCTCGCGGCGGGACGATTCTGGGGACCAGCAACCGCGGTAATCCGCTTGCTTATCCTGTTGAAGAGAATGGCAAGACGCGTTTGGTTGATCTTTCTTCCGAAGTGGTCGAGAACTTTAAGCGACTCGGTGCGTCTGCTCTGATTGCTGTCGGTGGTGACGGTACTCTTAAAATTGCCCGCACCTTACAGGAGAAGGGTATGCCGATGGTGGGCATACCAAAAACAATCGATAATGACTTACGCGGCACGGATGTGACTTTTGGTTACAACACTGCTGTGGGCATTGTTACGGAGGCGCTGGACAGGCTGCACAGCACGGCAGAGAGCCATCATCGAATCATGGTTGTAGAAGTCATGGGGCGGGATGCTGGTTGGATTGCTCTCGAATCAGGTCTTGCCGGATCTGCTGATGTTATCCTGATTCCAGAGATTCCTTTTGACCTGAATTCTGTATGCGATGCTATTCAGCTACGCAGATCGCGAGGTAGCAAATTCTCAATTGTTGTTGCTGCGGAGGGTGCTTTCCCCGCAGAAGGTCAGAAAGTTGTTCAGTGTACAGGCGCCGAAAATAGTGGCGTTGAACGGCTGGGTGGCATTGGGGCCTTTGTTGCAGATGAGATTGCCAGACGGATTCAGATTGAAACCAGGGTTGTCGTGCTCGGTCACGTGCAGCGTGGTGGTACGCCTTCACCCTTTGACAGGATCCTTGGCTCACGTTTTGGTGTCAAGGCAGTCGAATTGATAGAAAAGGGCCAATATGGGCGTATGGTTTCACTACAGGGACGGCTGATTTGTGACGTTGATATTGATGATGCCGTTGATTCGCTAAATCGCGTTGAGCCGGATGGTGGCCTGGTCAGGTCTGCCGAGGCTTTGGGGATCACGCTCGGGCGACCGATGCTTCGATAAGATATTCAGGAGAAATGCAGTGTCAATAACCGAAATATTTAAAGGCAGTAGTGATAAACGTGAGATTGCCTATGCCGCTGGTGGTATGTTGCTAGGTGTGATGGCTCCGGTTGGCTGGATTATTTTACGTCTGATGTTGTTCTGGGACGATAGCAGCTCACTGCCTGATCAGGTCCTTCAAGACATCATGGGGACGGAACAGAGCCGATACATGTACAGCTACATGTGTGGTGGCACGATGATGGTTCTTGGCTCCTTTGGCTACTTTATCGGCCGGGCGTCTCAGCAGATTCATGATCGTGCTATGAAACTGGATATCCTCAATAAGGAAGTTGATGAGCAGAAAAGATCTTTCGAGCGTCGGTTTACCGACCTTGATCGTAGTATCAAGAATTTTCACATCATCAATACCGATCTCCAGAAAAGTACCAATCGTCAGGAGATCCTACGGCTTACTGCCGATGGTCTGCACGAAGTAATCGGTTTTGATCGCGTCAATATTCTGATGGTAGACGAGGCAGAACAACAACTTTATTTCGCCGTCTGTCGAGGTGCCAATCTCGATGGAACTGAATCTCAGGCCAAGGGTAAGCTGCCTCTCGACGAGCGGGCTGGCTGTCTCTATAAGTCAATTACTGACCGTCAGGTCATGTTGATAGATGACATTACCAAAATGCCGGAAGAGTATCATCTGCAGCCACCCTGCGATGCCGTGCCGCAACTGCGTTCTCGCAATTTTATTCTCTGTCCGATTATTGTACGTAATCAGGCCATTGGCTTACTGGCTGTCGATAACAAATACAAACGTCAAAAGCTCTCCGATACCGATGTCGACACGGTCAAACTCTTTGCTGATCAGATCTCTTCTTCGATGATGCGCATCAATCTGCTTGATGCTGTTGAGTCTCTGACTCAGCAGCTTGAGCATACCTTCAATGAGTTTCTTAAGTATCGTGATGAACATACTGAACTTATAACCTCTTTACGTTTGGCTATATCCTCAACGACAAGTGCTACATCTGATATCTCAGGCGGAGCAGGGGTCATTCTGGAATCAGTCAATTCAACGCGTTCGGCAGTTGGGCAAATCTCTGTATCTATCGATCAGGTGTCCAATAACCTCAAGTCTCTCAACGAGTTCATGGAGAGCTCGATTGCTTCGATGACTGAGATTCAATACACGGTCAGTGCCGTGGAGGAGAGGAGTGTTCGTTCCCAGACAATGTCGGAGACAGTCACGGAGCGTGCAGAGCATGGAGTCGAGACTGTCACACAGGTTCTCGACGGTATGCGTGACATTGTGACTGCTGTTGAGCAGGCAGAAGGAGTCATCGTGAATCTTTCTGCCAAAGGTGAAGAGGTTGGTACCATCACCTCAGTGGTGACGGAATTGACGCAGAAGACCAGTTTGTTGGCGTTGAATGCTGCAATTATAGCTTCTCAGGCTGGTGAGCATGGACGTTCCTTTGCTGTTGTTGCCGACGAAATCAGGACCCTTGCCCGGGAATCCGCAGCGTCGACCGACCAGATCAACCAGATTATTGAGGAGATCCAAAAATATACCCGGGAGACTGTTGATCATATCCACCGTACTCATCAATTGGTTGACGAAGGTATGCAGCAGGGCGAGGAGATGTCTGAAGTTCTCTCCCAGATTCTGGGAAGCTCTCCACAGGCTATGGAAATGGCTTCTGATATCCGTAAATCCAATCAGGAGATTTCCCAATCAGTGATTGGGGTGAGTAACTCGATAGAAGAACTGGGCGAGATGTCGTCACAAGTTTCAAGGGCGTCCCGTGAAGAAGCCAATGGCGCCAAGAGCATTGTTGCTGCCGTCGAGGAAGTCCGGTCAATGACTGACGATATGGTCTCAGCAACCTCCCGTCAATCAGAGAATACTCTACAGATAGAGACCTCCGTAGACCGCGTCAGTGATATGGCCCAGCGGATTTTTGATGAGATGGATGATCGTCGTAAGGGGAGCCTGCAAGTTATTGAGGATCTACGCAGGTTGAAGGAAAAGACGGGCTGAGGGTTGTAAAATAAGATGAACAGTTAAGGTGGATCGGTTTAACAAAATCCGTGTTCTATTACAAGTTTTCCAAAGAGCTTTAGTCTCTGCATGCTAATCATTCTGCATGGTTGAATCGTTCAGGCGGGTTTTCTGCTCGTCTTTTGCATGACGAATCCTCTGGGCAGGGCACATCTCACGCCCAGGGCAGTCGCGCCTTTGACATGGCTCGATGTGAATAGTGACATCCGTTCCGGTGATCTTCTCGCCGATTTTCTTCTCGAGATAATCAGTAACGTCGTGGGCCTCTTCGACCGAAAGGTGCTTGCAGACAGTCAGGTGAAAATCAATCAATTTCTGTGACCCGGCACGACGGGTACGGAGGTTGTGAAAGTCGAACAGTTCATCTTTGTGGTCGTTGATTAACTCCTCGATTTCGTTGCGAATGGTTTCTGGAAGCTGCTCGTCCAGAATATCGCGCAAGCCTTGCCGCAACAGGCGCAACGATTCGAAAAGGATATAAATTGCAACCAGAACCGACATGACCGGGTCGAGCCAGGGCAGGTCAAAAAAGGTAATGAGGACCAGCCCAATCAGGAGTGCCAGGTTGGTATAGACATCCATTGAAAAATGTAGAGAATCTGCTTCCAGAGCTGAAGAATCTGTTTCTTTGGCAACCCGGAGCAAATGGCGACTGATCATAAAGGACGCCACCGTACTGATGGACATAACGACTATGCCGATACCGGTCTGTTTGATCGGGCTGGGCTCGATCATACGCTGAGTCGCCTCATAGATGATCCAGACGCCGGAGGCCGCTATGACAAAAGATTGAAAGATCGTTGCCAGAGTCTCAAACTTACCGTGACCGTATGCATGACCCTCGTCAGCCGGTTGTTCCGCATGGCGAATCGCCATCAGGTTGATACCGGACATGAGAATATCGAGCAGTGAATCAATCGCTGATGTCAGAACAGCAAGGCTGCCGGTAAAGAAGCCGGTCAATAGCTTTAGAATAGCTAGAAAAAGTGCGGTGAATATGGAGAGACTGGCCGCCGCGATCTTGGGTGATTTGGTTCTCTCTGCCATAACTATTCTGCCGCGGGCTCAATAGGGCAAGCTTGCCGCCAGTCATTATAACCGTCACCTTCAATGGCCCAGAAGTCGTCAATCCTCTGTTGATAATAGTCAAGCTCCTGGCATTGAAACGTAATCTCGTTGGCCATGGTTTCGGTAATCAGCTTTTGTCTGGCGAGGAACTGATAGAACTCATCTGTCCCGGAGAGAATGTTTTTCAACTCGGTAAGATTGGGTTCTGTCGTACGGACGATGTACCAGTGTCCGGCAAATTGACGGATATGTATAGGCGTTGCTTCAAACAGGTTGATACGACGATCAGCAACGATAAACTCGCGCAAAAAGTAGTCGGCCCCATGGCAAAACTCACCCGCCTGCTCGGGGGCTGTTTTACTTTGTTGGGTCAGCTCCTGATAAAGATGACGCAATAGGTCAAAGCAAAGCTTGTCGACACGAATTTCATCGTCAAGAGTCTCTACATTGTAATCCGTTTTGTTGAGCCCCTGCAGCAGGGGAGATAGCTTGTTCGAAGGTGTCATGAAAACGCAGAATCTCCTTTGTTCAGTCTGGTTCTAACCATAATGCACTTGGTGGTGTGTTGGCAACAGTCAGAATTCTCTGTTTTTTCGCTAAAATATCTACGAACCGAGTCTTTGCTGTTTACAGTCAACTTGCCGTTTTGTTAACATAATATCTTATGAAAGTGTGGAATCTAAAATAGCAAAAGCCAACCAACTGGTTGTTTTTTAGGAATAGTGCGTTTGATGGCCAAAATAACCCCCATGATGCAGCAGTACCTGGAGATCAAATCTGATTACCCAGATGCAATTCTCTTCTTCCGCATGGGTGACTTTTACGAAATGTTTTTGGAGGACGCTGTCGTTGCGTCGCGGATTCTCGATATTACTCTGACTGCGCGTAACAAGGGGGCTGCCGATCAGATCCCGCTCTGCGGCATTCCTTTCCACAGTTGCCAGCCTTATGTCGCCAAGCTTGTTCAGAACGGTCATAATGTCGCAATCTGTGAACAGGTTGAGGACCCCAAGACTGCCAAAGGGCTTGTTAAACGAGCTGTAGTCAGGGTCGTCACCCCTGGACTTGTCGTTGATACTGATACCCTTGATCCTCGCCGTAATAATTATCTGATGGCTCTGATGCCTCTTGATGATTGTTATGGCATTTCCTATGTTGACATCACTACCGGCGAGTTTCGGGTGACTGAACTGCCTGACCCTGAGAGCACTGCCGGTGAGATCATCTCCAGAGACCCGGCTGAAGTGCTTGTCGCTGAAGGTGACGCAGGCGATCAGTTGATAGCTGCTTTACAGAACACTCTGCAAGGGCGGATTGTCAACCGTTTGCCAGATTGGACGGCTGCAGAAGATCGTGCACGTCAGGTGCTTCTGGAGTTTTTCCCGGACAGTTCTCTGGAAAGCTTTGGTTGTCATGAAATGCCCTGCGCCATCCAGGCTGCCGGGATGATTCTTTACTATCTTGAAGAAACCCAGAAAGGGGCTGCTTCCCATCTGCAACCGTTACAGACCTCCCATGTGCGCGATCACATGGTCCTTGATGATTTCACCCGCCGTAACCTTGAACTGACGGAAACTCTGCATGACGGTGGGCGTCGTGGCTCGATGCTTGGCGTTATGGACCGTACTGTGACGGCCATGGGCGCACGTAAACTTCGTCACTGGATGACCCATCCATTGGTTGACCTGAAACGTATCGAAGAACGTCATAGTGCCGTCGAGGAGCTTGTCCGGGAGAGCCTCTGTCGCGATGATCTGCGCCGCGCTCTCGATGAAGTTTATGACCTTGAGCGACTTAATGGTCGGATTGCCATGGCAACCGGTAATGCCAAAGACTTGGCTGCTCTGCGTATCTCACTGGAAAAGTTACCACAAATCATCGATCTGCTTGCGAAGATTGAATGTCCGTTATTAACAGCTTTACGAGAGACTCTGGACACCTTACCGGACATGGCCGAATTGATTGCGACGGCCATTGTCGATGATCCTCCCTTTGTGATGCGTGAAGGTGGTTTGATTAGAGATGGATATCACGAGGAACTGGACGAATTACGCAATATCAGTCGTGAAGGCAAGGGCTGGATCGCACGTCTGGAACTGGACGAAAAAGAGCGCACAGGAATTTCGACACTCAAAGTCCGATATAACAGGGTCTTTGGTTACTATATCGAGGTGACCAAGTCACAGCTGGAGCGTGTTCCGGAGGATTATCAACGCAAGCAGACGCTGGCAAACGCCGAAAGGTTTATTACTCCAACTCTAAAAGAGTACGAGGAAAAAGTTCTCGGCGCTGAAGAAAAGGTTGTTCAGATTGAATATGACCTCTTCCAGGAGATACGTCTGCAGGTTGCCAGACAAGGTCAACGCCTGCAGGCAACTGCTGACAAAGTTGCCATTCTGGATGTCCTGCTTGGTCTGGCTGATCTGGCCCATGAACGCAACTACTGTCGTCCTCTGATGGACGAATCGACGGAACTGCTGATTGAGGACGGGCGGCACCCGGTTATCGAAACCATGAATCTGGGTGAACGTTTTGTCGCTAACGATGTCCACATGGATACTGTTGAGAGGCAGATTCTGATCATCACTGGTCCGAATATGGCTGGAAAGTCGACATTCATGCGTCAGGTTGCACTGCTGGTGCTGATGGCGCAAATGGGCAGTCTGGTGCCTGCAAAAAAAGCACAGATAGGGATTGTCGATCGAATTGTCACCAGAGTTGGTGCCAGCGACAACCTGGCAAAGGGCCAGTCAACCTTTATGGTCGAGATGACGGAAGCAGCCAACATCCTCAATCATGCGACACCTCGTAGCCTGATTGTGCTCGATGAGATTGGTCGTGGTACTTCTACCTTCGATGGGGTCAGTATTGCCTGGGCTGTGGCTGAATATTTGCATGATAATCCCAAAGTTGCTGCCAAAACCCTCTTTGCGACCCACTACCATGAATTAACGGACCTTGCCCAGACCAGAGAGCGGGTGCAGAACTACAACGTTGCAGTCAAGGAATGGAACGACCAGATTATTTTCCTGCGGCGCATTGTCAAGGGTGGGGCCAGTCACTCCTACGGCATCCAGGTCGCGCGCCTGGCAGGTTTGCCGAGCCAGGTGATCGAACGGGCCAAAGAAGTTTTGCATAACCTGGAATCTGGAGAATATGAGGCGGGAGCACCACGTCTGGCACGCAGCAGACTCACTGCGAAAAAGAGCGAAACGCCACAGCTTGGTTTGTTTGAACAGGCAGATCCTCTCAGGCAGCGCGTCGAAGAGATGGATGTTTCTGTCCTGACACCCCTTGAGGCCCTCAATCTGTTAGATGAATTGAAGAAGATGCTTTGAACTCTATGAACCGTGTTGCGATTTACATATTGACTCTTGTTTGCCTGTTTTTACCGGTGACGACTTTTGCTGAGAGCGTTGAAACGGCTTACCAGAAGGCAAGAGATGCTTACTATTCGCTACAAAATTCATCACGCAAGCAAATGTATCGTGATCAGTGGCAAAGTGTTTACAAGCAATTTGAGTCAGTACACGAGCGCTTTCCAAAGACTAAGCGCGGTGCTGATGCTCTGTATATGTGTGGCAAGACGACAGCTGGCCTCTATACCATCAGTCGCATCAAAACTGATGCACAACGTGCGGTTGAACTTTTCGAACAAATGGCTGAGAGATATCCGGACAGCTCTCTTGCTGATGACGCTCTGCTGCGGGCCGGTAAGCTTCAGGAAGAAGCGCTTGGTAATAAAACCGGTGCCTACATTATTTATCATCGCCTGGTAAAAACCTTTCCTTTCGGTGATATGACAAAAAAAGCCAAGGCTCGTTTGACGGCGCTTGCCACGTATGCACCGCCCAAAAAACCTCTGGTTAAAGTCGCTGAGAAAAGAGTTGATCAAACCTTTGTGAAGTCAGCAGTTGGTTCGGCCGCTTCGGCTGGAGGTGGCCGCCTGACCGCGGTTCGCTACTGGTCCAACCCCGGTTACACGCGGATCGTTCTGGATGTCTCCCGCGACACACAGTTTTCTACCCATTATCTTGTGCCTGACCCCAAAGAGGGTAATCATCCACGGCTCTATGTCGATATTGAAAAGACCCGCTTATCTGATGGTTTGAAAGAGCCTACGGTTGTTGATGATGGTCTGCTACGTCAGATCCGTACCGGTTCTCCACAGGAAGATACGGTGCGTGTTGTTCTGGACTTGGACAGCATGAGTGATTACAAGGTCTTCCCGTTAAGCGATCCGTGGCGCATTGTGATTGATGTCGCAGGAGATAAGGCTCCCGAACTGAAACGTCGAGAGACAGAAATCAGTGCATTGCCTGATTCGGCGAACGATGCCATCGCCAAGGTCCTTAAAGAAGCGCCGAAAGATCAACAACCTTTGCATATTCCCAATATGCCTGCGGCAAACACCCTGCGTCGAATCGTCGTCGATGCTGGACATGGCGGCAAAGACCCCGGTGCGGTCGGGCCGAGCGGTGTCTACGAGAAAACTGTCACACTCAAGATGGCCAAAGCGCTCGCAAAGGAGTTGAGGCGACAGATCGGCTGCGAGGTTATTCTGACCCGTAGTGGTGACGTTTATCTCCCCCTCGAAGAGCGTACAGCTATTGCCAACAAAGTGGGTGCCGACCTGTTTATCTCACTGCATGCTAATGCCAATAAGAGTCGCAAGCCATACGGCATAGAGACGTACTATCTCAACTTCTCAAAAAATGATAAGGCTGCTGCTGTTGCTGCGCGTGAGAACGGCACGTCACTCAAGCAAGTGTCAGACCTTGAGCTAATTCTGTTTGATCTGATGGCAAATGCCAAGATCAATGAATCAAGCCGTTTGGCGACAGAAATTCAGGAGAGCCTGGTGAAACGAGTCAGTAAGAAATATAGCAAGGTACGGGATCTTGGTGTCCGTCAGGGTCCGTTCTATGTCCTGCTTGGCGCCACAATGCCCTCTGTTCTGGTGGAAACGGCTTTTCTCAGTAATCCCCGTGAAGAAAAGCGACTGAACAGCAGCGCCTACCAGAAAACTGCTGCTGAAGCGATTGCCCATGCAGTCAAAAATTATGCAGTCAACAACAAGCTGATAGCGGTCCGTTAATATGTCAAACCAATCAACCCATCCCGATTTTTTTGCGACAGAACTGATGATGGCCGGGGATGTCTCTTTTGAAGAGAGACGTTCCTTTATCCTTGAAGCGGCACGCGGTTATCTGGAGTTTTATCGCAACCTCTGTCACGAAATGCACGATGCCGGCGGCAGCGGTCGTGAGGTCGTTGCATGTATTACCGACATGGCGGATACACTGATTCTCAATCTTTATCAGTGTGCAGCAGCCGATTTCCCTACGACGGGTAAAGCTTGTTCGGCAGTACTGGCGATCGGAGGGTACGGTCGTGCTGAATTGAATCCTCTTTCTGACATCGACGTGATGTTCTACTGTAGCGATCAGAATAAGGACCTGGCCGAGAAGATTGCCGAACGAATTCTTTATCTGTTGTGGGATCTCAACCTTGATGTTGGTTACAGTGTGCGTACTTCCTCTGACTGTCTGACGATGGCCCAGCAGGACATTACAATTCGTACGGCTATGCTGGATATACGTTTTCTGGCCGGGGACGAGGTCCTCTTTCACGAGTTTGAGCATCAGGTTATGCCCGCACTGCTGAGTCGTAACAGTCAGCAATTTCTGAAAGCCAAATACGAAGAGCATGAAACCCGCTTAGCTAAATATGGCTCCTCTGTCTATATGCTCGAACCGAATATCAAGGAAGGCGAGGGTGGCCTGCGTGATTTGCATACAGCCGTATGGATGGCTCGCGTTAAATTTAAAGCCAAAGGATTACGCGATCTTCTGAAAAAGGGTGTTATCTCAGAGCGGGAAATGCAGGAAGTCGAGGCGGCTTACGATTACCTCTGGCGAATTCGCAACGAACTGCATTTTCAATCCAAGCGCAAAACCGATCAGATCCAGTATGAAAAACAGGAACAGATTGCAGCCTTTCTTGGCTACAAGGATAACAAACTGGCTCTTTCTGTAGAGCAGTTCATGCAGGATTACTATGCCCATGCAACCAGGACTGAACATCTTGCCTCGTCTTTGATCTTCAGAACTTTTAAGGACAAAGATGCTTCAACGGGGATATTCGGCTATCTTGGCCGGCGCAAGTTAGGTGATGATTTCTTCAGTTATCGTGGCGAACTGAAAACGGCCCGTAAAAACCTTTTTACCAGTCGCCCGGAAGCAATGATGCAGGCCTTTCTGTTGGCGAAACAGAACAGTCTTGCTTTGAGTGCAGATGTTAAAGGTCAGATTCGCGACAATTTATCTCTGGTCAATGATGGTTTCAGACGCAATCGCGAAGTATCTGAAATGTTTCTGGAGATCATGCGTGGGCCCACAGGAGTTGCCCAGAGTTTGCGTGATATGCATCACCTGGCATTTCTGAATAAGTATATCCCCGAATTCAAGCGCATCTACTGTAAGGTTCAGCACGACGCTTACCATGTTTACACGGTTGACATTCATTCGATCTTTGCGGTAGCTGAAATCGAAAAGCTCTGGTCAGGAGCTTATCGGGAGTCCAAACCGCTGCTGACCAACGTGGCTGTCGATATTGGTAAGCCTGAGTTGATCGTACTGGCCGTGCTGTTTCACGATATCGGCAAAGGTGAAGGGAAGGATCATTCCAACAAGGGCGCGGACATGATGCCCAAGATCGCTCGCCGCTTGAATCTGAGCAAGGAGAGCAGCAAACGTGTGGAATTCCTGGTGCGCCACCATCTCGATATGGCGCATATTTCACAACGCCGCGATCTGAATGATATCAAGTTGATTCAGGACTTTGCCAATACCATGGAGATGGTTGAAACTCTGAAGATGCTCTATATGCTGACCTTCGCCGACCTTAAAGCGGTTGGACCGGATGTTTGGTCCGAATGGAAAGGTCACCTGCTGCAGGACCTCTACGAAAAAACGTATGAGACTCTCGAACGCGGCAACTTTATCAGTGGTTTGCGTTCCGAAAGAGTGCGTAACCGCAAGCGTAAAGTTTTGGCTGCTCTGAAAGATGATTTCGGTGAAAAGCGTGTCAAGAGTCGTTTGCGCTCAATGAGTTTACGTTACCTGTTGACCCACCGTTCCTGGGAAATCAAAGATCATGTTGAGCTTGAGTTGTCACGTGGAGATGAAACAGTCGCCATGCAGATGAGCCACGACACAGTTTCAGAGTACACTATCGTGACTATTTCCGCTCTGGATGTACCTGGCCTCTTCAGTATGATCACTGGGGTTATGGCTGCCAATGGCATCAATATACTTGGTGCGCAAATTTACACCCGAAGTAACGGTTTTGCTCTGGATGTTCTGCATGTCAATAAGCCCATTGGGGGTGTCATTGACGACCCTGCCAAGTGGCAGAAGGTTAAGGTTGATTTGACTTCCGTTCTTGAGGGACGAGTCAAGGTCTCCAGCCTGGTCAAGAAGAGACAGAAAAGCAGCTCACTACCCGGCCAGAAAATGCCACGCTTCCCGAACAAGGTTGAATTTGATTGTGATGTGTCGAGGGAGCACACCGTTATTGATATCTTTGCACACGACGAAGTTGGTTTGCTTTACAGGATCACCAGGACCTTGGCAGACCTTGGCCTATATATCCATGTTGCAAAGATTTCCACCAAAGTCGATCAGGCTGCCGACACATTCTATGTCAAGGATATCTTCGGTCAGACGATCAGTGATGAGGCCAAACGTAAGGACATCTGCAAGTCACTTTTGAAATGCATGGAAGATTGATCTCCTTTACAGGTTGTTATGAACCATTACCTCGACCATTACCTGAATTATCTGACCGTTGAGAGAGGCCTGGCCAACAACACGCTTGACGCCTATGGTCGAGATCTGGCGCGCTATCTGGACTATCTGGAGAAGCATCAGATTGCGACCCTGGAGAGCATAACGCCAGCTGTTGTGTTACGCTTTCTCAGCCATCTCAAAAAAACAGGGTTGTCAGCCAGAAGTCGAGCGCGTAGCCTGGCCGCGTTGAAGACCTTTCATAAGTTCCTGGTACGGGAAAAGATCACCAAGGATAACCCGACAGACCAGGTTGTCTCCCCCAAAAGCCTTTCGGCTCTGCCGCATACGCTGTCACCACTGGAGGTGGATAATCTGCTGGCCAGTCCAAAGGGGGAAACTCCCCTGGCCTGGCGCGACAGGGCTATGCTTGAAATTATTTACGCGACCGGTTTGCGCGTTTCAGAACTGGTTTCACTCAGGTTGAGTGACCTGCAAATGGATGTCGGATATTTGACTGCTTTTGGCAAGCGTAGCAAGCAACGGATTGTGCCATTGGGAGAGACTGCCATTATCTCTATACGTGAATATCTGCACTATGGCCGACCGGGCCTGGATAAGGACCGAGGGTCACACTTTCTCTTTCTTAATCGTTCCGGTGAAGGCTTGACACGTCAGGGCTTCTGGAAGATTATTAAGCGCCGCGGTCTTGAGGCGGGTATCCGACAAAGTATCACACCGCATATCATGCGGCATTCCTTTGCAACGCATCTACTGGAAAATGGAGCGGACTTGCGCTCTGTACAGGCGATGCTCGGCCATGCAGATATCTCCACAACCCAGATTTATACCCACGTGACTCGCGAACGGTTAAGGAAAATGCATGCCCAGCATCATCCTCGGGGGTGAAGCTAGTTACCAGTTGTCAGTGACCTTTAACCTTTAACCTTCCTCTTTTTACGGATAATCATGAAATACATTATTTTACTCGGCGATGGCATGTCCGATGAGCCGATTAATGAACTTGATGGCAAGACGCCTCTGCAGGCTGCCAAAACTCCGCATATGGACAAACTCGCCCAACAGGGCATTATTGGCCTCGCTGAAACGGTCCCTGCAGAATTTCATCCAGGTTCTGATGTCGCCAACCTCTCTGTCTTTGGCTATGATCCGGCGAGCTGTTATACCGGTCGTTCACCCTTGGAGGCTGCCAGTATGGGCGTTGAACTAGGCCCTGACGATGTTGCTTTCCGCCTCAATCTGGTCACTCTTGGCCTGGCTGGCGGCGATATGTACATGCAGGACTTCTCCGCTGGGCACATTACGACTGAGGAGGCGCGTGAGTTGATCGAGTGTCTCCAGGAAGAGCTGGGTGATGATGAGTTCCAGTTTTACCCTGGCGTATCGTACCGGCATTTGATGGTCTGGAGAGGAGGGCGGGACGACTTCAATGTGCTGCCACCGCACGATTTGACCGGGAAGAGCGTCCAGGATTATGTCTTGCGATCAGAGGATGCGATGCCGTTGATGCACATCACTAATGCGGCGCAAATGCTCTTTAAACACCATCCGGTCAATATCAAGCGCGAGAAGGAAGGCAAGCTTGCCGCGAACTCTATCTGGCTCTGGGGGCAGGGGCGTCGTCCCAAGATGCCGACCTTACAGGAGAAATTCAAACTGAATGGTGCGGTGATTTCAGCTGTTGATTTGATCAAAGGGATCGGTATCTATGCGGGTCTTGATGTTATCGATGTGCCGGGAGCCACGGGCTATCTGGATACCAACTATCTGGGAAAAGCCGAGGCTGCTCTGGAAGCCCTGAAAACCAGGGATTTTGTTTACCTGCACGTTGAGGCCCCTGATGAGGCTGGCCATAGCGGTATCCTCACTGACAAAATCGAAGCGATTGAGCGTTTTGATGAGGATGTTGTTGGCACGGTCATGAACGGTATTGATGCTCTGGGTGATTATCGTGTTCTTTTACTTCCCGATCATCCGACGCCGGTTGTCAAGATGACACATACCAAGGATCCTGTGCCATTTGTTCTCGCAGGTTCTGGCAAAGAGTTTACTGTGGAGAAGATTGCCACTGAGTATTCCGAACCTGCAGCTAAGGCATCAGGGGTTGTTGTTGCCCCCGGATACCGGATGATGGAGATTCTGGTGAGCGGTAAGCTTTCGTAGTCACTACTCGTGAAACTTGTGGTTAAAAAAGGACGGCCAAGTTGCTGTCCTTTTTCGTTGTGTGGCTGTCAAAAATTAAATAAAGAGCCCTTGATAGCGACCCGGAGTGTTCGACATGCTGCTAACCATGACACTTGGCTTTGCACGTCAAAGCCACTCAACATGAGTCGACACGATTCAGTGGCCGTGATAATGAGCTGACCGCTGGTGTTGACCGTGAATCTGCTACCAACACCCAGAATGTGGTCGCGGCTGTCACCTGTCTGGGTGATCCAACACCGTCCTTGACGACAGATAATACTGACCCCCTGTAGATCCTCACCAAGATCAAGCATCTCTTGTTTACCTAGAAGTAGCTCCATACTAAACCCCCTTTCTATGTACTCGTTGATGCCCGTAATGCGTCGATGTCTGTATTTAATCGCGTTTCACGTTCTTGTGCCAGATACAGTCCTTTACAATTGTAACCGTCACAGGTAGATTGTTTTGCAATTGTGACCGTCAATGAATGTGGAAACTGTATCTGTTCGTGTATGGAACAAACTGGTAGAAATAGAGCACAAGCAAGACCGGTTCTGCATCTAAGGAGGCAATGATGATCGATATTAGGGGTGCGCAAAGGGGGAAAATCCCTCTGTACGAGGAAGTTGCCGGTAAAATCAATTTTCTGATCGAACAGGGCACGATGCGCCCTGGTGATCGTCTCCCATCAATACGGGGCCTGAGCAAGCAGTTGCAGGTCAGCATCAATACAGTCAAGGAGGCCTATAGTCTGCTTGAAGATCGCTGCATGCTAGAGGCCCGTCCACAATCCGGTTATTATGTGCGTGCACGACTGCCAGAGTTGCCTGCTGAGCCGGTGGTTGACCATCCGGCAATTAACCCTTCTGAGGTCAGCCTTTCCAAAATCTACCAGATTGTTATGCGCGACTTGCTCAATCCGAATCTGCTGCAATTGGGTATCGCCGTCCCGAATCCGGAACTGTTGCCGATTGAAAAACTCAATCGTATGCTGGCTCGTGAAACTCGCCGCTTCCCTACTCAATCTGTTGCATACGAATTGCCCCCGTGAAATTTGCGGCTACGCAAGCAGATTGCTCAACGTCTGTTACTTTCAGGTTGCGCCCTCAGCCCTGATCAGATCGTGATCACATCTGGCTGTGTTGAAGCTGGTGTGCTGTCTCTGCGAGCTCTTTGCAAGCCAGGCGATGCAGTGGCGATCGAGACGCCAGTCTACTTTAATTTTCTACAGATGATTCAGGATCTGGGACTTAAGGCTCTTGAGATTCCTGCTTCGCCACGTGGTGGCATCAGTCTGGAGGCGCTTGAATATGCCCTTGATCGCAATGCGGGTGAAGTCAAGGCGTGCATTGTTATATCAAATTTCAACAACCCTCTCGGCGGTCGCGTGTCCGATGAAGACAAGCTACGCCTCGTGAGGATGCTAGAAAATCATCAGGTGCCGTTGATTGAGGATGATATTTATGGCGACCTTTCATACAGCGATGAACGGCCTTCGGTGGCCAAGTCCTTTGACAAGACCGGAAATGTGCTGCTCTGCTCCTCATTCAGTAAAACCGTAGCTCCGGGATATCGGGTCGGTGGGGTCGCTGCCGGGCGCTATCAGGAACAGATTGAGCGCGGCAAGATGCTGGCCAATGTTGCGACAGCAAGCCCAACCCAGTTGGCCATTGCGGAGTTTCTGGCCAACGGTGGCTATGAACACCATCTCCGTTCTGTGCGCAGGGTTTATGCCCGTCAGTCGGCAAAAATGAGTGATGCTATTGGACGTGCTTTTCCATCAGGGACACGAGTATCACGTCCTCAAGGTGGTTTCGTTCTCTGGGTGGAGATGCCGGAAGGCGTTGATTCGCTGGTTCTGTACAAAAAAGCCAAGGCGCTGAGTATAACCATAGCTCCAGGATCGATATTCTCGGTTGATGGCAAGTACCTCAACTGTATCCGACTCAATGCTGCCTGCTGGAACTCAGCAGTCGAGGTTGCAATTGAAACACTTGGTCGTTTGGCTACAGAGCAACTTACGGCAGCACCAAGGGATTAAAGCATGACCAATTTTCTCTTTTACGCAATTACGATCCTTATCTGGGGCTCCACCTGGTTGGGGATCAAGTTCCAGCTCGGCATCGTAGATCCGGCCCTGTCGGTGACTTATCGCTTTGCCCTGGCAGCATTGATCCTCTTTGTTTGGTGTCTGGTCCGTCGTCTACCTATGCGATTCTCGTGGGGAGCTCACTTCTACATAGCCTTGCAGGGTGTTTTCCTCTTCGCCGTGAACTATCTGCTATTTTACTTGGCTGAATTACAAATCACCAGCGGCTTGGCGGCTGTGGTTTTCTCTACGATCGTGGTCATGAACCTGCTGAATGGACGGTTATTTCTGGGCACACCCGTTGAGATGAGAGTACTTTTGGGCGGGGCACTGGGAATGGTTGGCCTGGTTCTGCTCTTCTGGCCGGAGATGGCGGCTGTCAACTTTTCCGGTCCAGTGGTGGTCGGTGTGCTGCTCTGCTTTGCCGCAACCTACTTGGCCTCACTTGGCAATATTATCTCTGCTCGTAACCAGCGTCTTCACTTACCTGTTGTACAAACCAATGCATTTGGTATGGCTTATGGTTCACTCTGCATGGCACTGGTTGTACTCATCAGTGGAACGCCTTTAACCATTGATCTGTCGGCAACTTACCTGCTGTCACTTGCTTATCTGGCTCTGTTCGGTTCGGTGATTGCATTTGGGTGTTATCTCAGCTTGGTCGGACGCATCGGTCCCGGACGTGCGGCTTATACAACATTGCTTTTCCCGGTCGTTGCCCTTGCGCTCTCCACCATATGGGAAGACTATCAATGGTCGTTGCCAGCGGTATGTGGAATTCTTTTGATCCTGTGTGGTAACTTTCTGGCGCTGGCCAAGATAAAAGCGCGTCCAGCGAAAAGTGCGCTTCAACTGACGAAGGTCCCTGTTGATGTTTGACAGATTCCTGGCGTCATTCACTTACCGTCCCCACCTACTGTCCCCACCTACTGTCCCTAATCTTATGGCCCTGAGTTCTTACCCCCCTAATTTTACTTCGTTTGCGGACGTTATTTGTAAACTAACATGATTGAATTATTGGTTTTTTGAGGTATAGTATCGTACTGCGTTTTGATAGGTTTCTAACGGAGTGCCTCATAAAAAACATAAGATTAATCATTAGTTGTCTGAAGAATGATGGATTATCCAAAGACAGGAGAATAAGATGCTTGTAGTGCGAATGATTCTGGTTGCTCTCACTCTGGTTTTGCTCTCTGTCCCGACCGTCGCTATGGCTACGGATCAGGATGCCGGACAGATAGAAAATCAGATCGAAGCACAAGCTCTGGAGATCCTCACTCTTTCCAATAATTTTCTTGCAAAGCTCAAGCAATTTCGCGTGACCGCTGAGTTCGGTTTCGATGTCCTTCAGGAGTCCGGGCAGATGATCGAATTTGGCTCCCGCCAGGAAGTCACAGTTCAACGCCCTGATCATTTCCGAGTCGATTTCGCCCGCAGGGATGGCGTCTCAGGTCATGTTGTTTATGACGGCAAGGAGATTGTACTATTCAACCCCGAACTAGCTGTTTACGCCAAAGCTCCGTTCAAAGGTGAAATCGATGATGCTTTCGATTTTCTCGCCGAAGAGTTGAATCGCCCGGTTCCGTTGCGCGATTTCTTTGCCAGCGATCTTAATGAAATCATGATAGCAAAGACTGAGTCTGCCATGTTTGTGGGGGAATCGACAATTGGTGGAGTCCTTTGTGATCACCTTGCGTTGCGCAATGACACCGTCGATTTTCAACTCTGGGTCGCCCAGGGGGATGAGCCGTTACCACACAGGATGATCATCACGTATAAAAATGAGGAAGGACAGCCTCAGTTCTGGGCTCAGTTTCTGAAGTGGGAGATTTCTCCTGAAATACCGAATGATTCCTTCTCCTATTCGCCTCCAAAGGGGGCGGAACACATTCCTTTTGCTGTCCTTGACGAGGAGATTCCGGAGGAAGGAGACAAGCCATGAAGAACTGGAAAGTGCAATCAGTCTTTGCAGGGTGCGCCGTCTTAGTCGCTCTCTTGTTTGTTGTGGCAGAAGTCGAAGCTCGTCGTGGCGGTGGTGGCCGAGGTGGTGGAGGCAGAAGTTTCTCTCGCAGTGGTCCTGCTTCCAGTGGTTCAGTTCGCAGTCATAAGGCTACTAGTAGCCAGCGTGGTAGCAATCGAGGTAACATGCATGATAAACGCAGTGACAATCGTAGTAACAGGCAGGGAAATCGTAGTGATCAGCTCGATGATCGTCAAGATCGTCGTGATGATCTCCGTGATGACCGCCGCGACTATGTGGATGATGTCCGTGACGACCGTCGTGACTGGTATGATGATCGCTATCGTAGACGGGTTGGTACGTCCCTGACTTTTACTGCTTTCCGCTCGCTTTCTTGTACCAGCACCTTGATTGTTGCTGGCGGTGTTACCTATTACCGCTGTGGTTCGGACTGGTATTCGCGGGCCTACCATGGCGGCAATGTGACTTACGTCATTGTGACCGCTCCTGCGGGCTATTGAAATATCCGTAAGGAGCTTGGCGTTAGCTAAATTCTTTTACCCTGAGGAGAAAAAAATTGAAAAAGTTTTTGATACTGTTAGTTGCTGTTAGCGTTCTTGCTGCTGGCTGCGCTGCACCACAGAACAAACAAGAACAAGGCACCCGCACCGGTGCTCTGGTTGGTGTGGCCGGTGGCGCTCTGCTCGGTCAGCTTATCGGTGGTAGCACCAAATCGACCCTCATCGGGGCCGGTGTTGGCGCCTTGGCTGGTGGCGTCATTGGCAACCAGATCGGCAAGATGATGGATGAGCAGGAAGCAACTATGCGCCGCGAACTGGCTGCAGTGGAAGCTGCCAATATCCAGCGCAACGCCGATGTGCTGGCAGTCACCTTCAAGTCTGACTACCTCTTCGCTGTTGGCTCTGCCAATCTGAATGCAGGTGCTTATAATGAGATCAACCGGGTTAGCCGGGTTCTCAACCAGTATCCCGACACCAGCATACAGATCGCTGGTCATACCGATAGCACCGGTTCTGAGCAGACCAACAAGACCCTTTCGGAGAATCGTGCCGAAAATGTCAAAAATGCCCTGGTTGGCCAGGGTGTTCATCCCAACCGTATCAGTACGACTGGCTTTGGTGAAGCTGCACCTATCGCTGACAATAGCAACGAATCCGGACGGCAGTTAAACCGTCGGGTTATCATCACGATTCAACCTCGTTAATGCGTAATTAACGTTCAAAGGAGAGAACCCCATGCGCCTTAAATCCGTTTTACTGACTATCCTGTTGCTGGCTGTTCCATTTGTTGCTTTTGCTGATGAAGCTCTGGATTTAAAGAAGAAGATCATATTCGACCAGAAGAAGCTGGTCGTGATGGAGAATATGGACTTCACTGATGAGGAGGCTAAGGCATTTTGGCCGGTTTATGAAAAGCATCAGGAGGAGTTGTTCCAGGTCAGCCAGCGTGGGGCAACACTGATCCTTGCCTATGCGTCGGTTTACCAATCCCTGACGGATGAGCAAGCGACGAAACTCGTAGATGAGTATTACGATATTCAGGATGAGCGTCTGGCTGTTATGAAGAGAATGATGGTTGATGTGGGAAAAGTTTTGCCTGGCAAGAAGGCTTTTCGTTATATGCAGGTTGAATCAAAGTTGACTGCAATCGCCCGGTATGAACTGGCCAAGGAAATCCCTTTAGCTAAATAAAACTTGTTTTCTAGTCTGACAATCGATGTGCAAAATAGAAACGGCCAGCTGAATAATCAGCTGGCCGTTATCTGTTCAAGACTGTTTCTGGCTCTATCGGTTAGTTCTCCCAACGATAGGTTGCCATCACGCCCAGGGTTACCTGCGAATCGTTACCTTGGTCATCAACTTGTAAGCTTTCGTGTAGATAACATATCGCCGTTTAGTGCGGTCTATGATCGTTATCAGCCCACTGGCTTTTCTTGAGCTGTCATATCTTCTGCTTGGTTTTCTCGTGAATATCGTTAGAATGCTTAGATGAGAATATGAGTGTTGTCGTAACAGGCTCAAACAAGTTATGTGAATTATAAAAAATGATCTGGAGTTGGAAGGTCGATGTCTCTGCGTTTACTCAGGTTGAAAATTCTCTGTAGTCTTTTTTGTGTGCTGACTTTGTCTCTTGTGACTACAGCCTTCGCTTTGCCGTCAGATGTCGAGGTGTTGGTCACAGGGGTGAAAGGAGCGAAGAAGGAAAATGTTGAGGCGGCACTTGGGCTCCCTCCTGGGATCGTACGTGATGGACAGGTCGACCGGCGCTGGCTACTTCGTTTTGCCGAACAGATCCCTGGACTGGTCGAGAAGGCTCTGCAGCCTTTCGGCTACTATCAAAGCGAGATAAATGCGGATCTGAAGGAAACAGCAGAACTTTATCGAATCGAAGTTAAAATCATCCCTGGTCCCCCTGTCAGGATAAGGAAACTGTCTCTGCGATTGACCGGGCCTGGCGCTGACAAGGCCAAATTGAGAAAAGAACGTAGTCTCTTCCCGCTCAAATTGAAAGACGTCTTGCGTCATGATTATTATGATGAAGGGAAGAAAACTCTGCTTCTCAAAGCTGTTGACCTGGGTTATCTGAAGGCAGCGTACACAAAGAACCAGATAACGGTCTACCCCGAGGAAGGTGTTGCTGACATCGAGTTGGAGGTGGCAACCGGAGCGCGATATCGTTTCGGTGCTGTCAGTTTCGAAGGTAGCCTCGATCGGTTTGATGAAAGCTTTCTGCGCAGGTTCATCTCTTTCTCTGAAGGGGATGTTTTCTCACATCGTGAATTGCACCGCAGTCGCATCAACTTTTATCAGGCGAGCCGTTTTGACGAGGTCCTGATGATTCCACGTATGGACTTGGTAGCTGAGGATCTCAAGGTCCCGATTGACGTCAAATTGACCCCGGGACCGCAGCAACGCTTGAGACCGGGGATCGGCTATGGGACAAATACCGGTGGCCGCGTCTCACTTAACTACCAAAACACGCAAGTTATGGATCGTCCTGACGTCTACTCGTTTGATCTGCTTTTGGCTGAGAAAGCCAAGTCTTTGATCAGTCGCTATGCTATCCCTCAGAAAGGGCATTGGGAAAACAACCTGATCGGCCCTTTTGCGATTATCCAGGAGGACCTAGATTCTTATGAAACTCAGATCGTTTACACCGAACTGGAACAAACTTACGGACTAGGTATTGGAAAAACCGGAGCGCTCTTTCTCCGTTATTCCCGAGAAGATAGCGATATCGGCACAGACGATAATATCTCTCATCTGCTGACTCCGGGGGTCCGCTACTATCAGCGTACTTACGATGACCCACTCCACCCGAGAGCCGGGTATCAGTTCCGCTTGGAGCTCCGCGGCAGCCACGATAAGTTTTTGTCGGATACGACTCTCGGCCAGGTCCTGGGTGCTGGCAGTTTTATGTGGCCGCTTACCCAACGTTTCACATTACACACCAGGGTGGAGGCGGCAACCACCTTTAAAGATGACTCGTTCAGCGAGATCCCTGCTTCTCTGCGATTTTTTGTCGGCGGTGACAGCAGTGTACGTGGCTATGCCTATAAATCACGTGGTCCGGAGGATGATAACGGCGATGTGATCGGTGGCGATTCATTGCTGGTAGGTAGTATTGAGACAGAATATTCCTTGACCGATGATTGGGGTTTGGCTCTTTTCTACGATATGGGTAGCGCCTTCAACAACGATGCAGAAGATATTACGTTTATTCGTGGCGCTGGTGTTGGCATCCGTCGTTACACGCCGATTGGACCTATCAAAATTGATTTTGCCAACCGTATCAGTGAGAGCCATCACGGTGTGCGTGTTCACCTGAGTATCGGATTCGATATATGAGACGTTGGATTTTACTCATCTCTGTACTGCTGGTTTTCCTGGGCTTGACTCTTGTCGGGTTCGGTAGTTGGCTGTTGCACTCTACAGATGGAACTGCATGGCTGCTTGATGCTGTCGCAGATGTTGCTGATGTGCAAATCACGACTGGCTCGTTAGAGGGTCGACTCGCCGATGAATTGGTCCTCGAAGAATTATCGGTTGTCTGGTCGGATGGACAGATGACCGTTCAACGCATCCACCTGAGCTGGGAACCTTTCAGCGTGCTGCAGGGAAAGCTGAATGTCCGTTCTTTGGTGATCGATCAGTTGATGATTGTGGATGCTGATAGTTCCGATTTGCCTGATACTCAACCAGTTAAAGACTCTCAGGCCATTAAAAGTGAGCAGATCGTCAGAGAGAATGAGATAGACTTCTCCGTCAGCGATCTTGCCTTTTTGCCCAGTTGGCTGACAGTGGAGATAGATCATTTGCAGCTTCAGGGTTTTGCTTATCAGGACGCCGAAAGCACTGTCGTGATTGCTGACGAAATTTCTGGTCACTATCTTTGGGCGCATGGGCAGATCAATGCGTCAGAATTCAGTTACCTTTCTCCCTATGTAAATCTTCGTGGGACTTTCGACTGGGATCTCAAGAGGCCTCATCTGGAGATGAGGGCGAATGTCCATCTCCCAGAGGTCCTGGTTGATCCTCAGCTGTTTATGGATATTGATGTACCTGTCGATTTTCCCGGACAGGTTGCTTTTGATGGTGACTGGAACGGTTTCTCTGGTCCCGTTCGATTTGGTACCGTTGCAGAGACAGAGGGCACGGGTTGGTTGGCAGCCGACGCTCAGGGTTCATGGCAAGGTATCCGCTTTGACAATCTGCGAGGACAGTATTTAAAAGGAAGTCTGGCTGGAGATTTGGACCTTGCCTGGGTCGATTTTTATCGTATGAATGGTCAATTAACCGGGACCGAACTGGACACGGGTGTTTTGATCGAGGATCTGGAAGGTCGGGCCACACTGGATGTCTCGGGAGAGTTGTTGATTCCATACGATGATAGACCTACACAGTCGAGCCTGGATTGTATGATTCATAAGGCTCAGTTGCGTGGGCATACTGTTACTGGAAAGCTGGCTGTTGACTGGCAAGATGGCGACTTGAGTGAGATCGATCTGGATCTGAACAGCAAAGATGCCAGAGTCGTTGCCAGGGGGAGACCAGCCGAACGACTCGATCTGGATCTCGCCATTGCTGATCTTCAGCCTTTCCATCCTGGCCTTGCCGGACAATTGCTGGCATCAGGCTGGCTGCGCTGGACTGACGATTATCTGACGGGCGAAGTTGTTGGCTCCGGTACAGACCTGGTCTGGCAGGGGTCTTCATTAGCCCGCCTGAGTTTCCAGGGTCGTCATCTGGCCCAGGAAACCCCTCTAGAGCTTGAGCTTGATGGACATGACTTGCGATATGCTGAATTGCAATTTGAGCATCTGCAAGTCGGATTGAGTGGAACATTGGAGGATCACGATTTACAATTCAAGGTTGACGGCCTGACTGGTGACCTTGCTGCGCAATTAAGCGGTCAATATCGGGATGATGTCTGGTTGGCGGAACTTATAGCGCTGACCGGTCAAACGCCGACAATCGGTGCATGGACGCTCGAGGAACCAGCCAACATCTCTTGGCAGCCGGAGGGTCTCAGTCTCGATCATTTCTCATTAGGCAGTCAACGTGGTGAGCGGGTGGCCCTTGAAATCTCGCAATTGCTGGCGTCGGCGTCAGGGCGAGTGGCTCTGACTTGGCATGATCTGGATCACGATTGGCTCGCTTACCTCCAGCCTTCGCAGATGATCTCCGGCAAGAGCTCTGGTGAAGTTCAGCTGGAAATGACTGCAGACCAACTCATCTCATTACAGTCGCGACTGACAGCCTCTGCTGAAGTGAAGGATGACCTCGCGGAGGTCTTGATCCCTGTCCTGACGGCGGAAGTCGTTTGGCGAGAGGATGGGCTGGCTTTGGACATAAATGCTGAGAGTGATAATGGCGAGTTTCTCATGGTCTCTGCCCGTTCATCGCAGTCTCTGAGCAACCAGTGGCCACCAGATGAACTCTCACTCGATATGAATTGGAAAGGGTTGAAGCTGGAACGACTCAGCCGATTTCATGAAGAACTTGATGTGCAAGGTCATAGTGACGGCAATGCACATCTGGAAATACTCGAAGGACAGTTACTAAAAGCTAATGCCAGGATCTCGGCTGACGGGCTTATGCAACAGCAGGCACAACCTGTCGGATTCCGTTCTCTGTTGGCGGAACTGAACTGGGATGAAGATGGATTTCTCTGCGCCACTCGGCTCCAAGGTCTCCACGACGGAGCTCTGGCTCTGAAATTGACCTCTAAGGACGCTCCTCATCTCTCCTGGCCACATTCCGGGCAAATTGAGATAGAAATCGATAAACTCGATCTCCAGTCGATTAATCCGTTGTTGCCTTTAGGTGTCTCTTTAGATGGCGCTATTCATGGTAAATCTAACGGCTATTGGCGAGATGATAATCAGATCTTTCTTGATGGTCAGGTCAGTCTTGCAGAAAGTGAATTGCTTTGGCATGGCCATGATGGTCAGATTGCTGTTCTGATAGAGAAAGCTGATGTCGAATGGCAGTGGCAAGACGACCATTTTAATGGCTCGTTGGTATTGCTGCTGGGAAAAAATGGGCAGTTGCGTGGTAGCTGGCAGCTGCCGTTTCCTGCTCATCTGCCCGTCGGCTTTGTTGCAGGTGGAGCGCTGCAGGCAAAATTGCAAGGGCAACTGCGTGTCACAGGGCTTATGGCAGCGATTGCACCTGGTCTGGTTCAGGATTTTCAGGGCCAGATCAAGAGCGATCTGCAAGTCACAGGGAGTTTGGAAGACCCAGTTTTCTCAGGCCGTGTGTCGTTAACCGATGCGGGCGCATATTTGCCGTCAACCGGCGTCACGCTTGAGAACCTCAGATTAAGTCTTGCCTTGCAGGAGGATAAGATAATCATTGAGGACTTCTCGGTAAAATCCGGACTTGGAATAATGAGTGGGACAGGTGAACTGGATTTCGACCGATGGCAACTGGAGCAGTACCAAATGAACGTCGAGGGAGATCGCCTGCAGTTCTACAACTTCCCTGAACTTAAGCTCTTGTGCAGCCCAGAACTCTCCCTTTCCGGAGACCTCGAAAGCGTTCAACTGCGCGGTAGCGTGTTGATTCCGGAGATGAGTCTGCGTGGATCATCAACCGTACCGAAAGTCCTGCCCAATTCTGATGTGGTTATCTCCGGAGTCGTCCACGACGAACGGAAGGTTTTGCCTGTCAATGCCGACATTCAGATAACTGTTGAATTGGGTGAACAGGTCTGGGTCAAGACTGCCGGAATTAATACGAGACTCAAAGGTGGTGGAACGATTACTCTTGACGAACAGAACCATTTGGCGACCTGGGGAGAAATCCATCTGGTAGAGGGGGTCTACAAGGCTTATGGGGCGAACCTCGATATCAAACAGGGATTGTTGAAATATAAAGGGGGCCAGATTGATAATCCTGAACTACGAGTTTTTGCTGCACGGGATATCGGCCTGGTTCAAGCGGGTGTGCAAATTACGGGAACCGCAGAGGCTCCGGTTGTCACTCTCTATTCTCGGCCGGCCATGCCGGAGAGGGATGTCTTAAGTTACATCTTTATGGGACGCCCTATGAGGGTTGATCAGGAAGGTGAAGATGGTTTGATAATCGGTGCCAGTACACTGATCCCAGGCTACGGCAATGCTTTCTCAGACCTGGGTATCACAGAAATAGATGTTCAAGGCCTGTTTGAAGGAGACGGCGGTGTGAGTTTGCGTAAGCGCTTGACTGAAAGATGGGAAATAGAGTCAACCCTCGGTAGTGAAAGTGGGCTTGATCTCTACTATCTCTTTAAGTTTGATTGATAATATGATAGTTGGAGATCGTCTATTAATCTGTTATTCTTAAGAAAAACAAGAGACCTTTAACCTAAGGGATGAACGAAACGATGAAGATTTTAATGCGTACATTTGGATTGATGCTTATTGGGCTCCTCGCTGCAGCCTGTTCCAGCACAACGATGAGTGGTTCCTGGTCAGATACCAGCTATATGGGACAAATTAAGAACGTCTTTATCATAGGTATTGCCAAAGATGAGGTTAATAGGCGGATTTTCGAGGATACTTTCGGTAACCAGTTGAGCAGTCAGGGTGTCAAGACGGTTTCCAGCTACCGTAGTTTTTCGGCAAATGAAGAAGTGGATCGGGAAAAAATTGTACAGGCGATGACCGACAACGGTTGCGACTCGGTTCTGCTGACTAAATTAATCGGGCAGAGGACAGAGACAGTTACCAGCCCGGGCTATGCTTCAGGATATACCTCAAGGTATGGCGGTCGTGGCGGTTATGGTCGTGGTGGCTATGGTCGTGGCGGTTGGGGCAGCTATTACAATCGCAGTTACGATGTCGTTTATCAGCCGGCAACAACCACCGAGTTTGTTATCATGACCGTGGAATCGGTGTTGTATGATCTGAAAACCGAGGAAATGATCTGGTCGGCCCAACTGGAAACAGTTCTGGAAGGCAATATCGAGAAAATGATGCAGGATTATGCTAAAGAAGTCACTAAAGATCTTAAAGAAAATAACCTTATCTGATGATGTAAGGTTCTCTTTAATACCTCTGGATAAAAAGCTCATCCGATAGGACGGGCTTTTTGTTTTTTTGCTCTTCGCACTCTGCGATTCAGCGTTAAAATCTTCTTTTTGCTCTCCAAAGTATCCAGAATTAAGTGATCTTTTTGGTTCGTCAGATTAAGATGAAACTCGCATCAATATTTACGTCTTGACGGTGTGTTTCGGTATGCAGTCATGCTATACTTCAAAATTGTTTTGATGGGGTAAACAGATGCCTAATTTTACTGTAATTTTTACTCATGGTCGCGAAAGTGGCCCATGGGGAACAAAAATCAGGGTGCTTGCTAAAGTGGCCGAGCAACATGGTTGTCGGGTCATCAGTGGTGATGATAGCGATAATCATGACCCCGAACTGCGTGTTGTCAGGTTGCTTGATGAGGTTAAATCGATAGATGGTCCGGTTGTGCTGGTTGGTTCAAGCATGGGGGGTTATGTGGCAACCGTAGCTTCTCAGACTGTGCGGCCGGTTGGTCTGTTTCTTATGGCCCCGGCATTCGGTTTGCCCGGTTATTGCAATCAGGAGCCACTACCGGTTAGCCCTGAATTGACAGTTGTTTACGGCTGGGACGACGATGTCGTTTCGGTTGAACCGGTGCTTGCATTTGCCAAAAAGCATCAAGCGATGCTGCATCTGGTCCCAGCTGGTCATGCACTCCTCGAACTGGTTGACTGGCTGGCACAGATCTTTGAACTCTTTCTCACTCGTTGTCTACAGATTGACGGTAATATGGCAAAAGAACGCTTACTGGCGACACTTTAACTTCCAGGTGGTTTGAACTCCGATGGCTGTCAAAGAGAGAATTGATAAACTGCTGGTTCAACAACAGCTGGCAGGTTCACGTGAACGAGCACGGGCTCTGATATTGGCCGGCCGCGTTCTGGTTGATGATCAGACTGTCGACAAAGTTGGAACTCAGGTTTATCTTGACTCCTCCATTCGTCTGCGTGGAGAAGATATTCCATTTGTTTCTCGCGGTGGACTGAAATTAGCCAAAGCTCTGGAACATTTCGATGTTGCCATCACCGGGCGTATCGCTATTGACGTCGGAGCTTCGACGGGTGGGTTTACCGACTGTTTACTCCAAAATGGTGCTGCAAAGGTTGTTGCCGTTGATGTTGGCTATGGTCAGTTAGCGTGGAAGTTGCGTGAGGACACCAGAGTGGTGAATCTTGAACGCACCAACATCAGGCATCTGACCACTGAACAACTCGAAGTCACTCCCGAACTTGCTGTAATCGATGCATCGTTTATCTCCCTTGAGAAAGTCTTGCCAGCGACCCTCGCCTTGCTGAGAGCTGGTAGTGATATTATTGCCCTGATCAAACCGCAATTTGAAGTGGGTAAGGGGCAGGTGGGCAAGGGTGGCGTTGTCCGTGATCCGAAGCAGCACATTCAGGTTGTCGAAAAAATCAAACTTCTGGCGACCCAACTTGGTTGCGAGGTCGTGGGTGTTTGTGAAAGCCCACTTCTTGGCCCGAAGGGTAACCATGAATTCCTGATTCATCTGCGTTTGGAGACGGTCTCATGAGTCATCATGTTTATTTTCTTGGCGCTGGTCCCGGTGATCCAGAGTTGCTGACCCGACGTGCAGAACGCTTGCTTGGAGAATGTCAGGTCGTTTATTTACCTCCTCTCTATGACCAGACATTTGCAGAACTTTTGGAAGGGAAGGAACTGTTTGTTCCCTTTGAATTCTATTTTGCCGATCTGATCAAGCTTGTTAAAGAGCAGTTAGTCAACGGGCCGGTTGCCTTCCTGGTGCCTGGCGATCTGACCTTCTATTCCCCTTTTCAGGCTGTAGTCGACGCACTGGATGACTTGGCTGTTGTCGTGCCGGGCGTTGGCTCTGTCAATGCCGCCTCTGCACTTTTGAAGAAAACCCTTGATCTACCTGGTGTTTGCAGTCGTGCCATCCTTGCTTCGCCACGTACGCTCGGTAATGGACCTGATGCACCAACCATGGGTGATCTCGCTTCACCAGGTGTTTCACTCCTGATCTACATGAATAATATTCCTTTGCCCGAGTTGGTCGCTCAGTTACGCAAAGGTTACGGTAAGGATATCCCGATCGCCCTGGCCCATCGGGTCGGCTTGCCTGATGAAGAAATCATTGTGGCAACTCTGGATACGATAGTGACAAAGGTGGGGGACAGAGATTTTTTCAATCTGGAGAGTACCAACCCCAGGCCCGCCCTGACATTGCTGCTGGTTGGCGAAAGCCTGACTGCTGATGCCGATCCAACCTGGTGGGATTATCGCCGCGATCATATCTGGAAACATCAGGATAACAGTTGATTATGCGTATCATCTCTCCGGTCGACAATCTTAAAGAAACCCGTTCGCTTTTACAGGCCGGAGCGGATGAACTTTATGGTGGCTATCTCCCCGTAGAGTGGGATGATTACAGCCTGGCTGCTTCGCTCAATCAGCGAACCTTTTCGTCTGCACAAATTGCTTCTGAAGAGGAACTTTCTGAAATTATCGCTCTGGTAAAAGCCCATGAGTGTCGCTTTGCATTAACTCTGAATGCTCCTTTCTACACGGACGAACAGCTCCCCCTGCTGGTTGAATATGTCGATCGGATGGTGAGCTTAGGCATTGACAGTCTGATCCTTGCCGATCCCGGCTTGTTGCGACTATTGAAAAAGCGTCATACGCACCTCGAATATCATGCCAGTACGCTTGCTCATCTAACCAACGCCGGTGCGGTTCGTTTTATGACAGAGCAGGGCGTGCAACGCGTTGTCCTGCCCAGGCATCTTACCGTGGCTGATATGGCATCAATCATACGGCAGGTCCCGGATGTTCAGTGTGATGCCTTCCTGCTGGTTGGTAAATGCCCAAATAGTGAAGGATTGTGCACCTTTCATCATTCCAGCCCAGAGAAAATATGGCCTTGTGAAATTCCGTATGAGATTGCAGTGCTCGCCGACAGAGCTTCTCCACGATTACAGCAGGCAATGCATCGGCAAAGCAGTTGGTCGGCAAGCAACCGTCGTCACGGCTGTGGTCTTTGCGCTATACCTCATCTGCGTGATGCTGGTGTCCATGGCTTGAAACTGGTCGGTCGTGGCGCACCAACCGCACAGAAAATCAGAAATATTACTTTAACAAGAGATTTTCTTGCTCTGACAGAGAGCTCCACTGATTTTGAAGAATATCAACGCCTGGCAATGACTGCTCACAGGGAAAGGTTCGGTGCAGTCTGCCAGCAGAATGTCTGTTACTATCCTGAGTTTTTTGATGGGCCAGAATTTTTTGATAGGGGAGCAGTATGACACGTTTATTGGGCAGCACACGCATGGAGACTCTGGCGAAGGAAGAGAGTGTTCGCGGTGTGCTTGTACGCAATGTCCTGGAGCAAGCAGAGCATGCGGATAGTGAAGAAATGGAACTATTGGAAAAATCCCTACAGTTGCTCTTGACCCGTTTCCAGTCTCTGGAGGTGGATGCCCCATGATATTGCGTAGCGTAGAGCTGGAAAGCTTTGGTAGGTTCCGTGACCAGACGGTCGAGTTCCGGCGTGGTATGAACCTGGTGATCGGTCCGAATGAGGCCGGTAAGTCGACTATTGCAGAGGCTGTCCCTGCTGGTCTCTTTGGTACAGATCGCCTGGAGAGATTTAAGCCCTGGGGGCGGAATGTTTGCTCTGCTGTCCTCTTTTTTGAAGGTCAGGGGCGCACGATTCAGGTCAAGCGTAACCTGATTACGGATGAAGTCGAGTTGGTTGAAAAGGATGGTTTGTATCATATCCTGTCACAATTCTCCGGGAAGGTACCTCTGCGTGGACGTGGTGCGTCCTGCCGCGAATAGCGAGCACTGCTTGAGTCTTTACTTGGAGTTGCCGATGAAAGTCTGTTTCGGGCGACTTACTTCTTTGGGCACCAGCCAAAGGAATGGAGTGGAGAAGCGCTTGCGCAGAAGCTGAGAACACTGGTCAGTGGCACCGCAGAGACCGATTATGCTGAAATCCTTGACACTTTGCTGGATGAGCATTTTCAACTGACACGCAGCAATCCCTGGGGACGTGATAAACAGCGTGATCGCGACTATGAGGAAGTCTGTCAAAAGTTGGCAGCACAGGAGGAAGCCGCGCCTGTCGCCTCTGTCCCGGTTTTTGTTGAGATAGACAGCTCAGCTGACACTGAAGAACAGATTGAAAAGCTTTTCATCGAGTTGGAAAATGACCAGAAGGAATATGAGAAAGGCTTTCTATACATTGAGCACATTCGTCGTCAATCGGTCGAGAACTCAGAGGTTGTTGTTGCCACTGTTGCTGAAAACCCCCCGGAAACCCTTGAAGATCAAGGGGCTGAAGGGGATAAAAAACATTGTCAGAGCAACTCGTTGCTGTTGGCTTACCGAAGAACCCGCCACGCGATCTGCCTGAATTGCTGGCTGAGGCTGCGAAGGTCAGACAGCAATTTGCTGGATTACAACAGCCTTTCTCTGTACTTAACAGTCGTGAGAAGAAGATACCTACCGTGCCATGGCTGATGCTTCTTGCTATTCTTGCACTCCTCATTTCTGGAGTTACTTTTGCCTGGTGGCAGGATTTCCAGTTTCCCTTGATCTCACTGGGTGCTGGCTTATGCAGCACCTTGCTTCTTGGCTGGGGTGGCTGGCGTCACATGTTAAGAAAAAAGGCTTTGGATGAATGTCGCAAAGAGCGCAGTCGCCTTGAGCAGCAAAAGTTGGCAGCACAGAAAAGACAGACAAATCTCACTGATCGTTGTGAGGCGCTTGGCTTGCAATCCTCTGCGATAGACCTGGTCAGGGTGCAGAAGTTGGTTACGGCACATCGTGAGTTGCTTGAAAGCTGGTGGAAGCATGATGATTTGCCAGTGGCAGAGAGCAGTGTACCTCAGAACATTAGTGAGGGTGATAGTGCAGAGGCAGCAACGAGCACCAACACGTCAGTTGTAAACGAAGAGGCCGAGCAGGAGGTTGGACAAGAGTTGGGGCAACTTGAAGCGCGCATGTCCGAATTTAGGGTAGAATTAGAGCAGAAAGAGTTGCGCTTAAAAAAATTGCAATTGCAGCTCAAAGAGTCCTCCAATGATCACCGCCCGAGCCGCACGACTTCTGACTCAGCTCTGCACCATCGCAAACTGGAGTTAGAAGAACGTATAACCATTTTACGTAAAGCAGTGAACCTGCTTGCCGCAGCAGTTGATGAGTTCAGTCGATCACACCTGGTGCGTTTGAACGAAGAATCCAGCAAACTGTTTGGTAAGATAACCGGCGGTCGTTATCGCGCTATTAAGCTTGATGAGAATATGGCACCCTCGGTTCAGGTGGATGATCGGCGCTGGATGTCTGTTGAGAGTTTCAGCAGAGGAACCGTAGATGCAATCTATCTGTCGTTGCGCGTTGCCTTGGCGAAAGTTCGGGACGATGGTCGTTCTCTGCCATTGATGCTTGATGACCCTTTTGTTCATCTCGACCAAAAGCGCCTGACGACGACTCTCAATCTCATTGATATGGCTTCAGCGGATGGACAATTGATTCTCTTTAGTCATAACCTGGAACTAGGCAAACGTGCCGCTCGCGAGCGATGGCACGTTGTCCCTCTGGATGGGGACGCTGTTGCCGCTAGCACTGAGGAAGGAGGCGAAAATGCCGGACAATTGCATCTTCTGTAAAATTATTGCTGGAGAGATCCCTGGTAAATTTGTCTATCAGGATGATCACGTTATTGCCATTGAGGATGTTAATCCCCAAGCTCCAAGTCACATTTTGATCGTGCCGCGCAAGCATATCCGCACTACTCTTGACCTGACAACGGCTGATAATGAGCTGATTGGTCATATCTTTCAGATCGCCGGTAAGATCGCCCATGACAGGGGATTTGCAGAGGACGGTTTCCGTGTCGTCAATAACTGTAATGAAGCCGCTGGCCAGACCGTCTGGCATATCCATTTCCATCTGTTGGGCGGTCGCGACATGACCTGGCCTCCGGGTTGATAGCGCTTTTGACGTGATTTCAGCACCAGTTTCGCATCAGAGTTGCCAGTCTGCAATTTCTGCTTTACTATCATGTACAACCCCTTTACATGGAAGCATGGTTATATGGCTAGCATTCATCAACCGATAGCTCAGACTGATAAGCCTGAAAATTATGATGGGAAACGTCAGCATCGCCTGATCAATGAGATCATGGAGCTGCTGGTTACGCATCATGGCGGCAGCCTCAGCGAGAAAGTTCTCGACGAATCGATTGATGCTCTGCAGAGAGCGATTCATCTTGCAGAGGAAGCTCATTGCCAACAAGTGCGCAAGTCTGGTGAACCTTATTGCTTTCATCCTCTGCGAGTCGCGCATATGGCGGCCCGGCACTGGATGGACTTTGCATCAGTGATCTCCGCTCTCCTGCATGATGTTGTAGAAGATACTCAGACAACTCTTGAAGAGATCAGTGCCTTGTTTGGTATGGAAATTGGCTTGTTGGTCGACGGTCTGACCAAGGTTGATGATGATCTCCTCAGCCGCAGTGCCCTCAAGGAGCAAACCTATCGCAAACAGGTGCTTTTGGCGGTTCGAGACATTCGGGTGCTCTGTTTAAAGTTCTGGGATCGGATCGATAATCTGCAGACTATTCAGGCTCTGAATCCAGAAAAGCAGAGGTTGATTGCCGAGGAGACGCGAACCATCTATGTCCCATTGGCAAGGCACCTCGGAATGGGACGCGTCGCTACGGAACTGGATGCGCTTTCTCTGACAATCCTTTACCCGACGAGGGCAGAACGTTATGACATCGCAGTGAATGCAATGCGTCATACCTATGACTCTACCCTTGGCCGTATCCGTTCAGAACTTCATAACATTCTCGAGCATTACAAGATTGACGCTCTGGTTAAGGATCGCTGGCGTCCTTTCTCTATCGCTGCAGCCCGTATGACGTCCCGAGGCTTGCCAGCACTCTATACCTTGGACATCCTGGTCGATCGTTCCATGGATGCCTATCACGCTCTTGGACTGTTGCATAGCCTCTATCCGCCAATTCCTGGAAAGTTGCGTGACCATCTTAATATCCCGTCGCAATACGGTTATCAGGCATTGAAGACCAGTGTGCAAGCGGGCGAAATCCGTTTGCGGGTTGAAATAACCACACGTAAGCTGTCACGTTTCAATGACTCCGGTGTTTTGGCCCCTGGCTTTGAGTTCCGTAAGTCGGGTTTTGAAGATTTGATGCAATCATTGATAGAGGGCGAATCGGCCTTTGATATGGAAAGCCTGCGTCTGGCTTCAGCTTCGATTCAGGTTTATACGCCGCTGGGTGATGTGCGTTCGCTTCCAGAAGGGAGCAGTGCCCTGGACTTTGCTTTCGATATCCATGAGCAGTTGGGGTTACATGCTGTTCGTGTACGTATCAACGGCAAAACCCGTCAACTCAAGGCTCGACTGATGGACGGAGATCAAATTGATGTCGAAACAGCCAATCGACCGACAGTGCTACCGAAATGGCTCGAGTGGGCAGTTACGCCGCGGGCGCGTAATAGTATCCGCCGCTATCTGCGATCGAAAGTCAAGCGGGCGCAAAGCGATAAGTTTAAGTCATAGTCGCTTGTTGCGAGTTCTTCAACTCGGAGTGCTGTTTCTTTTCCTCCTGACTGGTCTTTCAGCATTTGCCGACCAGGCTAATGTCTTTACTTATCATCGATTTAACGATTCCCGTTATCCCTCCACCAATATATCTATTGAGGATTTTCAAGCTCACCTTGACCTTTTGTCCCAAGAAAGGTTGAGCGTACTTACTCTCGGCCAGGTTGTTGATAAACTGCAGAAAGGGCTAAGCCTGCCGCCTCGTTGTGCTGTCATCACGGTTGATGATGCTTATCGCTCATTTCTCACAGATGGGTGGCCGTTATTGAAGCAGTATGGCTATCAAGCCACCCTCTTTGTCAGTACGGATACGGTAGGAGGAGGTGGGTATCTTGGTTGGCAGGAACTACGGCAGTTGCAAGACGCTGGAATCGAAATTGGTAACCATTCGGCAAATCATGCCTATTTACTCGACAGGTTGCCTTCTGAAAGTAATGCAAATTGGAAAAATCGTGTCACGGCAGACCTCAGACGTTCTCAGCAGGACTTTGAAAATCATCTTGGCTCAGCTCCAAAACTGTTTGCCTATCCCTATGGTGAATTTGCACCTGAATTAGTCGCTTTGGTTAAATCAGAGGGCTTTACGGCAGCTTTTGGTCAGCAGTCTGGTGTTGTTACGCCAGGGCAGGATTTTTTTCGTCTACCACGCTTTCCAGTGGGTGGTGGTTATGCCTCTCTTGATGAATTTCGCAGTAAGCTTTTTATGAAAAGATTAGCGGTTCGTGTCATTTCGCCTGACAGTAGTGTGATCCATAATGAAAACCCACCAAAGCTGAGGTTCTACCTGAATCAGGAGAATGTTGATAATCGCACCCTGCGCTGCTTTGTCTCAGGGCAGCCAGTTTGTCTGATCAGGGAAGTACCTGGAGAAGAGGGAATGTATGAAGCGGAAGCAAGCGAACCGCTTTCTGGAAGACGAAGTAAGTACACCTTGACGGCCTCGGATCTGAACGGCAAATCATGGTACTGGTTCAGTCAACCATGGGTGCAGCCGCATGGGAGGTAGGTGATCGATACTGCTGTTCCCCGTCAATGAAACGCCCTGATAATTGCTCTATCAGTGCGTCAAATCATGTATTAAATATCCTTAGATGATGTAAGAACCAGTTGCGAGAGTATAAATAAGAATACTGTTAGACTCGGCTCCTGAGGTTACTGTTAATCGTGACTTTTAAGAATCTAAAGAAACGACCCCTGGAGCAAATGACTTGGTGAAGTATCAGGTGGTCATCATGATAGGGACCCCAGAGTAAGCCGAGGGATATGAACATTTTATTGATTCTTCCCTTTGGGATTTGAATCGCTATTTATGTCAATATATACTACTAAGAGAAGGGGAGAATCCACATCGATAACTATGAGAATTATGTAGTTTTCTTTAATAACTATTGCTCTGGTTAAGGGTCACTTTGTGAATATAGAACAACGGAAAAAAGTTATCGCCGATAAACTTAACGAGATGGGCGAAACTCTCAATTCTTGGGCAAGCAAAAACGATCTGCACCTCCGCATTGTCACCGACCTGATTGATGGCAAGTTGAAAGGAACTCGTGGTGTTCCCCTGGAAAATCGACAGAAGATGGAAACAGCTTTCGGTCAAATCTTTGATGATTGAATCCTCCTGAGAGATGTGTAAGGCCAGGGAATACTCTTTTAGTTCATGAGGGTGCCAGAAAACCTGACATACGAGAATGGCCACCGAGGATCGAACCCTGGTGGCCATAGTTATGCGCATTAAACTGCCTCTCAAATACCTCTATCAATAATAAGCCGGTTTTCTTCTCGGAAGTCGTGACATATAGGAAATCAGGCACAGCCTTCGTTGAGGGCTTCTGCCAAAACGAATTGTTCGTGCTTTATTAATTGATACCAAGTGTTTACGTGTGATATACATACCCCTGTTTTTAATCTCACCTGTACGAGGTACTCCAACTTTAACAATCAACTTGAGGGGTTTTATAAGCGTATGGATTTCCATGTCAAAATGAAGCTAAATCTTATGATGTTCGTTGTTGCTCTGTTGAGCCTTGCCTCCTATGCGAGTGCAGGTAATACAGATTCCAGAGTAGGTGTGGAGCTTAGAGGTAATCTTAACCTCTCTGGCTTTAGTATCGGTCTGGTTGGTCAGCATGTGGAGTATCAGGATGTAGATAAGGAGACTCGTTCAGTTGATTTAGGTACGCATCTTGATGGTGAGGTTTATGGTCAAGACCGTCATGGCCATACGTGGATGGCACCCGATACTCAGAGGGTTACCCGTACCGGCACAACCTCAACCAAGAAGTCTGATGACGTTGCTGGTTTTGGTGGTGGCATCTTTATTCCGTTAAGTGCGGACTGGAAGAAGCCAAGCGTTGAAGCTACTGGCATCTATGGTAATGATGAAGTTTATGGCAAAGCAGGTCTTGGCTATGACTTCAAGAGAGCAGAAGTAACGATTCCTGTTAGCGTAAACGCTAGTAATGTTGCTCTTGGTACTAACGTAAGGCACCCACTGGCTGATGCCTATCTCGGTGTGGATTCTATGGGTAACTTCGATGATTTGAGTGAGTTGAGTAGAAGTGTTGTTGAGACAAGAGAGAATGTATGTAGTAACCCGGACCGTATGGTTGGTTACAACGTTGACCTTAATGGTTGCCAGTAGACAGGAACATTATTTCTCTAGCCTTGAGGAATACGCTGAACACATGATGCTTGAGGCAATCCAAGCAGTCTAGCTATAGGTACAAACACACTTTAGCCCCCAAGCCAACATAGGCAAGGGGGCTTTAACTTTTCATGGCACAGGCTTTCTTTTCCTTCCTATAAATCATCCCGCATTGTTTCAGGGGTGTGAAGTTAGCAGAAATGCATAATTCCTGCTGACCCTGACATATGAGAAAGGCCACCAAGGATCGAACCCTGGTGGCCGAGGCAATTTCACCATCATGCCTCGTTTATTGATTTCTTTAGAATCTGACTCGGTTTGAAGGTAAGGACTCTTCTCGGAGTGATTTCTATGACCTCTCCTGTCTGAGGGTTGCGTCCACGTCTGGCTGCCTTTTCCTTCACCTCAAAGTTGCCGAAGCCACCGATCTTGATGTTCTCCCCAGCTTCAAGTGTTGACTTTACAACATCAAAGACTCGCTCCACGATCTCAGATGATTCTTTCTTGGTGAAGGCGGTCATCAGACTGATTTTTTCTATAAGATCTGCCTTAGTCATTTTCCCTCCTAAAACAAGTACATAATTAGGACACTGCAAATTGTAACCGGTCATTGTGTAAGATCAAGCTCGGGCTATCTAATACAGTTGTGTCATGAGGTTTGCAGGGCTTAAATCCCTTGATCCCAGCCTCTGTCTCACACCCCCTGCAATGTAAGAAAAGACCACCAAGGATCGAACCCTGGTGGCCATAATTTTGTCTTCCTAAATGTCTCTATCAAAAAGAAGCCATATTCCGTCTTAGAAGTCGTGGTATTTAAGAATCAAGTCATCCCGACCTGTATTTATGGGGAGCGACCCTCCCAGGGTCGCTTTCCTTTTGTTACCTGGTTCATCTCTGGTCCATTTGCAAAAATTTTGACAGTGATCGATCTCTCAGTGTGCACTTATAAATTGTAAAATCAAAGCGGCATGACAATTGCTTAATAAACACTGTCCAATTTTACAAATAAAGGGGGGGATGGGTACCTTGAAAGGTGTTGATGCGCCAAAATCAGGGGGAGTCCATGATTTCGCCAAAAAAATGGCGAGATTCGGGACACCACTATTAGCCTTTTCGCTGGCCTCATTGCTGTATTTCCCCACTAATTGCCTTGCAGATCCAGCGACAACCCCGGGCCAACTCACTATTTCTCCTCAGCATCAGCAGTTAATTATCACCGCCACCTACAGCGGCGATGAAGATGGCAGCAATGCTCTTTGGGTTGACTGGGACGAGAATGATGGCGACTGGTCGACTCTCCTGGGCAGCACCCTTCTCACCCATACCGAAAGCCCTTACACTTACTCAATTACTGGTCTGACCAATGGGGCTCAATATCGGGTCCGGCTCAGATGGCAAGACGATAATTCTCCTGACGATCAAGAACAAACCGGTCTGATTCCTTATACCCCAGTGGTCCACAATTCTCTTTCCACCGCTTCATCCAAATGGGATGGCTCATGGGGGGTCAAAGATGGGCAGTATGGCGAATTTGTCTGCGCAACTTGCCATAAAAGAGGCAGTGCCAATATCAAAAGAATAAAAGAAATCTTTACGACCGCTGACGGATCAAATTGGAGCGGGCCCGCTGATCCCAGTGTCAACGTGTCCTTTCAAGATACACGGGATGACTCTTCAGATTTTGGAGATGACTCGGAGGGGCACTCCGCATCGTCACGGATTTGCGAAGTTTGCCACAGTTTGAACAAGTACCATAATTACAAGGTGACAGATAACACCGGTGGTAACACAGGACACTACAATCGTTCAGATTGCATTCGCTGTCACAAACACAATAACGGCTTTAAACATGGCGGTGACTGCGAGGCCTGTCACGGTCATGACGCCGGGTACGAATACAGCCTGGGTCAACTCAGCGCAGGGGTCGGTAGCACACACAGCCACTCCACCCACACGGAGAATGATGCTGACGATCAGAAAGGACCGCACATCGGCTGTGATGTCTGTCATGACACCAGCAGGTTTGCGGAGAAGATCTTCGCCGACGGCAAAACCCTGGAACAGACGATCGTCTGCGACGCTTGTCACAGTCCGAGCGGGTCATACGATGGAGTATATAACGCGGTTGTCGGCGCAAAAGCCAACTGGGATACTGGCGTCTACAACGGTGCTCAGCTGCAAGCTGGCAAAGAGAAGTGGTGCGTCACCTGTCATGATGATGTTCCCGCTGACTCTCAGGCTGATGGAAGCGGCGTAAGCGCACGCAATGTGGATGGTGACAATACCAACTTCGGTTTCTACAGCAGTGGCCATGGCGTCAACGCGAACATTGACTGCACCGCCTGCCACGATATCACCAAGCGACATATCGACCACATTTATTATCCGGTCGATGACGTTCTTCTCCTCGGCAACAATCAAACCGATTATCGTTTCTATGATGGTGCGGGCATGATTATGCCCACGGGAAGCTACACACCCGCCGCCTTTGTGCTCTGCTATCAATGTCATCAGGAAGGGCTGATTTCTACAGACCTACCTGTAGGAGCCACCACCGGCACCAACTTCCGCGAGCAAAGCGGCTCCTGGGGTGGAGTCAACCTGCACAGGTACCATGTTATTGATGGATTATCGACGAGCTGCCTCAAATGCCATAACGTCCATGGCAGCCAACGAACCCGCATGACTGACCCCGCCCCAGAAGGCAACGGTGATTTTCGCCCACTGCGCTATGACAGTGGCAGCAGCCGTTATTTCGAGCTGGCTGATCAAGCCCTGCTGAATGACCCTGCTCACAACGTGGGCGGCAGCATAGTCACCAATCCTGTCTGTGGAGGCTGCCATAATGCCGTTTCACTTGGGTCTGGACTCACCCTTCCCAACGACGAAGGTTGGTACCTGCGTGAGTATGACCCCCAGAGTTATCAGGACGATACTGATTTTGATGGTGACGGGGTGGCACAAGAAGTCGACAATTGCCCCGGAACGGCCAACAGCTCGCAAGCAGACGATGACGGCGATGGGATTGGCAATGAGTGCGACAACTGTAAGGTCGCTGACACAGAAAAATCATTCAACCCGTTACAAACCGATACAGATCAAGATGGCCTCGGCGATAGCTGCGACGACATCTGTTACGGCTTAATCTCTGGTTGGGGGACCCAGTTTGGCCCTCTCGACAGTGAAGCCACAGACGTAGCGGTCGACAGTGATGGCAATAGCTTCATTGTCGGCTATACAACCTCAGTGATTGAACTCGGATACACCTCCCAGGGGAATGGTGACATGTTCATTGCCCGCTATGATGCACATGGGAACCGGACCTGGATTCGACAATTCGGCAGTGCCGGTATTGACAGAGCCAATGCTGTAGCCATTGATGCAGAGAACAGCGCCTACGTGGTCGGCAGAACAAGCGGGACACTTGATGGTCCGATCAACAGCAGCGGCAATGATGCCTTCATTCTAAAATACAACACCGAGGGTATCCTGCAATGGGTTGAGCAACTCCACAGTTCTTACGATGAAACAGCTCATGACGTGACCGTTGACGCGGCCGACAATGTCTATGTCACTGGCACCACGGGGGGGGACCTAGACGGGGATGGCGACGAAAGCCACCATGGGGATGACGATATTTTCGTGAGCAGCTATAACAGTGCTGGCGTCCAAAACTGGTTCAAACAGCTCGGCACGAGCTCAAAGGATTACGGCTACTCCATTGCGGTTGACCCCAGTGCTGTTGTGTACAAGATTCTGGTTGCCGGTGACACCCTAGGCGATCTTGACGGCCCGGGTAGCCACATCGGCAGCACTGATTATTTTATTGCCAGTCTCTCAGCAGATGACGGCACACTAGACGAGTTGAGTCAACACGGCACGAACAATTATGAAACAATCAATGCTCTTGCGGTCAGCGGCGCGGGCGATATTTTTGTAGGTGGGCGTGATTACTCTCTCGGAGGGACAACCGGCATTTTCCTCACCAAGCTCAACAAGAGCCGTATTATTCAGTGGAAACGAGCATTCGGAAGCCTCGGCAACGATTATAGTCGTGCGGTCGCCGTGGACAACGACGGAAATTCCTACATAGCTGGGGAATACGGCAGCGAAATAGCCCTTAGAAAATACGATCCCGATGGATTGTTGCGTTATAGCAACCGATGGGGCAGAGCCAACACAGATATGGGCGGAATCGCCATGGACGGTCTGGAGCGCATCTACCTGGCCGGGACCACCTCAGGCCCACTCTTTAATAACCCTGCAAATGGAAAGGATGCACTATTATTCCGTCTGGACCAGGCTCTTTGTCCGGATGGCGCGGACAATGATGCTGACGGCGACGGCATCCCCAACGGTTGGGACAATTGCCCCTACACCCCAAATGCCGGCCAGGAAGATGATGACAGCGATGGCCTGGGGGATAACTGCGACACCTGTCTCAACGACAGTTTAAATGACCAAGATAGCGATGGTCTCTGTGATGCGACCGATGACCCCTGCTTGAACGACCCGGTCAATGACCCTGACGGCTACAATGTCTGCGCCAACGACGACAACTGCCCGCTGGACGCCAACAGTGATCAGTTTGACAGTGATGGCGACGGATGGGGGGATGTTTGCGACAACAGCCCTGATGACGACAATCCGGACCAGAAGGATTCTGACTTTGACGGCATCGGCGACATCAGCGATGTCTGCCCCGACGACCCGGACAACGACTTCGACGGCGACGGCATCTGCGTCGGCGCACGCTACCTGTACACGGAGAAGGATGGGGCGAACGATAACTGTCCGTTAATAGCCAATGGTGCTGCGGAAGACAACCAGGCAGATACCGACCTGGACGGTATTGGCGACGCCTGTGAGCAAGCCTGTAGCGACTACAGTGTCAACTGGAAATCCCAGTTCGGTACGCCCATCAGAGATGACATCCAGGCTATTGCGACGGTGGAAAACAATGGAACTGTTGTGGTCGGCAAAACCAATGGCGACCTCAACAGTGGCGGTTTCGATTTCCATCTCACCCGGGTTGGTGCTGACGGCTCGCGCTCATGGAGCCGGCAACTCGGCTCTGCTGATGACAAAGTCTATCCATATGCCGTCGCTGTGGCTGCAGACGGTCATATTTATGTGGGCGGGGAAACCCAGGGAGATATCGACGCTGACGGCGACCAGGTTTACGCGGGCGCCAAAGATGGGTTCCTGGCCAAATTCGACTCCACAGGTGGATTACTTTGGCTTCGCCAGTTTGGAACCAACACCGATGATCTGGTGACCGGAATCGCCATTGACAGCAATGGTGACATCTACCTCAGCGGCGCAACCAATGAAGATCTGGACGGCGCAGGCGCGCAGCTACACCTTGGCGAAACGGATCTGTTCCTCATCAAATACGAGCCAGACGGCACACGCACCTGGCTCCGCCAGCACGGCACATCCAGATCCGAGGGTGCCTCCGACATCGCCATCCACGATTTATCGATTTACCTGAGTAGCACTGTCTCTATATACGGCCTTGATGGCCAAGATATGTACGGCTGGGATGATGCCATTCTGCTCAAATATGACAGCGATGGCACGCGCCAATGGACCCGGCAAATTGGCACCGAAAATTAAGATGAAGCCAAAGCTGTCAGCACAGATATCTCTGGAAACATCTACCTGAGTGGAGATACATCGAGCAGTCTCTTCTCTGGTAACGCCGGCGGCCCTGACTTCTTCCTGGTCAAATTCGATGCAGAGGGCAACCAGCTCTGGGGGCAACAACTTGGTGGCAGAAGCAATGACTATGTCTACGACCAGGCAATAAATAACAGCGGCGTATATCTTACCGGACATACCAACGGCGATTTCGATAACGAGGGTCCGTTGATCCAACAGGGATCGGCTAACAGCAATGCCGTCCTGGTCAAATTTGATCATGATGGCCAGCACCTGTGGAGCAATCAATATGGCCTCGCAGAAGGCCCCTGGACGGATTATTTAGGGATTCAAGCCATAACCGGGTCTTCTGACGGAAAACTGTATCTGGCCGGTTTTTCCAATAGGGGTGATTTCGCCATCGAAAATATCGGTTTTGAGGACAATATCCTCATGCAGATTGAAGAATGTAGTTCTGCGGGGCCTGCTGTACCGACCCTGTACTGGACCGGCGAGAGCAACTACACCAACGATGGTGTCGATCCTGACAGCGGCGCGCAGTTCAGCAACTTCACTTTCCGGGTGAACTATACTGATGCTGACAATGACTACCCGTTGCCCATCGAAGTCTGGGTAGACGTTGACGACAACGGCGCCTATGCGTAAGCTGAAAAGTTTGTCATGAACGAAGTGGATAGCGGAGACATTGATTATACCGACGGCAAGCTGTATACCAGAAGTAGGTCCTTACCGTACGTCGGAGACGGTATGCTGACGTATCGCTTCAACGCCACAGATGGAAGCTCTACCTCGACCGGTGATCCTGTCGCAGATAAAACGGTTACTGTAATCAATATTCCTCCAGATACTCCAGTTGTTGCGACTCCTGTAGATGGAGCAATCGATGTTCCACAACCGATTGCTCTGTATGCCTCTGACTTTGTTGATACAGATGCAGGCGATACGCATCAAGCCAGTCAATGGCTAGTTAGCACTGTTTCCGGTGATTATTCCGACCCCAATCTGGTGCATGACAGCGTTACGTTCGCACGCACGTTTTATTATCCGAGTATGTCGCAGACTCAGGGAGTGACCTACTACTGGAAGGTTCGCTATCAAGATCAATTTGGTGCATGGTCAGATTATTCAACAGAAGCCAGTTTTACACTGATTGATAACGCGATACCGGATGAACCAGCACATATTTCGCCAGTCGTAGATGCCGTAGATGTAGATCGACAACTGACGCTTGAGGCCGGACCTTTTTCAGATAGTGATGGCGATACTCATATCGGCAGCGTGTGGCAAGTGAGCACCACGTACGGGGATGATTTTGTCTATGGAATCGTGCATAGCAATGTTGGTGCAGCAGCGACTAGCTATGTTCTCCCTGTGACATTGGACGCAGGTCAAATATATTACTGGCGAGTTCGGTATCAGGACGACAAGGGACAATGGTCTGATTTCACAGATACAAAATTTACGACCAACAGCGTTGTTGTTATGTATCATTTCGATGAAGGCAGCGGCAACGTCGCGACGGATGCAGTCGGTAACAACAACGGTAGTATTCGGAACGGAGCCACCTGGAGCACCGGCTTTTCCGGTCAAGGTCTGCTTTTTGATGGCGTCGATGATGACGTAATCTGGAGTTACCTCGATGGAACGCTGGCTGATAATTTCACCATCGAAGCAATGGTCAAGGCAACCACTACACATGAGATCTCTGCTGCTACTGACCCAGAAGCAACTTCCGGAACTGGTGGTATCAGTGGTCAAAAGTATCTGTTCGGTGCCCAGCATCCTGGTGGTCTAATAAACTCCGGAGCTGGAATATCGATGGGAACCAACGGGATTTCAGTATACGAACACGGCGATACATATATGCCGCCATTAGCGGTTTACGACCCTTCTACTGAAAATCCGGTGGAACCGCAGCTGGGAACAGCATGGAACCATGTTGTCGCTACGTATACGGATAAACAACCGAGGATATATTTGAACGGTCAGCTCGTTCACACGGGGTTAACATCGTTAAAGACATCTGTGTTTGCGCCGATTCAGTTAGCTCGTGGTTCCTACGGTGCCTTCGCTGGAACGATCGACGAAGTAGCGATCCATGGTAAGTCACTGACTGAAGCCGAGGTGCTAAAGCGTTGTATCGCTGTCGGTCAATGTGCCGATGGCGATATCGATAGCGATGGGGTGACTGATAGCACAGATAACTGTCCGTTCGAGGCCAATACTGATCAGGCCGATTTCGACGCTGATGGGGTCGGCAATGTCTGTGAGTATCTGGGCTACTGGAAGTTCGACGAAGGGGCCGGTGCGATTACACATGACGAAACTGTCCACAACAATGACGGCCAGCTCTTCGGCGGCGCAACCTGGACTGCTGGCAAGGTAAGTAGTGCCGTCGACTTTGACGGTTCAACCGGCTACGTTAGTATCCCCGACTCGCCAGTCCACCACTTCGGCTCAGGGAGCTTCACCGTTGAAACCTGGATCAATGCCTCCTCCTTTACTTCCACCGACAATCCGGCCTACGTTCGCTGGCTTTCCAAAAGTGCATGGTGCGCCTCATGGTCAACAGAGGCTTCTTGCAAATGGTTTGTCGGCCAGGTCGACAGTACCGGCCATCCACAATTTAGCGGTAGGGGATATAACGATTCTTCCGGCTTCAACTATACTGCTCCCGGAACCATTTCCCTGAACACCTGGCATCACATCGCCTATGTCATTGACCGTAGTGGCACTCCGGGCAAGGGCTTCATCTATATCGACGGTGTCAACCAGAGCGGTACAGGTGTCGATCTGAATGCATTAAACGGCGAGCTGAACATTCCCGCAGCGCTCCAACTCGGCGGGCCATATGCCGAGTTAACCGGCAAGCTTGACCAGACAGCGATATACGGCAACGCGTTATCTGCGGCGGAGATTCTAGATCACTACCAGAACCCGTAATCTCTTTATTGACGACGGAACCACAGGCGCAGGTAGCATTCCCCACAGCACTTGGTGTCATTTTCTCTGGGCAATTGACCGAACCTATTATGTCATGAAGATCTATAAGAACGGTGAGTACGAGAGTCAGCGCGGTATTTCTATCCTAGAAACTAATGCGATCACCGATGACAAGCTCTTCTATCTTGGTAAGGCTGGCGATAATGCTAATATGCACACCGGTTCAATGGACAATGCCACCGTGTATGATTTTGTGCTAGAGAGAGTTCTGACGCCCGAGAACATCTTGGGATCTTCAACTAACGTCAAAAATCAGTGGCTCTTTACTGCTACCTCACGGATTCGGGATCATTGGGGTTGGTTCAAATCCAGTCATCCCGGCCAGTATTATTGGTTATCTTGATTTTTAAGAAGGGTTACGTGACCATAGGCTGGAATAGACAGAAGAAAGACTGGGATTACTATTTATCCTCCCGCATTGTATGGATGGTGTGAAATTAGCCGAAATGCGAAATTCTTAGAACCCCTGACAAATAAGAACCCTGCAGATTTGTTAAGGTCACCGCAGGGTTCAGCTTCTCTTTCACTATGGAGGTAGGAAAATGAAAAGCTACTAACCACACTATCATCAAACTCTGCTCTGTCAATTTGCATTCAACTACCAAAGAATAAGGCCACCGAGGATCGAACCCTGGGGCCATTGTTTTAGCCCCTAAATGTCTCTATCAATAATAAGCCAGTTTTCTTCTCGGAAGTCGTGACTTTTATGTTTGTTTGTCAGAGAAGTTCTGGGTATCAAGAAGCCAACTTAACTTATCACATTCATCAACCTCATCTGTACCAAACAACTTTTCCAAAATCGTTCTGGCCCCAAAATTTTTAAAAATCGTGTGGTAATGTATCGATGTTATGCCCTCTAATGATTTTGGACGAATTTTTTCAGCAACATCTAGGTGCATATGAATTGGATAGTTATACCCAAATGGTAGTTCTTTGATTTTTGCAACAAGTTGATGGAGGGTTGCTGCAAGGACAGACTGCTCAGTAAAAAAGATACCGTCAGCAGGCTGAATCCCCATGGTCATAACTCTTGAGAAGTTATCAGCCCAAGCGGAGAAAACTCCCTTCGACCTCCTAACCGCAACCATACCACTGTTCCAATAACCAATAATTCTTAAGTTAGTCACAGTCGTATCCACATAACAGTAATTCGTAACTCCAAGTAGATTGAAAAGGCTTTCCCAGTAAGGATGATTCTTGTCAACTGTACCGCAAGAACCAATATTTTTCCCATCGACAGGCCGCAGGGCAACATCAAAGCTCTCCAGAGAAAATAAATCACTAGGTGGAGCTAATAGAACCTTGTCGCTATCAAGGAATACCAAGTACTCATAGTCTAGGTTACGCTCAGCATAGCTGCAGACTATCGGTTTGTTTGCCAGGGGATATTCGGGGAAGTCTAAATTCAACGTTTTATCGATATGTTCAACGGATAGTGTATCAAACTCACGGAGGGTGGAGCTTGCTAGTTTTTCACCGGTCCGAGGTTGGAAGGAATATATTGGACATTCACTGAATACCCCGCCAAACTCACGCACGGACTTAGCAAGAAGAAGCGACTTTTCTTCTAGATCACCAACCTCTGTGCATATAACAAAAGCTAGGTTAGCTTTGATGCCCTTATGGAGATGATTCATTCAGAAGCCCTCTATATCTTCCATACCGTTCCCCGATACTCAACAAATTCATATTTGACGTTATTTTAACTCAACCCGCAAACTGCCCATTAATGCACAGCTCAAAACTAGAGCTACAAAACAAAAAAATCGCCGGGCAGCAAATGCCGACAACAGCGGTAAAGAGTTTGTTCCTTATTGTTTTGCAAGCTGGTTGATCATTTCCATTCCCCATAAAACACATCAAATAAGACGAGACCAATCTACGCCATGAATCTGATTAGGTCAAAGATATTGGATTCTTATTAATCCTCTCACATTGTTTGGTAGCCCTCAAATTGGCAGAAATGCGAAATTCTTACTACCCCTGATAAATAAAAACCCCGCTCAACCTGGAGGGGTTGGGATCTGGGGCGCGTCTACGAACCGGGAGGCTCAAGCAGGCGGACGCAATATACATTAAGGCGGTCTTAACTGGAAGTGGGAAACAAGGTGTTTTCCGTAGAAAAAGAAGTAAGTATTTTTTGTGTGAAATTGAGGTTTTGAGTAACTATTGGTCTTGAAACTGGTCTCGAAAGCAATAAGCGTCGCCAATAAAGTCGATGCTGTCTGATTATAAGTACATAGAATTACTCGTGTCGTAACGGAGTAAAGTGTCCTATGGCCCTGTTTCTCGTTGAGAAAAATCCACTGCCTGAAGTTCTGATACTGGTGAGTACCTCTACCTTCGGTTGACGCAGGGATGCTTCTTCCGTTCGTGATAATTTGTTCTGGCGAATCATGGCTTGAATCTCTTCAATATATTCTTCGCCACGCTGTGAATAGTGTAACAGCCCTTGCGCCAAGGCCATTCCAGTCACCGCTTGTTCCGATTTAAGTAGCTCTGCTCTTACTTTACGTAACTCGCGATATGCCCCGTTTCGATTGAGATTGTTCATGTAGCTGCGGATCGATTCGTACAGGCTGGAGAACTTACGTACCTCATAAGTCTCTCCGGGTGGACGGCCTGCCGGCACGATGCCGGTGCCGGGTTTGTAGGTCCATTCGCCAAAAAGATTATTCCCCAATCGTGCAAAACGTGAGGTTCCCCAGGCGGATTCATTCGCAGCCTGGGCCAGCACCAGAGACGCCGGGATTGTTCCAACTCGCTGTAAAAGTTGTGTACGGGCCCGGTGATCAGTGCTCGGGCGACCGCGCAAGCCGTAGCGCTTTGATATCTCTGCGAGACGTTCGTGGTCGGTTGGATGCGAAATGTTCGACTCGTGTTTCTGCAGAAGTCGCAATATCTCCACACGTTCTTCTTCAATCTCCTGGTTGGCCAACAGAACCATTGGCAGGAGTCCCATAAAAAAAGTACGTTTCTTGACAGCTGTACATGCTGATTTTTCAATGTCTGCAGGAATGTTTTCGAGAATAAGTGGTGGAACCCCATTCTCAAGTTGTACCCAGTCATAGTTGAGAGTCTGGAAAAAAGTCTGGAGACCTGCTGTTGTCTTAGGTCTAATGGTTTGCATGTTACTTCGATCTATCGGCTGGGCAGATGCCAATACAGGTGTATAGCAGGCGATAAACACGAGCGGAACGAGTATCAACGAAGATGTCCTGCGTGTCCGTATTGTCGGGAAAGGTAACATCAAGTGCCTAAGTTTGGTTCTGATAAAAGTTGTTAGCAAACTACAATAATTTGCACACTCTACCATGCTTGTTTTTGTGTCTACAAGTGTTCGCCGGTTGAGAATGCGGCATTCGTTGGGTATGCGTTGGTTAGATTAACGTAAAACATTGTTTTGTTGTGCTTGCCTTTGATGAGAATTTGCATATAATTAGGGAGAGTATAGGTTGCAGTTGTCGAAGCAGTTCTACGGAGGTTGGTGTCGTGAATGCACATATTGTCTTCGGTCTCTTTGCCCTCTATGTTGCTGCTATTTCCCTGTGGTTGGTTCTTGCTGGTCAACAGGATACTCTACTTGCATTATTAAGACAGTTCTGGGGGCGCACCGTAGGCCATGCCCTCTACTTTGTTGCCAGGGTTGCTCTTCCCATACTGATATGCGTTATCTGCCTGAGTTGGGGCATCCGTCAGTATGACGCAACCATCGCCTTCCATAATTCCGATCCTCCTCTGCAATTGAACATTGAATATTATCGTAACCTCAGGTTGATGTTACTGATGGATAAATCCCCTGAACCGGTTGACGTTATCTACGGAGCCTGATTTTACCGTCTTGCATCCTTGACATTCTGCTACATCATAACTATCTTCCTTCCGGACATTTAACTTTGGATCTGTCTTTTTTTACGGATTCAAATTATAGCCTTCGGGAGGATTTGTTATGACAGAGAAAAAAAAGAAAGAGCAACAATTGAAAGAGCAAAAATCGAAAGAGCAGGGAAACATTTCCATTCATACGGAAAATATCTTTCCGATCATTAAAAAATGGCTTTATAGCGAGAAAGAAATTTTTCTACGTGAGCTCGTCTCCAACGCTGTTGACGCAATTCACAAACTTCAACATGTCAACCTGATTGAAGGCTTGCAAATAGCTGATGAATACCGTGTTGATGTCTCTGTGGACAAAGATAACAAAACATTAACGATCAAAGATAACGGTATTGGTATGACTGCTGATGAAATCCGCCGTTATATCAATCAGATTGCCTTTTCCTCTGCTGAAGAGTTCGTGCAGAAATTCAAAGATCTGGATGACAAGAGTCAGATCATCGGTCATTTCGGCCTGGGGTTCTACTCGTCTTTTATGGTGGCAAAGAAGGTTGAGATCCGTTCACTCAGTTATCAGGCAGATGCTTCGGGTGCTCATTGGTCATGTGATGGCTCAACCAGCTACGAGCTCGCTGAAATCGACATAGATGCACGTGGTACGGAAATCACTCTGTTTCTCGATGATGATGAAATGGAGTTTCTTGAAGCGCCCCGTGTACGAGAAGTTCTGACGCGATACTGTAACTTCCTGCCAATTGCAATACATCTGGAAGGGGAGGTGGTTAATGATCAGAATCCTCTCTGGACGCGCATGGCCACAGAACTCAGTGACGATGACTACAAAGATTTTTATCGTAAACTCTATCCTTTCTCAGAAGATCCACTCTTTTGGATTCATCTCAATATTGATTTCCCATTCAACCTGAAGGGAATTCTCTACTTCCCCAAATTGACCAATGAGTTTGATGTCACCAAAAGTCACATCAAGCTCTTTTGCAACCAGGTTTTTGTCAGTGACAACTGTGCAGAACTGATTCCAGAGTTTTTAACGCCCCTGCAAGGCTGCCTTGATGCCCCTGACCTGCCGCTAAATGTTTCACGTAGTTATCTGCAGAATGATCCGCAGGTGCGAAAGATACGTGACGTTATCACCAGTCGAGTGGCTGGTAAATTGATCGATCTCGATAAACAGGACCGCAAGGCTTTCTCTGCTATCTGGTCAGATATCCATACGTTCGTTAAGTTCGGCATGATGCGAGATGACAAGTTTTATGAAAAACTCAAAGATCAAATGCTCTTTTCAGTAAGTGGTTCTGATGAGTGGACAACTCTGCCTGAATATCTTGAAAACAGTTCTGCAGCAAAAGCAACGACTGTTTATTACACCAATGACGAAGTGGCACAGGCAACCTATCTGAAGTTGTTCAAAGCGCAAGGGATCGATGTCCTGGTGTTTGATGCCCAGATCGATTCCCATTTTATGCAGTTTTTGGAAATGAAAAACTCTGAAGTGAAATTTGCCCGGGTTGATGCCGATGTTACAGAAAACCTGATTCAGCAGGATGCGTCCAGTGAATTGGTCGATGGTGAGGATGGTAAAACACGTGACGAGAGGATCGCTGAGCTGTTCAAACAGTACCTCCAGGATGAGGAGCTCGAGCTTCGCGTGGAACGACTCAAGGATGATTCTGTGTCGGCTATGGCACTATTCTCTGAGCAGGATCGTCGTTTTCAGGAGATGACGCGTACTCTTGGCAAAGAGATATCGATTCCGGACAAAGGGCCCACTCTTTTGATTAATGCCAATAGTTCCGTAGTGCAGAATATCCTTGATCTCCATGCCAAGCAAAAAAACGACGACGTTGAATTACTCGTCGCTCAGGTTTTTGATCTGGCCATGCTGACTTGCCGGGCTTTTAATCAAGAGCAAATGTCGCGTTTTCTAGATCGTAGCAATCAACTTTTGGCAAGAATTAATGCTGAGAATGTTGACAAGAATTAGCGACGACAGAAAATACGTAACACAAAAAGCAGGAGTCGTGCATCAACATGGTTCCTGCTTTTGTGTAGCTTAAATAACATCGCAGGATGTGGTGAGGTGCTAACCGCATCAATAAGGTAATGGTCTCATAGATGTGAGGTGCCGGAGGTTTAAAGGTGACGAATCGTAACCGTGCCGTTACGCATCTGCTTCTGCAGCCAGGCATTCAATCCTTTACGCCAGAGATCTCGAGTCAAAGGAACCAGAAAACTGAAGCCAAGCACATCGGTAAAAAATCCAGGAGTAAGCAACAATAGCCCACCGACCAATACCAGGGCTCCATCGATCATGGTGATGGCTGGCATCTGTCCGCGAGCTGTCTCTTCTTGTATCTTACGCAGGATCTCTACCCCCTGGCTGCGAGCCAGCCAGGCCCCTGCTGTGCCGGTCAGCATGATGAGACCGATCGTTGACCCCAGGCCGATAATCCGTCCAGCTTCAATCAGGATGTAGAGTTCCATAAGTGGTACAAATATGAAGATTATAAGTAGCTTTATAAACACGTTGCCTCGTTTAATGGGTGCCTGCCAATGAGATTGCTTGAGGTTCGCACCATATCTAGTTTGTCTTATGAACCATCTGGTAAGTAGTTGATTATACAGTAAAAATTAACTGCACAAAAAATGTGCATAGTGTAAAAGCTGTTATCGTGCGGTTTAGCAGTTGGTTTGTACACATGTTTTTCAACGACTTATCCACAGCTTTTGTGGACAAGGTGGCAAGATGCCCGGAACACATTGTTTTTTTCGGTTTTAGCCGCATATCTAAACAAAAGTTACAGCGGTTATAATGATCAAATAACAGTAAAGCGGGAGTCAGTTCTGATCTAAATGTTTAATGGTTTTCCGAGTTGTTTTACGTAATGCTGTTTCAGCATCAAGGTTATTGTCATGGGCAAATTTTACAAGCTCGAACAGTGCCTGTCCAAGGGCCTCCTCGTTCTTCTCGTTATTGACTGCTGGCTCAGTATTGTCTACTGAATTGTTAAGGCTCCGCAGCAGTTCTGACTGATCTTCCGGCAGCTCGTTTTGACGGCCAACCCGGTATGCTCTGGATATCAGCTTTTGGGCACGTTGCAGCGCGGGTAGATGACTCGGCAGGTGGTCTGCAAGACAGGTTTTGTTGTGAGTTGCCTCAGATCGTTTGATCTCGTCCCATTGTTTGTCCAGATAGGTTGTTTGAACTGCTGAGCCTGTTTGTTGCAAATCCTCTGGTTGTTGAAAATTATGTGGGCGTGAAAAAACATGCGGGTGGCGTCGAACCAGTTTTTCGGTAATGCCATCTGCAATGTCGTGAAAATCAAACTGGTCACGTTCTTTAAAAATTTGTGCTTGAAAAACGACCTGCAAAAGCAGATCGCCTAGCTCGTCTAAAATAAGCTCTGGAGTGCCATCTTCAATAGCGTCAATCAGTTCACAGGCTTCTTCCAGTATGTAGGGCGCCAGACTTTCCGGGGTCTGTTCTACATCCCAGGGACATCCCTTTGGTGCTCTGAGGGCCTGCATGGTTTCCAGTAGAGAGTTTAAACTGTTATGTCTGTTTTTATGAGTCATCATTTACCTTTTTCCAAGCCGTGTCGACTCCTTCTACCTCAGCTCCTAATAGATTGCAAGAGACCCCTGATTTCAGGCACTAAACTCTTGCAAATTTATTCTTAATACGTTAATAGAGAGGACTTAACTCCGGGCACCGGTGAAACTTGACTGTTGCCGCTTGGTCCTGATACTGACAGCTTGCCTGATTAAATACGAGGTCGATTGTCGTGTTGATACAAATCGACAAACTAAAAAGACGGCCGCGCCAAATCAACATCGCTGAACTAGCAACAAATTTCCCGGCTCTACGGGATCTTGTTGAGCAGGGGACTGTTGCCTTCAATAAACCGATTAATGGGACTTTAGAAGCGATTTGGGCAGGAGATGTTATTGAGGTCTCAGGACTATTGACCACTGTGGTGACTTCTCCCTGTAGTCGGTGCCTGATACCAGTGCTCGATCAGCTTGAAGTTCAGGTAACTCTCTGTTACTCGAGTCGTGAAGATGACGACGAAGTTCCTGTCGTCGAAGAGCTTGAAATAGAGCAAAGCGAACTCGGATTGATTCCGCTCTCTGGCTCTGAAATAGATTTACGCCCGGATCTAGCTCAGGAGATTGTCATGGCCTTGTCACAGCAGCCGTTGTGTCAGGAATCATGTCAGGGGCTTTGCCCTGTTCGTGGCTGCAACCTGAATCAGGACCGCTGTGATTGTGAGCCGCCAGTTTTTCATGCCGGGCTGGCTGCTTTGAAGAGTTTTAAAGTCAAATAACTACGCGCTAGGGCCTGAGGCCCTATACTAAAAAAGATTCAAAGGGCCCAAACCCTATACTCAACATAAAAACCGGTTGTTCCGGTATCCAAGGAGACACTTAGACAATGGCAGTACCAAAGAAAAAGACCTCGAAATCCAAACGTGATATGCGTCGTTCTCATGATGGCTTGAAAGCTCCCGGTATATCTCTGTGCCCACAATGTCAAGAGCCGAAGCAGTCTCACCGTGCTTGTCCTTCCTGTGGCAGTTATAAGGGTAAGGATGTTCTTGGTGTCAAAGAGTAGGGGCGCTGCTTTTGCGTAAAAACCCCATAGTTGCTGTTGATGTCATGGGAGGTGATCATTCGCCTGCCCATGAGATTTCTGGTGCCATAATGGCTGCCAGGAAATGGCAGATTCCCATTGTGTTGGTTGGTCAGGCTGAGTCAGTTGCAAAAGAGCTGGCAAACCACGATATTAAGGGTCTGGATATCCGTGTTGAGCATGCGAGCGAAGTTGTCGGCATGCACGATTCGGCTTCTGATGCTGTACGCAAAAAGAAGGACTCTTCGGTACGTGTTGCATTTAATCTCGTCAAGCAAGGGACTGCCGACGCTGTGGTCAGTACTGGTAACTCCGGTGCCACAATGGCATCAGGAATGTTTGTTCTTAAACGTATCCCAGGTATAGACCGTCCAGCGATTGTGACGGTTGTTCCCAATCTCAAAGATCAGACACTTGTCCTGGACGTTGGCGGCAATGTCGATTGTAAACCTCCGCATCTTGTTCAGTTTGCCTTAATGGGTAGTGTCTATGCATCTCAGATGCTAGATAAAAGTGAACCCCGTGTCGGCCTTTTGTCTAATGGTGCAGAAGAGTCCAAAGGTAACGAACTGACTCGTGAAGCCAATCAGGGACTCAAGGGAACTTCGCTTAACTATATCGGTTATATTGAGGGGCGTGATATCTTTAATGGTCGTGCTGATGTCGTTGTCTGTGACGGCTTTGTCGGCAATGTTGTCTTGAAGGTCTCTGAGGGGCTGGCTGAGGCGATTGGTGTCATGTTGCGTGAAGCATTTAGCTCAAGTCTTTTAACCAAAATTGGCTACCTCCTGGCCAAGCCTGCTCTTAAAACTTTCCGTAAGAAAGTTGATTACGCGGAATATGGTGGTGCTCCGTTACTGGGCATTCAAGGGACGGCAATGATCTGTCACGGCAGTTCCAACCCCAAGGCTATTATGAATGCTATCAAATTGGCTCATGATAGTGAGACTCACCAGGTCAGCCAGAAGTTGGCTGAACGGCTTAAGGAAATGCGGGCTGAAAACTGTAATGAGACCGACTCTTCGGTTGTTGCCTAAACGAATACTTAAAATTTTGAAGGAGTTTCATTGTGATCAGAGCACGAATTACCGGAACAGGATCTTATGTCCCTGAAAAAGTTCTGACCAATCTTGATATCGAGAAATTTCTCGACACCAATGATGAGTGGATCAAGGCGCGTACGGGAATTTCTGAACGTCACATTGCTGCTGACAGTGAAAATACCTCGGATCTGGCAACCCGGGCGGCAGAACGCGCTATGGAGATGGCCGGGATCACAGCTGAGGATCTCGATCTGATCGTGGTCGGCACCATTACCGGTGATTATCCCTGGCCAGCAACTGCGTGTATCGTACAGGCGAATCTTGGCGCCAAAAACGCCGGTGCCTTTGATGTGTCCGCTGCTTGTAGCGGTTTTCTCTACGCCTTGTCCTGTGCCATTGATCGTGTCGAAGCTGGTCGCTGTAAAAAAGCGCTGGTTATCGGTGCTGAGATCCTGAGCCGCATCGTTAACTGGGAGGATCGTAACACCTGTATTCTCTTTGGTGATGCTGCTGGAGCGGTTATTGTTGAAGCTGGCGAAGGAGATCGTGGAATTCTTTCCACTCACCTGCACGCAGATGGAACACAGCTTGAGCTGCTTTATCATCCTGGCTTCGGTACTAAAAATCTACCGAGCGTGGAAGCATTGGAGAGCAAAAGTTACTTATTAGAGATGCAGGGCAATGAAGTCTTTAAAGTTGCTGTGCGTTCGATGTCCAGTGTTGCCCAAATTGCTCTTGAGGCAAACGGTATGACTGTGGAGGATGTCGATCTGTTTATTCCTCATCAGGCCAATATCCGTATTCTAAATGCTACGGCAAAAAAGATCGGCTTGCGGGATGATCAGGTTTATATCAACGTTGATCGTTTCGGCAATACTTCGGGCGCGACGATTCCATTAGCCCTGGATGAAGCGAACCGAGCCGGTCTCATTAATGAAGGTGACATCCTTCTTCTTGATGCTTTGGGCGGCGGTTGTACCTGGGCGGCAACGCTGTTACGCTGGTAGCCTGTTTTTTATTGTTTTTAAAGGTGTCTGACTAAGATGATTGCTTTTCTGTTCCCCGGCCAAGGCTCACAACATGCTGGCATGGGCAAGGATCTTGCCGAAAACTTCCCGATTGCCCGTCAGGTTTTTGAGGAAGCCAACGATGCCCTCAGCTTCGACCTGGCTTCACTCTGCTATAACGGTCCTGAAGAAGATCTTAAGCTGACAGCCAATACGCAGCCGGCAATACTCACGACCAGTGTTGCAGCATTGCGGGTGCTAGAGGCTGAGACCGGTCCCGTACCTGCACTTGCAGCCGGACATTCGCTTGGTGAATACAGTGCTCTGGTTTGTTCCGGCGCTCTCGTTTTTGCAGATGCTGTTCGTACTGTTCGCCAACGTGGTACTTTCATGCAGGAAGCCGTTCCAGTTGGTACTGGTTCTATGGCTGCTATTCTTGGCCTCGATCTGGAATCTCTGGATGCTGTTTGTCTTGACGCGGCTCAGGGACAAGTGGTCTCACCAGCGAACTATAACAGCGACGGGCAAGTGGTTATTGCCGGTCATACCGAAGCGGTAACCCGTGCCATTGAAGTGGCGAAGGAAAAGGGTGCAAAAAGATCCATGCTATTGCCAGTCAGCGCACCTTTTCATTGTAGTTTGATGGTTCCAGCTGGTGAGCGTCTGGCTGAAGTCCTGATGGATATTACTGTTAATGAAATGTCATGCCCGGTTGTAAGCAATGTTGAGGCGACGTCTAACCATGATGCCTCTCGTGTTTGTGATTTATTAGTGCGTCAAGTCAGTGCGCCGGTGCGTTGGCGAGAGATCGTTGCTTGTATGGTTAACCTTGGAGTCGAACGTTATATTGAGATCGGCCCAGGCAAGGTTTTGTCCGGTCTGGTAAAACGCATGGCGAAAGGCAGCACTATTCAGAATGTACAAAATGTTGCTGATATCAGCAAGTTTGCCGGATAACTACGGGAGATATTGAACTATGCTGTCTGACAAAGTAGCCATTGTAACAGGAGCATCACGAGGGATTGGTCGGGTGCTTGCCCTTGCACTTGCCGGACAAGGCGCTAAAGTAGTTGTGTCGGCCCGCAATGCAGAAGCTTTGGAAACTCTGACCGCAGAGATCAAGGCGCAAGGTGGTGACGCTCTGGCTGTTGTCGGTGATGTCGCGCTGGATGCCGATGCAAACAATCTCATCGGCCAGGCTATCGCAATTTACGGAAAGATTGATATCCTTGTCAATAATGCCGGTATTACCCGCGACGGTTTGTTGCTGCGTATGAAAAGTGATGACTGGTACGCTGTCCTCGATACGAACCTGAAAGGTGCTTTTCTTTGTACTCGGGCAGTCGCTAAATTTATGAGTAAACAGAGATCTGGACGTATTATCAATATGTCATCGGTCGTCGGAGAAATGGGCAATGCTGGTCAAGCGAACTACTGTGCCAGTAAGGCAGGACTGATTGGACTGACCAAATCGGTCGCTCGTGAGCTGGCTCGCCGTAATGTGACAGCGAATGTCATCACACCTGGTTTTATTGTTACTGACATGACTGAAAATATGACCGATAAGGCTCGCGAGGCCATGACCGAGCAGATTCCGCTGGGTCGTCTTGGTGAGCCAGAAGATGTCGCCAATGCTGTGCTTTTCCTTGCTTCTGACCAATCATCCTATATCACTGGGCAGGTACTTGGCGTCAATGGCGGAATGTATATGTAGGTCCACCGAAGTATTAACATAATCATAATGAGACGGTCGTAGATCGGATCGAAACCACGAGGAGGAAAATAAAATGGCTAATGTTGCAGAGCGTATCAAGCAAATTGTTGCAGAGCAGTTGGGTGTAGAAGAGGATCAGGTTACCACGGAAGCGTCTTTCATGGACGATCTGGGCGCTGACTCTCTGGATACAGTAGAGCTGGTTATGGCTCTTGAGGAAGAATTCGACATCGAAATCTCTGATGAAGATGCTGAAAAAATTCAGACTGTTCAGAATGCGATTGATTATATCGGCGGAAATTCCTAAATCTTTGACAGTCGCAGCTCGCTGCTGTGGTTGTCGCTTATAACAGAACCGGCCCCGGCAGCCCAGATTGGGTTGCCGGTGGTTGGCTTTGTGTTGGGAGGACAGTAGCCTCATGCGCAGAGTTGTTGTAACCGGTCTGGGAATCACTTCCCCCTTGGGCACCGGAATTGAAAAAAACTGGGATGCCTTGACTAATGGTCGCTCCGGCATCGGTCCGATCACCCGTTTTGATACCACAAATTTTCCGGTTAATATCGCCGGTGAAGTCACAGACTTTCCTGCAGAAGAATTTTTTAGTAAGAAAGAGGCCCGCAAGATGGACCTCTTTATCCATTTTGCGCTTGGCGCGGCAGCTATGGCGCTTGCTGATTCCGGCTTGGAAATCAATGATGACAATGCTGCACGTGTCGGGGTTGTGGTTGGTTCCGGAATGGGTGGTTTGCCTGCTATTGAGAAGTATCAGGAGGCTCTCTCCAAGGGTGGTTACCGCAAGATCAGCCCCTTCTTTATTCCGATGACAATTATTAATCTGGCTGCGGGTCAGATTTCCATAAAATGTGGTGCTAAAGGTCCTAACCTTGCGCCAGTTTCTGCTTGTGCGTCGGGTACGCATTCGATTGGTGATGCCTTTCGCATGATCCAGCGTAGTGATGCTGATGCGGTTATTGCTGGTGGTACAGAATCGACTATCTGCGCACTTGGTATGGGTGGATTCTCGGTCATGAAAGCCCTGTCGACTCGTAATGACGACCCACAAGCTGCGAGTCGTCCCTTTGAGAAAAACCGTGACGGCTTCGTTATGGGTGAGGGCGCCGGTATCGTTATTCTTGAAGAATATGAATTGGCCAAGCAGCGCGGTGCCAAAATCTATGGTGAAGTTGCCGGTTATGGTTTGACCGGCGATGCTTATCATCTAACAGCTCCTGCTCCCGGCGGAGAAGGCGCAGCGCGTTGTATGCAGATGGCTTTGGATACCGCGGGTGTGAACGCTGAAGAGGTTGATTACATCAATGCCCACGGCACCTCAACACCATTTAATGATCTCTACGAGACTCTGGCTATCAAGTCAGTTTTCGGTGAGAAGGCCAAAGATTTGATGATCAGTTCAACCAAAAGTATGACCGGTCATCTGCTTGGCGCCGCAGGTGGTGTTGAAGCTGTTTTCTCACTTCTGGCAATAAATCATGGTGTTGTGCCGCCAACAATCAATTACACAGAGCCGGATCCTGAATGTGATCTTGACTATGTACCGAACGAAGCGCGTCAGGCTAATGTGGATATCGTTATTTCCAACTCGCTTGGCTTTGGTGGTACCAATGCCAGCTTGCTGTTTCGTAAGGTGTAAATAATATGCTTGTCATTGGTAGTGATCATGGTGGATTGGAGTTGAAAGAGGCCGTCAAGGATTCACTCACTTCACGCGGAATAGCTGTAGAAGATTACGGGACTGACAACGGTGATTCTGTTGACTACCCAGATTTTGCTGAAAAAGTTGCTGGTGCTGTTTCCAGTGGCGATGTCGCTCTTGGTATCCTGGTCTGTGGGACAGGTATTGGCATGTCGATTGCGGCCAATAAGTTCCCTGGTGTTCGCGCGGCTTTGGCCACTGATGAGTTTATGGCACAAATGGCCAAACAACATAACAACGCCAACATCCTCGTTCTAGGCGGGCGGGTCCTGTCGGTTGACCTGGCTATTAAAATGGTGAATGTCTGGTTAGACACTGCCTACGAGGGCGGTCGTCACCAGCAGCGACTCGATAAGATCTCTAAAGTAGAAGACGCTGTTCGCGCTGGTAAATTATAATTTTATACTCTTCGGGCAGGCAAGTTGCCTGCCCGTTTTACTTAATAAACCTATCTGGAGGCTGGTCTTACCATGTTTGATAAACTCGCCCAATTTGATCCGGAAATTACTGCAGCAATTCGCCAGGAAACGGAACGTCAGGAATACTGCCTGGAATTTATTGCCTCGGAAAACTTTGTCAGTGAGGAAGTCCTTGCCGCCCAGGGCTCAGTTCTTACCAACAAGTATGCTGAGGGGTATCCGGGCAAAAGATATTATGGTGGCTGCGAGTTCGTTGATGTTGCCGAACAGTTGGCCATTGATCGTGCCAAAGAGATCTTTGGTGCTGAACATGCTAACGTTCAGCCCCATTCCGGTTCGCAGGCCAATATGGCAGTCTATTTCGCGACCTGCAAGCCCGGCGATACCGTTCTTGGTATGAACCTCGCCCATGGTGGCCATCTGACCCATGGCTCTCCGGTGAATTTTTCTGGGAAACTTTTCAATATCGTACCTTACGGACTGCGTAAAGAGACTGGCCGGATCGATTACGACGAAGTTGAGCAGTTGGCAAAAGAGCACAAACCGAAATTGATTGTGGTTGGTGCCAGCGCTTATCCTCGGACCCTGGATTTTGAAGCTTTCAGAAGGATTGCCGACCTGGTTGGCGCACCGGTCATGGTTGATATGGCTCATATCGCTGGTCTGGTTGCCGCCGGTGTCCATCCGACCCCAGTTCCGCACGCAGAATTCGTGACAACCACGACCCATAAGACACTGCGCGGCCCTCGTGGCGGCATGATCCTCTGCCGTGAAGAGTATGCTAAGAAAGTTAACAGCAATATCTTCCCGGGCATTCAGGGTGGTCCTTTGATGCACGTGATTGCTGCTAAGGCAGTTTCCTTCAAAGAAGTGCTGACTCCCGAATTTACAATTTATGCAGAGCAGGTGGTCAAAAATGCCCAGGCTCTTGCCGAAGAGCTGGTTTCCCGTGGCCACAATCTGGTCTCAGGTGGTACCGATACCCACTTGATGCTACTCGACTTCACAGGCACTGAGTTGACTGGTAAGGTTGCCGAGGCTGTTCTTGAAGCGTCCGGGATTACAGTGAACAAGAATGCTGTTCCTTTCGATACCCGTTCGCCATTAGTCACCAGCGGTATTCGGATTGGTACACCAGCGAGTACAACACGTGGTCTGAAAGAGAATGAAATGCGCCAGGTCGGTGCATGGATTGACGAAGCACTGCAAAATCTCGAAAATGAGACGGTGCATGCCAGAATCAAGGGAGAAATTAGCGAGCTCTGCAAGCAGTTTCCCCTTTACGCACACAGGCTCGTTTAGTACCACGTAAACCATAAACTATCGCATCTTGCTGGTTATTTGTCGCGCCAGCTGCGTTGCGACTTCAGTTGCATAGCTACGGCTATGGAACTGAAACCGCGCCTTGCTGGCACAACAAATCCCGGCGCAATATTGCGACATTTTAAGATGTACAAGGCACTAGATGGAACGACCGTCATGGGATGAGTACTTCATGGATATCACCCGCTTGGTGGCGCGACGTTCAACTTGTATGCGTCGCCAGGTTGGTGCTGTCATGGTCAAAGACAAGAATATACTGGCTACTGGTTATCACGGTACGCCCAGTGGCATCACTCACTGTGAAGTGACAGGTTGTCTTCGTGAACAGTTGAAGGTCCCTTCCGGTGAACGACATGAACTCTGCCGTGGCTTGCATGCCGAGCAGAATGCTATTATCCAGGCAGCACGACATGGTGTGAATATTGATAACTCGGTGCTCTATTGTACTGATTCACCCTGTATTATCTGTACAAAAATGTTGATCAATGCAGGTATCCAAAAGGTGGTTTACCTAAAAGGCTATGCTGATAAACTCTCAATGGAAATGTTGGCAGAGTCCGGCATCGAGGCTTATCTTTTCGACGATATTGTTTCTGGAGGCAGTTAATGAAATGTCCCTTTTGTACTCATAATGACACACGTGTCGTTGATTCCCGACTTGGTAAGGAAGGCAACAATATTCGCCGACGCCGTGAATGTGTTGATTGCGAACGCCGCTTCACCACCTACGAACGAGTCGAGGAGACCTTGCCTCTGGTCATCAAAAAGGATGGCCGACGGGAAGCATTCGATCGTCATAAAATCATCTCCGGGATTCAACGTGCTTGCGAAAAGCGACCGGTCTCAATTGCCACGATTGAAAAAGTTGTCGACCAGATGGAAGTTTCCCTTCAGGAATGTGGTGAAAAAGAAATTCCTGCCAGCCGTATTGGTGAATCGATCATGGAGGCTTTGCAAGCGCTTGATGAAGTTGCGTATGTCCGTTTTGCCTCTGTCTATCGTCAGTTTCGCGATATCAATGAATTCATGTCCGAATTGACCGACATTCTGTCGAAAGGTTCTCCTAAGTAATGTCTATCCAGAAGCTTCGTTCCGTATAGTCTGACTGCTTCCTAGCGGTGACGCACTGCGAGCCGACATGACAATCCAAGCCAAACAATTCATGCAAAGAGCCATTACTCTGGCCCAAAGAGGTCTGGGCCGTACGGCGCCTAATCCTCCGGTTGGTGCTATTCTGGTAAATAATGGCAAAGTAGTAGGCGAAGGGTTTCATCCCGCAGCCGGCCAACCGCATGCGGAAATCCTGGCCTTGCGTGAGGCCGGTGATCTGTCCCGTGGTGCGGATCTCTATGTAACACTGGAGCCCTGTTGTCATCAGGGGCGTACCGGACCTTGCACCGAGGCGGTGATCAATGCCGGAGTTGCCAGAGTTTTTGTTGGCACACAGGACCCTAATCCACAAGTCGCTGGCAAGGGCATGGAGCGTTTACACGAGGCTGGTATTGAGGTCGTTTGTGAAGTCCTTAAGACCGAATGTCGGGAGTTGATTGCCCCCTTTAGCAAATATATGTCAACGGGTTTACCTTATGTTGTACTCAAGTCGGCAATGACCCTTGATGGCCAGACTGCCGCCGCGAACGGTGATTCACAATGGATCTCCTGTGCCGCGAGCCGTGAACTTGTGCATCAACTGAGAAATCAGGTCGATGGCATCATGGTTGGCTCAGGGACAGTGAAAACAGATAATCCCCGCCTTACAACTCGCCTGGACAATGGTGGTCGTGATGCGGTCCGTATCGTATTTGACGGCCAACTTGGAACATCACCACAAGCAAAGGTATATACTCAGTCGTCAGAGGCAAAAATCTTTCTGGTGACTTCGTCTAAACACACTGAGGCTGTTTTACAGCCATATCATGATGCAGGTGCCGAAATCATTCAGGTCGGGAGAAACACAGATGGTCTGGATTTGTCTGCTGCACTTATTGAGCTTGGCAAAAGGAATCTGCAACACCTTTTACTGGAAGGTGGCAGCGTGCTTGGTGGAGCTATGATGCGGGCAGGTTTGGTCGACCGTGTTATGATGTTTATCGCGCCGAAACTTCTCGGTGGCGTTGGTCGTAGCCTGTTGGCTGGAGAGGGCGTTGCCAATATAAGTGAAGCCTTTCCATTAATGAATTTATGCGCCCGACAGGTTGAAACTGATATCCTGATAGAAGGGGAGGTGCACCATGTTCACCGGACTGATTGAAGACCTCGGTACTTTGCGCGACATTCGTACTGGCGCAGACCAGGCTCGGTTAACGGTTGCGACCGGGTTACCCATGGCGGAACTTACCCTCGGTGAAAGTATCGCTGTTAATGGTGTCTGCCTGACAGTGACATCCTTCGCTGACGGTGCCTTTTCCGCTGATGTCTCTCCGGAAACCATGGGATGTACCACGTTGGGCCAACTGGCACGAGGGGCTCGCGTTAACATTGAACGGGCTTTGCGTCTCTCTGATCGCCTGGGAGGACACATGGTGACGGGACATGTCGATGGCCAGGGGCGCATCGTTGAGCGTCGTAAAGATGGTAACGCCTGGCTTTTCAAGTTTCAGACCGATGCTGTTGTCAGTTCCTTGCTGGTGGCAAAGGGAAGTGTCACCATTGATGGCATCAGCCTGACCGTGAATGAGGTCTCTGAAGATACTTTTTCTCTGGCCATCATTCCTCTCACCTTGGAAAAGACTACTCTGCAGGATCGCAACGTCGGTGATGATGTAAATATTGAGACAGACCTGATCGGTAAATACGTTGCGCGATTTTTACAGGATGGCCCTACCGTTAAACCGCAAGGCGTGACGATGGATCTCCTTGCCAAAAATGGTTTTCTGTGAGATCTTTAGGGGTCTTACTGAATAGATAGATTTTTAAGGAGTCATATGCCTTTAGACCGTGTTAAAGATGCACTTGAAGATATTCGCCAGGGGAAAATGGTCATTCTGGTCGATGACGAAGATCGTGAAAATGAAGGTGATCTTTGCATGGCCGCAGAGATGGTTACCCCGGAAGCTGTGAATTTTATGGCTAAGGAAGGCCGTGGCCTGATCTGCCTGACTTTGACTGAAGATCGTGCGGATCATCTTGGCCTGCCACTGATGGTTCAGGAAAATTCCTCTTCTTTTGGGACTGCTTTCACTGTTTCCATTGAAGCGCGACGAGGTGTCACAACCGGCATCTCCGCAGCTGATCGCGCTCAGACAATCCAGGTCGCTCTTGCCGATGAAACCGTTGCACAGGATTTAGCACGTCCAGGGCACGTCTTCCCGCTTCGCGCCAAAAAGGGCGGAGTTATGGTCCGTGCCGGTCAGACAGAGGGCTCTGTTGATCTGGCGCGTATGGCCGGGTTGAAGCCCTCTGGCATGATCTGCGAGATCATGAATGATGACGGCACCATGGCGCGCATGCCTGAACTGCGCGAGTTTGCAAAAAAACACCAGTTACGCATCGTTACTATTGCCGACATGGTTGCCTACCGGATGCGCAAGGAGTTATTGATTACGCGTGCTGCAGAGACCAGGATCCCAACGCGTTTCGGTGGTGAGTTCCAGGCGATTGTCTATGATAATGAAGTTGATGACAGTCAACACCTTGCCCTTTACAAGGGAGAGATTAATCCAGATGAAGCGGTTCTGGTCAGAGTCCACTCTGAATGTCTGACCGGCGATGTATTCAGCTCTGAACGTTGCGATTGCGGTGACCAATTGCATGCGTCCATGAAGATGATCGACGAAGAAGGCAGTGGAGTCGTCCTCTATATGCGTCAGGAGGGACGGGGCATTGGCCTCGTCAACAAACTCAAAGCATATAACCTGCAGGATCAAGGACATGATACTGTCGAGGCCAACGAGGCTCTTGGCTTCCAAGCGGACCTTCGTGACTATGGCATCGGTGCCCAGATGCTCACTGATCTGGGCGTGCGAAAGATCCGTCTTCTGACGAATAATCCACGCAAAATTATCGGTCTCGAAGGCTACGGTCTCGAGATTGTTGAGCGGGTCGCAATAGAAATGCCTGCGAATAAAAGTAATTTGAAGTATCTCAAGACCAAGCAGGAAAAGCTTGGGCACTTGTTAGAAAATTTATAAACTCGAATTTGAAAATCTATAGTTTCGGAGCAAATCGTTCCGGATTATGCTTTAGGGGAGATCAGTGATGCCCAATATTATCGAAGGAAAACTGGACGCCAAGGGATTGCGTGTCGGACTGCTGGTAAGTCGGTTCAATAGCTTTATCAGCGACCGTCTTGTTGAAGGTGCCATAGATGGCTTGCTGCGTCACGGTGCCGAGAAAGAGGACATCAATATTGTGCGGGTTCCTGGTGCTTACGAAATTCCACCAGCAGCCAAGCGGATGGTCGAATCTGGTCGTTATGACGCCATTGTCTGCCTTGGTGCCGTTATTCGTGGTGCAACGCCTCATTTCGATTACGTGAGTGCCGAGGTTTCCAAAGGGATTGCCACTGTTTCGATCGATTCTGGTATCCCTGTGGCCTTTGGTGTGTTGACTACCGATACGATCGAGCAAGCGATCGAACGCGCTGGCAGTAAAGCTGGCAACAAGGGGTTCGATGCTGCAATGGCTGCTGTTGAGATGGCCAACCTCTATAAAGCGCTATAGCCCGAGATGTCGCGAGGTATTAGACGCCAGGGGCGTGAAATGGCCCTGAAAGTACTTTATAGCTTGGCCGATCATGAAGGCGGAGCTCTCGATCATGTGCTCGGGGATTTCTGGAAGAACTTTCAGTTCCGCAATGATGTGTTAGGTGAAGCTGTTGTTGATGAGGATACCACTCCGAAACCGGAAGTCAGGCATTTTGCCGAACGCCTGGTCTGTGGCGTTGCTGAGAATCTCGAAAGTATTGATCGGGAACTCAAATCTTACTCAACCAACTGGGCTCTTGATCGTATGTCGAGAGTCGATCTCGCCATCCTCCGACTAGCTGCTTATGAACTGACCTATTGTCCGGATGTGCCGCGAAATGTTGTCATCAATGAGGCTATTGAGATTGGCAAGCGTTTTGGCACTGAAGAGACGTCATCCTTTGTTAATGGTGTTCTGGACCATCTCTCACAACAACATAGAACCAAGTCACAATGAGCCCGTTGCAACGAGTGACGCTTCCTGCTGATGCCATGACCGGCGAGTCGGTTGTGGCACTCTATTTCTCTGATCAGAAGCCTGTTGATGGCCCTGCTGCATTGCTCGATTGGCGTCTTGATGGCCAGTTGACCAGAATGCTCATCGATGGTCAAATTCGGGGGCGTGCTGGTGAACATGTTATGTTGCAAAATAATGGCAAACTCAAGGCAGACTGGATCCTGTTTGTTGGCGGTGGCAAATGGCATGGACTCTGCCAGGAAACTCATGCATCCCTGGTCAGACATATGCTGAGCGTCGCTTGTCAGGCAGGTTTTAAAGATGTCTCCTTGTCATTCCTGCCACACCATGAGGTTGCCCCGGATGTTTTGCAGCAACAGATAGAAGATGCCCTGGCCTTAGAGGGGTCGGGTATTGACGTTTGTCGTTTTTCCTGTGAAAAGGATGTTTCCGTATAGAATTTAAAAAGGGCCAGATTCGTGGCCTTCGGTCTTTTCCTGAAAAGGTAAGAATTATGCAAAATATCAAAGTTGGCTTACTCGGTTTCGGTACGATTGGCACTGGGGTTGTAAGGGTCTTTCAACAAAATCATGATCTTCTGGCTAATCGCCTTGGTGCCAGCCTGGAACTGGTGCGTATCGCTGATCTTGATACAACGACTGATCGTGGAGTGAAGCTTGCACCCGGTTTACTTACTGATGATGCTCGTGCGCTCCTGAATGACCCAGAGGTTCAGATCGTTATTGAGTTGATCGGTGGCTACGAACCTGCCCGTACCTTTGTTCTTGAGGCTATCCGCAACGGCAAACATATTGTTACTGCTAACAAGGCTTTGCTTGCCATGCATGGTGAAGAAATCTTCAGTGCCGCTGAGGAGGCTGGTGTCAGTGTCATGTTTGAGGCGGCCGTTGCTGGTGGTGTCCCGGTGATTTCCGCAATCAAGGAGAACCTTGGCGCAAACAATTATTCAGCCCTGTATGGCATCCTTAACGGTACCTGCAACTACATCCTGACCGAGATGGATGAAAAAGGTAAGGATTTCTCCGACGTGCTGGCTGAAGCACAAAAACAAGGTTATGCAGAGGCAGATCCTACTTTCGATGTGGAAGGGATTGATACTGCGCATAAACTGGCTTTGTTGCTCAGCCTCTGTTTTGGGACAAAGGTTGATTTCAATGATATTTACACCGAAGGAATTAGCAAGGTCACTGCTATCGATATCGAGTATGCCCGTGATTTTGGTTACAAGCTCAAGTTATTAGCGATCGGTAAGCGTGATGGCGATAAAATCGAGGCGCGGGTGCACCCCACTATGATCCCCGAAGATTATCCTCTTGCTGCTATTAACGGAGTCTTCAATACGGTTCGCCTGGTTGGTGATTTCTCTGGCCCGGTTATGCTCTCTGGCTATGGTGCCGGGATGGATGCTACTGCAAGTGCGGTCATGGGGGATGTCCTGTCTGTTGCGCGAGATTTGCAAACTGACTGTTCTGCCAGGATGCCTGCTTTGGGTTGCCCACAGTCACAATTGGCGAACTATACTATAAAGCCTATGGAACAGGTTGTAACTCCCTATTATCTAAGGTTTAATGTAAAGGACCATCCTGGTGTCCTGGCCAGTATTGCCGGGATTCTCGGCAAACATGAAATCAGTATCGAATCGATGGTTCAACCACATCGTCATGAAGCTGAAGCAGTGCCGATTGTCTTTATGACCCATGTTGCGGAAGAACGTAACGTGATTGCGGCACTTGCTGAGATTAATGAGATGGATGTGATTCAGGAAGAGACCTTACTGATTCGTATTGAGGATCATCTGGAATAAATAACAAAGGCGCCGAAAGGGCGCCTTTGTTATTTCAAGTTGCAGGGTTGTAAGGCCCTAAAGCTGTCCCGTCTGCCGTAAGGCTTCATAAAGAACAATCCCTGCCGCAGTTGAAAGATTCAAGCTACGCACGACCGGGCTGAGAATTGGAATTCGAACCGACTGCTCGGCGTTCTGCCGTAATAGCTCTTCAGAAAGACCTTTTGTTTCCTTGCCAAAAACCAAAAAATCCCCAGCTTGATAGTCTGCCTGAACGTGAGTTTTCTCTGCTTTCTTAGACGTGTACCAGTACCGTCCATCCGGAAAGCTTGCCTGCAACTCTTCCAGCTTTTCCCATTGACGAACATCCACTGCATCCCAGTAATCAAGTCCTGCACGCTTTAGATGCTTGTCGTCGATGGAAAAGCCAAGTTTGCCTACGAGGTGCAGGACTGTGCCAGTTGCACCGCAGAGTCGCGCAATGTTTCCCGTATTTGGTGGAATCTCAGGTTCAATGAGAACGATATGAAATGGGGTCATGGCAGAGCTACTTTTCACAACAGGAGCGCCAGCGGCGATGAAGCCAGAACCACTGACTGATGTCGTGACTTATCCCTGCTTCGATTTGCTGGTTGAGCAGAGTGGTGTTGGCCAGAATATTCTCTTCACTCAAGTCGCCTTCGAGTATGAACATCTTCTTGAATTGACACTTGTAAGTGTTGTCCGGCTGACGATAGGAAAAAGCTGCAACAATTGGTATCTGATATCTTGTTGCTAACTGCGTAATGATGCTTGTGGTATGCGCCGGGCGGCCAAAGAATGGGGCGATAACCGAGCCCTGTCCCTTTAGGTGCTGATCGAGAAGAATGCATACGGCGTGGTTGTTTTTCAAAGATTTGAGAATGCCACGTGCACCTTTACGGCTGTTGATGATCTGGTTGCCGTTTGACCTGCGTATGCGACAGAAGTAATCGTCAACCAGAGGGTTGCGCATCGGTTTAGCAACAATCTCTGTTGCAAATCCTAACTGCGGCATGAAGAAGGAACCCGCTTCCCAGAAGCCAAGATGTGCGGAGAGGACAATGCAGCCACGGCCTAATTCAAGTGCCTCGCTCAGGTACTCTTTATTGTTGATTTCGAAATAACGATCAATATCTTGCTGCCCGCGATATCGGTCAACACGTAGCATGTCGATAAAGCTGATGCCTAGATGTTTGAACATCTCGACTATGGTCTTGGAAACCTCTTGGGACGACATCTCCGGAAATGCATTTTGCAGGTTTTCGCGGGCGATATTGACACGTCGTCCTTGAAGTTTTTGAGCTAATTGGCCAAGCCTCTTACCAAGGGCCAGTGCCAAAGCTCTCGGCAGTACCCTGACCAGCGAGGCAAGGGCAATAAAGGGAATATATTCCAGCCATTTGCGCATAACTGTTTGTCCTGAAAATATCAGGAGGCTGTCCGACAATAAGGGTCGAAGCGAAAGCTCAGAAGTTTGAGAACAGATTTTGGCTCGTTTGAGAGCTCATAGCAGTAGCTATGGGCCGAAAAGGAGCTGAAATATGGGCCAAACAGCTGTGGTTGCAGCCGATCATGGATTGTCGGACAGGCTCCACATTGAGATGATGAGAAGATAGCACGGGACATGGCGTTGAGCAAAAGAAAAGCGGGCAGAAATGCCCGCTTTATCGTTGATTGTCGAGCCGTTACTGGCTGGCTTTAAGTGCCTGGTCAAGATCGTCAATAATGTCTTGAACATCCTCAATACCAACTGAAATACGAATATAATCCTGGCTGACACCGGCAGCATTCTGCTCTTCATCAGAGAGTTGCTGGTGAGTGGTGCTGGCTGGATGAATAACCAGCGTCTTGGCGTCGCCAATATTGGCAAGATGGCTACAGAGTTTGACCGAATCAATGAACTTTGCACCGGCCTTTCGGCCACCTTTGATGCCGAAACCGAGGATTGCACCTTGTCCTTCCGGAAGATAGCGTTGGGCTCTCTCGTAGTCGGGGTGGCTCTTGAGACCAGGGTAGTTGACCCATGCAACAGAATCGTGGTCTTCAAGGTAATGGGCAACTTTCAGGGCATTTTCACAGTGCCTCGGCATACGCACATGTAATGTTTCCAGCCCTTGCAAAAACTGGAAAGCATTGAAAGGTGAGAGGCACGGGCCTAAATCGCGCAGCAGGGTGAGGCGCATTTTTAGAATGTAGGCCATTTCACCAAGGGCCTCATAGTAGACCAGACCGTGATAGCTTGGATCAGGAGTTGTATACTCATCAAAACGGCCGCTCGACCAGTCAAATTTACCGCTGTCGACGACTGCACCGCCGATGCTGGTGCCATGTCCACCAATAACCTTGGTTAGCGAGTAACAGGCGATGTCGGCGCCGTGCTCAAAGGGCTTGAAAAGGTAAGGAGTCGCCACGGTGTTGTCGACAATGAATGGCAGGCCATTTTCATGGGCGATACGTGCGATCGCCTCAAAATCATCGACATTGTTCTTGGGGTTGCCAATAGTCTCAGCAAAAACAGCCTTGGTATTTTCATCGATAGCCTGAGCGATGTTGTCGGGGTTGCTGCTGTCGACAAACTTGACGTTAATCCCCATGCGCTTCAGGGTGTAGTTGAACATATTGTACGTTCCGCCATAGAGGTAGTGGGCAGAGACGATATTGTCACCGGCCTTAGCCAGGTTGAGGATGGCCAGGTTGATTGCGGCGCTTCCAGAGGCCATAGCCAGAGCTCCGACACCACCATCAAGTTCGGCCAGTCGCTTCTCCAGTACATCGGTAGTGGGATTCATGATGCGTGTATAGATATTGCCCATTTCGGCGAGCGAAAAGAGGTTGGCGGCATGCTCACTTGAGTCGAAGACGTATGAAGTCGTCTGGTAGATCGGGACTGCGCGGGAATTTGTGGTCGGATCTGCAACTTGTCCAGCGTGAAGGGCTTTAGTGCCAAGGCGATATGTGGGTTGGTCTGACATCAGCTTTCTCCTCTTTTGTTAAGTTTTCTGTATGAATAAATTCATCTTTATCCTGTCAAAAAAAGCAAATAAGTCAAGAAGAAAAAAATAGTATACAACGGTAGTCCACCGTACAACTGTCGGTTGCACTAAAAAAGGCAAACCCTGCGGGGTCCGCCTTCGACTGTCATGATTGTGGACAAGACGTTAGGACTGACTGTTCCGCAGTGCCTGATCAACGTCTTCAATGATATCATCGATATGCTCAATGCCAACCGAGATTCTGATCATATCGTCGGTGACGCCTGAAGCGATCTGCTCCGCATCTGAAAGTTGTCGGTGGGTGGTGCTGGCCGGGTGCAGTACACAGGAGCGAGCATCACCAACATGCACCACCAGTGCTATCAGCTTGGTGCCTTCCATGAATTTACGACCTGCTTCACTACCTCCCTTAATGCCAAAGGTCATAACACCACTAGCTCCACGGGGCAGGTAGGTCTGAGTCTTTGCATAGCTCGGATGACTTTCGAGGCCAGGGTAGTTGACCCAGCTGACACAGTCATGTTTTTCGAGATATTGTGCCAGAGTCAGGGCGTTGGTGCTATGGCGATCCATGCGCATTGGCAGCGTTTCCAGGCCGATGTTCTTGAGAAACGCATTGAACGGGCTTTGGCATGCACCGAGGTCGCGCATCCACTGTACGCGTGCTTTGACTATGTAAGCAAGATTGCCGAATTTCTCCAGGTATTTAAGGCCATGATAGCTCTTGTCAGGCTCGGTCAGTTCTGGGTATTTGCCGTTATCCCAATTGAAATTGCCGCTGTCAACAATGATGCCGCCAACGCTTGTGGCATGGCCGTCGATATACTTGGTGGTCGAATGCACAACAATGTCGGCACCAAATTCGAAAGGACGGCAGAGCGCCGGGGTCGGAAAGGTGTTGTCTATGATAAGTGGCACCTCCATTGTCTTTGCGACAGTGGAGAACTTGACGAAGTCGAGAACGTTCAGCCCCGGGTTGCCAATTGTTTCAGCAAAGAGGAGGCGGGTCTCGTCCCGGAAGGCATTAAGCAACTCTTCCTCGCTGCATTCGGGATCGACAAAAGTAACTTCGATGCCCAGCTTCGGTAAGGTGTTGCTGAAGAGCGAATAGGTCCCACCGTAGAGGGTGCTGGCGGCAACAACATGCTGTCCGGCCTGACAAATGTTGAGAATAGCCAAGGACGTGGCGGCCTGACCTGAAGAAGTTGCCAGGGCCGCAACGCCAGCTTCGAGCGCGGTGACCTTGGCTTCAAAGGCGGCTACGGTCGGGTTGCTGATGCGCGAATACATGTGATCTGCCGCATCGAGGTCGAAGAGCTTCGCAACATGCTCGGCACTGTCGTATTTAAAGGTTGTCGATTGAAACAGAGGCAGGACACGAGGTTCTATAGGCTTTGGGTCATAGCCGCCCTGGACGGCAATGGTTTCGAGATTCCACTCCTTGCTCATAACAATTCTCCTCCAAAAGTGAATATTGATTGTGTAACTTAAGATGACGCAATAGCGCAGTATCATAACAGAATATGCATAAATCCCGAGAAAAACTTGCAGCCAATTGGGTAAATGCCATAAGCTCAGCCGATGGATAGTCTGATTTTTCAAGCTATGGCAGTGGAGCTTAAACAAAAGTTTGTCAACAGTCGATTAGACCGTGTGGTGCAGACGACTGCTGGGACGCTGGTTTTAAGATTCTGGACTGGTCGTGAGAAGGTTCATCTGCTCTTGAAAGCCGACGGGCAGGGTACCTTCTACCAGACCCGCCAAGCTCATCCAGCACCAGCCAGCCCTCCACGTTTTTGCCAGCTTTTGCGAGCACGCCTGCGTCGCCTCCTCGAAATGCGTGCCGAGCCGCTTGACCGCATCGTTCATTTCATCTTTGCTGGAGCCGATAACGAACGTTATGACCTGATCCTGGAAGCGTTTGGCGCGCAAGGTAATCTGATTTTGACTGATGCTGCAGGGCGTATCGTTGATCTCCTCTGGCGTGTAGACGGTGCACGAAAGCTTTTGCCCGGCGAAATCTACACTCTGCCGGTGCAGAAGGAACGGCTCTCCCTCTTTGCTGACCGGGCAGAAGTTGTTTCGCTGCTAGATGCCGCCGCAGATTCGCAGGCTATGGCACGTGTTGATATTGCACCGATGTCGCCAGCTTTGGCACAGGCCATCTGTATCGAAAGGGCAGAAGGTTACTCCTGCGAAGCAATTCTTGACCGTTTACAGGAAACATTCAGTGCCGGAACTTTTGCTGCTTCGCGGGTTGCGTGGGATGGTCATTCGGGGTTGTTGCCCCTCTTACTTGGAGTACACGGTTTTGCTTCTGTTGAGAAATTTGCTGATCTCTCCGCGATGCTTGAGGAGACCCAGGCAGAAGAGGGCCAGGAGTCAACTCGGGATCTGACTGCTCGTCTTACTACTCTTGTGGCCAAACAACGTAAAAAGCTTAAGAAAAGACAAGCCAATATTGCTGCTGAGAGTGACCGACAGTCCGATCCTGAAAAGTTTCGCATTATCGGTGATCTTCTGCTGGCCAGTCTGCATCAAATTAAACGTGGCGATGATTCAGTTGAAGTTGATGATTACTACCAGTCACCAGTGGTTTCGGTGAAGGTTGATCTTGATAGTAAATTGACTCCGCAAGAGAATGCCGAACGCTATTTCAAGCTGTATCGTAAAGCCAAGCGTTCTGGTGATCATCACAAGCGTCGTTTACAGGAAACAAAAGAAGAGATTGCCTGGCTGGATCAGGTTGAACTGGCTCTTGATGAAGCTGTCTCAGGCGAGGATCTCTATCAGGTGCAACTTGAGTTGGAATCTGCAGGTTTATTGAAGAAAACCAAGGGACAACTCGGCAAGCGTCAAACGGTTGCACCTGAGGATCAGCTCAACCAGGCTGTCACGCCAGGCGGATTGAAGCTCTTCTGGGGTAAGAATAGCCGCACCAACGATTATGTCAGTCGGCGTTTGACAAAGCCTGATGATCTGTGGTTTCACGCTCACGGTATGCCAGGTTGTCATCTGGTGCTGAAGTCTGAAGGGCAGGGCGTTCAGGTCCCAGAAGATGATCTCCTCTGCGCTGCATCTTTTGCTGCCGGGTACTCCAAAGGGAAGGATGCCGGTAAGGTCGAGGTGATCGTGGCGCTGGGCAGGGATGTCAAAAAGCCAAAAGGTGCTCGTCCTGGTCTGGTCACTGTCGATAGCTACAGTACTGTGATGGTTGTTCCAAAGCGGCTTGACGAATAAATTGCGATGCCGCTCTAGCCTCCAGCCTTAGATTTTTTTATTGCATTGGCTTATGCCTTTTGCTATAAATTGCGCCTCGCTTCAATGCCGAAGTGGTGGAATTGGTAGACACGCTAGGTTCAGGGTCTAGTGTCAGTATTGACGTGGGAGTTCGAGTCTCCCCTTCGGCACCAGTGAATTCAAGGGTTTAGTCAGAAATGGCTAAACCTTTTTTGCGTTAATATTGTCCACATGTGTCCATATCTGAAAAGCTCAATCGAGCTGCAGTTATTTCTTGAAAAGTAAAACCCAATAGTGCACTTGGTGCAAAAACGCTGATCCTTGTCACGATGGTTTGCAGATAGAAGTGGAAGTGTCTAACCGTGAATGCACGGTCTAGCTGATTGTCATTCTCGCGTATGCGGGAATCCAGAGGTTTACCGCAATTGTCAAAGTAATGAATACCCCTGGCGAGTTGGAGGACAGTGACATAAGTCAGTTTTCTCTTGATTGCTGTATGTGCACCATTTATAGTTGTCTTACTTAGTCTTACCGGAGGTGCCGTATGGAAACAACATTATTGTCCAGCAAGGGACAGGTTATTATTCCTAAAACTATTCGTTCCAGCCATCACTGGAGAGCAGGAACCCGTTTTGTGGTTGAAGAGATGCAAGGTGGGGTTTTTCTCAAACCTATCAGCAGTTTTCCTGCGACTGACCTTAAGAGTGGACTGGGTTGTGTCGGTTATAAGGGGGCTGCGAAAAACCTTGAGGAGATGCAAGAGGCCGTGGATGCAGAGGTGGTAAAGACTTGGCGCAGGGAAGAGCGCTGATGGTGACCTTTGATACCAATATCTGGGTGCGCTATCTCACTAACGATGACGAGCTTCAGGCTCGTTGTGCCTTGGAGCTTCTAGAACAATCTGAAGCCGTTTTTCTCCCCAAAACGGTCTTGCTTGAACTGGAGTGGGTGTTGAGAGCCGCCTATCGGATTGAACCGGCAATCATCCACCAGTCATTTTTGCAGATCCTCGGGTTACCGATGGTAACGGTTGAATCTGCCGGGCAGGTTGCTGCTGCCCTGGGCTTCTATTCACAAGGCTTTGATTTTGCCGATGCGTTTCATCTTGCCTCCAGTGATGCGGCGGAGGCTTTTTATACCTTTGACGAACGGTTTATTCGCAAAGGGAAAGAAGCTTGTCCACCGGTCTTAAAGGTTCCGGAGCACTAAGTGGTGTAACCCATAAATTAACTTCATCTTTGCCGGGTGAGACTTGGCAAGTGCATGAAGGATGACTTACCCGATAGCATCTCAATAGCTACAGGAAAGAAATAATGATCAATCGAGCCGCAGTTATTCTCAAATATAAAGAACCAGCAGTGCAGTGGATCAAAGATGCTGATCCTTGTGACGAAGGTTCGCAGATCACTCTGGAAGAAGCTAACCGTGAATGCACGGTCTATCTGATCAGCGATCAGGATGCTGATGACGACAAGGCTTTGGCCCGCTGGATCACAGCTAACTTTGCAGCATTGTTTGAGGCGGAGTTGGAAGGGTGGTACACCGACGAGACCCTGTGGCCGCAGAAGCGGACTCTTAAGCTCTTCCATAAGTGGTTTGACGTGGAATGCCATACTGTAATTGAAGACACCGTCGGGACGGCGATCAAGGATGAAGATGGATAGAGTATCGCTCAATGTATCATCAGCTTGACGAATTTAATTTGAAGGTATACTTTCAGTAAGTTAGCTTTAATTGGGCAGAGGCAGATCTGCCGTCTTTAGTGAATTAAAATGGAGGGTGTTGTGCTTTGAGCACGGTGCTTTTTTGTGTTTTTAAGGGGGATGTGATGGGGAGAGCAGGGGATCTTCGTTAACTTTGAAGCCATTGAGTGCCAAATTGCAATATCGCAAGCATGACCCCGACCCTCCGACCCTGAAAGCTTGCCGATAAGGCGTATCGACCACTGAATTCAGACCGCTATTCTACGTTCAACACCATCATAACGGGCATTATTGTTCATCTCCCGCAAACGGTCTCTACCAACCAAAACCCAACCGTCGGACCTTTTGAATTTTATGACCTTGCCGTTTGATAGAAGAGCGTTGAATGCTTTCTTGGCTATCCGATTGGCGGACCCATCTGTAAGCTCAGCAAGAACAAGTCCTTCAACAGAAGGTTTGCGCCTTAGCTCAGGCATAGCCATAGAGATTACCAGGTGTGACAGGATGACAGCACTGGTTACTGAAAACACGAACCTTGTAAAATAACCACTAGCAAAATAGCTGGAGAGTATGACGAATCCAATAAAGTAGATAAATGCTGCAGCGGGGATGCTCCTGCGCAGTGATTTAAGCCGGTCCTCCGATTTCTCACTGAATTGACACTCTGACCCACAGCCCCACGCGATTCTCGAACCGTAGAGGAAGCTTACAAAGGTCGTCACAAAACAGGCGATATCTTTCAATGCTTCAAACATACAAAATCTTTTCCTTACATGAACGCTTTAAATAAAAAAGCCCGGTCGCTAAAGATCTCAGCAACCCGGCTATCACAATCCGACACCCGTGGTTTTGCTCCATCAAGTAACCCTGATTTTGCCTTTACTGGGTTGTTAACATATCAGATATTCTGGCTTATTGGAATAGATTAATTTGTGGGGACGGGGACAGACGATCTCGAGCGGTTCTGCGGCTAGGCACCCACGGCTGTGTACGCGATTGCCAGGTCGCCGTGTCCATTCTCGTAGAGCTGTGCGCTCGTATTGAAATGTATTGTCTGGCCCCTTTCATGCTCCTTTTGGTCGGGTGTCACCTTCGTTAGCTCATTATAAATCAGAACAAGTTTGAAAATCGAGTCAGTCATAGGTGATTCAGCTTCGGACTCACCTTGACCAACTCAAACTAAAAGTGTATTTTCAATAAGTTATCTTTAGTTGGGCGGTGGATTCTTGCCGTTTTTAGTGAGCCAAAATGGAAGGTATTTCTCTTTGAGCGTGACGCTCTTTTCTGTTTAAGGGGAATGTGATGAGGAGCAGGGGATCTTCTTTAACTTTGATGCCGTTTGGCCGCTTTGTGTGGTTGGACGGCTTTTTGTTTGAATCAACTATGTCGAGTATCCCCCGACTCCTCGACTCTTCTTAACGACAAGGAGCCAATCTTGGCATCTCTGGACTTTGAAAAAGAAAAACACGCTTTCCGGGAATTTTACGACAGCAACTGGAAGCTCTTCGAGAATACCAAGAAAACCTATATCCACATTATCAGTTCGTTGCTCAATGGGTCTGATATCGGCGAGGTGACGAAGATAGAGGGACGGGTTAAGGACAAAGAGGAGTGCATCAAAAAATTTCACCGAAAGTACCAAAACAAACTCGAAGCAGATGAACATCCCTACGAGATCAAAGACTACCTTTCAGACCTGATCGGCATCCGGATCATCTGCCTCTATGAGGACCAGATTGAGGTGGTGTCTGAGGAGTTGAAACAACACTTCAAGATTATCGACGTTACCGACAAGATCTCGGCCGTTGAAAGTACCGAGGATTCGTTCGGCTACAAAGGTCTGCACATGGATCTTGTCCTGAACGAACAGCTAAGCTCCCTTCCAAAATACCAGCAGTATGCCGATTACCCCTTCGAAGTGCAGATCAGATCCTTGATACAGGATGCCTGGAGTGTGCTGGACCACAAAATAAAATACAAAAAGTCGATCCCCAATGATCTCAAACGCAGGATCAATGTTCTCTCCGCCCTGTTTGAGTTGGCCGACCGCGAGTTCAAAGAGATCCGCAACGCCACCACGGAACTCATCCAGCAAGCTACAGTGGCTCCGATCAGCGACCCCCTTGACGACAGCAGGGAGAATGGAGATCGACCAGCAACGGCAGCCAGTGAAAAAACCGTCAATGCTTTTAACTTTTTACGCGTCGCTGGCCATTTTTTCAGGGATTTTGAATTTGAAGACTATAAAGTTGACGGTTTTGTTCAGGGTATTCTGAAACAGCACAGTGGCTTTCAAAAGTCGGATCTACACAAAAGCTTGAATGAGAACCTGAGAACTGTCAGAGATTATCGCGATCATTTCATGGCAGAAAACCCTGACAACACCTTCAGTCCCTACACCTCTATCCGACATTGCCTGTACCTCTACGACCAGGAAACCTTCAGTCGGATTTTATCCAAGGGACCTAAAGATCGCTTTAAAGACTAGCTGAGAGCATCCCGGGAGGACTATACCTAATCATGAAGCTTCTAGCTATCAATGGCAGCAGACGAAAAAAAGGAAACACAAGTTGCCTTATTCAATCGTTATTAACGCCCGCCGATAAGGGCGGCGCACAAACAGAAAATAAGTGTCAGGCATGACTTATGGGCATTCTGATCAGAGCTGGGGTCACTCAAAAGGGACATCCAACCGTGAGTGTCTCTGGTTCGAAACCCGCATCAAAAAGCCCATACAACAAGTGGTTACACCTCTTTTGTTTACACTTTTTTATTGACACCACGGTTAATATGGTTAAAATGCATGCAACACGCCCGCCACGCCTCTACATGTATGCGCACCCTGGTGGGTATTTTTTTGTCTTTCCGGGGGGATCATGACAAAAGTTTTCGACAAGCCTGCTCTTAACATCGACCAGCAAGTTGATCTACTAACCAATCGCGGCCTGGATATTCCTAATCCAGAACGGCTGCGCCACTACCTCCATTTCATAGGTTATTACAGGCTGTCCGGATATTGCCGTTATTTCCAGATAACAGGCGATGAAGAACACGTATTCCGTCCTGGAACAACTTTCGACAACGTACTCGATCTCTACATATTCGATCGCGAACTTCGCCTGCTCATCATGGATGCCATCGAGCGGATCGAAGTGGCGGTGCGGTCTTGCATTACCAATGAGATGGGCGTCCCCTACGGCCCACACTGGTTCATGAACCGCAGATATTTTTGCAATGGCGCGAAGCACAGGTCGATGCTTACCAAGATGCGTGAAGCAACGGCTAATCACAACAGGCAGGAAGGGTTCCTGCAGACCTACTATGCTAACTACGATGAACCAGATCTTCCACCAACATGGATGGTTGCCGAAGTGATGTCGATAGGGACATGGTCGCATCTTTTCTCCAATCTTATGAATCGGGATAAAAAGCGAATCAGCGGTCATTTCGGGTTGTCTCCCAGGGTAATGAGTTCTTGGTTGCACTCACTGACCTATACGCGCAATCTCTGTGCACACCATTCGCGAACCTGGAACCGGGAATACAGTATCCAACCGATGATCGCCAGAGACTACGAGCGCCAGCTTAAAATCAATGGCGACAACAACAACCACAGATTCTATGCGCAGGCCGTTGTGCTCTACAAGTTCATGTATGTGATTGCAGATGGGTCTAATTGGCAACATCGTCTAACTGAGCTTTTCGACAAGAATCCAACCGTACCGCTTGCCGAGATGGGTTTTCCTGAGAACTGGAAGGATGACCCGTTCTGGCACCTGATCTGATCCTGCTTTATATTCAATTGTCAAAGATCAACCTGCTGTACTTCAACCGTGATTCAAATCCTCAACCAACCGCGAATCACGAAACCGACCCACTTCATCTTTGGGAATCTTGATCCCTCTCCTCCCACCAAACCGATAAGCCTTAACGCCGCCATTCCCTGATCCCCTCTCGACCAGCACATAGGCATGCCGAACAGAGCACGGCAACTGCCGAGAGAACTGGCTGACGGAGAGCATGTCGTCCTCTTGAATATCTTGCGTGGCTTCCCTGTCGTCTCATTCCTCCCCGATTATCGATTATTGAACCAGCCGGGCTTGCCGTCTGGTGATTGCTGGCTTGGTTGCTGATTGGTAGTTGGCCGATGGTTGTTTACGCGAGATAGTATGGCTTGATCTACGGTTTGAGAACTGACGATACCGACTTTGCCATCGTCAATGACGCGCGTAAAGCTGACGGCGCACCGCTTCCGGGCCTGTTGGGACAACTAGGCTATGAATTGTTGACGGATTATCAGTTTGGGATCGAGAAGTATGTTCAGGATACGTTCGAGATTGAATTCTTAATGCATCGCCGTGGCGGATCGGCACCGCCTGCGATGAAGGTGTCC
>JAJRRB010000040.1 GCA_024279915.1 Deltaproteobacteria bacterium
CTTTCGTTCTTTCGGCTTCAAGTTCCGTACACCTCACTGTGACTAAGCCAATCTTGTCTTCTGGCTCTACTTTATAAAATTGTACGAAATGCGATTTGGGATCATATCTCTTAACAATCCAAATCGCATCTTTTGTTCCGTTATCATGGCTTTTCGTCAAGAAAACATAGTCCTCGGACAGTTCGGCTGTTCCCATCACATTTTCGTAGTCCCAATCTGGCACCCAGTGTTTCTCGCCTTCAGGACTGAACAATGGAAACAGTTCTGCGATAGGGATAGCCATTTCGAAGGCTTTAGTGTGACTAATTGATTTCATAGGTTCTCACTATGGGCTAACGGACCAAGCTAAACAGGCAACATATAGTTCTGTGCAAATGTCCTGTTCACCTCGGTGCTGACACACTCGTTTTCACGTCCCAGAGGGTGGTTTATGAGACACATTGGCGCTACTTTTTTGAATAGCGTTGTGGCTCATCGAAAAAAGTTATATCAGCATATCCAGCATATATCTTTCCAGAGTGCTTTACTCCTGCGGGGATGTAATACCGATCACCTTTTGTAAAACAGTTCTTTTTACCGTCAATAATCATTTCAATCTTGCCCTCTAAGACTATTCCAACTTGGGCAGCATGAGTATGCTCTGGCAAGTCAACATCCTCTTCAAACTCCATGAACAATATCTGGTGAGAACCTGCCTGCGAAAGATACGCAGTTAACCCAGCCAGAGGAATATCAGCTTTGGGTAGTGCAGTAATAGGGGCTGGAAATATTTGATTCATTGGCTATACACCGTCTCTCTTATAATCATAAAAACTCAAGCTCCCTGTGTCAGACACCTTGGTGGACGAGACATCCAAAATCACGTCTCAGGGGCGTGCAACTGACACACTCACAACCCGCAATGAACACAACCTAAAGCAAAGCCGTTTGCCCAATACCACTTTGAGAAGTACGTCTTTCCACAGCGGGGACATTTGACGAAAGTCACTGACAACCAAAGTCCAGCAATGGCGAGAATAAACATAATGCCAACAGCCATCGCCATTTGATCAGAGCCAGTTGTCTTATGAACAACAGCGACGGAAGGGATAAATGGTAGCAGCAACAGCAGTCCAATATTCCTTCGTCGGCGTATTGATTTTGCACATTTTATTTGTTCTGGCGTTGCCTTCGGATAGTCTGTCATCTCTGCTTATAACCTGTCTTATCCACCTCGGTGTTGACACACTTAAAATCACGGCCCAGGGGCGTGGTTTGTAGGACACTTTCTTAGCTGTTGCGTCTTGCCAACGCCAAACCAAACCCAGCGATGACCATAAACCCTCCCGCTGCTCTCAGTACCGGTCTTGCCATTTGTGAGCTTCGCAGAAATCCTCTTGTACTTCCCGCAGCCAACGCCCAAATTGATGTTACGACAAAAGTTATCGAAAGAAATGTTGGAACTATAATAGCGAATTGTAAACTCAGGGGGTGTGTCGCATTTATAAACTGAGGCAGAAAGGCCGCAATGAAGATCAAACTCTTTGGGTTGGGAACTGTAACCACCAATCCTTGAATGAACAGGTTAGTTTTGGTCGCTAATGGTGCATCAAGTTCCAAGGGTAGGCTTGCGCTTCTCCACTGTTTGATCCCAAGATAAACAAGATACGCTGCACCAGCCCAGCGTAGCCATTCAAACACCTCGGAAACAACAGTCAACAAAGAGGTTAGCCCTATGGCTGCAACTAGAAGTTGAACAGCTATTCCCAGCGTTGCTCCAGCAACAGTCGCCAAAGACCGCTGCCAGCCGAACGAAATGCTATGTGCAACTGTCAGGATAACGCTCGGTCCTGGCAGGGAGATCATGATCGTTGTGGCGACTACAAATGCTAAGAAAACATGGGGGTCCATAACTATCCTATGTTGCTTGTAAATGGTTTGTTGATTTCGGTGAAATGGACTGTCACTATTCACCTTGGTGGATAACACACCCTAAACCATGTTCCAAGGGCGTAGTGTTGAAACAATCTATGCGCTCGTCTGCCATTTATTTGATACGCACAAGAATTATTGCCATAATGAGAAACACCAATCCAAGAGTTAAACCAATTAAAGCATTTCTTTCCTTGGCTTTCTTGAGTTCAAGGTGTGACACGACCACTTTTTCACCTGTCGTGACTTGGAAAGGGGAGAAAACATCATATAGGTTAATTTCATTGGGATATCTGAAAACAGTCAATTGTGGCTTTTGTTGGATTAGCTTTTTAACAGCGTCGTATTTAGGATAATAACTAACATAAGAAAATTTAACTTGGTTGATCTGAAAGCTGACGACCTTCTTGTTCTTCGGCTCGAAGCGCTCTTTGAAATGGCTTGGTATACCCGTGACCTCTTCCAGACTGTTGAGGTCGGGATATGCGGAGAGCGCTGACGTAATATAATAACCAATCCCCATAATTGAGATTACAAGACAAACAATAATCACAAACCAGGCCGGTTGAGACTTACCCTTTTTTGACATAGCTAATTTCGATTTGAATTCGCTTCAGCAGCATGTGTTAGGGCCATCGACGAAGACACAAAAGGAAGCGCTGTCAGCAAAAACAGCCCGACAAATGCGATCTTACCGATTCTAAACTGATTTCCCCTGTTATTTTGCATTACCATCGATCGATGCTCTCCTTGACCTGAGCAGTCTTTTGCAAGACGCAGAACGACCTGTGAGCTACCTATCCCCTAAATACATTTCGATTTCTTTCTCCAGAGCCTCAGGAGAGAGCCCATATGGACCCAGACCGCTGTTGTACCTTACCTGGCCTTCCTTATCGATCAGGTAGGCACTGAGCAGTAACTGCGAGAGAGCAAGGACGACATGCACCCCATAAACAACCGTTGCTAATGCGACGAACTTCAAAACCATTGAATCCATGAACAATAGTTCCCTTTCTGAAATAAGATGAGTATGTGGCTAGAATCTAAGGCCCTAGCAGTGGACAGGGCTCTGGCAAAACTAACCTGATCGCCGCGGGAATAACCTCAAAACGCATACGGTTCGTCGTAACCGGCTCTCCGTCCAGATTCGTCGGTATTTCTCCATCAGACTCCCACTCTGCCCAAGGAACCCGGTACCGTTTTACATAATCACCGTTAATGCTGGGGTCCTGTATTTCCCTGATCGCCTGCAAAAGACGTTCTTTAGGGAAATCCAGCAAGACAACAATGTCCATGAGACCATCATTGATTAAGGCATTGGGCGCTAACTGTTGTCCTCCTCCAGCCTGGCGTCCGTTACAAGCCGCCCCTAAAATGACCTTGCTCTCTAATATGCCATCTGGAGTGCGTAGTTCGCCCTGATAAGGAATAAATTTAACAGCTTGTACCAAGCCACTTAACGTGTAGGCGCCTCCACCGAGGAAATTTTTTAGCTCTACAGGTGTATTCGCAGTCACCTGCGCTCCACAGCCTCCGGTGGCCACATTAATAAAGTGCTGCTCGTTAGCTCGAATGCAGTCTATTGAGGACGCCTTTCCTGTGTGAGCCAAAGTCATGGCTGAAAGAGGGTCGTCCGGAATGTCACAAGCGGTAGCAAAGTCATTGGCTGTACCAAGAGGCAAGATGGCAAGCTCGGGCCGGTCTTCCTGTCGTAAATGCATCAATGCATCAGCAACCTCTTTGACCGTTCCATCACCACCACCTGCGACTAAACGATGACAACCTTCTGCACTTGCCTCATGTATAAGTCTAGACACATCCCCTTGTTCCCAGGTTACTCTGACTTCAACAGGAGAATTGGCCCTTGCTTTACGAATTGCTTCTCGCACAGGCTCAAGAGCAGCTTTTTTACCATTTAAAATTAAACGAATATCCATTGGCCTGCCTGGATTCTGGATGAGGCTTATCGTTGAAACCAGCTAAAATCTCAAATTGCTAGCGGGAAGGGAAGAATTGTCCCCCCCCCTGCTAGCAATGTAAATCATTCAGTCTTGAACTAATGTGAGCACGAACATCCCTATAGCAGACTAATATTTAGTTAACGCCGGCAATAAAGCCAACAACACGACGGTTTTGTTGCCGTCCTTCTTCAGTATCATTACTGGCAACAGGAGCCGCCTCTCCGTACCAGAATGCCGCAATTCGACTTGAATCTATATTGAATTCTGTGACCAAATAACTGGCGACAGCTTCAACACGTTGATGCGACAAGGTAAGGTTGTATTCTTCCGCTCCCTTATTGTCAGTATGCCCAGCCAGGACGATATAACTCTCCGGATTCTGGTTGAGGATCTCTACAACCGTGTCCAACTCCATAGCGAAGTCGATATCAATGTCTGATTTATCGAAACCAAATTCAATATGGTCTAGCTTGAACCCAACGACTTTGTCACGTGTCGTCGCAGTAATGACATAATTCTCCTCCAGAGCAAAAACGGCTCCAGTGAAAACTTCCGGGCGGTTGATAACCCATTCTAAAGGAGTCACTGTGGAGGCCTCGTTAATCGAGGCGACCACCTCCATCATCTCTAAGTTTGTTTTGATGTCGGTTGTGCTGACAATTTTAAAATCAACGTCATGCTTCTGCGCGATTTGCTTTGCTAAATCGAGTGGGCTTTCGGTCGCACCAGCATCACTGTGTGAGCCATCGGTAAACAAAAACACGACGGTACGGCCAGAGAGAGTGTCCATCACCTTGGCAAGACGCCGCATACCACTAACCATCAGGGTCGGCCCACTTGCCTCCTCCGGCAAGAGATCAACGGCCGCATGAAACCCTGCCTTATTGAAAGGCTGCATTTTATAAATCTCGGCATTCGCCGCATTTGCGGTGGTGTTCGCCGAGGGCGTATACGAGTATAGACCAACATTAAGTTCGGAATATTCTCCTGGGAAGGCATCAGTTCTTTGTTTGAGCAACCTCTTGGCGGCTTGAAGTTTAGTCATCCCACTGTCACCAAAGGGTTCTCCCATCGAACCTGAGCTATCAAACATGATGACAACGTTGTCAGCGATTCGAACAAGATTTTCAACTTTATAGACGGTTTTGACAACATCAGTTTTGGTGATCGGTTCGATGGCCTGAGCCTTTTGTACGTAGCCTCCGAGGAAAGTGGCGGCGAAAATGGTCATGATCATAGCTGTTATTCTTATCGTCATTTTATTAATTCCTTTAGTAGAATCAACTAGATTGATTTCAATCTTGTTTAGGGAAATTATCGTCTTTGTCGTTGTTAAAGATTATTCGGCTTCGTTTACTTGACGGAGTAACCACGGCCCTCCATACATGCAGAATAGGCCCGATTGTAATTACTGCGGCCCTGTTTGTACTGATTCACCTCTTGTTGCTCCCACTCTTGCTGTTTCTGAGATTCCTGTCTTTTTTGGTCGTTGCGTCGTGCCGTACCGACAACAGCTCCACCGGCAGCACCTGCTCTTGTCGCCGTCCGGGCGTCGCTCTTTGAGTCGCCTGCTATTGCTCCTACAGCGGCCCCACCCAGAGCACCACGCAGCGCACCCCTACCAGTACCGCCCTTCGCCGCCTCTTTTTGCGGAGGGGGCTCTGTGGTTGTAGGCGGAGCCATAGGGTCAAAACCGCTCTCATTTTTTGACCAGGAGTAGCATTGGAATTTGTCCTGCTCCATCTGTTCGTTGCTCTGTCCTTGACTGGGATAGATAATCATTTCCTGAGAAAAAGCTGATCCAGACAGGATCAGAAGAGTCGCAATCGCACAAACAGTTATTCTTTTCATATTCATTGATATCTCCTTTAAATTAGGTATCGATTTGTCTTTTTATGAACCTGACCAAAATCAAAAAATCGTCCGCAAACCTAACCCAGCACCATAATCATAGGGTCGATCAGTGCCAACGCCAACCAACCCATCGACATAAGCACCGAAGCGGGCAGTGAACATCTTGCCCCATTGGAGCTCTACTGAGGCAGGGATTGCTTCATCATCATGCCACGAAACTGGAACCTTGGCGTCGAGTTTAAACCACATCTGTTGCGGCAGTTTCTGCATACCGATCAGGCGAAAAGCAGTCTGGTTGACACTATTCCCATCGTAGGACAGGAAGTGCTGAACCAGAGGGATCAAGGTTGTCTGTTCAGAAACACCCAGTGCGAGGCCAACAAAAGGAGCAATGGTGCTGCTTCCACCGCCGATGCCTTTATCTTCGTTGTCAAAATCGTGGACCCAATCAAAACCAACGGCCAGACGGTATTTTACGTCGTTGTGAACACCGTCGCTGAGAAAAAATATTGGCTTGATAACCAATGACTCCCAGTCATGCTCATTTGAACCGGTGACATCGGTGTCCCAGTAATGCAATTCATACTTCAACTTAATTTTCGGATGAAGCATGGTTGCACCTTCTAACGAATAAATGTAACGGTCTGAGCTATTCCCTAAATCGAGATATTTTGCACGAAGATCCAAGTTGCTGGCGGCGGCAAGAGGATTTGATGGGTTCTCACCACTGGGACTATTTTGTTCAGCCATCACTGAGACAGGGCTAATCAAAAACCACAGGCTGACGATAAAACCCAGACAAGAAGTGTGTATCCTGCTTGTACGCATAAGTGCTCCTTTCGTTAAAGTTAAATTCATAATAGGAATCAAAACCTGTAATTCATGGTTGCCGAGAGGAAGATGAGGTGATTGGTGCTGAATTCCCCCTTAAACCTTTCTTCCTGGGCGGTCTGATCCATTTCCCCTTGTCCCATCCAGACGAAGGTCCCACCCAGAGCGAAGCTTAGCTGGTCGCTCATCTCCTTGCCGTAAGCCGCGGAGAATCGTAACTGTTCGTCGACGGGGAGGTCCGCGGTTCGTTTGCTGTCGCTAACGGGTGAGCTGTCGTAGCTGATTCCGGCGGTGACCGCCTGGTTCCCGACGAATTTTTTGGCCAAGGCAAAGCCGAGGTGCCAGGTGTCATCCCAATCGCGATCGAATGACTGGAGCGCAGAGGCGTTGCCATTGAGACCGATGCGGGTATCGCCGAACGCTGACCAGTCTTCCCAGTCGACGTCGGCCATCAGCATCATGTCGTCTGCGAGTTGGTATTTGAAACCGATATTAACCATCTGCGGATATGTGAAGTCGACGGCAGCCTTGTCGAACTGGGAGGTTATCAGATTCAGTGGAAGCACAGTAACACCTCTGAAGTTGAGATCACCCTCGAGTTCGACGTCAGCTTCACTGCGGTAGATTGCGCCGAAGGTCAGGCGGTCTGTCGCCTTGTAAGTCGCACCGAGATAACCCTGGTAACCCCAGTCGTCGAGCCCATCCATCCTGACTTGACCGTCAGAAGAGAATGGCCCCGGCTGTTTGAGAGCGATGTGCAGGTCAAGGTTGGTATAGATAAAGGAGACGCCTGCTCCCAGGGAGAGCTTGTCGTTGACCTGATAAGCGGCGGCCGGAGAGATGCTGATGACGGCGAGTTCAGAGACCTGCGCCTGGTAGCGGCCAACGAAGTCCTTGCCGTAGTCAACGCCGCCACCAAGTGGCGCGGAGATACCGAAGCCCACACTCCAGTCATCGTTTAAATGCTTGACCGCAAAGAGGCTTGGTATGGCGACCGGAGAACCGGCGTTGCCACCATCACTTCCACCGGCGGTGGCGATGTCAGAATCGAAGCGGTTGGTTGGAACGAGCATCTGTACTCCACCTATGACTTGATCTCCATCGAGTAAAGTCATGCCGGCCGGGTTGGTGACGACCGAGTCGGCGCCGATGGTGTTGGTTACACCTGCGACACCCGCAGTGCCGACACTGATCGGTGTTCCGATCTCCGAGAGATAGAGGCCTCCGGCAAAGGCTGACGAACTCATGAGATAAAAGAGAAGTAAAGCGAGAAGAGATTGTTTGAAGTGTGTCATTTTAAAGCCCCTTGGGGGTTTATTATGGCGGGAACGTCGAGGTCAAGGGAGTCGTCTCCATTGAAATTGCTCATATCAATAACGATGTAATTCATATAGAGATCTCCTCTCATTTGTTTTAACTTCTGAATTTCACGTAACTTATGGCAACATCGGACCTGAGGGCCAGGTCCGGTGTCTTTCTACATAATCAGATTCAGATCCTGCTTTTCATCATGAGCACAAACCCACCCACACGACCAGAATTATTTCATCTGGATGGCTTTCTGCTTAAACAGGAACGCATCGACAGCAGCCTTCGTTTCTGGACGGAGATTTTCAATCCCTTCATAAGGGCGGCCAAGGGCTGGCCCTTCATCCGGGAACATCTGCTTTCTTGCCATGTGGCGTTTGATTATTCGCACGAACTCTGCGCCACCCCAGGCACCGACTTCGGTGGATACGGGGTATTCTTCGCGGGTATCCCGGAACAGGTCGTAGAACTTGGCACCAATTGGGTTTTCTCCAGGCTTCGGCACCATAATCTTATACTGCTCCTTAACCACGGCCTGCAGAGTATTCCCGGAATAGAGCATGACGTGATCCCGACGGCTGTGGGTTTCGCCCAGCAGCATCAATGAGGTCTGGTCAACACCGTCTATAAGGCGATCTGTGGGGATTTTGTCGGTTGCGCCGCCGAAACGTGACAGAGTCGTGAAGAGATCGGTGACATGGATAATATCACCAACGACTGAATCGGCTTCAATCATGCCAGGCCAACGCACGAAGGCATCGACACGCACACCACCCTCGGTTGTGTCACCCTTACCACCACGGAAAACCATGGCCGAAAAACCGCTTTGCGGAGAATACTTGGTGAAGTGGCCGTTGTCGCCCATGATCACAACGATTGTATTATCGGCCACACCGAGTTTGTCCATTTCATCAAGGAGGTCACCGATCCAGCGGTCAATCAACTGCATCTTCTCGACATAGTTGCCGCCGTTCGGAGTTGTATACGGCCCACTGGTGACGCGAGGTCCAGTCAACGGAATCAACGGCCAGTACTGCAGGAAGAATGGAGCATCCTGCTTGGCGAGCTCACGCAGTTGCTCCAGTGTCTGCCTCTGGTAGCGCTCGTTCATATCGTCGTACTTGGCTTCATTCCAGCGCTCGCCGGGTTCCATGTGGACTTCGCGCACCTTCTCTCCGCGCTTGCCTTCGACGCCGACAACCATGTGAGAGGCATCCGGGCGAAACCAGTTATCAAGTGTGTACTTATCGTTGTAGTTGTTCTTACCGATACCGACAGCAACCTCTTCGTTGGCGGCATCGTCATGGAAGATGGTCAACTGGCCTTGCTGGTGAATGGGAAAGGCTGCGAAATCGAAGCCTTGATGATTCGGCCAGGCTTCCATGATGTCACCCATGTGCCATTTGCCGATATGCACGGTTTTGTAGCCCGACTCCGAAAGGACCTCAGCCAGGGTGACTTCTTTGTCGGCAAGACCGAAGCCGGCAATATCGACCGCGGTGTCGCCCATGCCGTTACGGAAGGGGTGGCGACCGGTCATAAAGGCAACTCGTGTCGGGGTACAGGAAGGCTCGGTATACATTCGCGCCAGACGCATACTTTCATCGGCGAATTTGTTCACGGCCGGGGTCTTGAATCCACGGATAGCATTTAAATCCTTGCTCCCCATGTCTCCAAAACCGAGATCATCAATCAGGATATAAAAGATATTCGGTGCTTTGCCATCATTCTTCTTTTTGAATTCAGCCAGTTTCTCATCGACAGCCTTATCATCGGCAGCCCATTTCTCTGCATTCTGGGCTTCAAGAATATAATACTCGGTGTCATGAATAATCTTTTCCGCAGCCATTGCTGAAGTTGCCAGCATTAAAGAAACAGCAAAAACTGCAGCCAGCGAATAAAATATCCTCATTCTTCTTCTCCTTTATTCCGTTTCAATTTGGATAATGCTCGCAAGTAATAGCGAGATGATGTTCAATGAAAATGTAAGTTATGAATCATTATCACGCAACAACACATTGTGAGAATATCCAAAAACGGACACTTTTTTTGACAATCGCGTTTATTGACGAGCGCACATTGAAAAGACATCAGTGTAAAGATACAATCTGAACGACTTTTTGCAACAAGACATCATAACCAGAATCAGAATGCGGGCATTTTATTGCTATGGCTGACAGAACAGAAACAATGCGCATCATCACACGTTTTGTTGACTTTGAAGAGTTGGGCTATTTGGTCCAGGGGTGGGGCCTCGATTACAGGATCATTGATTGCGGTCGTTTCTTTGGAGAACATCACCAGATTGTGACACCGGGAATCCTCATCAATGAAGCTCGCTACAATCGCCACCTGCTCCAGAAAGGAAATATTCCGCCCGGAATGAGAACTTTCGGCATCATCGCGCAAGACACCACACCCTTTATCTGGCGGAAGCAAGAGGTGACTCGAAACAGTATCCTCATTTTCCCAAAGGGGGCCGAACTAGACGCGATGACCTTGCCTGGTTTCCACATCTATACGCTTTCGATTCAGGAGAATTTGCTTGAAGAGCGGCTACAACGCGAAGAGGGACAACAATCATTCTTAAGGCAACAGCTCAATCAAGGCGGCGTGTTGAAGGTAAAATACGCAACGATTCAGGCTTTAAGAAATTTCTTAAAACGAGCACTGAATAGAACGAATGAGATGCCTGAAATCCTTAAAAGTGAGGTCTTCCGTCAAAGACTATACAATGAAGCAACAGACTTCATTTTCGAGATACTGGCCCTTGGGGAGCAAAACAGCCTGACGGTACCATTTCGTAAACACGCCAGTATCGTCAAGGTTGTCGATGAGTGGTTAACGGACACCGACTTTAAACAACATTCTGTTTACGACATGGCCCGAGCACTAAAACTAAACGAAAGAACTTTACGGCGAGTGATTTCTGGATGGTACGGCGTTCCCCCAAAACAGTACCTATTATCAATTCGGTTAAATGAAGTACGCAAAGCTCTCCTTCAGCCATTTGACCCAGACACAACAATCAATGACATTGCTAACCGTATGGGGTTCACTCATATGGGAAACTTTGCAGCTCTCTATCGCCGTCACTTCGATGAACTGCCTTCAGAGACAAGGAAGCATATTCTGAATCGCTCTCTCTCAAACACCATAAAGGGACAAGAATAAAACAAAAAAGCCACCCGCTATGATGCAGATGGCTTGTCGTTATCGTTCAATAATCCCCCTAGAATCTCATTCACCAAGTAACTGAAACAGTGGTCAATATACGCTGATTGACTTTAAACGTCAAAATCAGGGATGTCCTAGAAGCTGTACCAGCAACTCATGAGAGTCAAAATCTGTAATTCTGAACAATTCCTGAATACCCTCCGACTGACACACTGCCCTTTATGTTCCTGGAGCGTGACCTCTAGGACACGTCATAACGGCCCGAACTAATCGGCTGCCATGGGCACTTTCAATTGAGTAGAGACCTTCTCGCGAACCACCACTGTATTATTCAGCCCCCTTAAATGGATGGTTAGAGGACTTCACTTCTCAAGCCAAACACGAGCATCTTCGATATTCGTAAACAGATGTACATTTATGCCAATATTTAGTGCGGTGGTTTCAAAAAACTCAAATTAGTCTTTTTTTGGTGACTCTCCGTTATAAACTAAAGCAACTTTTCCCGGGCGTTTAACACCGTTATTTAATAACTCTCTTGGGATATTGAAAATGTCAAGAATGGAAACCTGTGGGTCTAGGTCTCTATGGTCTCCCAAGATCTTCCTAATGCCGTTTCCCGTTGCGGCATTAAACGTTTCCTTTGTCATTTGCTTGATTTGTTCAACGTTAAAAAGACCGTTTGTCTTAACGATGACCAAATCTTCCGATTTCGATATGGAAATGTCCCAGTTCATATTTGTTCCGTCAGTTCTCAGAGGCTAGCAATTCAAGACATCGCCAACATACGGCTAATGATCGGTAACGTCAAAATTCATGATGTCTGGGAAGTTGTTCCAACGGCTCATGCGAGCCAAAAGCTGCCGTTCGGCCTGAATCTTAGCAACCCAGCACGGCTGAATCGTTTAATGCTGTTCTCGAAAGAGCCAAGCAGGGCGTCTTTCATTTCATCAGCCGCCGACATTTGCAGCGCTATCTCAACGAAGTCGCCTTTCGATGGAATAACCGCGAGGAGATTTTAAGACTGACATTCACTACTTTTCAGGCACATCAAAGGCCTCCTCATCGGAAAGCGTACAAAATTCGAGAGATTTTATTTTCCAATGCTTAGTCAAACCAGGATTCCCCCCATAAGAAGAAACAATACGGGCACTCTTGATATCACCGGCCTCGTTGGTCGTCACAAGCAAAGAGAGGCGAACCAGGTCCCGCATTTCATTGCGGACATCAGCATTCAGCGGCACGTAGCCAAGTGCGTTCGATTGAGGATCCCGTCGTAGTTTGTTATATTTGTTGATATTCTCCTTCATGAGATCGTAAAATTTCCTTAAATCTTCAGGTTTAATCATTGCCTAAATCCTTCCTGTGCGGGCTCAAGAAACGTTCTTTTGGCGCTAACGAATAGACATGATTTCGCGACACTGGACAAGTCTATCCGTAACACGAAAGGCTTCCTATAGATTCCAGTCCCAATTATAGAGGGCCTTAAGTCGACAAGTCAGACTCATATCGGCTCTGCACTTGGCCTCAAGCCAGCACTCTAGGAACAGGTGAAGCAATCGGTGTGCTAAATTATTATTGTGCGCAGGAAAAAAGGCGGAGGCGTCTATTTCGTCCAGAAATAATTGACGATAGGTTTGGGAGGGATCATCACCATGTTCAAATTTATAATGATCACAAAACCACGTTGGTGCGCGAAGTGTTACACACTCTAGCAATTCTAGATGCTGCCATGCTTCGTCTTTCGTGAGGCGGGCCAAATCCGATGAAAGGTGCTGGTTGATGAACCAACTCGCCGCCTCCTCTGTGGTAAAGACTTCAGCCCCTTTCACAACCTCCTCAAGGTAAACCTTGAAGTTGTCGAGTGTTTTGAAGATATTTATCATCATGAAAAAATCGTACGGCAAAAACGTTGCTGGGCCAAGAGGAAATTCTACATAGCTATAAATAGATCCGTGATATGCCACGCTATCCTTCCCTCATCGTTTTTTTAAAGGGACTATGCTGCCTCTCAAAATATTAGCTATCAGTATGTATTTGGTGAAAAAATATTTAACGTAAAAACACATCAATGAACTACCCTACGTAAGCAACTGGGTAACAGCCTCCAACCCTTGCCAATTCTCGTCACAAGGAGCGAGGAATTAACCCAGAGAAGGTGATTAAACTCACTATCAGAATGACCTGCGACTCATGCTGCGAATACAGAAAAATCGCCCCTCCGGAATGGAGAGGCGATCAGGTTTGAACACGATATATTATGTCTGTATACAGATGACCAACGAAACTGAAATGGCAAACAAAAAGGCAAACATTTTCACATGTTTGCCGCTAAGCTACCTAATTTATTGAATTATTTGCTTGGGATTGTCTTACCGCTTGGCGACACCCCAAAAGCAGGGTGGTTTTTAACAAAGTTACCAAGGCGAGTCAAGCTTTTTCGTAACCAGAAAACGCATCATATAGATATCAGTTGAGTGATGCAAGTCTCTTTTTCAATCAAGACAAAGCAGCAGCCCTCTCTTGTCAAGAACACACAGCCTAATATGGTGTAATAGAAAGCATTTTATCTACTTCTTGAGTTTATCAAAGTTTACTTTTTAGGATCATCCCTTCCTGGAACTATCGATTCGATCAACTTGAGCGGAGACTTAATAATTCTTCCTCCAAGACCCAGGAGACTTGACCCAATTGATGATACAGACAGGACTCGAACCTTGGGGTCATCCTGGTCACCCTTGACACTGACCGGTATCGTCACCAGGCTACCAGCGAGCAGGTAATTTACCCCAGGGATATTCTTGACCACCGTGTCAACGGTCTTAAATGGTGCCGCCAGCAATTCAACATCGAGAGTTCCCTGCCCGAAGTCGAGTTCACCCTCACCGAGTACGTCCAGGGTCTCTCCATCCATGAAAATCTTTTTAAGGATGAGTTTTTCACCCTGAAAAGCTCCCTGAACAGAAATGGTTGAGTAAGCAAAGCCAGTGCTGCCAAGATCGGGTAGTCTCCCTTTGACGATCTCGGTAACATTGAGTACTTCCAAAGTCCGGGCCAACAATTTGCTCTGTTCTATCGACCCGTTCGAAAAATTCATCTCGAGGGGACCCTGGATATTACTGATAAGTTCTCCTGCTTGTCCCTGGGAACTGATTTTAGCGGAGAAATCCAGGGCTCCTGTCATTTTGACCCTTCCTTCGGTCAGACAGGAATAACTTGTGGCAACGTCCAGCCCCTTGCCATCAATGGAAAAGTCTAGAGTGAGGTCCTTTTCGACAATAGTCAACAAGCCAGATGAATCGATTCCACACAGTTTTGTTTCGGTGATTCTAACGTCTACCTTGCCTTGAGCGAAATCAACGGTAGCTTTGACCGGATTAAAGGTAAAACCGTTCCATGTGACTGCCATTGCATCGACTTTGGCCTGGGAACCTTCTGCAGCCAGCGCTATCTGTTCAATGGCTATATCGTGACCCGAAGGCATGGGAAGCACCAGGCCCTTCCCTTCCAGATGGCCTTTTGCCATTGGCACAGTTTGTTTCGTCAGTGGGACTTTAACGTTAAAATTCCCCTTCAGCTGAGCCGTGCCAAATTGCTGATCAATGAACAAGGATTCCAGCGTCTTGTGGTGTAGGTTACCAGCAAAGTTCAGACTGAACTCATCCTGCCCATGCATGAAGGCTACTTTGGCGTCTGAGTACTGATCTTTAACTGACAGTTGCTTGATCTGCAACTGCTCTGAGAGGTAATCGACATCTAGTGACAGACTCGGACCTTTTGCTATGGAGACGTTCCCCTTGAATGAGGTTGTCGCATCTGGCTGCCAGAGGATCTTTGACTCGGAAAAGTTCAGTGGTGTACGAAGTGTATAGTTCTCTAGTGTCTCTGGCTCCTCAAGTAAGCCTCTGAGCCACGCCACTGAATCCTGGCCCATCTCGCCGGCCAGGGAAAGCTCAACCTGATCGAGGCTTTGTGGAAAGCCCTTAAGGATTCCGCTCAGGATGAGATCAGCATCAAGACTGTCCATTTTGAGGTTCTGGAAAGCCAACTTCTCAGCATCGAACGTAAAGTCGCCTTTAGCCAGCTCAATCTTGGCCGGGAAGCGCGTCGTGTCAATGCTCAAATCCTTAATTGCTCCGGTTGCAGCAAGCTGCCAATCTTCGGGTGCATCGACTGCTCCCTTGAGGCCCAATGTAGCCAAATCCAGGCGGCCGGTTATCTCTTTGATTTCTTCTAAAGACTCTTTAGCACCATCGAGAGAGGCCACCCAGGGATAGAGTTCGTCCAGAACCAGACTAAACTTCCCTGAACTGAGGTCCAGGTGAAGAACATCTTTCAAGTCAATATTGCATACAAGCCCTGAGAAAACCGAGCGACCAAAACTGCCATTTAAGTCTTTGAGTTCAATCTGGTCTTCTTCAAATAACAGCTGACCCTGGGTAACACTGATAGGGAATGGCAAGCCTTGATAGCCAGCGGAGAGGTTCATCTCTGTAATTTCAACCCTGGCGTTGATATCGGTCAAGCTGTCACCGAGTATCAGTTTGCCGGTGCTGATACCATTAAGATTGGTGATATTATCCACATGTTGGGTAAATTCAGGGTTTTCAACGATACGTTTGAGAATTTGTTGAGCTTGAGCAAGGTTGGCTTTAAGAATAAGTTCCAGCTGAAACAGGTCGTTGCCCTCAGCAAGGCCGACTTTCAGAGTACCGTCGCTGCCGTTGGAACCTTTCAGGCGAGTTGACATCTCTCGGCCTTCCAGAACCCCATCGGCTATCAGCACGTCACCATTGACCTCAGTCAGATCCAGCTTGATTTGCGGTATCGAGACAGCTCCTGCCTGCAGGTGACCATTGATAATAATATTTTTCAGGTCGCCGATTTCTGAGGCTGTTTCTCCCTGTGTGTGGAAGCTGATCTGCGGAACCGTTCCGCCACGTAGATAGTCGAAAATCTCTTTGGTGGGCGAGGTGTCACCTGCCAGAGCCAAAGCCGTCTTGCGAATAGCATCAACATCAAGTCCAGTTGCTTGCAAGTCGACTTCGAAAACGGGAGAGGCCGATCCGCTTTTCAAATCCCCTTTAAGGTGGAGTCTGGGCTTATCCAGGGCCAAGTTCTCAATGGAGAGCGCAATCATCTCATCGTCAGTCCGCAGCGTCCCACTAAACGCCAGGTTTTCTAAAGATTCCTTATGGCCGTTGCGGTGAAGCACTATGTCAGCAACGGATCCCTGCAGCTTTGTCTGTAACGCCCTTGATCCCGCAGCATCCAGATCCAGTCTCAGGGCTAAATTCTTAAACAAACTGAGGGGCTGTTTACCCTGGTTAAGAGTCAACGTGCCGTTGTTTATAACCAGGGTCAGATCGGGTGCAGCCATTGCCAGCGGCTCCAACCATTGGCTTAAACTGTTTTGCAGAGTCGGGAAAGTGAGTTCTGAAGGAGCTTCTTTGACTGGAGGGGCATCAGTAAGGTTCAGGACAACCGCAGGGGACTCCAGAATCAACTCGGCAAGTCGCACCTGGCCAGTCAGAAGAGCTAAAAGCTCAGGGTAGAGTTGAATAGCACCGACAGTCCCTTGCAGCTGTTCAGGAAGATCGAGTTTGATCTGATGAAGGATAATTGAAGGCCGGGGCAAAAAGGAAAGCTCAACCTGCTGGAACTCAACCTTTCCACCAGTCTGCTGCTCGATGATCGTCTGCAGCTTGGCCTTCAGGGAGTCGGAATCAATGAGCTGTGGTAAGACCAACAACAAGGCCGTTATCACTACTACACAGCCCAGAAACCAAAATGAAATGGTTTTGCGTGATACCATAGAGATCCTGTACACCCATCCAGAGCTTCCAGATGGGCACTAATCCAGCGATGCAAGCGCCTTTTGTAAGCGTACCATGACAGAGTCCTTGCCGAGCACAGCAACCACATCATAAATCCCTGGGCTGACAGTGCCGCCAGTCAATGCAACACGCACAGTGGGGCCGATCTTGCCAAGTTTCAGGCCGCTCTCATCCATAATGGTCTTAAAGGCACCTTCTACCCCCTCAACTGTAACATCGGTAGATTTCCCCAGATACTTGATCAACAGTTCCAGGACCTCACGTTTTTCAGCATTGAGAAACTTTGCTGCGGCCTTTTCATCATATGATGCTGGCACCTCGAAATAAAAACGGGCACCTTCTGCCATTTCGACCAGAGTCTTGGCACGATCCTGGAGTGTTTTGACGACTTCAATCATAGCGGGACCATCGTTAACTGCAACACCCTGCCCTTCAAGTAGTTCAGCAACAAGACCACCAAGACGTTCCGGATCACCGGTTTTAATGTAGTGTTCATTCAACCACAACAACTTGTCCTGATTAAAGACTCCTGCAGAGCGACCAACGTTATCGAGACTGAATTTCTCAATCAAATCAGACATGGAGAAAATTTCTTCATCGCCGGAGGACCAGCCAAGGCGCACCAGGTAATTAACCATTGCTTCTGGCAGATAGCCCATTTCCCTGTAGGCCATCACCGAAGTGGCACCATGGCGCTTGGAAAGGCGCTTCTTGTCTGTACCCAGAATCATCGGTACATGGGCGAATTCCGGGATATCATAACCGAGAGCTTTGTACATGGGAATCTGGCGTACCGTGTTGTTGACATGATCGTCACCACGCATGACCAGATTGATACCCATTTCGGCATCATCGATGACGACGACGAAATTGTAGGTCGGATTGCCGTCGGTACGTTGGATGATCAAATCATCAAGCTCATCATTTTCGACACTGATCGTGCCTTTGATACGATCGACAAAAGCGGTATTGCCAGCCAGAGGGGTTTTAAAGCGAATAACAAAGGGCAAGTCGGGTTGATCTGTACGCTCGCGACAGGTGCCATCGTAGCGAGGCTTACCGCCACTCTTCATCGCAGCTTCACGCTTGGCATTCAATTCCTCAGGAGGACAGTAGCAACGATAGGCCAAGCCCTTATCAAGCAGTTCGTTGACCTTGCTTTTGTACAGGTCATAACGCTCCGACTGATAGAAAGGGCCTTCATCATAGCTGAGTCCCAACCAGTCCATCGCCTGCAGAATCGCATCAACTGATTCCTGGGTAGAACGTTCCACGTCAGTATCTTCGATTCTCAACACAAAAGTACCCTGCTCTTTTTGCGCCAGCAGGTAATTAAACAAAGCAGTACGGGCACCACCAATATGCAGGAAACCGGTTGGACTCGGGGCAAAACGAACACGTAAATCAGACATCAAGGGGCTCCATGGATGAGGGTTTTCTTCGTGAAAAAGGGTCACATTTCAGTGACCCCATATCAGTGTCTCGACTTATACCGGAAAAAATACAACGTGGCAAGCTTGCACAATACTCAGAAGATACGCACACCAGCATAGCCAACGACCTCGGATTGATCGCCAGTTACATCACCTGAGTTGCTATACGCAACCAACTCGGCATTTTGGGCGCCAAGGGCAAGGGCCGCCTGGAGCATCACTACAGTCGGCAAAACTCCACACATAGATATTCTCTGCTCCTGCACAACGTCGTAAAGACCTTTTGGATCAAGCTCAAGAACTCTTTCCAACGCTAAAAAATCTTTCTCGCGAGCGATCTCACCCGCTTCATAGTGCGTCATATCGGTACTGGCGACAATAAGGGGTTTGCTGTTGTGAGACCGATTGTCAGACGACAAAATAGCCCTTGCAATGCCGTCACCTAGTTGCAGCAGCGCCTTCAATGGCAGGTGACTGATACAGATAGGCACAATACTGGTTTGAGGAGCCAGAAACTGTAGAAAAGGGAGTTGGACTTCAAGGGAATGCTCGGGAAGATGAGCAACAGAATCAGCTGCAGTCATTGGACATTCAGCCAGAATACGCTCAGCCAGTTCTGACGCTATTTTCGTTTGTCCCAGAGGAGTCTCCCAAGAGCCGCTGGCGTCAACAGCCGCCAAGTGACCGCGCCCATGATGATTCGGGCCAAGAATGATAACGTCTTCTGAAATTTTCACAGCGGAAAAGGTGCGACCGGCCACTCCTCCAGAGTAGATATAGCCAGCGTGAGGTGACATCAGGGCGATTGCCGGTTGTGCAGTAACCGTAGAATCAATCAGAGAGTCGACCGTTGTAAAAAGGTTATCTTTACTCCCGGGATAAAACTGTCCTGCAACCACGGCGGAACGCAACATAAGGCAACTCCAGCAAAAAGGCTTTATACAGTGATGGACAGGATGTAAAGGATAACAACACAATCTAAACCAATCTTTTGCTAGAAGATTTATGGTTGAACCTTACAAATCACAACCCGCCAGCATTATAGCTTTGATTTTTAGTGATCCTGCTTATCCTGAATATCCCTGTAAAAAGAGGTTCTGGCCATAAAAACGATCAAGCAAACCAGGCGTGATAGATCATACGCAAACCAACGAGGACAAGTAAGACAGCGAAGATCCTTATCAGTTTATCATGGGCGGTACGACTGGCAACACGAACCCCCATACGAGCCATGCCGATAGAGAAAGGTGCCACTAGGGCGAATACCAGGCAATTGACGTAACCAAGTGAAAATGGCGGTAAAAGGTTGGAGTCCCAGCCATGGAACATATACGACAAGGCACCGGAGAGAGAGGAGATGACAATCAGTGCACTCGAGTTACCGACCGCAAGGTGAATCGGGAAACTGAGAGCGATCACCATCAGGGGAACGGCAATGACACCACCACCGACGCCAAAAAAGGCACTGAAGACACCTCCAGCAAGACCAACGGCAACAAGTGGCCAAACCGGCACCGCGTCGCTACGCTCTGGAGGCAGGCGGGGGTGAAAGAGAATCATTTGCAGAGCGACTACAATCTGCATGACGCCGAAAAGGCCTTTGAGCCAGTCACCGCTAAGGAGAGAAGCCAGCCAGGCGCCGACAAGTGCACCGCATAACCCACCGAGACAGAGGTAAGCAACTTGGTGCCATTCGACATTGCCGCGTTTACGATGACCTAAAGTACTGCTGAAAGCCGTCGGGACGATGATCGCCAGACTTGTGCCAAAAGCGATATGAACCAGAAGTTCAGGGGCGAAACCGGTGACATCAAACGCCCATAGGAAAAGCGGAACAAGGATGATGCCGCCACCAATACCGAGCAGACCAGCCAGGAAACCCGCCAGGCTGCCGAGAACCACAAAAAAGAGTATGGTCGAAATGGCGAAAGCGCCCATTGTTTAACCGTATAGACCGATCGTTGAAGTGCTGAAACAAGTTTAACTGCTATAAACAAAACAGGCCAGCCACATTATGGCTGACCTGTTGATTTTGGAGGCTCCGACCAGATTCGAACTGGTGATGGAGATTTTGCAGACCTCTGCCTTACCACTTGGCGACGGAGCCATCAAAAAAGAGAGTCTTTGAATACCAAAGGGCACGAAATGTGTCAAGCGAAATTCCCTCTTTCAGCAGGTCAACTTCAGCTTTTGGAGTTTCAATGGAAGAGGGGTTGACTATAGCAAGCCAACCCCTCGAAAAGCAAATCAATGATAGACGGCTACTGCTATTGCTTGACCGGCAAATCGTGCGCATCCATATGACAGCCCAGGCATTTAGGGAACATTTCCAGCTGCCTTTTGTTGTGAGGCTCACCATGGCACTCCTTACAGTCAGGGATTTTGCCATGTTCCTGATGACACTGGACACAGTCAACCTGCCCATGTTTACTCGGCGTCCCCTGCCATTTGCTATAAACATCAGCGTGACAACTACCACATGTCTGGACCACGGTATTTCCGGAGAAACGAATCCGTAACGGAGCATGAGCCCTTTCATGACAAGTCATACAGTCCTGCACAGGCTGTGCAGCATAATGACCATCGTGACATTCAGAACAGTTCGGGATATAGCCATGTTTTTCGTGGTGACAACTCTGACAATCCTGTTCGGTATGTGCACTCGGGAATTTCTTAAGTTCATCCGCGGGTCCAGAATGACAGTCAGCACAAGCCGAACCCAGTCGCTCTAGTGCCGGAACCCGTAATGGTGCATGAGGGTTCTGGTGACAATTGATGCAATCGGTCTGTTTTGGCCCATGTTGCTGCCCATGACATGTGGTACAGAGCGGCATCAAATCGTCATAATTATTCTTACGCGGGCTGTATGCGTGAAAGACCTCATGACATTCCTGACAGGCAAAGCGATGCTTCCCTCCGGCATCTTTCAGATTCGCAAACTGACCAACGTGACATTGAGCACATTCTGCAGGCTGCAGAGGTGTAGGCGTTACATCATAGAGGCTTGCATCAACTTGCGGCAGCTCAGCATAAACGAACCCTGGCTGGAAAAATCCAGCCAGGGTAACAACAGCAATCAAGGTGCAAACTGTAAAAACAACTCGATGAACAGGCATTACTTCTCCCACTTACTTAGCGGGCCAATTATTCAGATCGTGAGCAACGTTATGGCACTCACCACATTTCGGGAAGCGCTCGTGCATGCTTGCTGCATGTGGCTGACCGTGGCATTCGTTACACTGAGGCACAGTTTTATGCTTGGTTGTGTGACAGGTTGCGCAAGCTATCTGGCTGTGTTTGGCCTGACTTGCAGAAAGAGTCGCAAAGACCGAATCATGACATGAGGCACAAAGCTGTGATCCCGTAGTGGCAGGATAAATCAACTGGAGAGGCTGATGGGCCTGGTGACAGGTTGC
>JAJRRB010000041.1 GCA_024279915.1 Deltaproteobacteria bacterium
ACCGGCGCCGGTTTCGAACAGGCCGCCACCTTCGATCAAAGGAACGATCGACAGCATACGAGCAGAGGTGCCGAGTTCGAGGATCGGGAAGAGGTCAGTCAGGTAGTCTCTGAGGACGTTACCGGTAACAGCGATGACGTTCTTGCCTTCACGAACCAGTTTGAGGGAAAATTTCATTGCGGCAACTGGATCCATGATCTGGATGTCGAGGCCCGCAGTGTCGAACTCAGGCAAGTACTTGTTAACTTTCTTGATGATCTCGGTATCGTGACCACGGTTAGCGTCGAGCCAGAAAACGCAAGGCTCACCAGAAGCCTTCGCGCGGTTGACAGCCAACTTGACCCAGTCCTTGATCGGAACGTCTTTAACCTGGCTGGCACGATAGATGTCGTCCTTGCTGACCGGCTGCTCAAGCAGAACGGTACCCGCTGCGTTAACAACCTGGAACTTACCGTCAGAAGGTGCTTCGAAAGTCTTGTCGTGAGAGCCGTACTCTTCAGCTTTTTGCGCCATCAGACCAACGTTGGCAACGCTGCCCATGGTGGCCGGATTGAACTGACCGTTCTTGTTGGCATCTTCACAAATCTCACGGTAGATGGTGGCGTAGCAGCGATCAGGAACCATGGCAATGGTGTCCTGCAACTCGTCTTGCAAGTTCCACATCCGGCCACCGTCACGCACAACGTTCGGCATCGATGCATCAACGATGACATCGTTAGGAACGTGCAGGTTGGTGATGTTCTTGCGGGAGTCAACCATGGCCAGAGCGGCTTGGCCTTCGTAACAAGCATTGATGTCAGCTTCAATTTCGGCTTTCTTGTCAGCCGGAAGCTTGTTCAGCTTGTTGAGGATATCGCCCATACCGAAGTTCGGGTTGGCACCGACCGATGCCAGGGTGTCGGCATGCTTCTCAAGAGCATCTTTGAAGTAAACTTTGACACAGTGACCGAACATAATCGGATCGGAAATCTTCATCATAGTAGCTTTGAGATGCAGGGAGAGCAACACGCCCTTCTCTTTGGCCTCAATCGCGGTCTTGGCATAGAACTCTTGCAGAGCAGCAGCCTTCATAACCGAGCTGTCGAGAATTTCACCAGCCTGTAGAGCCAGGCCTTCCTTCATCACAGTGACCTTGCCAGCAGCGTCAACGAACTGAATCTTGACGGTATCAGCAGCGTCCATAGTGACTGATTTTTCAGTCTCGTAGAAGTCGCCACCGCCCATATGGGCAACGCGGCACTGGGATGTGCCTGGAGCTGGCCAGTCCTGCATCATGCGGTGCGGGTTCTTCTGGGCGAATTTCTTAACCGAAGCAGCAGCACGACGGTCGGAGTTGCCTTCACGCAGAACCGGGTTAACGGCAGAACCGAGAACCTTGGCAAAGCGTGCTTGCAGCTCCTTCTCTTCTGGAGTATTCGCTTCTTCTGGATAACTGGGGATATCGTAGCCTTTTTCCTGCAGTTCCTTGAGGCAGTCCTGCAACTGCGGGATTGAGGCACTGATGTTTGGCAGTTTGATAACGTTCGCTTCCGGTGTTACAACCAGTTCGCCAAGTTCTGACAGATAGTCAGCAACCTTCTGCTCTTCAGTCAGGTTCTCAGGGAAGTTTGCGATAACGCGACCGGACAGTGAAATGTCCTTGGTTTCGACCTCTACGCCGGTCCCTTTGCAGAACGCCTGCACAATAGGAAGAAACGCATAGGTCGCTAATGCGGGTGCTTCGTCAATTTCTGACCAGATAATCTTTGCCATTTTTCTCTCTCTCCTTGAAGTTTTTATACAGAATCGCCAGAGGCTTAAGCTACAAATAAAAAATGCGCAAGGAAGCCTTGCGGAAAGGTGTATACAGTATACAAACGGCTTTATGGCTGTCAAGGAACAAGTACGGCTGATTCCGGGGCGCAAACAGGGGGGTATTTTAATCAAAAGGTAACGAGTTTATAACCGAGAAGAAGGGGGCCATTATCACTGTAAAAATATGACAGAAAAACCCAGTATCGCTGAATTTGAGAAGTGTTTCAGGGGTCTGCTCGCAACGAGTCCTGTTGCGGTTGTTGGAGCGCTTGGTGGATTGCTGGAGGGGAGGGCAAAGAAACAGCTTTTTATTGCTTCGGTGGAGTATCCTTCGGGACGGGGAAAATGTCCGATATCCTGGCTTTCTGGCGAGCATCTTCCAGCTCTTCTTTCGTCATGTCTCGACGGATACTGAGAGTCTGCCCAGGGAAGATTTGCCGGGGATCTTTAATCTGGTCGCGGTTGGCCTGGTAAAGCAGCGGCCAGAGCAATCCCTCATTGTAGACTTTTGACTGTGCCGAGATTGTCCAGAGCGTTTCGCCCTCGCCGACGTTGTAGTTGGTGGCCGGTGTCGCTTTCGTTTTTGGTTTGGCGGCCGGTTTAGATTTTGGTTTTGGTTTTGGTGGGGTTTTTTTAGATTTTGCCGCAGCCTCTTCCGCCTGGGCAGCTTGCAAGGCCAACTGCTGGGCCTTTTCTTCTGCCAGGGCTCGTTGCGCTTTTTCCTTTGCAGCTCTGGCTTGGCCTTCCTCGGCGAGCACAGCTGCGCGACGTGCATGCTTCAGAGTGAATTCGAGGGAATTACGCGCGTAACTGTAGTCCGTTTTCTCTATAGCCTTGCGTGCATCAGTCAGAGCCGTTTTTGCAGCCTGATACTCGGTTGGGGCAAACTTAACTGCTTGAAGGGCGTAGGCTCTGCCCACCATATATTCAGCCGCATCTAATTCCGCATAGGGTGGCTTGGCACAGGAGCTTAAGAGAACGACAATTATAAGGAAAATTAGACTACGCAACATTAAAAGGTTCAATCCGTTTCAGTATTAACTGATCTATGCTTGTTTTTGCTGAGAACGTGCTGCCAGGCGAATGCCGAGTTCACGCAGCTGCTTTTCATCGACGGTCCCCGGTGCTTCAGACATCAAACAAGTTGCTTTCTGGGTTTTGGGAACGCAATGACGTCACGAATTGATCCAGCGCCGGTAAGAATCATCATGACCCGATCGAGACCGAACGCGATGCCGCCGTGGGGTGGTGCACCGAACTCCAGGGCATCAAGCAGGAAGCCGAATTTCTGACGAGCCTCTTCTTCGCCAATGCCGAGTAGCTCGAACATACGACTCTGTACGGCTTGGTTATGAATACGAATACTGCCACCGCCGATTTCAGAACCATTAAGGACCAGATCGTAAGCTTTAGCGCGGGCTTTGCCGGGATCGGTGTCGAGGAGAGGGATGTCTTCATCAAGTGGTGCAGTAAAAGGATGATGGACAGCCACGTGGCGATTTGCCTCAGCGTCCCATTCCAGAAGCGGGAAGTCGGTGAT
>JAJRRB010000042.1 GCA_024279915.1 Deltaproteobacteria bacterium
CAGTATTTCAACAGCCGCCTTAAGGTGAGAGGCTCCCTTCCCCAGGCCAATGGCAACACGTTTTTTTGCGTCGCCCTCAGCAAAAGAGATGACATAGCCCTGAATAACAAGATCGTTTAACTGTGGCTTTATGGCAGAATTAGCATGTTTTGCAGTAACTCCCATTTTACTCAGAGCTTTGACCAACTCTGTTTGGATTTCAGCCCCCAGTTTCTTTCCTTCGGCTATATGTTCTGCCGATTGTGGCGGGTTATTTTTAAAATACTCTTTATCGAGACTGGTATGGATGGGGAGGTCATCAGGTTTGGCAACAAAATCATAGACCAAGATTTCCGCCGGGTGGGGTCGTTTGCCTGTTACATTTGTCTTTTGGCCCGTAACCTCGGTTTTGGCGCAACCAAAGACAACAAGTAACAACAGTGTCAGTATAAAATATTTACATGTTTTAAACATTACACCTCCATTTGGCTTATTGAGTGTCTGCCTAGGCAAACGTGATTTGCATAAAGCTGGTGATTGTTACAAGCAATTGAAAAACGACTCCTAAAACTCTTCTAGTTTTGAGCGAACTCAGAAACTCTGCCACTGACACACTTGGCTTCATGCCCCAGGACCGTGAATTATAAGACACAAAACAAGGATTGACGTTCCCCCGAAACCCAACACCTAAAACCCACCCCTAAAAGTGGTAATTCATCGTCGCCGAGAGGAAGATAATATTGTTGGTGCTGAACTCCCCCTTAAACCGCTCTCCTCCAGCTACCTGGTCCATCTTGCCCTCACCGAGCCAGAGGAATGTGGTGCCAAGGGCGAAGTCAAATTGTTCCGAAACCTCTTGCCCGTAGGCTGCAGACAGACGGAACTGCTCATCCACAGGGATATCAGCCGTTCGCTTACTGTCGCTCACCGGTGAGCTGTCATAGGCGACGCCCCATGTGACGATCCGGTTCTCGGTCAGCTTGTGGGCCATGGCCAGGCCAACATGCCAAGTGTCATCCCAATCGCGGTCGAATGTTGTCAGGATGGGAGAATTAATATCACCCGTAATTTCAACCCCGGTGTCCCCGAATGCTGACCATTCCTCCCAGTCAAAATCCATCATCAGCAGAGTTGAGTCGTTCAATTCATACTTGAAACCGACATTGATCATCTGCGGATAACTAAAGTCGACTTCGACCTCGTCGAGCTTCGAGGTGATCGTGTTGATCAGTGGCACCTGGATGTTTTTGAAGCCAAGGTCACCTTCTAGCTCAACATCGGATTCTGTTTTGTAAAGAGCACCAATGGTCAGGCGATCGGTAGCCTTGTACATAACACCGAAGAAGCCCTGATGGCCCCAGTCATCGATCTTGTCTATATTGACTTGTCCGTCAGAGAGGGGGCCGGGCTGATTGATCGCAATATCGAGATCGAGATTACTGTAAATGAACGACACCCCGGCACCCAGGGAGAGCTTGTCGTGCACTTTATAGGCAACTGACGGAGAGATGCCGAGACCAGTGAGCACTGACCTTTGCGCCTGGTATCGACCGACAAAGTCTTTGCCATAATCAGCACCGCCGCCGAGAGGTGCAGTGATACCCAGACCTAGTCGCCAGTCGTCTCCCAATGTTTTCACAACAAATGTAGCCGGAATAGCACTGACGAAACCGGCGTTGCCGCCGTCACTGCCACCGGCCGTTGCAATATCTGAATCGAAGCGTACAGTCGGGATCATCAACTGTAAACCTGCCAGGCCGACATCACTTTTGAGACCGGTCATTCCGGCGGGGTTGGTGATGGCCGCATCGGCGATAACGTCATTGGTCACGTTCCCGACGCCAGCAGTGCCGACACTGATCGGTGTTCCAAGCTCAGGCAAGTAGAGACCACCGGCGAAAGCAGAGTTGGGTGTAAGCAGCAGCGCAGTTAAGATAAACAAGGTGAATTTTAAACGTGGCATCTTGAACCTCCTGGTAATTGGGGGTCGGGTATCGATTTTAGCCTACGTGTCCGATCAATACCAATTTCTTTCCCCTCTCTGATATTGTTTAAGTCTGTATTTAGTTGTAACTCAGACCCACTACCTAATGTCCTCTTTTTTCCTGTCTTCCATCATCATAATCGGCATGATTTCCGAAGCCAAACGCCCCGAGCGTACCAATTGTGCCATTACCTTCAATTGCGGATTCACGTGTGAAAAAATACGTTTGTATGCCTGGCACAGATAACTCACCCCAGATTCACCATCAGGTGTTAGCCCGAATCGGTGTTTGGGGCAGTCCCCGTGACATGCAAACTGCACCTCGCATTGACGGCAGTAATCTGGCAATTTTTTCTGCTTATCACTGCCGAAAGTACGCTGTCTGTCCGAATCCATGAGTTCATGGAGAGGTTTGTTCAAGATATTTCCCAATTTATACTGAGGATATACAAAATGATCGCATGAATACAAATCGCCATTGTGTTCCAAAGTTGCGGCTTTGCCACACTCCGGTGCAAACTGACAAAGTCCAGAGCCAGCATTCAGCCAGTTACCTAATGCAACATCAAAAAACTGAACAAATACTGTACCTACATCGTGCCGCACCCATTGGTCAAAGATCTGAATGTAAAAATCTCCAAAATCTCTCTGTTTAACACTCCAGGGTGTTACTTGTGATAGGTTTTTCGAAGTACTAGCTGAACAAGGGGCAGAGAACTCCAGACCAAGACTTTTTGCAGCTTTGTCGGGTTTTCGTTCAACAACAGGGATGAACTGCATATGCCCTTCGCCCACTTCTTTAAGAAAACGATATGTTTCAAGAGGGTGCAGAGAATTTTTATCGTTTATTACTGTAATTGTATTGAACCGAGTGTCGTGTTTTTTCAAATACGATACCCCTTGCATGACCGCATCAAAACTCGGCTCTCCGTTCTTGTCTTTCCGGTAATGGTCATGAAGTTCCCTTGGCCCATCTATACTCAACCCCACCAGAAAGTCATTGTCGCTCAGAAACTCACACCACTGATCATTTAACAAGGTTCCGTTTGTCTGAATCGAGTTAGATATTTTTTTGCCATCAGCATACTTTTTTTGGAGGGAAACCACTGTACTAAAAAACTCGATGCCCAATAGTGTTGGTTCTCCTCCCTGCCAGGCAAACAGGATTTCAGGTGCATCCTGAGATGCCACATACTGTCTTATGAAACTCTCAAGAACCTCTGGCGACATGTGAAATGACGAGGCATTCTTGTAGAGATTCTTCTTTTCAAGGTAGAAGCAGTATCGGCATCCCAGGTTACATATGGGGCCAAAGGGTTTAATCATTATCTGGAATGCAGCTTTCATTATTTAAAAAACCTTTATCTCCATTTTTCTGCTACTGGTCCCCTCAACCAGAATGGTGTTTATATGTCAAAACGATCAAATGCCCAGTTTACATTTTTGATATCAGGTAGTTCTTCACCCTTGTCTGAGCCAACTTCATCGTCAATCAGCTTATTCAACTTATCATTCATCGCCATTATCAGTTCGACATTCTTCTTTTTATCCCATGCAAGGTTATTCATCTCATACGGATCTTTTTCCAGGTCATACAGTTCTACGTCATTTACCTCATAAATTTGCTCTATGGTCGTCGGCCGGTTGTGTTGTCCCATATTGAAATAACGGCTGAACTTGTATCGGCCATCACATATGGCTCGAATGGCTGAGCGCTTGTTAACATCAGGCTTCGGCATCGTGTCTAGATCTAGTTTCTTACCAGAGGCCAGGATCTTTGTGACTTTTTTAAGCCAGTCGGCATCCATGTATGCCCACATATTGAAACAGTACAGTGCTCCATCCCGAATTGCGTCGTAGGGAGCTTGTTCAGGGGTTTTTAACACAGGAGAGATATCATGCCCGTGCAGGTTTTTCACAACCTCTGGTTTCTGTTTTTTATCAGCTCCAGTCATTGCCAGGATGGTTGGAATAAGATCAACATGAGAGGTCACTGTCTTGCATTTCCCGCCGCCCTGAATATCTGGATGATAGATGATATAAGGCACATTGTTCTGCTCGCGATAGGCATTGGCTCCTTTACCGTGCATACCGTGCGCACCACACAGCTCTCCGTGGTCAGAAGTGAAAATCACGATTGTGTTGTCCAGCATTTCCAGGTTGTCAAGTTCAGTGAGGATACTGTCCACCGAGCGGTCGCAATCACTGATGCAATTGAGATAGTAATCCTGTAGGCGTTTCCAGCGGGCATCCTCATTTGGGAACTGCCCCACCAGAGATTGGCGGCATTTTTGGAACTCTTTGTGTGCATGAGGACGCCCGGGATCATCCCAAGATTGTTTACGACTCGGTGAAAGTGGATAGTCCCATTGCTTTTTGTAGCTTTTATCATCCGGCTCCGGTGCAATGCTATACAAGAGATCGGGGCCCTTTTGTACATCCTGACCAGGTTCATCCGTGTTATAGAACATCACATCATGTGGATTCACCAATCCCAATGTTAGAAACCAGGGTTTGTCCTCCTGATTGAGAACTTTGCCCTTTTGACGGAGCCACCCCTTGGCGGTTGCGGTGGAAACCTGGTCATTATGGTACCCGCCAAGTATCATGCCGATATCATCACCCAGGCCATTAAAATTCGAGAAGCCATATTTATCCATTATATCGTGGCCTATAAGTGTCTTCTTTCCAGCCTTTATAGGTACGTCCATCTCATGGTTCAGATGGAACTTGCCATGGTAAGTTGTATAATACCCCGCATCCCGCATCATGTGCCCTATTGTGGGTATATCAAAGGACAGGTTATCTACCCACGGGAAATTAGTATTGTCGAACATGCGGGTGTGCTGGATATGCTGACCGGTAAATATCACCGAACGTGACGGAGTACAAACCGCCGAACAGATCTGGTGGTTTTCAAAGGTAGTGCCCATTTTAGCCAGCCGGTCCCGTCCTGGCCAGTGACCCTTGCCCAGCAAATCAGGAATATACTGTTCCTGATCTGTTAATATAACCATCACATTGTACGGCTTAGCAGATACAACGCCTCCCGCAGGTCTGGAAGCCGCTACAGTCTGAGCGGCTTCGGCTGATCCGGTCTTGAAAACATTTGCCCCAACCCCCACAGCCAAGGCGCCCAAACCGGTGGTCTTGATAAAGTCTCGCCTTGAGACACCTTTGGGTCCATTGTCATTTTGTTTTGGCATAGCACCTTCCTTTTTTTTAAAAATTGGCTCCGGCTTAACTTTTTAATTGAGAACGGCCTAGTCACAGGTACCTTTCCGAATAACTTATATCAAGTTACAGAAACGGTTTAAGCTCGTTGATCATTTCTATCCCCATGGATCGCGTTAAATAAGACGCCACTAACTTACAGCAATAATAAATATTGAATCGCCCTTAGTTTTGTAGACAATCTCGAACTATACAAAACAAGCCACCCGCAGTTTTGCGAATGGCCTGTTGTTAAAGTCGTATAATCCCCCTAAATTCTCATTCACCAAGCAATTGACACGCTTGTAAATTGTAGCCGGTCAAAGAGTTGTGTCAATATATCGGTGTCTCAGCAGTTGTGTCAGACGCTCATGAGAGCCAAAATCGACTAATCGGGGTGATTCTTAAATATCCTCCGACTGACACACACATTCTATGGCAATCGCATCAACCGTTCACTCCGCCATACTCGAACAACACTGATTTTCTCTTTGTAACGCCGATAAACAATCCGACAGGGAGGATGGATTAACTCTCTTAGTTGAGGACTGTTGAACTCAGGAACCATTCGCCCTCGATCAGGATGTATTGCCAGTTCTTCAACCGAAGAGATTATCTCTTTAACAAATCGGTCGCCAATCTCTGGAACCTCTTGCTCCTGATAATATTCCCGAATAGCCTCCAGGTCTTGAACTGCTGATTCGGCCAGTGTGATGACAATATGATTGGACATATTTATTTCAAATCCAAACGTGCTTTTGCTGCGTCAAGGCTGATCTCAAGTTTGTTGTCCAGATCATTAAGGCCTTCCACTATGGCCCGCATAAAAGCTTTCTCTTCTTCGGCTTGCTCAAAATCATCAAGAGATTGCATTACAGCAACACCTCGACCACGACTGGTCAACAAAATAGGTCGATGCGATTCGTAGGTACGTTTAACAATTTTCCCTGGGTTTACCTTCATGTCGGTCAAAGGGACAATGTCTTCAGAAAATTTCACATTCATACGCACACCTCCTTATGACCAATTAATACCACCTGTTAAAAGACCTGTCAACGGCACCAGTTAATAGCTCCTCTGGTTTAAGCCAGCTAATTGGTATCGCCGTAGCCGAACATGTCAACGACCCCCTCCATCAACACAAAATGCGAACAGAGCCATCTTTACAAATCACATTTATTGTGCAGATTGGCTTGCTCCTTCACGTTCGACTTTGCTGCTGATTTACACTGGCAATCGCTTTCAGCACCGGGCACGGGGCGACACCCCCCTCGCAGCTCCTTTCGTTTGAGGATGAGACCGGCTGCCAAGCCAGCAAATGCGATCAGAAAAATGACAAGCGCCGCAAAGTAAACTTTCACTCTTCCACCTCTTCCACCTCTTCCACAAATTTCAGTAAAGCCGGGCTTGCGTAAACCGTCATCGCTTCTTTTTCATGGATGAGAAAATAAGCTGCAATATGATTTTTTTCGCAAAGTTCACGTCCTTTTTCTTCCCCCATAACCATCAGCGCGGTGGCCAGCGCATCCGCACGCGCACTGCTCTGGTCGAGCACGGTGACTGATGCCAGCTTGTGACGGATCGGCTTGCCGCTGACAGGATCGATCGTGTGAGAGTAGCGTTGACCGTCTTCCATGTAAAAATTTCGATAGTTCCCAGAGGTGGCCAGGCCGGTATCGGTGAGCGGGAAAATTGCGGCAACTTCACGCGTATCCTCCACCGGCCTTTCGATCGCTATCTGCCAGGGAGTACCATCACCACGGTGACCAGCTATCTGTAATTCACCGCCAATTTCCAAAAGGTAATTATTGACATCCTGCAGTTCGAGAATTTCCGCGAGAACGTCTACTGCATAGCCTTTGGCAACGGCAGAGAGGTCGATACGCAATCCAGGAATTTGCTTATTGACTGCTGGTGGTTCCCGGCGCAACTGGATCTTTTCGTAACCGACCCGGGCAAGGAGCTTATTGATCTGGCCTTCGGAAGGGATTGTTTCACCCCGCTCTGTGGCACCAAAGCCCCAGAGTTCAACCAGTGGACCGACGCTGATATCAAAAGCACCATCAGTCAGGCCGCTGATTGCCTGAGAGAGCTCAATAACTTGTGCAGTCTCTTCCGAAATGGCAAACCAATCTGTGCTGAGATGGTTATTGAAACGTGAGAGCTCTGATTCCGGGTCATAAGTGGACATCAGGCTGTTGATCTGATCGAGGCGCTTTTGCAGACGTTGTTTCAGAGCTGCCACGTCTGTCCCGTCAGAGCTGGGGAGCATGGCGACCGACCAGGTTGTTCCCATGGTCTGTCCGGAGATGCGAAGAAGGTCTGTTGTTTTCTCCTGCTGACAACCGCTGGTCAGAATCAACAAGAGAAAACTGATTATCAAGTTGAAGAGGAGTTGCCGCATACTAAAGGTCAGCCAGCCCCTGCGAGTGACGGATCATCCGTTTCATCGCCTTTTCTTCCTGGGTTTTCAAGGCTTGGAAAAGGTTGGTGGTTTCTTTGCTGGTGCAGTGATCGAGCAGGTGGCCAAAATAATTGATCAGGCCATTCTTGTAAATGACCTCTGATCTTATCAGTTGATCGAGATCTGTCCTTGCAACTTCTTCAAGAACATCTTCTTGTACTTCAGGAAAATTTATTTCCAAGCCTTTGAACCAATAGTCCAGAACATGAGGTTTTGCACTCCGGCAGAACTCTCCAAGCGCCAGTGCCCGGTGCTGCTCGTGGTCAATCAGATAATCGAGCATAAGTCGGACACGTGGTGAGACATCACCTTCCGCCATCGCTAGATAGTAGTCGCTAACCGCGCGGTGATAGTTGGGGACGAGATTCTGTAAAATTGCTCGTGTCTGTTCAAAGCGCATACCTGGCTCCTGGTAATTTCCCGTGTGGTTAGATCCCAAAATCATCAAACATAATATTTTCCTCTTCCACGCCCAGATTATAGAGCATCTTAGTGGCCGCCGTGTTCATCATCGGTGGACCACACATGTAAAATTCACAATCTTCCGGGGCCGGATGGCTGGTAAGATAATTATCGTACAGATATTGATGAACAAACCCTTTAGCGCCAGTCCAGTTATCCTCCGGCAGGGGATCTGACAACACAAGATTCCATGTGAAGTTGGCAAATTTTTCCGCCAGTTCGTCAAATTCCTCAACATAGAAGGCTTCACGCAGACTGCGGGCACCATACCAGAAGGATATTTTACGTTGTGAATCAAGTCGTTTCAGTTGATCAAAAATGTGTGAACGCATGGGGGCCATACCGGCTCCGCCACCGATAAAAACCATTTCTGCAGAGGTTTCCTTGGCATAAAATTCTCCGTAAGGCCCAGAGATTGTCACCTGGTCACCTGGTTTCAGATTGAACATAAATGATGACATCTGGCCGGGAGGCGCATCGGGAACAGCGGGTGGTGGCGGACAAACACGCACATTAAGCATGATGACGCCTTTCTCCAGCGGATAGTTGGCCATTGAGTAGGCGCGCATGATCGGTTCGTTGACTTCGGACCGGTACTGCCAGAGGTCGAACTTGTCCCAATCCTCCCTGAACTCTTCGGCGATTTCCATGGTTTTGTATTCGGCAACATGCGGTGGCGCATCAATCTGGATATAACCGCCTGCACGGAAGTCCAAATCTTCCCCTTCCGGTAACTCCAGAACCAGTTCCTTGATAAAGGTTGAACGGCTCTCGTTGGAGCGCACACGACATTCCCATTTGCTGATGGAAAAGATCTCGGCTGGCAGTTCCAGATTCATGTCCTGCTTAACATTAACCTGACAGGAGAGTCGGTATCCTTCTTTTGCCTCGCGCTTGTTAATATGGGCGGTTTCTGTCGGCAGGATATCGCCACCACCCGAGATGATTTTGACCAGACATTGACCACAAGTTCCTCCTCCACCACAGGCAGAGGGGATAAACATCTCGTGGTTGCCTAGTACGCCGAGCAGTTTGTCACCGGGATCGACCGACAGGCTTTTTTCCGCATCCTCATTGATATTCAGAGTAACCTCGCCAGCCGGGATCAACCAGGATCTGGTGACCAGAATAAGGGCGACCAGAAGCATCACAATTCCGGTAAATATCAGTACGCCTAAGCCTATTTCAATCATCATCTTTACCGTTACAACTGAATACCTGAAAAGGCCATGAAAGCCATGGCCATCAGGCCGACGATCATAAAAGTGAGCCCCAATCCACGCAACCCGGCCGGGACATCAGAGTATTTCATTTTTTCACGGATACCGGCTAGAGCGACTAGCGCCAACGCCCAGCCTGTGCCGCTGCCGAAACCAAAAACGATGCTTTCGGAAAAATTATAATCGCGCTCAACCATGAACAGAGAACCACCAAGAATGGCGCAATTAACAGTGATCAAGGGCAGAAAAATCCCGAGTGAATTGTAAAGCGAGGGGAAAAAGCGGTCGAGCACCATTTCGAGAATCTGCACAATTGCGGCAATCACACCGATGTAGCAGATCAGGCCGATAAAGGTGAGGTCCGTATCTCCCATACCGAGCCAGGCAAGAGCCCCTTCTTTCAGAAGATACTGATAAATCAGATTGTTGGCCGGGACCGTAATGGTTTGCACCACAATAACAGCGATGCCAAGGCCAATAGCAGTATCCACCTTTTTCGAAACAGCCAGAAAAGTACACATGCCGAGGAAAAGGCGAGTGCCATGTTCTCAATAAAAATCGAGCGGATCAGGAGACTGAGGTAGTGTTCTATCACCTAATTTTCCTTTTCGACCTGATCCGTTTTCCAGCTGCGCAGAGCCCAGATCAACAAGCCGATAATAAAGAAAGCACTCGGTGGCAACAACATCAGACCGTTGGCTAGATACCAGCCACCCTCGTTAGTGGTAGGCAGGATAGTGAACCCGAGCAGTTTGCCAGCACCGAGCAGTTCACGGAAAAAAGCCACTATCAACAACACCACGCTGTAGCCCAGCCCATTACCAATACCGTCGAGGAAACTGAGTCCCGGCGGATTCTTCATGGCATAGGCTTCGGCACGACCGAGCACGATACAGTTGGTGATGATCAGGCCGACGAAAACCGAGAGCTGTTTGCTGATGCCGAAAGCATAGGCCTTAAGGAACTGGTCAACAATGATAACCAGCGTCGCAATAATGGTAATCTCGACGATAATGCGAATGCTGCCGGGGATCTGTTGGCGGAGCAAGCTGACCGAAACGTTGGAACCGGCGATAACGAAGGTGACTGCCAGAGACATAACGATAACGGTCTCCAGTTTGGAGGTGACAGCCAGAGCAGAGCAGATACCGAGGATCTGCAGCCCGATCGGGTTTTTATTGAATATAGGATCAAGGAAAACATCTTTGGCTTTGCTCATTATTTCAGCCCTTCCTTTTTCAAAGTTTCGAGAAAAGGTTTGTAGCCATTGTCGCCCAGCCAGTATTTGAGCAGGTTGCCGACACCGCGCGCGGTCAGGGTCGCACCGGCCAGACCATCTGCCTGGTAAACTGCGTTTTCAGAGTTTTTGTCGACAACTCCTTTGAGCACTTCGATACGGGTGTTACCTGCATCATCATAGATTCTCTTGCCCGGCCATTGCTTTTTCCATGCCGGATTATCGATCTCACCACCGAGACCCGGGGGTTCCCCATGTTCGTAAAAGGCAAAACCGTTCACAGTGGAGAAGTCATTGTTGAGGGAGATAAAACCGTACATTGTCGACCACAAACCCTTACCGTGGACCGGCAGGATAATCTGCTGCAACGCGCCATCGGCCATTACCAG
>JAJRRB010000043.1 GCA_024279915.1 Deltaproteobacteria bacterium
AGAGTAATTACTTCAAACTCGTCAGATAGCCAATCACATCCTGTGACTGTTAGTAGCAATATGAAAATTATTGTCATCCGCATAATACCGTCCTAAATACCTCGGTCCTGACACACCGTTAATTACGTCTCAACGGCGTGCAACTGACACACCGGCTTATTGTCAATCATTGCTTTGATTGATCAGATTAACAATAACCTTAACGATTGAATCCTTCTCTTCCGGTCTGCTCTCGGCGATCAGAAGTGTGAGCGCTACCAGTGCATTGTCGGCCAGACGCTTGCTCCCGTCAGGGCGATAGAGAATACCGTTGCGCGCCAAAAAGTAGATAAAGACAGCGGCGGCAATGCGCTTGTTGCCGTCGGTGAAGGCGTGGTTCTTGACGATGAAGTAAAATAGGTTGGCGGCTTTCTCCTCGATGCTAATATAGACGTCCTTGCCATCAAAGGTCTGATAGATGGCACCAAGGGCGCTCTTAAAGCCTTGGTCCTTTTCGTGACCGAAGAGGCCATCGAAATCGTCTTTCATCGACTGCACGATTGAGATAGCTTCATCATAATGCAGCATGAAACTTGCCGGGCCGCTAGTCGCCTCTACCTCCAAGCTGCCGTGATCGTAACGGTCTAGGGTGGTTAGAGCGTAGGCGTAGGCGGTGATGACTTGCAACACGTCTTGTCCAGTATCGCTGATCAGTTGCTGCTGCTCTAGCGTACGTGACAAGAGTTCGACTACTTTTTGCAACCCAACAAATTTTTGCGCCTGTTCTTCTAGGCGTTGCTGGTGGACTGTATAGCCATCAACTATGTGGCTACGAAGAGTGTGGGTGGCCCACTGGCGAAACCTTGTACCCTGAATAGACTTTACTCGATACCCTACGGAGATAATGACGTCGAGATTGTAGTGGCCTGTATTATAGGATTTGCCATCAGTGGCAGTTATCCGGAATTTCCGGACAACTGAATCGTCATCCAACTCATCCTCTTTAAAAATATTTTTCAGATGCTCATTGACAGTTCTAACGTCTTTGTCAAACAGCTCAGCCATCTGCTTCTGAGTCAACCAGACAGTATCTTGGTCCAACTGGACTTGTAGCCCAGTATGTCCGTCCTCAGACTGATATATAACGATGTCGCTCATTGGTCTTCTTCTTTTATATGCAATAAGATCAGTTGCGAGCAGTGTGTCATGACCATGGTGGATAGTACACTCAAAAGCATGTCCCACTGGCGTGGTTTGTAGGACGCTTAATTGTAATATTCAGCCCAGTCGATACGGTGGTTGTCTAGTAGCTTTGATTTCCTACCAGTCTTTGCATCAATCAAATAGGCAGGGTATGACTCACCACTAAAGCCCCCTTCAACTGCGGTTACAACGAAAGAGTCAATCTCTTTGATGTACCTTACTATGTTGTAATGTTCTTTAAGACTGACTGGCTTTGTATTGCCAGTTTCGATGTTTAACACGAAATATCTATGATCTGAAATTGACTGGCAATAAACCTCATCTACACTGCTTGATCCAAAGGGGATACAGTCTCCATAGCCTATTGTTGAAGAGGTCATCTCATCTGTATTGACAGTGTATAAAGAGTTTTCGTGTCCATGAACTATGTAGTGGTTCTCCTGCATTTTCACCGGACCAAGAAATGTTCTCGTATATGCTGGTACTAAGGTTATATCTTTGCTCTTCACAAAGATGTTTAGCTTAATCAACTTGTGCTTCACGTTACCGTTGGAAACGTACAAATAATCTCCGTCAGCTTCCCTGTTAACAAAAAAGAACTTCCCGTCTTCTATTGCCGTTGGGTAATTCCCGTTTCTTAGCTCTACCTTTTTCTCACTACTGTAAAGATAGATTTTAGCTCCATCGGAAAACAAAATGTCTCCGCTGACTGCTGAGAAAGTACCTGCTGTACTGAGATTTATTTCTCCGACAATATCCTCTTGTTCAATTCTGTAATTATATATCTTCGTCCCGTGGCTAAGGAGTAGGTTGCCTCCTGCCCCGAAAGACAGCAACGGCAAAAGCGTTAATAGTATAGAGGTTATTATTGTCTTAATTGATTTCACAACCTATAACAAAAAAAGCCACCCGCAGTTGTACGGATGGCTTGTAGTTATCAGTCATAATCCCCCTGAGATTCTCATACACCAAGCAATTGACACACTCGGCAATATACACTGATTGAGCAGAAACGTCAAAACTCAGACTGTCTCATAAGTTGTGTCAGCGGCTAATGAGAGTTGAAATCGGCTTTAATGTGCAATTCCTACATACCCTCCGACTGACACACCCGACTTCATGATACGGAGACTAGTGATTGAGTCAAGTTAAGGGATGTTCCCCAACTTATCAACTTCGCTGAATACGACTTCTGCTGCTTGAATCAAATCAACTACCAGCCGTTCATTTATTTCGAGAAACCCTTCATACTCCCCTCGATTTCGTAAGTTATGGCAGTGCGCCAGAACTCGCCAGACTTCAGGACCTACCCCCAACGTGTGGGGTAAACACTGGAAAACTATATAACGGTTATCTGAACGATAACCCTTCCAGCGCAAAGCGGCCAAAGCAAGCGCATGTGCAGCATTGTAAGCAAGGTCAAATTGGCTTTCGATTGACAAGACTTCGAGCCGTGCATCATTGAGACGCAACCTTCCAGAATGAGCCAAGCCGTCAAATTCTCCTTGATCGCCTGGTTCCTCTTTTAATTGGCCAATATCGACCAGATTCTTAAACTGTTGGGATGTCATCTTCAGAACCTATCAAGTAGATGTTTTGCTGAGTGACAACCCTCGTCACAAAGCTGTTGTCTGACTGGATTTTATCCTTAAATTCTTTAGTCGTGTAGATTGTGGGATTTACAGGCCTGCCTATATTAGCTTCGACAGGAGCAACGGATGCCAATATCTCAGAGTAAGACAATTGATCAGAGATAATCATCACGTCTACATCACTATTGGCCTTGTCCGTTCCTTTTGCTACAGATCCGTAAATAAAGGCGAGTTCCACTCTACCTCTTAACTCATCTAAGGCCTTCCTGATCACATCAGCCAAACCAAATGTTTTCTGTACAACACCTCTAAGCTCTTCGAAGATTGGTGACTTGCGGTTGGCCGTGTAGTGCTTCTGATTACCTTTTTTCTCGATGGTTAACAGCCCTACATTTGAAAGTTTCTCTAGCTCGCGCTGTACTGAGCCTATCCCCACTCTCGCATACCTGACAATTTCATTGGCATAGAGACTTTTGTCGGGGTTGCCAAACAAAAGGGACAGCACTTGTCGCTGCGTTTTGGAGAAAAGCACATCGCCCAAACCGAGTGTATTGCTCTTTATCGTTCCCATATCGGGAACTATAGTTCCCTTATTGGGAGTTTGCAAGAAAAAAGCAAGAAGCTATATTTTCATTATATCCCACTGACTATAGGGTTGTCCTAGAAGTTGTGTCAGCAGCTAAGAAGGGTCAATCCTGGATGATTTCTTGTCACGCTACCACTATAGACCGACATATTCAAAAGGCACACTATCAACACAGAACGCTAACAGAGCCTTTCCTTTTAACTTTTTTCAATCTCCTTCTTGTTAATCCTATATTTCTTCAGTTTGCGGTAGATGGTCGCCATGTTCATGCCAGCTTCTGCGGCAGCGTCTTCGACATTGCCGTTGTGTTTACGCAGCAGGCGGGTCAGGTAGTCGGTTTCAAATCTGCTGAGAGCCGAGGTGTAATCCGCCTGGTTCGCACTCTGTCCGGCCTGGTCGGTTTCGATCAATTGAGCCAATTCCGGCAGGCCGATGAAGTTGCCGTCAGCGATAGCCATGGTTGCCTCGATAACGTTACAGAGCTGACGAATATTGCCAGGCCATGCATAAGAGCGCAGAGCTTCCATCGCTTCAGGGGTCAACCCCTTGAATTCGGTGCCGAACTTGATGTTCTGCTCACGAATAAAATGAGTGGACAGAAGGGGGATGTCGTCCTGACGCTCGCGTAATGGTGGCAGGTGCAGGTTGATGACATTAAGACGATAAAAAAGGTCTTCGCGGAAAATACCTTCTGTAACTTCGGCGCTTAAGTCTGAGTTGGTTGCTGAAATAATACGTACATCCACCTTGGTGGGGGTGGTGTCGCCCAGGCGACAGAACTCCTGCTCTTGCAGAAAACGTAACAGCGTCTTCTGCATGCTGAGCGGCAGATTGCCAACTTCGTCAAGGAAGAGAGTGCCGCCGTTGGCAGCCTCAAGCAGGCCTTTGCGATTCTCCAGTGCTCCTGTAAAGGCGCCCTTGCGGTAACCGAAGAGTTCACTCTCCAGAATGGATTCCGGCAGAGCTCCACAGTTGACAGCGATAAAACGATGGTTACGGCGGGGCGAGTTGTGGTGAATGGCCTGGGCAATCAGCTCTTTGCCGGTGCCCGATTCGCCGGTAATCAGCACCGATGTGCCACGTACCGCCACCTTGGCTACTTTTTCCAGCAAGGCTCGGATCTCCGGTGAGGCACCGATAATCTTTTCAAATTTGAATTGTCCCGACAGCTCCTCACGCAGGTCACGATTCTCTTCCACCAGCTCGTGATGCTGCAGAGCATTTTTAACCCTGTAGATCAACTCGTCTGGTTCGAAAGGCTTGGTCAGCATATCGTAAGCACCACGTCGCAATGCCTGGATCGACATCTCCACTGTGGCGTAGGCAGTAATCATGATGACCGGCACTTCGGGGTCGCGGTTGCGCACATGTTGCAGTACTTCGAGACCATCCATCTCCGGCATCTTGATGTCGCTGATAATCAGGTCATAATCGCCAGCAGTGAATTCCGCAATGGCCTGGACCGGTCGGGTAAAACTTTTAATTTGATAACCCTGATCCTTGAGCACTGCCTCCATCATGCGGCAGAGGCCAGCTTCATTGTCGATCAACATGATGCGTTGTGAAGCCATCAAAATTCCTCCCTTACGAGCGGTAACCGAATGGTGACGGTCGTGCCCTGGTTGAGACGGCTGGTCATCTGGATGCTGCCGTGGTGTTGTTCGATAATCTGTCTGGTGATCGCCAGGCCGAGGCCGGTGCCGCGATCCTTAGTTGTGTAAAAGGGCTCAAAAATACGTTCAAGATCGTCTTCATCAATGCCGCTGCCAGTGTCGACAAAGGTGATAACAACATTATCTTCCTCACGGATGGTGCTGATATTGAGATGGCCGCCGTCTGCCATTGCGGCTCCGGCATTCAGAATCAGGTTGATTGCAACCTGGCGAATCTGGTCGCCGTCAATCGAGAACGATGGTAACCCTTCATCGAACTTCTTGACGATTTTCACCCCATGCAGGTCGGTATGGTTGGTTGCAAAACTGACGATCTGGTCGAGTAACTGATTCAGGTTCGTTTCAGCAAATTCAGGTTGCGGTGTGCGTGCATAATTGAGCAGATCCTGAACGATTTTTTTACAGCGTTTGCTCTCGCGTTTGATCTCATGGATAAAATGATGGTTGGGATCTTCCGGGTCGATCTTGTTCTCAAGATAGCCAGCGTAACCGAGGATAACGCCGAGTGGATTGTTGATCTCGTGAGCCACCCCTGATGAAAGAACACCCAGCGACGCCATCTTGCCCTGTTGGGCGAGGCTGGCCTCAAGTTCCCTGTTGTGCTGCAGGTTTCTGGTCATGCGGTTAAAGGTTACTGCCAGCTCACCAAGTTCATCACGGCTGTCGATCTCCATTTTGCGCTGGAACTGGCCACGCTTAATGTCACGAATAACCGCTGTCATGTGCCGGATTGGATCGGAGAGAACCTTGGCGGCAAGAAAGACCATCAGCATAGCCAGGATAGCAACCACAATGGAAATAGCTGCAATACTAGTCAGAATTCGCCCCTTGATCAGATTGGCTTCTTGATAAAACTCATCTTCGTAGGAACCGACGGCGACGATCCAGTCCCATGGTTGATAGTACAGATAACGGACGATTTTGCGGCGAGGTTTGTCTTCACCTGGATTCTGCCAGGGATAGTGAATCCAGCCTTCACGTTGTTTACACATCTGCTCGATGAAAGGGGTGCCATTGGAATCTTTAGAGGAGTAGATATTTTCGCCTTCGCCCTCGGGATGAATGGTCAGAGTTCCTTTGCGATCCATACAGTAGATGTAACCGGTCTGGCCAACCTGTTTTGCATTGATTCTGGCCTTAAGTTTTGCAAAGGCTTTCTGCTCAGCAGCTGGATTATCATAGGACTCGTCAAGGTAGCCCCCTGTGGCAATGATCCAATCCCAGGGTTCGTAGTAACGATATACCACCATCTTTTGTCGAGGTGTGATGTCGCCTAACTCCGCGTTGCGCCCAGGATAAACGATTGTCAGGAGTCTCCCCGGCGAGGTCTTGGTGGCTGCTTTGCACATGGCACGGATGAAGTGTCTGCCGTCTTCATCCGTTTCGTTGTAGACATTTTCACCTTCTCTGGCGATGTGTACCGTCAGGTCGCCCTTGCTGGTCATCGCATAGATATAGCCGGTCTCGCCGATCTGAACCCTTTTCAAAGCACTGCGTGCCGCTTGTTTGGCACTGCTAAGGTCAATATCACCGTTTTTATACAGTTTGTCCTCGGCTTCGACCATGCTGTAAGCAAAATTGGTCAGACTTGCCAGCTCTTGTTCTGTCCTGGCTTTCTTGTCTTCGCGGTAGACTTGGAACTGTTGATTGTGTGAGTCGAGCAGGTCAATGGTGAATGCGGCCAGATGGTCGAGATCGTCCATGCTGGTTTGAGTAATGCCGAGATGGGCCTGATGATAGGCGATTAGGCCAACCACCGTACCAACCACGAAAATCGGGATCAACACCAGTGGCAGAACAACGACGGTCATTTTCCAGCGAATTTTGAGGTTGTTGACGAATTTAAACATGACATCCCATAAATGCATTAGCTCCTGTTCAGAAACGTGGCGATTATGCTGCTTGTGGGATGAAAAAGCAAGGGTGGTATTGCGCCGGAGGTGCGAAGATCAGTAGAAGAATGATGTGATCATGCCGGGGTTTATTCAACCTGCTCTGTTTGCATTATCTGTTGATATTGGACGCCTCGGATAACCTAAGGTGATCTGAGGATTACTGCTGGAACAACTTGCGAGAAATCCACAGAAAGTCGTCCTAACCTCATTGCAAAGAGAACCAGTCCATAACCCCCGCACTTCAGCTTTGGCACTATTGACATTGCGCATATTCCTGAATAGGCTCAGGGTCTAACCGTTCTGGAGACCAATCCCTCTTAACCCCGAGTTCTTTCAATGACATTTCAAGCATGTGAAGCTGATCCATATCTTCGGCCAAGAGGATTACAGCAAAGTTCCCGGTACGTGATAAGTCTTCGCAGTTGAAAGGAAAAACGGAATTCAATTTACTGCCATCATAGAGGACGGAATCGATCCGTTTGCGCAATTCAATAAAAGTGCAGGGTGCTGTCTTGATTTTGATGAACTTCCAGATGGGAACAGCCCCCAGCAACTCTTCAATGTTATGAACGATGATATTCACATAGGAAGAGCCATTGAAGCGGGCATTATTCTCAACCGGGAAGATTCCTTCCTCCGCGGCAATATAATCGAAACCGGTCACTCCGCGATATCCGGACTCGGCCATTTCGGTTACGATTTTCAGCGATGTCTGCTTGACAGTATCAAAAACTTGCGGCGAAGGACCATTCCCCTTCAAACTACCGATATGCACCATCCCTCGCTCACAGAGCTGCTCAATCATGCCGATATGGGTGATCCTGCCATCCCGACCGACAACCCATTGGTCATTCGGGGTGGAGGTGACATTCAGGAACGGTTCAATGAGAATGACCTTCTCACCACTTAAGGCAATGGTCTGGTACAGTTCGGCAAGATCATCCCCTTTAGTCTTGTATAACGACATGCCGGCCTCACCCAGAGTGCCACGGATGATGACCGTGCCGTGGGTTGAGCGATAACGTTCAACCAGAATCTTCATCTGCTGGAAATTGTTGCTATTCTCTGGCTCCATGACAAAGGAAACGCCATCGACAACCGGCACCTTAAGTTTCTGACACAACGTCTTAAAGATCGCCTTGTCGTTATGTTTCAGCGTATCGGCTTCCGTAGCGCCGAAAAGGTCAGCACCAAGGGCTTTGGCCGCTGCGGCTTCCATGTGCGCCGAAAACCAGGGAACGTAGACAGGTTTTCTGCCCATTTCGCTGATCACTTTTTTAACCGGTTCCGGGTTTGCCACAATCAATTCTGAGAGTGTCTCGCCACCATGCGGCATGTTATATGCGACGACATGGTCAGATCCCAAGCTATGGGAGCGCAGCCAGCGGTGATAGTCCTGATCCAGTTCGCCACGTAAAACCACCAGATCATCAGCACGTGCTGATGCCAGGGCGCGGTCACATTTTGAAGTGACTGTGGCATCACGACGCGGAAACTGAGAAAAGTTATCGGCGGCATAAACAACCAGTTCGTCTTTATTGTCTGAAATAGTGGTTCTTATGGGGTGCAGGTCTGTCACTTAAGGACTCCGGTTGAGAATAGATTGATATTGGGGGAACTTTGTGGTTTTTAACTGGTTAACCGGCGGGACAGAGCAACTTCCAGCCATAGACCAAAGTCAGCACCAGCGTGTAAGCGGTGATGGCGTAATACCAGCGGCGAGCAAATTTAGGGGTCTTGATCGGGGCCACGTTGAGGGCGGCCAGAGTCATCAGTAGAGCATAGAGAACACAGCCGAAAACCGCAGGACTGACCAGACCATCAAAGAGGAACAGAAAGGTCAGGATAATAACATTATTGTCGAGCGCCAACCCCCAGTAGGTTGATTTATCCACCAGGCCGAAGACATTAAAATAGCTTAGCCGGATAACTCCAACGGCGACAATGATAAAGGCTCCAGGGATGTACCAGGGGCTGAAATTGCCATAGCTCAACAGGATAACAGCGGGGCAGATACCGGAGCTGACAATATCGATCAGCGAGTCGAGCTGGCCACCAAACTCCCCCTGCTCCTTGGTTCGACCTTTCATCCGACGGGCAATAATGCCATCGCTCCAGTCAAAAAAGACTGCCCAGAGCAAGCCGATCATCGCGGCTGGAAAATTACCCAGAAAAGCGAAATAGATGCCGAGGATTGCGGCAAGAAGCCCGGCCAACGAACAGATGTTCGGCAGATCTTTTGCGTAGCAAAGTATGGCCTTGGGCGTCGATGGAGATTCACTCATGTTATTTTCTTCGGATCGATAATTCCACCTAAGGCCTCAGTCACAATTTTGTTTTCGGGCTGGGTGCGGCTGGCAATACGGATGTAACGGTCAGATTCAGGCATGGTCTTGCCCTGACAGTGCTTGATGTAGATATTGTGCTCTACAAACAATCTGCGGGCCACTTCGGGGCCGGAAGGAGCATGGTCGGGAAGACGGCAGAAGATATAATTGGCATCAGGTCGATAGACTGTCAGACCACTGATGCCACAGAGGTCCTGATAGAATTGGTCTCGATCCGCTCGTACCAGATCGCAGCTGGCAAGAAACTCCTGCTGGTATTCGGGAGCATGAACCAGAAAAGTTTCAGCAAAGCCGTTGAGGTTCCAGATATGCAGCCCCTGACGAACCTGATCGGCAAAGAGGGCGTTGGCCGTCAGCATATAGCCGATGCGCAGGCCGCAGATACCGAAAGCCTTACTCATACTCTTGAAGATCGCAAGATTCGGATAGTTGGCGATATCCCCTTCCAAAGTTTCCCGGTCACGATTCCTTGCAAAGTCGATGAAAGATTCATCGACGATGAGCATGCAGTCGTGCGCGGCCAGCTTGTCCAGTAAGCGAATCAAATCGGCTTTCGGCACCAACAGCGAAGTCGGGTTGTTCGGCGATACAACCACCGCAATGTCGGCCTTGCAGCGGATAGCTTCTGCTGCGAATTTATCCACGTCCAGTTGGAAGGACGGAGCATCGAGCACAAACTCAATGACGTTTTCAGTCGGTGCTGCATTAGCATATTCGTTGAACGATGGAACCGGAACAATAAGTTTTTTGGCGAGATGACCGGAGACGATCTTGATCAACTCTGCCGCCCCGTTGCCAACCACAACCCGTTCCGGTGGTTGATTGATCAAAGTGCCCACTAACCCGGCCAGGACATTCTGAGCCACAGGGTAGTTCAACACTAATTCATGAATCTGGCTGGTCAACTGTTTGAAAAAACGCTCTGGCGGAAAATAGAGATTATAAAGGTAGGCGTGATCGATAAAATCATGACGCCAATAGCCGCCATGCTGGCATTCAATTGCTTCGAATTGCTGCTCTTTGGCAGCATAATCCTGATCTGTCATATTTTGTTCTTACCTCATCCACCGTTATCGAAAATTGTTAGCAGCCATACGATCTTTTTACCGGAACCGCCAAGCTAAGTGATTCAACTGAGTATCCATACCTGGAGCAGGCTGATCAATCGGAGGCAACCAGGGGCGAGGAGAG
>JAJRRB010000044.1 GCA_024279915.1 Deltaproteobacteria bacterium
ATCGTAAGCTTTAGCGCGGGCTTTGCCGGGATCGGTGTCGAGGAGAGGGATGTCTTCATCAAGTGGTGCAGTAAAAGGATGATGGACAGCCACGTGGCGATTTGCCTCAGCGTCCCATTCCAGAAGCGGGAAGTCGGTGATCCAGACAAATTTGTAATCGTTCGGGTCAGCGAGTCCCAGCTTGTTGCCCAGATGGCCACGCAGGCGGCCGAGAGCTTCATTAGTGATCGCTGGTGTGTCCGCACCGAAGAGCAGCAGGTCGCCAGGTTGTGCATCAAGGGCGGCACCGATATCAGCCAGCTCCTGATCGGTAAAGAATTTAGCGATTGGTGATTGCCATTTGCCGTCTTCCTGGATCTTAACCCAGGCCATCCCCTTGGCACCGTAGATGCCAACGAAGTCGGTCAACTCATCGAGTTCCCTGCGGGAGAAGGTTGCGCAGCCCTTGGCGTTGATTGCTTTAACCAGGCCACCACTCTCGGCGACGCTGGCAAAAACCTTGAAACCACAGCCTTTGACAATATCTGTAATATTGATCAGTTCCATATCGAAGCGCAGGTCGGGATTGTCGACACCGAAACGGTCAAGCGCTTCGGCATAGCTCATGCGTGGTATAGGTATCGATATATCAACATCAATAGCCGATTTGAAAACAGTCGACATCATTCCCTCCATGATCGACATGATGTCATCACGGTCAACAAAGGAGAGCTCGCAGTCGATCTGAGTAAATTCCGGCTGGCGGTCTGCACGCAGGTCTTCATCGCGAAAACATCTGACGATTTGGAAGTAGCGGTCGAAGCCAGATACCATGAGCAGCTGTTTAAAAATCTGTGGGGATTGCGGTAAAGCGTAAAAATTGCCGAGGTTGACCCGACTCGGAACCAGGTAATCACGGGCACCTTCAGGGGTGCTCTTGGTCAACATCGGTGTTTCTATTTCCAGAAAGCCTTTTTCAGTCAGGTAGTTGCGAACTGTTTGGGCCACTTTATGGCGCATGATCAGGTTTTTCTGAATTCCTTCACGGCGCAAATCGAGATAACGGTATTTGAGACGCAGATTCTCGGCAACTTCGGTAAATTCATCAAGCATGAAGGGCGGAGTCTTCGCGGCGTTGAGAATGCGTAGCTCGTTGATCTCAATTTCGACTTCACCTGTCGGCATCTTCGAATTGACCGTTCCTTCCGGACGGGGGGAGACGGTGCCTATGGCAGCAATGACAAATTCGTTGCGAATCGCTTCTGCTTTGGCATGTGCTTCCGGATCGCGATCCGGATCAAGAGCGAGTTGGCCGATGCCGGTGCGGTCACGCAGGTCGATAAAGATCAGACCACCGTGGTCGCGTCGTCGGTGTACCCAACCCATGATGCAAACCTGCTTGCCAATGTCTTCTTTGCGTAGCTCGCCGCAGAAGTGAGTTCTTTTCCAGTCTCCGAGTATGTCGCTCAAGGGTATAACTCCTTAAAATGAATGTGGTATGCGCTCGCCTTAGTCAATGCTTCCCAGTTAAGGCAAGCGGTCATTATATCGACGCCTATCAGGAGCGTCAAGCGCCATTAGTCTCGCTATTAATTTCTCTAAGCAGCCGGCTTTCGAGCCCGTTCAGATCAATTTCTTCCTGGCTACTTTCATCCATGTAGCGCAGTTGCGCAACTCCGCGTTCCAGTTCGTCTTCACCAAGGATCAGAACCCGGCGGGTATTCAACTTGTCGGCACGGCGAAGCTGGGCTTTAAGACTTTTGCCAGTATATTCCATCTCGGCCAGAATGCCCTGGCGTTGCAGGCTGGTCAGCAGGGCAAAGCCGGCTTTGGTTCCTGCTTCTCCCAAGGTTGCAATAAAGAGTTCCGGGCGAGGTGGGGCAATTCTCTGCTCGCCAAGCAGCAAGGCCAGGCGCTCCAGGCCGATGGCAAAGCCAATGCCTGGCAGCGCTGGACCGCCCAGATCTTTGATCAAACCATCGTAACGGCCACCAGCGGCAATTGCATTTTGTGCGCCGAGGCTACCGGTAATCATCTCAAAAGTTGTCTTGGTGTAGTAATCAAGTCCTCGCACCATGCGCTGATTGACCGTGTAGTCCACCGACAACGCGTCGAGATGTTCCTTGACCTGGTTGAAATGTGTGTCGCAGCCAATACAGAGGTTCTCGAGCATAGCAGGAGCTTCGATTGTTGCTTCCTTGCAGCCAGGGACTTTACAGTCCAGAACACGTAGGGGGTTACTGGTGTAGCGACGCTGACAATCAGCACAAAGCGCTTGGAGGCGCTGTTCGAGAAATTTGATCAGAGCTTCGCGGTAGTCAGGACGACATTCTGGACACCCGAGTGAATTAATTTGCAGGGCGACATCGGGAATCTTGGTCGTCGCAAAATAGTGACTGAGCATGGCCAGAACCTGGGCGTCTATTTTGGGATCATCAACGCCGATTACTTCTGCACCGATCTGGTGAAACTGACGATAACGGCCTTTCTGCGGACGTTCGTGACGGAACATCGGGCCGATGTAATAAAGCTTTGAAACCGGATCCTGAGCATAAAGTTTATGCTGAATGAAGGAACGCATAACGGGAGCCGTGCCTTCCGGGCGCAAAGTCATCGAAGTGCCACCTTTGTCGCTGAAGGTGTACATCTCCTTTTCAACGATATCAGTAGTCTCACCGATCGAGCGGCAGAACAGGTCGGTTTTTTCGACGACCGGCACACGAATTTCCCGGTAGCCGAAAGCACCAAAAACCTGCCGAGCCTGTTCTTCAAGATGCTGCCAGGTTTCAATGTCACCGGGCAGAATGTCATTCATACCTTTGATGCCAGTAATGTTCATGGAATAAATACTCCGATACTTTCAATCGAATATGAAAAGGCGTAACGCAAAGGCGCAAAGGAAATATAGCAAGACGCAAAGTTAAACGCTTTGGTTGTAACCTCAAATTCTAACACAGTAGGTTTTTTACTCGTTCTTGTGCAGTCCGTCAACCCATTAACTGGTTTTCGTCTGGAAACGGCCCTTTCCCGCAATCTCTGCGGCAATCTGCACATTATGATTGTGCGGCGTAAAGTACTACGCCTCCGCTCAAATGCTTGATTTTCTTGACCTTGCGAAAAATTGCTCGTTTCCAAATCGAAAACTACACTTGTGCCCATCCGGAGTTTCCGGATAGCCACTAACTGGAGTTGTCGGTCTTTTCGCACTAGATTCTTAGCTGTTCGTTTTAGGTGGGGAGCATTGATGAGGGGTAAAGCAATCAGGGGGTGGTATCTCAGATTGTGCGAATCTCCGAGGCGCTCTTGGCAACGTTGCGGTCATTTTTGCCCAGATACATCGCTTTGTCAGCAAGGTCAATCATATCCTCCTTGGTTGACGCGTGAATCGGGTAGGTGGCATGGCCCACTGTCGCCGTCAAATGAGTGGTTATGCCTTTGCCCGTGGAGAAGTCGACCTCCTCAATCGCAGAGCGAATACGCTCGGCAACGATCTTGGCTCCACGTGTGTCGGTTTCTACCAGCAAGGCGGTAAATTCGTCGCCGCCATAACGAAACAGAGTATCGGCATCACGTACGCATTCGCGCAACCCCTCTCCAATCTGGCGAAGCACTCCGCTGCCGACCAGATGCCCGTGCTTATCGTTGATGCCTTTAAAGAGGTCCAGGTCGATGAAGGCCAGGGAAAATTCCAGACCATAACGCTCTGAACGGCGAATCTCCTGTTCGAGGGCAATGTGCAGATAGCGATGGTTATGAAGCCCGGTGAGATCATCCGTGTAGATGAGCTCACGGGTTCCTTGATATTGGCAGGCATTGCGGAAGCCGAGTGCGACCTGGTCGGCCAGGAAGGTCAGGCTTTCTCTTGGAAGAGAATCCGGTAACTCGGAGTCACTTGGATTGCAAAGGACCAGAGCGCCATGTTCCTGATTCTCTCCGTTCATTGGAAAGATCCAAAGGGAAGACAGATCCTTGAACCTTTCAGCCATCTCTGGACAGTCAGCAACCTGTAGACTTTCTGCCTTCTCCATCTGGGTTGTTCTCTCGACCAGTAATTCGGCCAACTGTCTGGCCTGCTCATCCTCAAAACCGTTAGCACCGATATGGCTGATGCTGTTCTGGTTTGACACATAGGCCAGACCGCGGCCATGACCGAGCTCGTTCAGCAGGGTTTTTAAAGATTCCTGGAAAAGTGTTTCAACATCTAGTTGGCTGGAAAGATGCTGTCCTTTCTGGTAAAGACGTATCTGACTATGGAGTAGGTCATTCTCGGCTATCACGCGGCGCTGTTCAACACAGGCCTTTATGGTATGACGGAGTTGTTCCGGATTGCATGGTTTGAGCAGATAATCGCGCGCGCCACTTTTCAAGGCTTGTATGGCTGATTCTACGGTGGCGTTGCCGGTGGCGAGGATGATGTCTGGAGCAGGATCGAGGGAACGAGTGCGGCGGATCAGTTCCAGACCGCAGATATCAGGCATGACCATGTCGGTCAGGATGACATCGACCTGTTTATGAGTCAGGTAGTCAAGCGCTTCCTTGCCGGAACTGACCGCTTCAATCTCATACAAGTCGCCTTCGGAGAGAATCTCGGTGAGGAGACGCCGGAAGAAAACCTCATCATCAACAATCAGAATCTTTGGCTTTAGCATAGTCAGGTCCCAAGTTTAAGAAGCTTTTAAGCTACCAAACTCCTTGAAATGAGTCAATTATAAAGCCCTGCCGTCTTGCGTCCGCCACTGACCGTTGTCGATGTGAAAAGTCAGCATACCCTCCTGGTCAGTTCTGAAAAGGGGAATCTGTTGTACCGTACAAGCCTCAATGGTTTGCTGATGAGGGAAGCCATAAGAATTACCGCGTCCCGACGAGACGAAAGCTGCTGAAGGCTGTAGCCAGTCGAGATATAACTCTGGCCGAGCATGACGACTGCCGTGATGAGGCAGTTTAAGAAGTGATGCTCGACCGGGAAGCTCTGCTGCACTCAGTTGCTGTAGACCTCTCTTGCCCAAATCTGCAGTCAACAAAACCCCGTCTTGCTGATTACCGGCAAAGATGGCGATTGAACGCTCATTTATGTCTCGAGAGTTTTGCCGTGGGGCAAAGAGACTGAACATCTGTTTTGAACTCTTTTGTGGATGGAGCCAGCCTTCATGCAGATGAGTCCAGCCTTCATGCAGATGAGTCCAGCCTTCATCAATACGATGAACAGTCACATTACGTTGTTGTAAGACCTCCAACAACTCCGGTGTGAGCTTGGCAAGTTCTCCCGCAAAGTAAAAATTGTCAACCGATAAACGGCGCAGAATATAGGTCAGACCAGAGCTGTGGTCAGGATGATTGTGTGTGAGGATAACTCCCTGTAGATGATCAATACCCATGCGGCCAAGTGCCGGTGCGATTAATTGCTCTCCAGGGTCGATGCTCGAACCGGGCAGACCTCCGCCATCAACTAAATAGTGGATGTCACCAGTCAGAGAAACCAGAGTCGCATCACCTTGACCGACGCTTAAGGCAGTGACCTGAAAATCTGCAATTTGCGGTTGTGTCAGCCAGGCTCCTCCTAAACTTGTTAACAGAATGGCCAGCCGGCAAAGCCAGTGGCGCTTCTCTCTGCCAAAGGGCAGTAGTATCAAGATGAATCCGATCAGAAGAATCAGAGTCGCGGTTGTGAGGTAATACGGAATGGCTGCTAATCCAGGCCACTGGCAGATAAGAGAAACCAGATTGATTGCAATCATCACTAACTTGGCAGAGAACAACAGACCCCAGTCAGCAAGCAGGGTGGAAAAAGGCAAGATCGCCATGCTGATCAGTCCCACGGGGACAGCACCCCAGGCAATTAATGGAATGGCAATCAGATTGGTAAATAGCCCAGCTGGAGCGAACTGGTGAAAATGCCAGAGTGTTGCCGGTGCCGTCGCCAGAGTCGCGGCTGTTGTCGTCAAAATCAGAGTGAGCGGCCAGCGGAGTGTTTTCGAAAGATTGGCAAGTGGGCGCTGCCAGCAAGGCAACCAGGCTAAAATTCCTGCTACTCCGGCAAAGGAAAGCTGAAAACCAGGCTGAAACAGTGCCAACGGATTAAAAAGTAGTAGACAGAGAGCCACCGTGGCCAGAAGTGCGAAGGTCGGGGTGCGACGACCCCTTGCAAAGAGCAGGGCAAAGAGGGAAACCATCAGGAAGGCTCGTCGGGTGGCCCAGGCGTTGCCGGTCAAAAACAGATACGCTGCCAGAGGCACGATCAGGAGTACCGGTAGAACCCGTTGTGGCGGACACCAGAGCATCAAGCGTTGGCTGCGCGTGTAGAGCCACTTGCTTGTCTGATAGAGCAAGAGTGCCAATAATCCGAAATGCAGCCCGGAGATTGCAAAAAGATGGGCGACGCCGCTTTCGGAGAGGAGTTGACGTTGCTCCTTGCTGACACCGCCACGCATGCCGAGCAAAAGTGATTGCACAAGTCCTGCGGCATTTTCGGGCACGATTTGCTCGATATGTGCGGCAAGTGTGTACCGTAAGTTATCCAGCGATTTACTCTGTTGCTCCGGATGATTGACCAGAATCGCCAAATCCTCAGCGTGAGTGATAAACGCGGTGGTAAAAATGCCACGTGCTGCCAGATAAAGCGGATAGTCAAACTCTCCCGGATTGCCAAAACTGAATGGTCGACGTAAACGTGAGCGCCAGCGGACAATTTGGCCCGGTCTAACTGTCAGTTCGCCTTTTTTGATGTAGAGCAGAATCTCACCAGAAACAGTGGCCATGTCTTGTTTCTGCATGACCTTGCGCATCTCTATAAGGAGTCGAAAGCCCCCTGTGGTTCTTTTTTCAATGGTAACGATTGTGCCTTCAAAGATCAGCGGGGAAGTATCCGCAAAGTGACTGATATGATTAGCAACCGATGGTGGTTTAAGTTGTAGAGACGCGTGCAGAAAACCGGCAAGCAGTAAGAGACTGAGGAACGGAATCCAAGCCCATGGAGAATGCTGTCCGCGAGAGCGGTAAAAACTCACCCATAACAACAGGAGGAACCCGATGATTATACCTTGACCGGTTATGTCCCACGGCGCGATAAAATGCACCATGGCAATGCCGGTCGCATATGCGGCCAGCAGCACAAAGGGTGTCAAGAGTTATCGCTTGACGCCGAATGCTGCCAGAAGAGTCGTGAGGGTATCGAGATCTGCGGCGCTGGGTTGGATTTGTTGCGCAAACCCGAACAGAGTCTCTAGCAAATCGGTGTCGATCTGCCTGCCTGTAAGGACTAACTTATCCACGCCGCCGCCCGGAGGGAGGGCTAAAGATATAATGCTGTTGCCAGCAAAGAGGAAGAGAGAATTGAATGTATAGTCATCCAGGTAAGATTTTGCCGCAAGGCTGATCTCTTGATGGCCACCAACGGAGATGGTGATCGGGTTGCCCATGACCCGTAACGAGAGGTCGTAAAATCCACTTTCAGCCAGTTCGATTGGAAATTTTGCTTCAGCTGGGAGCGGGCCAGTGCGTAGCCATTTACCGCCGCTGGGATGGCCAAGATGAGGGATGCTGACAACCTTGATTTCGTCCTGATCGAGTTCTTCGGCTTCGAAAACCAGAGGTGTTGTGCTGCTCGGAAATAGCTCTGCCAGATCCAATAATTGCAACATGGTGGTCTGAATGACCCCCCATGTCAGGGACTCATCTGGTTGCCACCCCTCGTCCGGAGTGATGGCCGCCAGGTTCGGTGCTTTGAGGGTGATGTAGTCGATGGAACCGCCCGGAGGCAGAGTGACAATGATTTCCTGGGCACCGGATTGCAACTGGAAAGTGCCGATAGAGACCAAGGTAAATTCGGGGTTAGCATCTACCTCAGTAACTGTTCCGTTAATGGAAAACTGATGCCCCACTTGACGTATGTGCGCATGCATTTTATATTCGCCGCTGATCGGCAGGGAAACTCTTAAATGTACTACTGTCGGTTTTCTGGTGCCATGCAACCAACCACTGCCACCGAAGACGCCGAAGTTTTGAAAGGACATGACTGAAACATTGTCCTCATCCTTAGAGTAAACATTTTCTGCTTCAAAGCGGAGTTCTCGATTACCGGTCAGAATGTTGATGTAATCAGGATCTTGTGGTTCATCGGGGAGGCCGTATGACCAGCCGACTGTGTCGACCAGTGTGACCATCCAATCCCGCTGGGTCAGTTCGGCAGCGTACCCCGGAAGGGTAGAGAAAAAGAGAAAAATAAACGTCAGGTAAAGGTGAATGGTGTTACTCATAGTTAAATATCGTTGCATAATGAACGGCCCCTCCAAAGTGAAATCATATTGATGACATAAAATGAATATAAGGGTATCACAGCGGGCCCTCCTTGCAAAGATAGTCTGTTGTCTACTGCGATCTCCTGTTTTTTACGAACATAGTTTTGCTTTTGTGCTGTAAATGTATTATTTTTAACATTCGCGATCACACAAACCTGAAGCTCAATATCTTTTAAGAGCCACTGAACTTTAATGCACTAGGGATGATTATGGCGAAATGTATTCTGGTTGTTGATGATTCCGAGACTGTACGTCAGGTTTTACAGATGAGTCTGGCGAATGCTGGTTTTGATGTTATCGAAGCGGAGGATGGTATTGATGCATTGAACAAGCTGACAGATGCTCAGGTTGACATGCTGATTACCGATCTGAACATGCCGAACATGGATGGACTTGAGTTGATCAAAAAGGTCCGTGAGAAGGGTTCACATCGTTTTACGCCGATTGTCATGCTGACAACCGAATCTTCCGAAGAGAAAAAACTGGCTGGTCGTGAGGCCGGTGCCTCGGGCTGGATTGTGAAACCCTTCAAGCCGGAACAGTTACTTAAAGTGGTCAAGATGGTCCTGGGGGGATAGAACTTTGCGAGGATTTGCCAAATGACTGAAGCTTCCCGCGATAGCAATCCTGCACTGAAGCGGTTTGATGCCTCTCTGACCGACAAAGACTTTGACCGGTTCAGCAAGCTGGTTTACGACCAGTGTGGTATTAAATTGCCAGCACATAAACGGAGCATGCTTGAAGCCCGTTTGCGCAAACGTTTGCGTGCTCATAATCTACATACATTTGAGGACTATGCCGACCTGGTTTTCTCTGAAGGGGAATCAACCGAAGAGCTGGTCAAGCTGATTGATGTTGTGACCACCAATAAAACCGATTTTTTCCGTGAACCGGCCCATTACGATTATCTGGTGCAGTCAGCGCTGCCGTTTCTGGTCGAATCTTTTGGCTCAGGAATCAACCAGCCGCTGCGTATCTGGAGCGCAGGCTGCTCTACAGGCAAGGAACCTTATACCCTTGCCATGGTGCTTAAAGAGTATCAGAGGGAGGTGCCGGATTTCCAGTTCGACATCCTCGGTACCGACATCTGCACCGATGTGCTTGAAAAAGCGGTTCAGGGTATTTACCCGGTTGCCAAAGCGGAGCCCATCCCGATAGCGCTCAAAAAGAAATATCTTCTCAAATCAAAAGGGCCTGACAGCAGCATGGTGCGTATCGTACCGGAATTGCGCTCTCTGGTACGCTACCGTCGTCTCAATTTCATGGATGACGATTTCGGCTTCCGGGAGCCTTTCGATATTATCTTTTGTCGCAATGTGATTATTTATTTTGATCGACCGACTCAGGAACGTTTGTTGGCCAAGTTAGCCGCTAACCTGACCGTGGGACGTTATATCTTTCTCGGTCATTCGGAAACCCTGCTCGGTTTAAACTTGCCTTTGAAACAAATGGCTCCTTCTGTTTATCGACGTATCTAGCAGCGGGTGGGATCTATTTGTTGTTCTCTGATGTGAATGTTTTGTGGGCTCAACATTAGGAGGTCATGCCATGACATGTCGAATGATCAGGTTTCTCAGACTTCTGCCTGCCGCGATCCTGGTGATTGGCCTCTCCCTATCTCTCATGTCTTGCAGTGAAGAACCTCCCCTGAAAATAGGTTTTGTCGGTGGACTGACTGGCCGTGTCGCTGATCTTGGTGTCGCCGGCCGTGATGGTGCCATTCTGGCGGTCGAAGAGATCAACCGATCCGGTGGTATCGCTGGACGCCAAGTGGAAATGATCATCAAGGATGACCAGCAGGACGTCGAGAGTGCCAAACAAGCCATCCGTGAGTTGATTCAGGAGGATGTCATCGCCATCATCGGGCCTATGACCAGCTCTATGGCGGTTGTTATCCAACCATTGATCAACTTAAGTCAGATAGTCACAGTCAGTCCGACTGCCAAAACCGATCAACTGTCTGGTCAGGACGACTTTTTCTTACGGGTCACCACTCCACTGAGTAGAAATGCAGAGCAAATAGCAGCTCATGCTGTGCACAACTTGCAGTTGAAAAAGTTTGCTGTTGCTTATGATGTGTCCAACCGGGCGTTTACAGAGACCTGGTTCAATTATTTTAAACAGGCATTATTGGTAAATGGTGGGCAGATCACCATTGCGGAGGAATTTGTTTCACAACCAGATGTCGCTTTTCTGCCAATTGCTGAGCGTATGTTGGCAACAAAGCCGGAGGGCGTGTTGCTGCTCAGCAACGCCATAGATACAGCCCTATTGGCTCAGCAGATTCGTAAACTGGAGAGCAATGTCACGCTTTTTTCTTCAGAATGGGCTTCGACGACAGATTTGCTCAGTTTCGGTGGTCGGGCTGTCAACGGTATGGCTTCTTTCCACAGCTTTAATGCCAACAGCCAGGAGGTTCGTTACCTCTCCTTTAAAGAAAAATTTATCAAACGCTTTGGTTCTGCGCCCTCATTTGCGACTTCCCTCGCTTACGATGCAGCGTCATTCCTCTTTGCCGGCCTGGAAAAGAATCCATCCCGGAACGGTCTCAAAGAAGCTTTACTCAGCCTTGGCTCATTCCCTGGATTACAATCGGAAATGACGGTTGACAAGTATGGCGATGTCGAAAGAAAACTCTTTTTAACTGTGATCGACAATGGTCAATTTGAGGTTGTCGAATAGTTATGAACTTCCCGGCAACATTCAGACAAACTTTGACGCTGCATTTTGTTATTGTTGCAGTGCTGCCAATTTTGTTGCTGGGTTTGTTCGGGATTCAGTACTTCAAACAGAAACATCTGGAAACGACTTTCAGCCTTCTCGATACTCACGCCTTGGCCGTTCGTCACGAAGCCATCGAGTTTCTTCAATATACCAGTGCAAGTCTCGCCCTGGTTGAAAAAACCCTCAACTCCAGTTTCTTGCATAGCGATGCTGAGATTAATCAGTATTTGCAGATAGCGGTCAACGAACCAAGCAACTTTGAGTCGATTTACCTGCTAGACAAGCAGCATAAAATTACTCACCTCGGCCTTCTTGAAGGCAGAGATAGAAACCGCCAGGATTACCTGGGTCTGGATCTCTCTGCACACGAAGTTTTTGTCGATCAGGCACAACTCTCCGGCTACACATGGTCCGATACCTTTTTCTCGACACTGACCGCTGAACCATCGATTACTTTGGGGATTCCTCTGGAAAACGGGACACTGCTTGGAACGGTCAGCCTGAAAAAACTTTCTGCGGAACTGATTGAACGCCTGGAGCATGTCGAGGGCAATTTTCAATTTTCATTGCTTGATCATCACGGTATCCTGATTGCTGATTCGCGACCCGATCTTACCTCGCAACGACATAATCTGCGTCTGCATCCAGAAGTGCGTGCCGCGCTCGATAATAAAGTCGAGTCACCGCATCATCTTCATGAAGATGGCAGCCTGCTTGAAAGTGTACGGCTGGTTCCGGAAACAGGCTGGGTTTCCTATGTCAGCTTGCCGATGCAGGAGGCAATGCAGGGTGTCACCCCTTTGCGTTACTTGTTGACCTCTGTTCTCACCCTCGCGGCCTGTCTGGGTGTCGTTCTCGCGATCTGGCTGTCACGGCGCATGTTACGACCGATTCTGTTGCTGCGTGATGTAGCAGGAGAAGTTGCCAAGGGAGATTATAATCAACTCCTGCAACCTGCTCTCTACGAGGAGTTGGAGGATTTGAGCGGTAGTTTCCGCGAGATGATCTCTTCTGTTAAAGATCGTGAACAGTCGATCCGTGAAAGTCAGGCGAGTTATCGTGATATTTCAGCAAGATTGCAGCTGCTGATCAACCACATGCCCTTCGGCTGCCTCATGTTGGATGCAGAGAACAGAGTCGAACTCTGGAACCCTGCTGCAGAGCAGATCTTTGGCTTCTGCTCGGATGAGGTAGTCGGCTTGCATCCGCACGAGTTCCTGGTTCCTGAGCACATTCAGGAGGAGACTTCACAGATCCTTGAACGACTCAAAAATGGTGATTCTCTGGCCCTGAATATCAATGAAAACCTCACCAGGGATGGCCGCACAATCACCTGTGAATGGTACAACACCCCGTTGCAGAATCCTGATGGCTCCATTAAAGGTGTTATCTCTATGGTTCAGGATATCTCTCAGCGGGTTTCTGCAGAAAATGCCCTCAAAGAGAGTGAAACCAGCTTCCGTACTATGTTTCAGACTAATCCCGATGCGATACTGATTACCCGGCTGAGTGATGGGAAAATGGTCAGTGTAAATGACCATTGCTTGTCGACTGCTGGTTACACAGCTGAAGAAATAATCGGCAAAACTACTTTAGATATAAACATTTGGGTGAATCTTGACGAGCGTGACAGTTATCTGAACTTGATTCGCAATAATGGGTTTGTTGAGAATTTTGAGATGTCACTACGATCCAAATCTGGTCGCGTATGGACTGGACTGGCTTCATCAAGGACTCTGGTGTTGAACGATGAAATCTGCTTACTGGCTGTGATTCGCAACATCACTGCAATGAAGCAGGCAGAGAGCCGTCTGGTCCGTAGTGAATCACGATTCCGCTCTCTGATCTCTGTTATGGGCGAAGGGGTGATTATCCTTGGCCATAATGGTGAGATTGTACAATGCAACCAGGCTGCTGAGCGAATCATGAAGGTGAAAGCAGATGATATTATTGGCAAATTTCATTATGAACTGATTCAAGGGGGCATTCATGAAGATGGACGCGTCTATAGTGCAGCGGAAAGCCCTTCGTCATTGACGTTGCAGAAAGGAGAGCCTGTTACCAACCAGATTATAGGACTCCCTCAGGCCAATGGTCAGACGATCTGGCTTCAGCTCAACACCCATGCTCTTGGACTTGATCGCTCTGGTAAACCAGTTGCTGTGGTAGTCTCTTTCGCTGATGTTACGCGACTGAAACACATTGAAACCGAACTGCGTGAGAGTGAGCAGCACATGCAGACGCTCAGCAGGCAATTTCAAGGCGTTCTCGAAGCGATTCCAGATCGAATCATGATTCTGGATGCACAGATGCGTGTCATCTGGCTCAACTGGTTTGAGGACGACAGCGATCCGACCGGACAGAAGCTGTCTGAGAATCTATGTTGTCATGACCTGCCCGGTGTGCACTGTGGCCCATCTTCGGGGGCTGACTCTTTCTTGTGTGACAATTGTCCGGTACAAAAAGCATTAGTCTCAGGTCGTACAGAAGAGGGCCAAACAGAATCATCTGATGGTCGAACCCTTTCTTTGCGCGCGTTCCCGGTGTTCAACGAACTTGGCGAAGTTGTAAATGTTATTGAACTTGCCCAAGACATTACTGAATCGCTGCGTCATCAGGAGCAGTCGATGCGAACCGGCCAGCTTGCTGCTCTTGGTGAACTGGCTGCCGGGGTTGCGCATGAGATTAACAACCCGATCAATGGTGTGATCAATTATGCGCAACTGATTCTCAATAAGGCCGTGGCAGATTCCCGTGAGCAGGAATTATCACAGCGGATTATCCGTGAAAGTGGACGGGTTGCTACGATTGTTCGAGAGTTGCTCTATTTTGCTCGTGAGGAGAGCCAGGAAGTCCATCTGATCACTGTACTGGACGCTCTCAATGAAGCATTGGCCCTGACGAAGAACCAGATGAATAAGGATGGGGTCACGTTGCAGATCCAGATGCCGGATGATCTGCCGATGATCAAGAGCCACAGCCATCAGATCCCGCGACTTTTTCTGAATCTGATCAGTAATGCCCGCTATGCTCTGGCCGAGAAGCATCCCGATATGGATCCGGACAAAATTCTGCAGGTTATCGGTGAGGAAGTTCTCAAGGATGACCAGACTTTAGTTCGTATCACTTTCCGTGACGAAGGCATCGGCATCGATGCAGAACTTCTGCCGCGAATCATGAACCCATTCGTCACCTCCAAACCTTCGGCACAGGGAACCGGTCTCGGTCTGAGTATCAGTCATGAAATTGTGCAGAAACATGGTGGCACACTGACTATTAACAGTGTGCAAGGAGAATTTACCGAAGTTGTTATCGAACTTCCGGCTGATAAATAATCTTCTTGATTGCTGGTTGGTCGCTGTCTAACAAAGGTGTCATTCCCGAGGGTGTAATCGGGAATCCAGGTATTAAAACCATGGATCCCCGATAGAATTATTCGGGGATGACAGACGTTTTTGCTAACCATTCAGGTTGTGTCGAAGTGTTTTGCAACTTGTAATTATCTATTGACTAAAAGGAGTTCAACGATGAGTTACAAAATTCTGGTTGTTGATGATGAAGAAAGTATCCGCTTTACCTTTCATGCTTTTCTGAATGATGAAGGCTACACCGTTGATACGGTAGATAATCTTGAAGAGGCCTTGGCGAAGGTTGCTGCCTCCGCTTACGATGCTGTTTTTCTCGATATTTTGCTCGGCAGGGATTCCGGCATGAAGGTGCTGCAGTTTTGTCGGGAAAATCAGCCGAACACACCGGTCCTTATGGTGACCGGAGCTCCGGAAATTAAAACCGCTGCTGAGGCTGTGCGTTTGGGAGCCTTCGACTATATCACCAAACCGGTCCATCAGGATGAACTCCTCCGCCAGGCCAGGCTGGCGATTGATCATAAAACTCTGGTTGATCAGCAGGAGTCTTACCAGTTACGCATGGCAGCAGTGTTCCAGAGTGTTAGCGAAGGCATCATGATCTTTGATGAAGAGATGAAACTGCTGGAGATCAATAGTGCTGCTGCGAAAATTCTCGATTGTGACGTCAATTTGACTGGCCTGAACCCTGCCGAACTGAGTGGTAGCTGCCCACCGTTAAAACTATTGCAAGAGACAATTGAGCAGCGCTGTGAAGGGGAAATCTTCCGCCTGGAAACGACCAATGGTGCCGGGCAACCCCTCACACTTGGCTTGACTATGGCTCCCCTGACGGGTCTGGGATTACGTGAACTCGGCACAGTCCTGGTATGGCGTGATGAAACGCTGCCTGTCCGCCAAGTAGAAAAGTAAAGATCTTTAAATTGTTTGGACACGGATTACAAGGATGAACACGGATTTAGAGGAAAGGTCTCAAGGCGTTAGGTTTTGTTCGTAAACTGAATAGTTACTATGATTCTTCCAAATTCAAGTGAAATCCATAAGTAGAGGGAATTTAATGACCGCTCACATACTGGTTATCGATGATGAAGAAAGCCTGCGCTTTACCCTGGGAGCTTTTCTCCAGGACGAAGGCTACCTTGTGACAACCGCATCATCGTTTATCGAAGCTGAAGGATTGATTCAACAAAGTTTTTTTGATCTGGTATTCCTTGATATTCAGTTGGGTCAGCATAGTGGTCTTGACCTGCTCAAGGATATACGAGCTCATCTGGCGAATACCCCGGTAGTCATGATCACCGGTGCTCCGGAGGTCTCCACGGCAGCTGAAGCCGTACGGCAGGGTGCCTTCGATTATATTCCCAAACCAATTCGTCAAGAAACCCTTTTGAGGGTAGCCCAGATGGCCCTCAAACATAAAGCCGTTGTTGATCAACGTGAACATTTCCGGGCGCACCTGACGGCTATCTTCGGCAGTGTCCGTGATGGGATTCTGCTGGTTGACCAACGCCAGAATATCCTCGAAGCAAATCAGGCACTTGTCAACCTGTTCGGATTGCCTGACAGTGTTGTCGGTATGTCTCTGGCGCAGCTACCGCAGAACATCAGGGGGACATTTACGGACATTGCTGAGAGCACCTTGCTGACAAATGAGCCGCTTGCCTCACAAAGACTGGAGATCACAGACCCATCTCAAAAACAGCGCATTCTGAATATCTCTGCTGCGCCTTGTCTGGGAGATACGGGAAACCCAATAGGCGTGGTTTTAACCGTGCGTGATGAGACGCGCCTGGTGACTCTCGAAAAGAGTATGAAAAAGCGCCAGAAATTCGAGCATATCGTGGGCCGTAGTGAACCGGTGCAAGTCATGTTCGATCTTATTGAGAATCTGGCCGAAGTTGATACCACGGTGCTGATTGCCGGGGAAAGCGGGACTGGCAAGGAGTTGGTTGCCGAAGCCTTGCACTATCGAAGTGACCGGCGCGAAAATACTCTGGTTAAGGTTAACTGTGCAGCATTGCCGGAAAATCTTCTGGAAAGTGAGCTGTTCGGGCACGTCAAGGGCTCTTTCACGGGCGCGATGAAAGATAAAAGCGGCCGTTTCGAGAAGGCTCACGGCGGAACAATTTTTCTTGACGAGATTGGTGACATTTCACCGGCACTCCAGGTGCGACTTCTAAGAGTTTTGCAGAATAAAGAGATCGAAAAAGTCGGTGGCACGGGAACGATCAAGGTTGATGTACGGATTGTCGCAGCGACCAATCAGGATCTTATGAAAAAAGTTCGTAATAAGGAGTTCCGTGAAGATCTCTACTATCGCTTGCGCGTTGTGCAAATCCCGATGCCACCCTTGCGCAAACGGCGAGAAGATATCCCGTTGCTCATAGAGCATTTTGTTGGTCTCTATAATAAGCGTTTCAAACGCCAGATACAGGGAGTTGATGGTGCTGCTATCACGCAGATGACAAGCTATGACTGGCCCGGTAATATTCGTGAACTTCAGCATGCCGTGGAACATGCATTTGTCATGTGTCGAGGGGAGACGATCGGCCTCAATCACCTGCCTCCTGAATTGCAGGATGTTGTAGAGCCTTTGTCCTCTGATGTCGGAGATAAAGAAGACGATGCCACAAGAATTATTGCCGCACTGGAAAAGTCCGGTGGCAATAAAAGCAAGGCCGCTCGCCTGTTGGGTATGAGCCGTCGTACAATTTACCGCAAGATGGAAGAGCTCGGTATCGAAGATGCCATTGGGCCTGATCAATCATGACTGGCCCTGAGTAATCATCACTGCCCTATATTTATCCAGTATTAATCAAATTCCGTGGTTTTGATATGTGTCGCTGTCACAGTCCTGTGTCATAACGCACATGTGAATTCGTAACATCTTGTACAGAAAATTTATCCGTGATTTGATTCTTCTTGTCGCGAGCCCTGCAACTAGTGGATATTGCAGGGCCTCTTTTCTCTTTGTCTCTAGCAGGTTTCCTCCATAAAAGTTGGCATGAATATTGGATTTTACTACTCTAAGCTATTACAGACCTGAATGGAGATTTTCATGCCCAAAGTAGTATGTATCGTTGATGACCAGCCCAGCTTGCGCCAGATGTTGCGCTTTGCCTTGAATGTGCATGGTTTGCAGGTGATTGAAGCTGAAAATGGTGTCGATGCTCTCGATAAACTTGCCCGCCACAATATTGATATGATGATTGTCGATTGGCAGATGCCGGAGATGGATGGCCTGGAATTGGTGCGGCATTTACGCAGATCTGAAAATTATGCCGAACTGCCCATAGTGATCATCAGCTGTCGTGATGATCTTTCTGCCAGACAAGAGGCACGTTCACTGGGAGTGATAAATTGGTTGAAGAAACCTTTCCGAATCGCCGAGATACAACTTGCAGTTGAGAGTGGTTTGGGGCTTTCATCACTGGTAGCACAACCCCATGTCGAGCAATTTAGAACAGGACATATTTGATGCAGGCAGAGATGCAAACGACTTCGAATGTCATCAATCTACATAATCACAGCTGCTGGCGCTGGGACTCGGATAGCCTTGATGCGTTGATCGCAGATCTGGCCAGTGTCAGCCATGCTACCGAGGACAGCTTTCTGGAGTTGGGTAGCAAGGTTAAACTGTTTTATGACCGGGCGCATGGGATCTCCGCGGTTGCTGGAGATGTCTTGCAACTTCTGCATGGAGATGATGGTGAAAATACCCTGCAACACCTTCAACTGCTGGTCGAACGCTGCAGTCTCTGGCTTTCTGCCACGGATGAAAAATCTACAGACATCTGTCTGTCTCTCAATAACTTGAATCGTCAGATAGCAGAGCTTTACGAACCGGTTGGTGGCTTGCGAAAGGTTATTAAAACCCTTCACGCTCTTCGCGTATCGACACGCATAGAAGCAGCCAAGGAGTACGCTTCGGGGGCCAATGTTCTGGCAACGTCACTTGATGAACTCGGCTGCTTGATTCATGAAAAAATAGTTGAGATATTTGATCGAACAGAGGCCCTGGCGCCGATGATAAATAACTCCCTGGCGATGGAAGAGGCTGCTCAATCTGGTGCGATTAGAATCGCTAGCCGAGAAGTTGAGAAGGCGCGTGGTCTGCTGACTGCTTTTATGACGAGCTGTGTTGAGACCGGTCAGTGGACGGCTCGGCTCAGTGAACGTTCTCGTGACGTGACGAAAAACTTCGGCGAGATGATTTCTGCTCTGCAATTTCAGGACATTACCCGCCAACGCCTCGACCATGTGCAGAAAGCCCTCACCGGTCTTGTCCAGCATCTTGAGATGTTCAGCCAGCGTTCTGATTTCAGCCGTGACAAAGAGGCGTCTCGCCTGTTTGGTCGCATCTGTCGCTTACAGAACGAGCAGCTCGGCCTGGCCAGCCAGGAGTTTCTCGCTGCAGCGGACAACCTCTCTGACAATCTGAATGGTATGGTTGCCAGCGTTGTCTCTATGGCTGAAGACACCAGGGAACTCTCACGTGCGACAAACGTTGGTTGTGATAGCCGCTTTGCAGCCGTTCTGGAAGTCTTGAGAACAATAACTGGCTATCTGGATGAAACCCGCCATGTTCATCAAGCTGCCGGGGTGCATCTGAGTGACGTTTGTCAGGGGATTCAGGAAGTGTCTGGCCTGGTTGCAGAAGTTGAACTGATTAGCGAGGAGATCCAATTGCTGGCTATGAATGCAGCGATCAATGCTGCTCACGCCAGACAGAAAGGGGCAGGGCTCGACATCATTGCGCAAAATATCCATGTTGTTGCCGAGGAAGCAAATAGACATTCTCTGGTTATGGCTACGGAATGTGCAGCGATTACCAGCAATGCAGCTCACTTACAGGACGTTGGCCGAGAAACCCAAGCCGATAGTGGAAATGTTAGTGCCCTGTTGGAGGATGCCCAGGAGTGCATGGCAACGATTGAGACCAATTGTGTGAAGCTCATGGAGTTTGCTGCCGAGATTGATCAGGCAACTGCAGCTCTTTCCGGTGATGTTAATGAAGTGGTCAATACGATTGATGTCCGAAAGAATTTCCAGAAAAAACTGGCCCCGGCCTTTGAACGGTTTGAACGCCTCAGCTCATCAACTGACGAAGAGGTGACAGAGTCTGACAATGCCAACCTGGAAGCCCTCTTCATTGATCTGGAACATTGCTACACGATGGATAGTGAGCGCCAGGTCCACAGGCGTTTTATTGACAAGGACGACCCTTTGCAGTCAGTTGTGACGACTGAGGAGGATGTATGGTCGGCAAACCGTGACCATGGTTTAGGTGACAACATCGATTTGTTCTGATCATTGGACGAATTCAAAAGTGGAGTTATTCTTTAGTTATGACAAACTGGTCTTTTGATGAGGAAAACAATGCTGGCACTCTGTCTGTCGAAGGCGACATGACGATCAATTACATCGGTGAGCTTAAAGAGCGTCTGGTTGAGGCTTTCGATAGTGCGGAGCGGGTGACGGTTGATGTCTCTTCAGCGACCGCTGTCGATGTAGCGGGGGTGCAGCTTCTCTGTGCCTGCCATCGTTTCTCAAACGGGCGTGGCAAAAAGATGTGTTTGCGGCTCGGTGAAAATGCCAAGTTCGCACAATTCCTTGATGAAGTCGGCTTTGTTAAAGACTTTATCTGCAATCATGGCGATGCTGACAAGTGTCTCTGGACACCAGTCACTTAATGTACAGTTTCTTACGGTTTTAGGAGATGCAACTATGAGTAAACGGGTGATGACCGTAGATGATTCCGCAACGGTGCGCCAGGTGCTGCATATGACTCTGGAAGGTGCTGGCTATGAAGTGTTGCAGGCAGTCGATGGAGTTGATGCCTTAAGGAAACTGACGACTGAAACAGTTGATATGCTGGTCACCGACCTGAATATGCCCAATATGGATGGGATTACCCTGATCAAGGAAGTCCGTCAGAATCCGGGCAACCGTTTCATGCCGATCATTATGCTGACGACCGAATCTCAGCCAGAAAAGAAGCAGGAAGGCAAATCGGCCGGTGCCTCTGGCTGGATTGTCAAGCCGTTTAAACCTGAGCAGCTGTTAGCTGTTGTGCGTATGGTTTGTCCAATATGAGTAGCCTGAGTGATACTTTCAGAGATGAGGCGTTGGAATTGCTTCAGGAATTGGAGGCGGCACTCCTGGAACTGGAGGAGTCTCCGGCTGATTTGACTCAGATTGATCGGGTCTTTCGTGTCCTGCATACCCTCAAAGGGTCAGGTAGCTTGGTTGGCTTCGATAACGTCGCTGGCTTTTGTCATGAGGCTGAAACAGTCTTTGAACGGGTTCGTTCAGGAGAACGCCAGGTTGATCAGGAGCTGGTTTCCCTCACCCTGTCAGCTCAGGATCACCTTAAAGGAATGATCTTGTCTGAATTCGGTGCCGACAAGGTCGATGATGAATTGACTGCAGAGTTGGTCGCTGCCTTTCAGGCTCTTTTGCCCTTTCATGAGGAAGAAAAGAACAATGTAGCTCAGGTCATTCTGAGTGATTCAAAAGACCAGACAACCTATCGAATCCGCTTCCGACCCGATGCAGGACTTTTCCGTCAGGGAGTGCAGCCGCAGTTTCTGTTGGGCGAATTGGTCCAGCTTGGTGAAGCCATCGTGGTTGCACAGCTGGATGCAGTCCCCGCTCTGGATGAAATCGATCCGGAAGAATGCTGGCTCTACTGGGACATTCTGTTAACGACGGATCAGGATGAGAACGCCATTCGCGATGTCTTTATCTTTGTTGAGGATGACTGTGAACTTTTTGTTCAGCAGATCGATGATGGCAGTCAGCTTGATCAACCGGAAGACTATAAGCGTCTCGGTGAAATACTGGTCGAACGTGGTGACCTGACTCATGAAGATCTTGAAAAATATCTCAAAGAGAAAAAGCGCCTGGGTGAAACACTGGTGCAGGAAGGCGCCGTAAAAGATGGTGTGGTAAAATCTGCCCTGGCTGAGCAGGAACGTGTCCAGTCGCTGCGCCGGGAACGTAAAGCATACGATGCTATGGATAGTCTCCGGGTTAAATCAGACCGCCTGGACAAGTTAGTCAATCTGGTCGGGGAGATGGTCACCGTTCAGGCGCGACTCTCTCAGTTTGCCAACAGTCGGATCGATGCAGAGTTATTGAGTGTGGCCGAGGAGGTTGAGCGCTTGACCTGGGATCTGCGTGACCAGGTTCTGACCATCCGGATGCTGCCAATCAGTGGAACCTTTACCCGCTTTAAGCGGCTGATACGTGATCTTGGTGCAGAGCTTGGCAAAGACGTGATCTTGATAACCGAAGGTGGCGAAACCGAGCTGGACAAAACTGTTATTGATCAGCTAAATGATCCCCTGGTCCACATGGTGCGCAACAGTATCAGCCATGGTATTGAGTCTCCAGGCGTTCGGCAGGCTATCGGCAAACCGAGCAAAGGCCGGATCACGCTTTCGGCAAAACATTCTGGTGCCAACGTCGTCCTGACGGTTGCCGACGATGGGGCCGGACTTGATGTTGAAAGAATTCGTGCCAAAGCGATAGAAAAGGGTCTGGTGAGTGAACACGCAGAACTTACTGATCGGGAAATTTATGCCTTGATTTTCGAGCCTGGATTCTCGACCGCCCAGGAAGTCACCAATGTCAGTGGTCGTGGTGTCGGTATGGATGTTGTACGCCAGGCGATCGATGCTTTGCGTGGCAGCATTGAAGTGAACAGCGAGGCAGGCAAGGGCACATCCTTCTCACTCAAGCTTCCTCTGACTCTGGCGATTATTGATGGACTCTTGATTGATATTGCCGCCGACCATTATGTGTTGCCACTGTCGGCTGTTGAAGAATGTATTGAATTGACCCGCGAAGAATCAGAGCAAACCCATGGCCGCAACCTGGTTAAGATCCGTGGCGAGATTGTTCCGTATGTTCGTCTGCGCGATGAATTCAAGATCAACGGTGAGCGCCCCGATATTGAACAGATTGTTATCGTTAACATCGAAGGCTTAAGAGTCGGTTTTGTCGTGGATCATGTGGTTGGTGAACATCAGACCGTTATCAAAAACCTGGGGAAAATGTACCAGGATGTTGATGGCGTCTCCGGTGCGACGATCCTTGGTGATGGCCGGGTTGCCCTGATTCTTGATCTGCCACAATTGGCCGGGCGGGCCGAAGAATATGAAAAGAGCTTACTACACTAATCCTTAACTATTCAGCACACCCTGAACAGTCAGCAAAAATAGTTGTCATCCCCGAATGGTCCTGTCGGGGATCCACGGTTTTAAAGTCTGGATTTCCGATTACGTCCTCGGGAATGACACCTGATTTACAGATGAAGAGGTTATAGATATGAAGTTTGGTGACAAAGTAAAAATTAACGATGGTTCGAAAGTTGATGGTTGTGTCGGGATTATCTATAATCTGGAAGAGGAGAGGGCTGTTATCCTGCTCGACAAAGAAGTCTTCTGGCCGGTGGAGTTACATTGCCTGGAACCGGTTGACAAGTAGAATTTGTGACTCTGCCTCCCTCTGTGGAGGGAGAGAATGATGTAAATCATAAAGGGGCCAGGCAGATTTTCTGCCTGGCCCCTTGTGTGTCATGCTGCTGTTGCTTGACACACATGTGAGGCACCTTGACCTGTTTTCTCTAATTAGCAATGTACTATTAGCATAGATTGGATATGTGGTAAAAAATAACTACTGCAAAAACAGTAACTTGGTAAGCTCCTGAAGTTGTGGAGCCGACTATTCCTGCTGTGTTTTAATTGGCATAGAACTTGATAAACATTATGGAATATTATGCAACAACTTTCCAAAACAGAGTAACCATAATTAAGGGGAGGTACTAGACTATGGCAATCAGGGATTTAAAAGTCGGCACACGCATGAGTCTTGGATTTGGTTTGATTCTTTTGCTGATGCTAAGCACCATGGGGGTGACCTTCTGGTCGCTCAGCGAGGTTGAGTACAATACGAAATATTTAAGTGAAGAGAGCCTGCCCTTCACGCTGCTGGCCGATCGCATGGTCGTCAACGCATTGCAGGTTCAGCAATTTGCCACTGATGCATCGGCAACTAAGGAAATTGCTGTTCTTGATGAGGCCAAGAGCCATTATCAGGAATTTAATGCCGGACTCGACAAATTCAGGGACATGTTCCGTGAGGAAAACGATACCACGGCTTTGCGGGAAATTGATCAACTCTCTGCAGCTATGGATGAAATGTATGATACCGCAGAGCGAATGACCAATGCCTATATCTATGAAGGTCAGGAAGCTGGCAATACCGTCATGGAAGAGTTTGACGCTGATGCCATGAAGTTGACCGGCATGGTTGCCGCTTTGCGTGATCTCCAGGTCACTGAAATCAATAGTCAGGTCAGCAATATCATGCAAGCCTCCAGTCAGGTCAAAACCCTGCAATTGATAATCGGCTTTGCTGCCCTGATTATCGGTGTCCTGGTGACTATCTTCATTACGCGCAGCATCGTGCGTCCTCTCAATGTCGCCGTAGATACCGCTCGTGCTCTAGCTGTTGGTGACCTGACCGTAAAAATTGATCAGGTCAGCAAGGATGAGACGGGTCAGTTGCTGCAAGCGATGCAGGAGATGATTACCTCCAGTCAGGAGGTTGCAGCGGTTGCTGGCAAGATCGCTGATGGCAACTTACAGGTGCAGCTCAAAGCACGCTCGGACAAAGACGTTCTGATCCAGTCCTTAGGGAATATGGCCGAGAAACTAAAGGACGTCATCAACAACGTTAAACTCTCCATAGAAAACGTCGCTTCTGGTGCCCAGGCAATGAGTGCCTCCAGCGAGGAAATGTCGCAGGGTGCTTCCGAGCAGGCTGCTGCTGCCGAAGAGGCTTCGTCAAGTGTTGAGCAGATGACTGCCAATATCCGGCAGAACGCTGATAACGCCATGGAGACAGAAAAGATTGCTATCCAGGCCTCCGGTGATGCCCGTGAAGGTGGTGATGCGGTCAACGAGACGGTTGGGGCCATGAAGGAAATTGCCGGCAAGATCATGATTATCGAGGAAATTTCCCGCCAGACCAACCTGCTGGCGTTGAATGCAGCGATTGAAGCGGCTCGTGCCGGTGAGCATGGCAAAGGTTTTGCGGTGGTTGCTGCAGAAGTACGGAAGCTGGCGGAACGTAGCCAGAAAGCTGCGGGTGAGATTAATGAATTGTCAACGAATAGTGTCGAAGTTGCTGAAAAAGCTGGCACCGTTCTTAATGCCCTGGTGCCGAATATCCAGAAGACCGCGGAACTGGTTCAGGAGATCGCCGCGTCCAGTCGTGAGCAGGACGCTGGCGCTGACCAGATCGCCAAAAGTATTCAGCAGTTGGATGCGGTCATTCAGCAAAATGCTTCGGCCTCTGAAGAGATGGCAAGCACCTCTGAGGAACTCTCCGGTCAATCTGAGCAGCTTGCAGAGATGATCTCTTTCTTTACAGTTGATGACGGCACCCATGGGAGCAGAAGATCAGCTAGAAACAGCTCAGGTGCAAATGTAACGGCTCAACCGAAGATTGCCCATGTTGCCGAACCGAATTTCAAACAAGCTGCGCAACCGGATGGCGAAGTCTTCGAAGCGACTGGCAAGCGTGATTCTCTCGACCATCAATTCGAAACATTTTAAGGAGGCTGTTATGGAAGAGACAAATACAATCAGCAGCCAGCAATATGTACCCTTCAGCCTCGGTGAGGAACTGTTCGGTGTCGAGGTTAGTCGTACTCGCGAAATCCTTAGCCTGACCCCGGTTACCAAGGTTCCTCAGACGCCTGATTACCTGCTTGGCGTGATTAACCTGCGAGGCCAGGTGGTGCCGGTAGTCGATATGCGCCTGAAGCTGGGTATGGTGGCTGGTGCTGAAACAGAAGATACCTGCATCATTGTTGTCGATGTCCAGGTCGACGGCGAGATGATCACCGTTGGTGCCATGGCCGATGCGGTGCGTGAGGTTATGGATATCCGTTCCGACCAGATTGAGCCGCCACCGCGGCTCGGCACCCGGCTGAATACTGAGTTTATCAACGGTATGGGCAAGATCGATGATCAGTTCATGATTCTGGTGAATATCGACCGGATCTTTAATAGCGATGAATTGGTTTTGGTGCAGGAAGCTGCACAGATGGAAGGCCACGTTGCTGAGGATGAGCTGGTAGAGGCCTGAACAGATAACACTTATAATGGCATCGATAAAGCTAGTGGACTAAAGCACAATGCCGATCCCTCAGCCTGGAGGATTATCAGAGCTGCCAGGGGAATGGGAGATAAATTATGGCAAAACGAGTGATGATGGTTGATGACTCCTTAACAGTGAGACAAGTGTTGCGCATGACTCTTGAGCAGGAAGGATACGAACTTATCGAAGCCGAAAACGGCAGCCAGGCCCTGGAACGTTTCCCGGAAAACGGTGTCGATATGCTGGTGACTGATCTGAACATGCCAGAGATAGACGGCATTGATCTGATTAAAGAGATTCGTCAAAAACCGGGGAGTCGATTTATGCCGATTATCATGTTGACGTCCGAGTCGCAACCGGAGAAAAAGAAGGAAGGCAAGGCTGCTGGAGCTTCCGGGTGGATCACGAAACCATTCAAGCCCGAGCAGTTACTTGCGGTTGTACGTATGGTATGCCCTGCATAGAGATAAATTACGGCGAGAAGGTCCTGAGTAGGGGGCCATGTACGGACTACCCGTGGTCCATCCTCTGAATAACTACGACGCGTGAAGTGTCAACTTTATGACCGTGTGGCTCAAATGTGCCACACGGTTGTTTGTGCAATAACACACTTATGAAGTCTTATGACTGTGGTATCGCAGACCAGACATACCACGACTTCTGATTAAAACTTGTATGTTGCTGCGGACAACAACTCTGTAAGACTATAATTTCAATTACTTACTAGATTTGTCTTTATTTATTAGGTTTTTTTTAGGAATATACGTTGGCTGGCATAAAGATTGAACGTCTAATGATTTTAATCTTTCGTTTGCTTTTTTCTCGTTGGGTTCATTGATCGATAACTACAGGGCCGATGACTCATTTTATTAACCATAGAATAGGAGAGCATGTGATGAAGAAACGGGTAGGTTTATTGTTGCTGTTGGTTTTTGTTTCAATGACAGGTCTTTCTTTTGCTGCAGATCCCTTGACATGTTGGTTCTCGCCAGGTTGGAAAACTAAAGCCATTCAGGCCAAGGCGATTACCCAAGCCCTTTCTGAAAAGAGCGGGTTGGCTATTCGGCCACGGATTGCCAAAAGCTATCCAGAAGTTCTCTCAGCGTTTTCTACAAACAAACCCAATCTGGTTTATGTCGGTTCTTTTGTGCAGTCGATTATCGTTGCCAGAAAACTCGGCACGCCATTGGTTCAGAATACCAATGGTAAAGAAATGTATTCCGGTATTCTGATCTACCCTGCAGGCCAGGATCCTTTTGCTATTCTGAAAAACAACCCGGCAAAGATCGCTTTTGCCATTGGTGCCTCCTCCGGTGAGTCAAGTGCCAAGGCAGCGACTAAAGGCAAGGCGTCAATCGGCGTTGCCAATCATGGTGCTGCTGTCAATGCGGTCAAGGCTGGTAAAGCCAAGGCTGCAGTCGTCAAGAACTGGTGGTGGGCTGGCAATGGTGCCAAATTCCCAGGCATGAAAAGCTTCGATGTTCCAGGTGTCTCTGTAAAGAAAAACCCTGACAATGTTTTGACTGCATCCAAGGCCGTCCCGGCTGATGTTGCTGAAAAAATAAAAGCTGCGGCTCTTGCCAGCTCTGCAGCATTTGGCAGCAACTCGGTTATGGTCCCTTTTGAATCAAGCAAACTAGCTTTTTCGCTTGGTCTGATGCAGCAAGGCGGGATCGATCCGCTTACCTACACCTGGTAAAATTTGTTATTTACGTCACCTGACGGCTTGTTAGAACAGGCCGCCAGGTGGTTAACATCCCAATGTGAGAAAAGTGAGATGCTATGGGGATCTTAAAAAAACTATTGATTCTGATTAGTTCGACACTTATTGTCGCTTTCTTCGTGATTGGTCTGATTACCGTTTTTGGTCTGCGTAGCAATACGTCCAATATGGTTGGAGCCCTGGAATCAAGGCTGACAAGTGAGAATGAGAAGAGCATGGAATTGCTCGACAGCAATTTCACTCAGATCAAAAGTGAACTCAACGATGCTGATAAAACAGCCCGCGCTATAGTCACTGATCTTTACGACGAATCGTTTAGTGCGGCTATCGCGTCTCTCGGCAGTCAGATTCTACCTTCGGTGGAAGCTTTCGATTACGATACACCACAACAGAATATCGAAGTTCTGATGCAGGCGAATCCGGCTATTATATGGATCCGTTTTGCTGTCAGCGAGACCCCGACGGCAGACGAGATTGTTGAGTTTGGCACTTATGCTGAGGGTGCTGACCGGAAAGTCTATGAGAAGGTCCTCACCTCTGACTTTGCTTTTGTTCAGCTCGAAATGCAGACCAGTCTGGCCGGACTTGAGGCTCTAGATAATATTGAAGGTATCTTCGACGAGATCAATATTTCTAACGAACAGCTTGCTAATGACATTAAGCAGAGCGCAGCGCAGGCCATGCAGAATGCGAGTCAGGTGACTGTTGAGGCCAGCGAATCAGGTCAGCAGACCCTGCTCTGGTTAATGGCTGTGACAATGCTCGTGGTGATGGTTCTGGTCTGCGTGGTTCTCGGCTATTCAATCAACAAGAGTATCAACCAACCGCTGGCCAAGACAGTCGCCATGATCCAGGAGATGGAAAAGGGGCGGCTTGATAACCGTTTGGATATGAACCGCAGTGACGAGATAGGCCAGATGGCAATTGCCATGGACAGTTTTGCCGACAACCTGCAGCATGAAGTCATTGCCGGTCTGCAGCGTTTGTCGGAAGGTGATCTGACCTTCGAAGTACGTCCGCAAGATGATCAGGATGTAGTGCGAGGGGCAGTCAAAAAGGTGAAAGATGATTTGCACCAGTTGATCGTCAATATCAAACTGGCGGTCCAGCAGGTGGCTTCCGGCAGTCAGGCTATCAGCAGTTCATCGACCATAATGTCAAATGGTGCGGCGACCCAGGCAGCCTCTGCCGAGGAAGCTTCAAGCAGCATTGAGCAGATGAACGCCAATATTCGTCAGAACGCCGAGAACTCTATGCAGACAGAAAAAATTGCCATTCAGGCGGCTAACGATGCTCAAGAGGGTGGCCAGGCGGTTGCTCTGACAGTGACGGCTATGAAGCAGATTGCCAACAAGATCATGATTATCGAAGAAATTGCCCGACAGACGAATCTGCTGGCTCTGAATGCTGCGATTGAAGCGGCCCGAGCTGGTGCGCATGGTAAAGGATTTGCCGTGGTTGCTGCAGAAGTGCGAAAGCTGGCAGAACGTAGTCAGAATGCTGCCGGTGAAATTAACGAACTTTCTACCAATAGTGTTGAGGTTGCCGAGAAAGCTGGCAAACTCCTCGAAATTATCGTGCCTAACATCCAGAGGACAGCTGAGCTGGTACAGGAAATCAGTGCGGCTAGCAAAGAACAGGACGCTGGCGCAGAGCAGATTAACCAGAGTATCCAGCAGCTGGATGGGGTTATTCAGCAAAACGCATCGGCTTCTGAAGAGATGGCCTCAACAGCAGAGGAGCTTTCTAGCCAGTCGGATCAACTCGCTGATATGATCTCCTTTTTCGTGATAGAAGAAGGTGATAGCCGTAGACTCAGTACACTCACTGTGAAGCCGTCTGTACCTGAGCCATCATCAGTCAAACAACCACGTCTGGCACATTCTGGTTCGCAGAATGTAACAACTTCAGCTGGGCAACATGATGATATTGATAATGAATTCGAACGATACTAAATAAGGGTGATCATGGAAGAAAATAATGCCATCAGCAGTGAGCAATATGTGACTTTCAGCCTGGGTGAGGAACTCTTCGGTGTCGAGGTTACACGTACCAGAGAAATCTTAAGTCTGACGCCGATCACCAAGGTGCCACAGACTCCTGATTACCTGCTCGGGGTTATCAATCTGCGTGGCCAGGTCGTGCCAGTCGTCGATATGCGTCTGAAACTGGGGTTGCCAGCCGGGGCGGAAACTGAAGATACCTGTATCATCGTCGTTGAGGTGCAGGTTGATGGCGAAGCGATTATTGTCGGTGCTCTTGCCGATGCTGTCCGCGAAGTGATGGAAATACGCTCTGATCAGATTGAACCACCACCACGACTTGGCACTCGTTTGAATACTGAGTTTATCAATGGTATGGGTAAAATTGATGAGCAGTTTATGATTTTGTTGAATATCGACCGAATCTTCAACAGCGAAGAATTGATGCTTGTACAGGATGTAAGCCAGGATCAGGCTGTGGCAGATGATCATGAGAAAGCTGCAGAATAGTAGCGTATGAAGATGCTGGAAACAGAGGCCGGTCAGCATATGCTGACCGGCCTCTGTTTACTTGGACTTTGCTCGTTTATTGGTTTACCGAGTCCCCAGTCCTTCAGCTCAGGACCAATAAATACACGCTGATGGACAATTGTCCATGGCGGTTTCAATCTTCTCCTCCGCTGCCCCGGATGGGTTGTGGACGATCGCTTTTTCATGGGCATGGCCATCTTGCCCCTCTTCCATGCGGAAGACCTCCGGGCAGATCTGAGTGCAGAGTTCACAGCCAATACAACAGTCCCGATCAATTGCTGGTATACGTGACATAATCGATGCTCCTGATTAGTTTTCGTCCGGAAACGGCCCTTTTTCGCAATCTCTGCGTCAATCTGCACATTTGATTGTGCGGCGTAAAGTACTACGCCTCCGCTCAACTGCTTGATTTCCTTGACCTTGCGAAAAATTGCTCGTTTCCAAATCGAAAACTACACTTGTGTCCATCTAGAGTTTCCGGATGGGCACTAATTAAGATATATGCTTAAAATCGTTGCTGATATATATCAAGTGGTTCGTATTTTGACCAGTGGTTCTTTCAGTTTGCCTGAATCCTCATGAATACGTATACTTGTAAATTATTCCATAAGGAGCCTGTGCTTTTGGTTCGCTTCAAGAGTCTTGGGCGATGCTTTTCTCCCGATTAAACCGAACTGCCTATGCGAACCGGTCTACGCACCGAAATCATTCTGAGCATCTCTCTTTTGTTGGCAGCAGCGCCGCTCTTCGCCGGTTTTCTCCTGATCAAGCTGACAGAACATAACCTGCTACAACAACAACGTGCTCATGCAGCTGGAATCATCCAACTCGTTGCTGCCGGAGTTGATGAACCTTTACGCGCGACAGGCTTGGCCAGTGATTTGGAAATTAGAGTTGCCAGTCTGCATCGCTTGCAGACAGTTCTGGGTAAGCAGGCGGACATTATCGCCTGGCGTCTGCTCGATACCAGATTGCAAGTTCTTGCCAGTACCGCATACGAAACCTTCGACGAGTTTACCTCAGTCTCACCGTTAGTTATGGAACGGGGGGAACTGTATGAGGAAGTTGTCTACGAATCCTATCGCCTTTTCTTTAATTCAAACAAACAGAGCTATATTGATCTTTCAACGCCACTCTGGATTGGCAATGAATCTTATGGTCTTTTGCAGATTCGCTTTAGCCTGGAGAGTCTTCATCAAAGGGTCCAGCAGTCGCAGAGGTTGACCCTGTTCTACGTCATCGTTTATGGGATAGTTCTGGTTCTTTTCGGCGTATACCTTCTCAACCGCAATGTTGTTAGGCCTGTACGCCAACTTCAGCAGGCGACAACAACGGTTGCCGCCGGTACCTTAGTGCCCGTCACTGTATCGTCTGGCCCCGGCGAGATCCATGAACTCGCCGACAGCTTTAACCAGATGGTGGCGGCTCTTTCTGCGAGTCGTGCTGAAACAGAAGAGCACATCGCCTCCCTGGAAGAGATCAATCAGGCGCTGGCACGGGCACGTGACGACCTGGTTCGTTCTGAAAAGCTTGCCACCGTCGGTCACCTTGCTGCCGGTATGGCCCATGAGATCGGTAACCCGTTAGGAGCAGTGGTTGGTTATCTGAATATCCTCAAAGAGGACCTCTCGGACGATGCTCGTGATCTGGTCGAGCGTTCGCTGACTGAAACTGGCCGGATAGACCAGTTGATCCGGGAACTTCTCGAATATTCAGCGCCAGTTGATCATCAGAGTGAGTCTTTCTGCCCGATAAGCCTGCTACGTGAAACCATTGAGATGTTACGTCATCAGGGGCAGTTTGACAGCGTAGAAATTGATGACCAATGTGTTGCCGACGGCTGTCTGGTGAACATGGACAGAAGCCGATTGATGCAGGTCTGGATTAATCTACTTCTGAATGCTCAGGACGCTATGCAAGGCAAGGGACGGGTTGAACTTGCTTCGCGACAAGACGATCATAGCATCAGCATTTCGATCCTCGATAGTGGCGATGGCATTGACCCTGATGTTGCAAAACGAATCTTTGAGCCGTTTTTCACCTCCAAGGCTCCTGGCAGCGGTTACGGCTTGGGTCTTGCGGTCTGTCAGCGGATTATTGATGAGAGTGGCGGTCGCATAGCGCTCGCTTCTGATTCTGGTCGGGGTGCGTGTTTTACGGTCACCTTGCGCTACATCCAGCAGGAGAATTCATGACAGCGACAGAACGTCAGATCCTGATCGTCGATGACGAAGCGCCGATGCGGCACATGTTACGCATGGTTCTGGAACGTGATGGCTATAGGGTGTCCGAAGCAGTCAGTGGTCGGCAGGGTCTGGATTGTCTACGTTCAGGTCATTTCGATCTGGTCCTTTGTGATATCCGCATGCCGGAAATGGACGGGCTGACTTTTCTCAAAGAGCAGCAGGAAGAGCAACTTGGCGGTACGGTGATCATGATGAGTGCTTACGGCAGCATAGATACCGCTGTCGAATGCATGAAAAAGGGTGCTTATGATTACATCTCCAAACCCTTTCGGCCCGATGAAATCTTGCTGACAGTGCGCAAGGCCGAGGAGCGCCTGCAGCTGCGCCAGGAGAATGTCAAGCTCAAGAAGAATATGCGACGCAGTGGACGGCCCCAGGGGCTAGCAGCTATTGTGCATCGCAGTGCACTTATGCAGAGTATTCTGGAAACAGTACAGAAAGCTGCCGAGGCTCCAGCACCTGTGCTGATAACCGGGCCGACCGGCACCGGCAAAGAGTTGGTCGCCCGCGCACTGCATGCGGAAAGTCTGCGTGTCGGCAAGCCTTTTCTGGCCGTCAACTGTAGCGCCATTCCGGCCGGGTTGCTCGAGAGTGAGCTGTTTGGCCACGCCAAAGGTGCTTTTACCGGTGCCGACCGGGCACGCACTGGTCTTTTCGGCGCTGCTGACGGCGGCACTCTCCTGCTTGATGAAATTGGTGATTTCCCCCTGGAACTGCAGCCGAAGCTGTTGCGGGTACTGCAGGAGCGTGAAGTGCGCCGGGTTGGCGAGAGCAGCCCGACGCCGGTTGATGTGCGTGTGATTGCAGCTACTGCCAAGGATCTTAAGAAGGCTGTTGCCGATGGCTCCTTCCGCGAGGATCTCTATTATCGTCTTGCCGTTATTGCCATTGAACTGCCGGCACTTAACCAGCGCTCCGAGGATATTGCTCTGTTGGTCGAGAGTTATCTGCCGAGAATTGCTGCTCGGTTGAAGCGTCCCGCCCCGACGATAAGCCCAGAGGCACTACGCAAGCTAACAAAGCAGCCTTGGCCTGGTAATGTCCGTGAACTGCTGAATGTGTTAGAAAAGACTCTGGTCCTCTGTCGCGAGGAAACGATAGGAGAGAGCGACCTCGTTCTGCATGACCCCCCTCGTACTCCCATTGATCCGTCGACTCTTTCACTGAGGAAAGCGATGGCGGGTCTGGAGCGGGACTACATTGAGAGAGCTTTGCTTGCAACGGACGGCAACCGAACTCAGGCCGCCAAACTGCTTGAAATAAGCCTGCGAGCATTACATTATAAAATGAACGACTATGGTATTGTCTAACGGCCAGTCCGGTTTGGTCTGGTCGCCCCATTGCTCGAAGATCTTGTTTGTCTTAAGGAGGATGATATGCGCAGCTGTGCTCAGATTGTCACATTGATGTCCATTGCCCTTGGCTTCTTGCTTGCCGGGTGTGATTCAAAAACCACCGTAGCCGATTCCAATACCACCGTACCCGAATCCAATACCAGCTCAGCAGTGACTTTGGTCGCCAAGTTTGTGCCATCAACTCCAAAGGTCGGCAACTGCCTGCAGGTTCGACTCGTGCAGTCTCGTGGCCGAGTCTCTTACGCATGGACGTTTGATGGCAACCCTCTGGACAATGAAACCAATCAATTATGTGATGGGAGATTGAAAAAAGACAGCGTCGTACAAGTCGAGGTCAAGGACGACAGCGGATCGCAAGTATTGCAGGCCGTTTTTGCCAATACCCCACCGCGAATTGTGCGAATTCGTCAAGATCCTCCCAAGTTGATCGCCGGCATGCCCCTTACGGTTATTCCGGAAGGGCATGACCCCGATCGGGATGATCTAAGTTATGAGTACCGCTGGTTTATTAATGGAAACGAGATCTATGATGTAACCGAGCAGACCCTGCCGGGGAACCTCTTCTCCGGGGGTGACACCATTACTGTGACAGTTACCCCCTTTGACGGCCAGGACCAGGGGCCGTCCTTGGAAAGTGGTTCTCTCACTATTCCCAACGCTGTCCCCCGCTTTTTGAGTTCATCGCCCGACACGTTTCAGGGGTCTCAATTCGTTTACAACGTTCTGGCCGAGGACCCCGATGGCGGGCTGTTGACTTATGCGCTGGCCAAAGCTCCTCCGGGGATGAAAATCGACGCCGATACGGGTGAGTTGATTTGGACTGTGCCGTCTGGCTGGAACGAGTTTGTCGAAGTGGAGGTGGAGGCGAAGGATTCGGTCGGTGCCGTGACCGTCCAACGCTTCAGCTTGGACATCTCGCGCGAATAAGGGTGCAAATGTTGCACTGTTTGGGCGAGTGCAATTGAGCCCAAGTCCCATTTTGTGCCTGTTTTTGAGAGATGTTTCGCTGGCATGCCTCTTGCTATGTTGTTATGTTGGCAGCATTTATATTGGCGACAGGATATCTGGTTTCTACTGCAACGAAGGGCCTGAGTTAATGAGACAGCCGAATCAGCGATTAAACTCCATGCAGGGCTTTACCCTGGTAGAATTGATCATCACTATCTCCGTTGCGGCGATCCTCCTGACGATTTCCGTTCCTGCATTCAGGGCGCTGACTCGTACTTTTCAATTGAGCACCCAGGCCAATATCTTTGTCACCAGTGTTAATGTTTCTCGAGCCGAGTCAATCCGTCGGAGTCGGCGGGTTACCCTCTGTCCCAGCGCTGATGGCACCGGATGCGCCGCCTCCGGCAATTGGGACCAGGGTTGGATTGTTTTTGTCGACCTTGACAATGATGCCGCGCGGGATGCAGGAGAAGACCTCATCGCGGTCCATGGAGCTCTCGAAGGAGGCCTGACCTTGATAGGTGATAGTGATGTCAGCAACTACATTTCCTTTCGTTCGGACGGTACCTCACGACTGGCTAATGGAACCAGCTTTCAGTCTGGGACAATCACGCTTTGTCAAGAGGATCGCGGTATCGATATCGTGCTCAGCCCCACTGGTCGGATAAGTACGGTCGATCCCTCAGCCAATTGTCCTTGATCCATTGGGAGACCAAAACATGACTATTCTAAAAAATCAACAAGCCGGTTTCTCCCTGGTAGAAGTTCTGGTTGCCCTGCTGATTCTCTCTTTTGGCCTGCTTGGCCTGGCGGGATTACAGATCACCGGGTTGCAGCAGAATCAGGGTGCGTTACACCGAACTCGCGCTACACAGTTGGCAACCAGCTTGATTGATTGTATGCGAGCCGGGTCGGCCGCCAGCTATGTCCTTGCTCTGGCAGACGCACCTCCGGCCCCTCTTTTTCCTGCAGCAACAATGCCGGAACGTAATCTGATCGGCTGGATGGCAGATATTGCAGCAACCCTGCCCGGTGGCGATGCCAGTGTTGATGTCAACGGCGGGCTGGTCACAGTCACTATTGAGTGGACGGGAGATCGACAAGGGACAACCTATGAACTGGAAGTGGTGAGCCAGTTATGATGAAAGGATGCTTCATGTCTGGAGAGCGCGGCTTTACGCTGGTGGAATTGATGGTGGCCATGGTCATCGGCCTGATCCTGTTAGGGGGGGTCTATACGGTCTTCTTCAGCAGTGTCACCACTTACCGACAAACCGCCGGTCTCTCCCGCTTGCAGGAGAATGGCAGATTTGCTCTGGAACTGCTGGGCCAGGAACTGCGCAACGCTGGCTACCCCCGTTTTTCCGTGGATGGGACCCCCTTTGCTGACGTCGGTGTCGCAATCACCGGCAATGATGGCGGTGGAACAGTCAGTGATGATGTTACTATTCAGTATCTCACTACCACAGGATTAGTCACATCAGTATTTACTCATGATGCCGACCCCGCAGACCAGGCGCTTGTGCTGAATAGTGTTTTTCTAATCGATGGTGTCGAAAATATGCAAATCCTCTATGGGGTTGATACTGATGATGACCTCACTCTTGATGACTTCCTGGATGCCGATGATCTCGTCACAGCGGGGCACGACTGGGATGATGTCCTGGCGCTGCGGATCGGTCTGCTACTGGCCACACCGGACGAAGGAACGGTCGGAGATGATCCTGACACGAACCGCTACGATGTGGACGGGGTGATTGACGATTTCAATAACGACGGGACGCTCGACATCACCGATATGCGCCCGTCACCTGCCGACGCCCACTACGACGATGTCTTCGAATTCGATCCACCAGATGACCGCAAATTGCGCCAGGTTTTCCGAACCACAATCGCCCTGCGCAACCGGATGCGCTGAAACTGAGCCCGGGGAGAAAAATTATGGCTTCGCCGATTGTCAACAACGAAAAAGGAATAGTGCTGGTGTCCTGCCTGATGCTGCTGCTGATTCTGACCATG
>JAJRRB010000045.1 GCA_024279915.1 Deltaproteobacteria bacterium
ATGGTAGGGCGGGGTTGATTGTCGAAGCGCCGTTGATTATTTACAAGGGGGAAGGTCGGGATTATACTGAGGAAGTTTTGGCTATGTATGGGATGTCCGTGACGAACAGGCCGTGATGAATAAGTCGTGACGGGTGCTTCATAACGGCTCCTTTATAACGGGACTTTCATGACGACCCCTACTCCCCCGCTTTCAACAATCTCATCTGTTTCTGTAGAACCTTCTCCATCTCGTCGCGTAATCCAGGGTCTTCAATCGCCGTCAGCAGCCCACCTATCTGTTGCTTCTCACTCTCATCCAGTTGCACCATGCGCCATGCTGGTGGTGGCTCCACCTGTTTTTCCTCGCGCACGTTAACCTTGCCTCGTTTGAGGTAGAGATCCTTGATAGTTGCTTTGCCCAGCTCGGCATTCAACTGGGTGAGAATCTTCGGCTTCATGAATTGCAGTTGCTGCATCCAGGTTGGCTGGTCAACATTAATTTCGAGAACACCTTCGCGGATTCGGATCGGGCGGGTTCGCGCGGCAATCTGTGGACCGACAACCTCTTCCCAGATGATCAGGGCACGGTACTGATGCAGGCGTTCGTCTAGTCCAAAGCCCTTGAGTAGTTTTTCGACCAGAACACCAGCGCGAGCAGCCTGCTTTAATTTCGGCCGGCGGGGTTTTCTCAAGGGTGACTCCGACGATAAATGCGACTGCCAATCATTTGCCCGGCTACAGCCAAGGCGATTGAGAAAGGGATGAAGTGCCAACTGATGTTGTTGGAAATTCGCAGTCCGATGATAAAGGGGACTGAAAGGTGAATGAAAACGAACCAGCGTACCGAGAATTTGGGTGAGCCTTGGCGCAGGTAGCCGAGCGGGATGTTGCTCAGTATGGCGAAAGCAAGCAGGCTGATCAGGGCAATGTTGAGTTCTATGTTCAAGAATGATGCCTTTCGGTGATGTTGATTTTGTACGGTCAGTCTATGCTTGCCGTTTCGTTAAAGTCAATGGTTCGGGGCTCAAAATTTAAAGCGGCCTCTCATTGACACCCCAAAGACCCCAATGCTAGACTTCCGAAGTTTATACACTATTTCAATAGAGGTTTCCCCATGGATCAGAAACAACAGCTATTACTTGACGCGACCAAGCGGCTGATCCGGCGTGGGGCCTTTCCCAATCTGGCAAAACTTCTTGCCAAATCTCACTCTGCTGATATCGCTCATCTCTTTCGCTATCTCGAACTGAAGGAACAGCGGATTCTCTTCAATTTGATTGAGGATGCGGAGAAGAGCGCCAATGTTCTGGCGGAACTCGACCACGCTACAGGCGCCCAACTACTCGAGCAGCTCGATAAAGAGACGATTACCGAAGTCTTACAGGAAATGTCTTCGGATGATGCAGCCGATATAATCGGTAACATGCCAGAAGAATTGGCAGATGAAATCCTCAACATCATGCACGATGAGGATTCCGAGGAAATCGAGCACCTCCTGCAGTATGACGAAGATTCGGCTGGCGGTATCATGTCGACCGAGATTTTCGCCCTGGATGAAGACCTCACCGTTAAGGATGCTATCGAGGCGGTCCAGCAAGCCGGTGATGTGGAGATGGTCTTCTATCTCTACGTGGTGAATGAATCAAGGCAACTGGTTGGTGTCCTCTCTTTGCGCCAGTTGCTGACGGTCCAACCGTCGAAAAAACTTTCGGACATCATGATCACCGATGTTTTCAGTGTGCGCACCGATATGGATCAGGAAGAGGTTGCGCGGGTTGTCGAGAAATACAACATCCTTGCTGTCCCGGTTGTCGATGAAATGAACAGCCTGAAGGGGATCATTACGGTTGATGATATTATCGATGTTCTCCGCCAGGAGGCGACTGAGGATATCTACAAGATGGCGGGCGCCAGCGAGGAAGAACTCCTCTATGGCTATAAGGCGTTCAAAATCGCCAGCCTGCGTTTGCCATGGCTGTTGGTTAACCTGTTTGGCGGCGTGATTACCGGTTATCTGATGTGGCGCTTCAAGATGACTCTTAAGGAAGTGATCGCCCTGATCTCATTTGTCCCCGTCATCACTGGTATGGGTGGTAACGTCGGTGGTCAGTCGGCGACGATTATGGTGCGCGGTTTCGCCACCGGACGGATTGATTTCACCATGTTGCGCCAGGTTTTTTTGAAAGAGGTGCGGGTCGGTCTGATTATGGGTAGTGTCTGCGGAGTGACAGTTGGCCTGGTCGCTTGGGCTTGGCACGGTAATCCATATCTGGGTCTGGTTGTTGGCTTGGCGATGGTGGTGGCGATGGTGGTGGCCTCATCAATGGGCGTGATTGCTCCGGCTGCTTTCAAAAGGCTTGGAATTGACCCGGCGATTGCCTCGATGCCTTTTGTGCAAACTGCTAACGATATTACCGGTATCCTTATCTACTTCGCCACAGCGACGGCTTTCATTAGCTTTTTAAGGTAGTAGAACGTGGCGTGTCTATGAATAGGTGCTACGTCGAATTCTTTGCTTTTCTGTTACTCTGGAGCTGTCTGCTGCCGCAATTACACTACCCTGTTCAGGATGGTGACTACTATTGGCACATTAGGTCTGGAGATTACATCCTTGTAAATCAAGAACTCCCCGAACAAGACCCTTTCTCGTTTACAACCCCTGACAAGCATGACTTGGATGAAAACGCAAACATGCGCACTGAGTTCATTCTTACACAATACTGGTTAGCGCAGATTGTTATGAGCAAACTACATTCCCTTTTTGGGGAATATGGTGTCATCGGTCTCAGGGTTTTTCTTTTTGGCTTGTTGTTACCGCTTTTGTACCTTTATGGTCGTCGTTCCGGCAAGGTTTTGTGCTTTGCATTTGTGTTTATTGCGGGTTCTCTACTTACAGAGTATCCTTCAGAACGACCGCAACTTTTCTCTTTTGTGCTGATGCCGTTGGTCCTTTTTTTACTTGAAAAAGGTCGTCTTAGCCGACTCCGTGTCCCTAGAGAATTGTTAGTATTGCCACCTGTGATGCTTTTATGGGCTAACCTTCATGGCAGTTACCTGTTAGGTCTGGTGCTTTGCCTTGTCTACATTGTTGTGTCTGTTTTCAAACGGCTTTATGGTCAAACGGAAGTCAAACCGGCATATCTATCTTTGATTTTATTGGCAGCCCTGTCCTCAATTATGAACCCAAATGGATTGAATGCATTATGGGCTTGGTTTCATGCAGACCCATACTATATAAAGTCTATTTATGAAAACCTGTCTCCATGGGAGGTTTTGAGTTACGGGCATTATTACCCAAGCTTTTGGATCTGTCTCTTATCTTCACTTGCAGTTCTTATGCTGAATTGGCGAAGAATGACTCTCGAGCAGATAGTCGTTTTGGCCTGCCTGATGTTATTGGCCCTTTCCGGTTTGAGATACATGGTTTTTCTGGCACTTGGATTGCTGTTGTTACTTCCTGCTAGAGCGTTCCCTAAAAAAATATCTGTGATGGTTGTCTTGTGTGCAATTGCCCTTGTCTTTTCTGGAGTGAAGACTTCTGTGATGGCGGGAGGTGTTGACCAGGAAAGGTTTCCTGTGCAGGCTGTTGGTTTTATGCGGTCAGCAGGCTTGTCTGGGCGGGTCTTTAGCTTCTATGATTGGGGTGGCTATGTTGGCTACTACCTACCCGGAGCTAAGGTGTTTATCGATGGTCGAGGGTTGTCTGCTGAAGTCAATGTCCTGTATGAAAAGGTTATGGCGGCTGACGGCTGGCAGCATACTTTAGATGAATATAAAGTCGACTTTATCGTCATACCAGGAGTTGGATGGTACAACGGCAAGATGTTTCCCATTATCAGGGCTCTGACTGTTAATTTGGGATGGGACTTGATTTATTGGGATGAGGTTGCAGTCATCTTTGCGCGAACGGATGAAATCTCAAGAATGGTTGTTCTAGAAAAGAAATATGTTCATCGACATGTTATAAGTCGTGTATCGTGGCTGGCGAAGAGGGGGATTGCGGAGAAAGAAGCCTTGCTAGAAACAAAAGTTCTTTCACAGATGGCACTGAATGATCTCAAAGGTGCTCTGGAAACTTATGGTGAGATAGTAAAGCTGAATGAAAATAGCCATTTTGCACGAAAAATATCAACCTATCTAGAGAAAATAGAGGAGAGAGGTAAGTAGAGCATTTTATGAAATAGGCCACTGGCTGCAGCTTTAGGCCGTGGTGATGACCATACCAATGGGATAAACGGCCACTTTCAAAAAATACGATACCTTTCTGTCCAGCGTCTCTAGGGGTTTTTGCCGACAATTAATCACAAGGAGCACCTTAACTCCATTGTTATGGAGATCCCTTTTGTTAGTATTTTGCGTATTTGAATACAAGATGTTTTAATTTGGAGGCCCTTGTTATGGCTCATTTGTCTGTGGTGATCCCTGTCTATAAAGCTGAGGAATGTCTTGAGGAATTGTATACTCGCCTGACAGTATCCTTGAGTAGTATAACTGAAGATTATGAAATCATCTTAGTTGAAGATTGCGGAGGGGACCGGTCATGGGAAATTATCTGTGAGCTGTCACAACGAGACTCAAGGTTGAAAGGACTTCAGTTTAGCCGCAACTTCGGCCAGCACTATGGCATAACAGCTGGCCTGGATCAATGTGATGGCGACTGGGTTGTGGTCATGGACTGTGATCTTCAGGATCGACCTGAAGAAATTCCGCGGCTTTATGCCAAAGCTCAGGAGGGTCATGAAATTGTTTTGGCGCGAAGAGGTCGACGCCAGGATCCATTCTGGAAGCGTGTTAGCTCGAGAGCCTTCTATAAGCTATTTAACTATCTGTCGGGAATGCATTATGACGCTGAAGTTGGCAACTTTCGAATCTTCTCTCGTAAGGTTCTTGTACATTTTTTGCAAATCAGAGAGCAATTACGTTTTTTTGGTGGTTTGATGGAGTGGATTGGGTTCCCCGTTGCTTCAATCGATGTGAAACATGCAGGAAGATATGAAGGAAAAAGTACTTATACGTTTAGAAAACTTATAAATCTTGCTGCGGAGACTATTATTGCATATTCGGACAAACCCTTGTGGTTTTCAATTAAAATTGGGTTTGTAATTGCTTCTTCTGCCTTTATTTATGGCCTTTACGTCGTTTATAATAACCTTTTCCATGGAGTTGAAGTATTAGGTTGGACGAGCGTGATTGTTTCCATATACCTTCTAAGTGGCGTGATAATTGTTATTTTAGGCGTGCTCGGTATTTATATCGGCAAAGTTTTTGATGAAACGAAGGGTCGGCCTTTGTACGTTGTTTCGAAGAAGGTGGGGATATGACCAAGGTTGGTTTTTTTGTTGCCGGGCTGAAGGGGTATGATTTTTTTCAGGCATTATGTGAAAAATGTAATCCAGCTTTTGTCGTCTCGTATGAAGTGAAAGGCACACTAGACGATAGTTTTTCTCTGATAAAAAAATCTGCGAAGATAAAGATTTGAAATTCTACGAGCGTAAAGATTTTACTGCTGAGGCTGGAGAAGTGAGCGAAGCTTGTTTAATCTTTGTTGTTGGATGGCAATATCTACTTAATACTGATGAGCGCTATGTCGTCTTTCACGATTCGTTATTGCCTAAGTATAGGGGCTTTGCTCCCTTAGTGACAGCACTCTTGAAGGGAGATTCAACAATTGGAGTCTCGGCAATAAAACCTTCAAAAGAGGCTGACCGTGGTCCTGTCTATTGTCAGGTTGCTGTTGAAATAAAGTATCCTATAAAAGTTCGAGAAGCACTTGAACACCTTTCGACGGTATATGAAAAGGCTGGGCGACAGGTTTTGGAGGCTTATTCTCAGCAAAGTTTACAAGCGTGGGAACAAGATGAGAAACTGGCAACTTATAGTCTCTGGCGTGATGAGATAGATTACCACATTGACTGGTCATCAAGTGCCTCTTACATAAGACGTTTTGTTGATTCGTTAGGATGGCCTTACGGAGGAGCAAAAACTTATATGGCAAGGAATTGGTTGCGAGTAAACGATGTTACAGAAATCGTTGATTTAGAGTTTGAGGTTCGCCAGCCAGGGAAGGTCTGGGCTTTGGAGAAAGGCCGGCCTATAGTTGTTTGTGGCTCGGGTCTGTTGCGAATTGATTCCGCCTGTCATCTGGATGGGACACCGGTTGTTTTTAACAAGTTGAGATGCCGTCTGGGGTGTTATCCCTAGTCAGGCGGGAGGAAGCTTTGGGCTATTTATACATTTTGATGACAATTGTTCTGACCGTCTATGGGCAAGTTGTTATTAAATGGCAAATAAATCTTTCCGGCAGTATGCCTGCTGGCGCTGCTGCAATCACGATTTATTTGTCCAAGCTTTTTTTGAACGTTTGGATTTTAAGCGGACTTTTAGCTTATGGGCTAGCTGCGCTTGCGTGGATGGCCACTATGTCAAAGTTTGAACTAAGTTATGCCTACCCCTTTATGAGCCTTGCCTTTGTGCTGGTAGTTTTCTTGAGTGTGTTTTTTTTCAATGAACCACTAACTCAACACAAGATTCTTGGAACGGCTTTGGTTGTCGCCGGTATTATTGTTATTAGCCAGGGGTAAAGCAGGACGCGTAGATGTCTGAGGACGCAAGGTGGACAGCAAAAAACGATGAATTGGTGTCATGCTATAAATGAATCAAACAATCCAGGTATAAGCCGTTGATCCCTTTTAACAAACCGTATATGACTGGTCAGGAGTTGGAATACATCCGGCAGGCGCATGAACGTGGAGCCTTGGCAGGCAGCGGCCATTTCACAAGGTTATGCGAGGCTTGGCTAGAGAAGAGAATCGGGTCATGTAAAGTGAACCTGACCCATTCCTGTACTGCGGCTCTGGAGATGGTAGCCATCTTGGCGGATATCCAGCCAGGTGACGAGGTGATCCTGCCGTCTTATACTTTTGTCTCAACGGCTAATGCCTTTGTCCTGCGAGGTGCAACTCCCGTTTTCGTTGATATCCGGCAGGACACCCTGAACATCGATGAACAATTAATTGAGGGGGCGATCACCGAAAAGACCAAGATCATTGTTCCTGTTCATTATGCAGGGGTTGGTTGTGAGATGGAGGTGATCAATCTTATCGCTCAACAGTACAATCTGCTTGTCGTTGAGGATGCAGCGCAGGGCCTTATGGCGGAATACAAGGGGCACCCCCTCGGTCCTTGGGGGGATTTCGGTACAGTGAGTTTTCACGAAACCAAGAACGTGATCTCCGGCGAGGGCGGAGCCCTGCTTGTGAATAACCCTGATTATGCCGCCCGCGCAGAAATTATTTGGGAAAAAGGAACCAATAGGAGCCAGTTTTTTCGTGGTCAGGTCGACAAATACAGTTGGGTGGATATCGGTTCCTCTTATCTTCCCGGTGAGATCATTGCGGCTTTTTTATTGGCACAGCTCGAGAGCGCTGATGAGATCACCAAGAAACGCTTAGCTATCTGGGACCAGTACCATGAGGGCTTCGCCGCCCTTGAAGCGCGTGGGCTTGTGCGCCGCCCGATAATTCCTGAAGAATCCCAGCACAATGCGCATATGTACTATCTGCTGGTCGAGAATCTAGCGGTACGTACAGCCCTTATGCAATATCTGAAGGAGAATGAGGTGCACACTGTTTTTCATTATGTTCCGCTTCATTCCTCTCCTGCGGGTAGGCGTTATGGGCGCATTAGCAGAGAACTCCCAGTGACTGATTCCGTAAGCGATTCACTGTTGCGCCTTCCTCTTTTTGTCGGCTTTGAGGATGCGCCTAAGGTAATCGATTTGGTTTATAAGTTCTTTGCTTTGAAAAGCTAGAGGCGTGAGAAGAAGGTTGGAGTTGTGAATATCCATGAACTCGTCCGATGTGTAGAAACAAAAAATGGCATGTAAGTCAATAGAAGTGATGATGTCAAGTCGAGGGGTTCGTCTCTTTGGCTTTTTGGGGCTGTTTGGCATTCTGTTTGTGTTGAACTCCTATGCTATTGCTGATGGTGACTATTTTTGGCATTTGAATACCGGTCAGTGGATTTGGGAACACTTTGCAATCCCCTCTTCTGACCCTTTCACATTTACGGTCGCAGACAGCAATCCCTTTCGCCCTGATTCAGGGCGTGTTCAGTTCATCCTGAAACAATACTGGTTGAGCCAGCTGGTCTTTTACTCCTTTTGGAAATGGGGGGGGGAGGGTAGTGTCGTAGCTCTTAGAGCTGTGATTCATGCTTTTTTAATTTCTGCTGTGTTTGTCTCTGCTTGGCGCCGTGCTGATTTTTATCGCGCCTTGTTTTTTGCGTCATTGTTGTTCTTCTATTTTCAGACAGTTACCAATGAGCGTCCCCAACTGTTTACCTGCCTCTTTGCCTTTTTACTTGTCGTTTTGCTGGAACGTATTACCTCCAATTCTACTCTTGAGATGAGTCGCCCCTACTTTTTCGCTTTGCCCGCTTTGATGCTCATCTGGGCCAATATGCATGCTGGCTACGCTTTGGGGATTTGCATCATAATGGCTTATGCTGTGGTCCTTTTTCTGGAAAAGCGAGGTTCTTTTGATAAACCGGCCAAGCTAATGCTTATGTTGATGCTTGGCTCTGTTTTAATCCCTGTGTTTAATCCTGCGGGTTTGTTGTCTCTGTTGACAGAATTATTCTCTATGAAGGATAGTTACCAACTTCAGGTGAAGGATTCAATGTCAACCTTTGCATGGATACGCCATGACGGTATTATCAATAACCTTCCTTACATCATAATGTCTTCACTTGCCGCCGTCAGCTTAGGGGTGTCCTTTAAGCAAATGCGCCTTGCCCATCTGTTTACTATCTCGGGCCTTTTACTGATTTCGCTGATGGCTGTTCGTCATCATGTCTTTCTGTTTTTGGTTGCACCGTTGGTGGCTGGTTATCTTCCACTTATCTCAAAATTGAAGCTGACAGTCTTGATCTCGTCTTTTGCTTTTTTAGGCTTAATGCTGCTAAAAGTAGGTATTCAAAAACCATTGGTGTTTGCTGCCAACTCGAATCATCCTGATGGTGCAATAGAATTTATCCGTTCTACCAAACCTGCCCCTAATGTTTTTAACTATTATCCTTGGGGAGGCTATCTCGCCCATAAAATACCTGAGTATCAATTTTTTATTGATGGGCGGGGTTTAGTAGAAGAACATTTTGACAAGCATCAGGAACTTTTACAGACGGAAAATCTCTCTACTTTGGATGAGTACCAAATTAACACTGCCATTTTCCCTGTATTCAGTTTTGTTGAAGGTAAGGTCTTCCCCTTGGCTGTGATGCTTACTTATGACCCGAATTGGGCTGCAGTGTTTGTTGGTCCCAATAGCTTGGTTTTTCTTCGCAGGACTTCTGGCAACATCAAGGTTATACAAAGACATGAGATTCCGCAAAAACTTATGTTCACAGTACTCATAACTGCTTATGACATGATGCTGGAACGGCACCCAAACCATTACCGTGCATTGGTGACCAAAGCACAAATCCAGAAACAGGTCGGTGACTATCCCGGAGCAAGAAAGGCACTCAAGAGGGCTCAAGTGGTCAGGCCGGAATCAAATTATCCTGTAGAGGCAATGAGGCGTCTTAACCAGAAAACCATCCGTTTGAATCCTAACTAGTCACTGACTTTGGCTGATTTGCGAATCTGGGTCAGATTGAGATTTCATAAGCTACATTTTTTGTCGCATCGATTGTTTGATCCTCCATTTATGAAAACTTCCATTTCCCAAGCCATCATCCTCCATCACACCAACTACGGCGAAGCCGACCGCATCGTAACCTTCCTGACTCCAGACCATGGTCGCCTCAAGGGCTTTGCCCGTGCAGCGCGCAAAAGCCGTAAACGTTTTGGAGCGGCTCTTGAGCCGTTTGCCGAGGTGCAATTACATTGGAGTGCGCGTAGTTCCGGAGATCTGATCAGTTTACGTGATGCCGAACTTGTCAATTTGCGCTCCGGTCTGCGCCGTGATCTGGAGACCCTGACACTGGCAAGTTACGGCTGTGAACTGACCGAAGTTCTCTTTGATGAGTCAGGAGTAGGTGTTGAGGTCTTTCAGCTGTTGCGGGCTTTTCTCGACCACCTCGACAATGAGGGCTATTCTGTCGAAGCTCGTCTTCTGCTGGAAATACGCATGCTGTCTCTCTCTGGCTATCTTCCTCATCTGCAACATTGTGCTGATTGTTTCGGCCCTTTGCCGAGTGGCCCTGTCGGTTTCTCGGCGGCAGCGGACGGCAGCCTCTGCCCTGCCTGTGATGGTGGGCGGTCAGTCCTCAAAGTCGATCGCATGACGCTCGGTACCTTTGGCCGGATCATGCAGACACCCCTGACCAGCTTTGCTGATTTCAAGCTCAGTCTACGTTCTCGTCAGGAGGGGCAGACGCTACTGAACGACGCTTTGCAATGTCATCTACACAGACCTTTGAAGAGTCTTGAATTTCTCAATCGATTCAGTCCGGAAGAGACGTCTTAGGGCCTACCTGATATCTTGACAGAGGCGGGTCTCCAAGCTAGTATGCCGGACTGTTGTTTGTATGCAGTATGCGGTTTTCAGGTTGCCTGAATCCGATTCATTTTGACTAAATATTTACCCCTGTTTTAACGCAAAGACGCCAAGTCGCAAAGAAAGACAAAACACTAAAAACCCTTGGCTAGATGATTTAAAGAATAAATTAATTTCTTTATCTCAGGCTCATAATCCCCTTGCTCTCCGACTTGGCGTCTTGAGTGAGCAACGCGAGCGGGCGTTAAATGTTTTTTGTCCGGCCTTATTGACCTGACGGGCCTAATGCCCCTGGAGGTATTGTGACTTGTCAAGAATTAATTATGGCCCTGCAAAACTACTGGGCCAACCATGGTTGTATCATTCAGCAACCTTATGATACGGAAAAGGGTGCTGGAACCTTCCACCCTGCAACTTTCCTGCGTGCCCTCGGTCCGGAACCGTGGAAGGTCGCTTATGTCGAGCCTTCCCGCCGTCCGACCGATGGTCGTTACGGTGAGAACCCCAACCGTCTGCAACACTACTACCAGTTCCAGGTTCTGCTCAAACCTTCACCGATGAATATCCAGGAACTTTATCTCGACTCACTCAAAACTTTCGGTATCGATCCTGCCAAGCATGACATCCGCTTTGTTGAGGATGACTGGGAGTCGCCGACTCTCGGTGCCTGGGGACTCGGCTGGGAAGTCTGGCTGGACGGCATGGAGATCACTCAGTTCACCTACTTCCAGCAGTGTGGTGGCATCGACCTCAAGCCGATTCCTGGTGAGTTGACCTACGGCATTGAACGTATTGCCATGTACATCCAGGGTGTCGATAACGTCTATGACCTCGACTGGGGTGGTGGCCTCAAGTACGGCGACGTTCATCATCAGACCGAAGTAGAATTTTCCACCTACAACTTCGAAGAAGCCGATACCGGCATGATGTTACAGCTTTTCGATATGTTCGAAAAAGAATGCATTCGTCTGGCAGAGAAAGAGCTGGTTTTTCCGGCCTACGATTATGTTTTGAAATGTTCTCACGCTTTCAATATGCTCGATGCCCGTGGTGCAATCTCGGTGACTGAGCGCGCTCACTATATCGGCCGGGTGCGTAACCTGTCCAAGCTGTGTGCAGAGTTGTATGTGGCGCAGCGGGAGAAGATGGGTTTTCCGCTTTTAAAGAAATAGTTTAGAACCCAAGCGTTGTTTAACGCAAAGACGCTAAGGCGCAAAGAAAGTCAAACTTCTAATAGCTTTTGTGCCTTTGAAGTTTTTTATATTTCATGTCCACTCATTAGGTTTACTCTGCGACTTTGCGCCTTGAATGAGCAAAGTGAACGGGCGTTAAAATAATTGGAGTTATAAATGTCCAAAGAAATATTCCTTGAAATAGGTACCGAAGAGATCCCCGCAGGGTTTCTGCCCAAGGCGATGGCTGATCTTGAACGGATGATCCGTAAAGAGCTTGAGTCGGCGCGTCTGGAGTTTGGTGAGATCAAAACTCTTGCCACACCACGCCGCCTGGCGCTGGCTGTGAGTGATGTCGCTGAAGATCAACCGACTTTGCGCACTGAGGCGATGGGACCAGCCAAGCAGATTGCTTATGATGCCGATGGTAATCCGACCAAGGCTGCTATCGGTTTTGCCCGTGGCCAGGGCGTTGATGTCGCTGACCTGACCCTGGTGGAAACCGACAAGGGTGAGTACCTGTTTGTTGAAAAGGAAGAGCCTGGCCGACCGACAACGGAGCTGTTGACTGAGATCCTGCAACGTCTGGTCGCTGGTCTGACCTTCAAGAAGTCGATGCGCTGGGAAACTCTCGATGTTCGTTTCGCTCGACCGATGCACTGGATCGTCGCTCTTTATGGCGGGGCGGTAATTGCTTTCACTCATGGCAACTTGACGAGTGGTAACAAATCGCGTGGCCATCGTTTCATGGCACCGCAGGAGTTTGCTGTGACTGGACTGGCTGACTGGCTGGAAGGTTGTCGCAAACATTTTGTTACGGCCGATCACAATGAGCGCAAAGCAACTATTCGCGCGCAGGTTGAAGCTGCTGGCAAGGCTGCAGGAGGTACGACTGCTCTTGATGAAAAGCTGCTCGAAGAAGTGACTTACCTGGTTGAAGATCCGACTCCGCTTTGTGGCACTTTTGATGAAGAATATCTGCAACTGCCGCGTGAACTGCTGGTGACCTCAATGCGAGAGCATCAACGTTATTTCACTATTGAAGATGCTGAAGGCAAACTGCTCAATAAGTTCATCACTGTCTCCAATACCCGCCCTGAGGATGAGCAGGTTGTCATCAAGGGTAACCAACGAGTCATCAGGGCGCGTCTCGCCGATGCCATGTTCTTCTGGAAAGAAGACCAGAAGGCTAAATTAGAGAGTAACCTGGAATCCCTTAAGCAGGTGATCTACCAAGCGAAACTTGGCAGTAGCTTCGAGAAAGTTGAGCGTTTCACGCAGATTTCCAAGGGTCTGGCCGAACGTTTTGAACCGTCAGCTGTTACCCTGACCGAACGAGCCGCCAAACTGGCCAAGTGTGACCTTGAATCGAAGATGGTCTACGAATTCCCCGAGCTGCAAGGCATCATGGGTCGCGAATACTCCCGCATCGAGGGTGAGGATCCACGTGTCTCAATCGCTATTTTTGAACACTACCTGCCCACCGAGGCGGGTGGTACTCTGCCGTCAGACAATCTCGGTGCCTTTGTCTCCATCGCTGACAAGATTGATACCATCTGTGGCTGTTTTGGCGTTGGCCTGATCCCAACCGGTTCCGCTGACCCCTATGCTCTACGGCGCAGTGCCATAGGTATTCTCAATGTCATTCTTGACCGTGGTTATCAAATCAGTATCCCGGAACTTGTCGAACAGAGTCTTGGCTTGCTCGAATCCAAGTTGACCCGGCCACTTACCGAAGTGCAGGCCGACGTGGTTGAGTTTATTCGTTTGCGTCTGGTCAATATGTTGACCACGCGCAAGTTCGCCAACGATGTGGTTGATGCCGTTCTGACAGCACGCTTCGATGAGCCTGGTGATGCTGTGGCGCGAGTCGAAGCGCTTGCAGCACTTAAGGGTGCCGCTGATTTCGAACCGCTGGCAATTGCTTTCAAGCGCGTTGGCAACATCATCAAAGGTGGTGTTGATACCCCGGTACAAGCTGATCTCTTTGCCGCTGACTGTGAACGCCTCCTGGCCTCGGCCGTTGAGGAGACTCGACAGACGGTTTCCGACCTGGTCGGTAAGGGTGACTACGGTGCTGCGTTGCAGGCCATCGCCAGGCTACGCGAACCGGTCGATGCCTTCTTCGACGGCGTCATGGTCATGGACAAAGACGACAGGGTTAAGGCCAATCGGCTGGCTCTGTTGACTCAGGTTGCTGGCTTGTTCGCCGACATCGCAGACTTTACACGCATCGCCGCTTAGGAAACTAAGCGGCGGTTTTATTTTGACTAAAACGCGTCGGTGAAAACCGGCAAAATATTTATTCATATTAATCTGAAGGTCTCAACGGGGAGGAAACAACGATGGCAAAGCACGTCTATTTCTTCGGTAACGGCGAAGCCGAAGGGCGCGGTGACATGAAAAATCTGCTGGGTGGCAAGGGTGCCAACCTGGCGGAAATGACCAGCATTGGTCTGCCGGTTCCAGCCGGTTTCACCCTTACCACGGAAGTATGCACCGAGTTCTACAAGAACGACCGCAACTACCCGGCTGGTCTGGAGGATGAGGTCAATCAGAATCTGGCTAAGGTCGAGCAGTTGATGGATAAAAAATTTGGTGACGCGCAGAACCCACTGCTGGTTTCGGTGCGTTCCGGTGCTCGTGCATCGATGCCGGGAATGATGGATACCGTCCTCAACCTCGGTCTCAATGACGACACGGTTCAGGGCGTCATTGCCCAGAGCGGTGATGAGCGCTTTGCCTACGACTCCTACCGGCGCTTCATTCAGATGTATGCCAATGTCGTCCTCGATATGGACGGCGATATTCTGGAGCATCTTCTTGAGAAAATGAAGGAAGATCGCGGTGTCGAAGAAGACACCGCTTTAACTGCTGTTGATTTGAAAGAATTGGTTGGTCTGTTTAAAACCAAGGTCAAAGAAGAGCTTGGTCATGATTTCCCCATGGATCCCAAAGAACAGCTCTGGGGGTCCATCGGCGCGGTTTTCGGCTCCTGGATGAATTTTCGTGCAAAGACCTACCGCAGACTCAATAACATCCCTGCAGAATGGGGTACTGCCGTCAACGTACAGTCGATGGTCTACGGCAATATGGGTGACGATTGCGCCACCGGTGTTGCCTTCACCCGTGACCCTGCCACTGGCGAGGATTACTTTTACGGTGAATATCTGATCAATGCCCAGGGCGAGGATGTGGTCGCTGGTACTCGCACGCCTCAGCCTATCAACAAGGCCAAGCACAAGCCCGGCGATTTGCCCGCCATGGAAGATGTCCTGCCTGATTGCTACGCGCAGCTGGACAAAATCCGTAGCATTCTTGAGAAACATTACAAGGATATGCAGGATATCGAGTTCACTATCGAGAAACATAAGCTCTATATGCTACAGACCCGTAGTGGCAAGCGTACCGCCAAAGCTGCGGTGAAAATCGCCGTTGATATGGTTGCCGAAGGCTTGATTACCAAAAATGAAGCAGTGATGCGCGTGGCACCTGAACAACTTGATCAGTTGTTGCACCCCTCGCTTGATCCTGACGCCCCCAAGACTGTGGTCGCCAAAGGCTTGCCGGCATCACCTGGGGCAGCCAGTGGTCAAGTTGTCTTTTCCGCTGACGAGGCGGAAGAAGCGGCCAAGATCGGTCTCAAGGTTATCCTGGTCCGTGTTGAAACCAGCCCCGAAGATATTCACGGCATGCATGCTGCCGAGGGAATTCTCACCGCTCGCGGTGGTATGACTTCTCATGCGGCGGTGGTTGCCCGTGGCATGGGTAAGTGCTGTGTTTCCGGCTGCGGCGACATCAGGGTCGACTACGCCAACGAGCAATTTACTGCCAGGAATGGTCAGGTCTTCAAGAAGAGCGATGTGATTACTCTTGATGGCTCCACTGGTGAAGTCATGCAGGGCGAGGTACCGACAGTGCAGGCAGAGTTGACTGGCGAATTCAATCAATTGATGGAATGGGTTGATGGTCTCCGTCGTATGCGCGTGCGTGCCAATGCGGATACCCCGCACGATGCTCAGGTGGCCCGTGACTTTGGTGCCGAGGGAATTGGCCTCTGTCGGACCGAACATATGTTCTTCGAGAGTGATCGCCTTATGGCCGTACGTGAGATGATCCTTGCCGCAGACCTGGAAGGACGTAAACGGGCATTGGCGAAAATTCTGCCGATGCAAAAAGGCGACTTCCTGGGTCTTTTCAAGGTCATGAAAGGCTTGCCGGTCACTATCCGTCTGCTTGATCCACCTCTGCATGAATTCCTGCCACACAGCGATAAGGACATCGAAACACTGGCCAGAGAGATTAATGTTCCGGCGCAGACCCTGAAGGCCAAGGTCGAGTCGTTGCACGAGTTCAACCCGATGCTCGGTCATCGTGGTTGTCGCTTGGCGATCACCTATCCAGAAATATACGATATGCAGGTGCGGGCAATCATGGAAGCCGCCTGTGAGTTGGTCAAGAACGAGAGCTTCAGTATTGTTCCCGAGATCATGATCCCTCTGGTTTGTGAGGTGAAAGAGCTGGCTATCTTGCGTGCCAACGCCATCCGCGTTGCCGATGAAGTAGTTGCCCGCTATGGTGTTGAGATTGAATACCTGATCGGTACCATGATCGAACTGCCACGTGCAGCTCTGACTGCCGATATCATCGCCAAGGAAGCCGATTTCTTCTCTTTCGGTACCAACGACCTGACCCAGACGACTTACGGACTCTCTCGTGATGATGCTGGCAAGTTCCTGCCCATCTATGTTGAACAGGAGATCTTTCCGAACGATCCTTTCGTCGCTCTTGATCAGGACGGGGTCGGCCAACTGGTGAAAATGGGTTGTGAACTCGGTCGTAAGACGCGCCCTGACATCAAGCTTGGTATCTGTGGTGAGCATGGCGGTGAGTCCTCCTCGGTGAAGTTCTGTCACCGCATTGGACTCGATTATGTCTCCTGTTCGCCGTTCCGCGTACCGATTGCTCGATTGGCGGCGGCGCAGGCGGTGTTGGAAGAAAACTAGTATCAGAATTGTTCCAATAGTAATCTGAGTTGACCAAGTAAGGCATTCTCTGATAATGAAGAGGATGCCTTACTTAGTGCAAAATGGAGTTGTATGAACATGATAATCATGATTTGTACTTGTCTTTTTTTGCCTTTTTTGGTACCTCAGATTGTATAGTTTACAAGTTAGTTTTCGTCTGGAAACGGCCCTTTTCCGCAATCTCTGCGTCAACCTGCACATTTGATTGTGCGGCGTAACGTACTACGCCTCCGCTCAAATGCTTGATTTCCTTGGCCTTGCGAAAAATTGCTCGTTTCCAAGTCCAAAACTACACTTGTGTCTATCTAGAGTTTCCGGATGGGCACAAGCTAGTTTACTCGGTCTCAAAAAATGTAGATATCGCAAAAGTCGACTCAATCCCCAAAAAGAGTTTATTCCTAAGCTTTTTCGTTAGAATGTAGCTCGATCTCCACTTTTACTGATTTAGGATTATGATTAATGGATGGCAATTCTTTGCAACATGAACCGACAATGTTGATCCGACCCAATAGGTTTGAGAAAACAACTTTATTGTTGTTTTGGGGGTTATTTTCCCTTTTCATCTTCTCTTTCGCGGTTCGTCCTATTATGGACCCGGATTTTTGGTGGCACCTAAAGACCGGAGAGGAAATGGTGAAAAACTGGGGATTGCTGCAGGCTGACCCATTTACCTTTACTGGTGACGCAGTCGTATCGAATCGTGAATTGATGATCCTGAAGGGATATTGGCTTTGGGAAATCATTGCCTATGGCATGTATTCCTTACTCAAGTTTAACGGGATACTGCTGCTCAATATAATCACGCTCGGTGCGACGGCCGGGGTGGTTGTCCATCAAATACACCGGGAACGAGTGCCTTATGGCATTGCTCTTCCACTGTTGACCTTCAGCTTTTTTTTAGTATGTAGCTCCTATGTTTGGGAACGGCCCCAGATGGTCTCCTTCCTATTCGCAGCGATCCTGTTAGGCCAGATTGCTCGAGTGCGTGACGGCGGACAGCTGGGGTGGTCTTTACCACTGGTAATGGTGATATGGGCGAACATGCACGGCGGTTTCGTTGTTGGAGATATAATTATTCTCTGCTTTGCTGTAGGGGTTGTTATTGAATATCGTCATGACCTCTCCAGAATGAAGCACCTACTGCTCTGGAGTATAATTGCCATCGGTTCCTCTCTGATCAACCCAAATGGTGGATTGGTCCTAGTAGAAATTTTTACCTTTCATGACAGTACATTGATGGGTGCTGTTGCTGAGTACCAAAGTACTTTGAGCCGCTTCCAAAACGGGCATGGTATCGTTGCAATATTATGGTTTTTGATCGTTCTCTATTTTGTTGGTGTATGGGGTAATCGTCGTCTCTTTTGGCCGGAGTTGATCGTTGCCCTCTTCCTGGCATATTTTTCTGTCAAGTACGCACGGAATGTTGGATTCTTCTCTTTAGCGCTTCTTCCAACAATCTGCAAGTCTCTTCACGCTGGAGCAGTCCGTCTGCGCTGGAGGTTCTCACCGCTAATTTCACAAATAATATTGGTTCTTTGTGCCGCCTTTCTCCTCTGGCCTTCTTATGGCTTATTGCAGGGCCGTTCGGGAAAGGGGCCTATTGTGAATTTCTATCCAGAGAAAGCCATCTCCTTTATTCGTGAGAGCGGACTGCAAGGAAGGCTGTATAATAGCTATGAAAACGGTGGGTACCTTCTGTGGCGCCTTGCCCCAGAGATTAAAGTTTTTATCGATGGTCGAGGGTTGGAATCAAGAGTATTTGAAGATTGGGAGGTAATAAAAAGAGGTAGCAGAAAAAGCGAGATACTTCTCGATTCATATAAAATTGATTATATTATACAGCCAATCTACCAAGGCGATGGAAGTATTCAGCCCTTAATGAAGAGACTCCTTGATAGACACGGTTGGATGCCAATCTACCTTGATTTGCAGGTCTATATGTTCGCACATATCACACCCCAAAATGCCAAAATTATCGATAAATACTACATTGACAAGAATGATTTTAGTGCACGCCTTCTTCTTATGTATAATTACCTTTGCCGGTCTTTTCCAAAAGAGATTGGTTTCCAGGTGGCGCGTGCAGGGATGATGTTACACTTATCCAGATATGATGAAGCCAAGGCTCAGATAGAGGCAATTATGTCCATCGCGCCGCATGATCAATCTATACCCCGCTTACGCCTTGATCTAGAAATTTTGCGTTTAAAGGGTTTGCGTCAATGATTTATCTGTGATCTTCGATGCTACAATGACCTGGTGCTGTTTATTGTGCCTGAGTATTTTGCTCCTCCTGTCATATGTTTTCAATATGACAGGCTCAAACGACTATTTCTTTTTAGGGAGACCAGCATGAAAGCGATCCTGCAGACCTGTATCGATGTCGAAGAGCGGGTTGGTGAAATCTATCAGCAACTGGTGAATCATCCGGATGCCAACGACGAGTTGCGTGAGATCTGGCAAGAAATGGCCGATGATGAGATGCGTCATGCACATCGGATTCGACTGGTCAATGACCGATTCGAGATTGCTGGTGTTCTGGAGTGTAGTCTGGGCCGTGAAGAAGTACAGGAGCTTTTTGACCGAGCCGGTGAAATCCTGCTTGATGCTCAGGAATGCAGCCTTTCTATTGATGAGGCGATCTACGCTTCAGTAGAGTTGGAAGACGCCTTTCTGAAAACCCATCTTGGTTACGCGGAATCAGGTAATCAACCTGATCTGCAGACTATGTTCAAGGCTTTGGCCGAAGCGGACCGGGAGCATACTATACGGCTTAAGTCTTATCTCAACCGGATGAATGATGGTGACGGTCTGGTCTTTGATGAAGGTAGCGAAACTCCTTGAAAATTGTCATTCTTGATGGTTATGCAACGAATCCGGGTGATCTCTCCTGGAATGGTTTGGCAGAATTTGGCGAACTGGTTGTCTATGACCGAACGCCGGTTGAAAAGACTATTGAACGTGCGACTGGCGCTGAAATCCTGATTTCCAACAAGGCCTTTCTCGGCAGGGCCGAAATGGCCGCTTTGCCGGAGTTGCGTTACATCGGCATCCAGGCCACTGGTGTCAATGTGGTCGATCTGGTGGCTGCGCGGGAACGCGGAGTTGCCGTCACCAATGTTCCTGCATACAGCACATCGTCGGTTGCACAGCATGTCTTTGCGCTATTGCTGGAACTGGCTCGCGGCGTCGGCCGACATGCCGAGCTGGTTCAACAGGGAGCGTGGACCAACTGTCCTGATTTTGCCTTTCAGGAAACGCCTCAGATTGAACTGACCGACAAGACCTTTGGTATTGTCGGCTATGGCGATATCGGTAAAACGACGGCGCAGATCGCTACGGCCTTTGGTATGCGTGTCCTGGTGCACACGCGTACTCCAGACCCTGATGCTTACTCTGCAGTGAGTTTCGTCGGTCTTGATCAGCTTTTAGCTGAAGCTGATGTCGTCAGCCTGAGTTGTCCTCTTTCGCCAGCAACCGGGTCGCTCATCAACGCAGAGCGATTGTCCTTGATGAAAAAATCTGCTTACCTGATCAATGCCGGTCGTGGCTTGCTTGTTGATGAAGAGGCGCTGGCTAAAGCGCTGTGTGAGGGTCAAATCGCCGGAGCAGGTCTCGACGTTCTGTCTCAGGAGCCCCCGCCGGCAGACAATCCTTTGTTGCATGCCCCGAACTGCTTTATTACGCCACACCTTGCGTGGGCAACACAGGCCGCGAGAAAGCGACTGATCGATGAGATTGTTGAACACCTGCGGGCTTTTTTAGCGGGGACATCGCGAAATCGAGTTTGAAATCCGTTACGCTTAATGCAAAACAAGTCGTAAGCCAAAGATGACTCCCTCCCTCCGTTTTGCCGGGAGGATTTACTCTCCCGTCAGGAAGACGGCTGTAACGCGTCCTTTTCCAGTCTTTGTGCATTTTGATGATTTATAGTAATAGGACGTTCTTGGTGACAGATAAAACTGGTAAATTGTATATTTTTCTAAAGTATGGGGCTTCGGCGCTTCTTTTTATTATGGTTGCGTTTGCTTTGTATCTGCCCTCTTTCGATTATCAATGGACATATGATGATGCCACAGTGTTGGTCCTCAACCCCGACATCCGTTCTTGGCAGGGGTTTTGGATGGATTCTCGTCCTGGGCGACCGTTACGTGAGCTTACGTATTTGCTTGATCATGCGCTGTTCGGTCTTAATTCCGCAGGTTACCACTTTCAAAACATCTTCTGGCATGGACTGAATGCTTTTTTTGTATTTCTTACGACTTTACGATTGGGGGGCCGGAAGTTTGTTGCCTGGGGGGGGGCACTCATTTTTCTGACTCATCCCATTCAAGTAGAAGTAGTTGCTAATATATCTCACCGTAAAGACAGTCTAGTGTTAGTTTTTGCTTTGATTTCTTTTCTTTGTTACCAAAACATGTTTGAGAGTGCGAAAAGACAGCGCTGGGGTTGGTTTCTGGTATCAGTTATAACGGCATGGATTGCTTTTCAGGGAAAACAAACGGCCGTTGCTCTTTTACCAATGTTTCTGGCTTACGAGATAGCTTTTGTGCCAACCGAAAATCGCCTTTTATTGCGACATCCAAAGTGGTTTTGTGGAGCAATGTTCATTGGTCTTGTCAGTGTGTTCTGGTGGTTATTTCGCTTTGGTGCCATGGAAAAGCGCCCTTGGGAGATCCAGGGGCTTATGACAAAGCTAAACCATTTTTCGACCGTAACGGATGAAGTATATTTTGCGACTGTGCTCAAATCATGGGCGTTTTCGTTTAGTAAACTTCTTTATCCCATCGACTTATCTGTGGAATATGTCTTCAGTGTTCCAGTATCATGGTTTGATCCATGGGTCTTGTCATCATTGATTGTATTGTTCCTTTATGTTGTCGCTCTTTGTTTTTTGAGACGTAGGTCTCCACTGTTGTTTGTGGCCGTTGTATTAATCGGAGCTTTTTGGCTACCCGTTTCGAACCTTTAGCCTCAGACTTATTTTTCTGCAGATCGTTATTTATATGCTCCTATGGCTGGAATTAGTATCGTCTTAGCAGAGTTTTTGGCTTGTATTCTTAATCAGCGGTTAAATTTCGTTAAAATGTCATTAGTGCTGATGGTTTTGGTTCTTTCTGTTTTATCTTGGCTGCAGAGCATAGTGTGGCGCACCAATATGACTCTCTGGAGTCACGCGGTCAAGGTTAGTCCAGAATCTTCTTATGCGCTCGGGTTTCTTGGGATGACCTATCTGAAACAAGGGGATTCAATGCAGGCTCTGCCGCTTTTGGAGCGGGCGGCTAAAAACCCATTCAATTCACAGGCTCAGCTAGCACTGAAGTATGCCAAAGTTAAGGTTCGATCCCAACTACATAAAAAGACCAAAGAAACCCGTTGAGGGGGCCCATCGCGGAATGTTTCATGTGACTTATTATGCAACTGAAACAATCAGAGTGCCAATCTTCTCAATGCTCGCTTCCAGCTCGTCTCCACTGCAAATTCTACCAACACCTGCCGGTGTCCCGGTCAGCAGAATATCTCCCTCTTCCAGGGTGAAGTAAGAAGAAACATTAGAGATTAATTCCGCTATTGTGCGCATCATGTCACTGGTATTACCGTCCTGTCGCGTCTGCCCATTCACAGTCAATTTGAGCTGCAGCTTTTGCGGGTATGTTATCTGGTCAACTGGAACAAAGGCTGAAAGCGGGCAGGAGGTGTCGAAAGACTTGGCGATCTCCCAGGGCAATCCCTTCTCCTTTTGAGCATTTTGCACATCTCTGAGGGTCAGATCCAGGGCAACTGCATAACCGATGACGTAGTCAAGAGCCTCCTCTGCACAAACCCCTTTCGCCTCTTTACCGATTAAAACCGCAAGCTCGATCTCGTGGTGGCAGTTTTGGGAGTAGGGGGGAATTACAATTTTCTCCCCTGATGCAATGATGGTGCTGGCTGGTTTCATAAAGATGACCGGTTTGTCTGGTACCTTATTACCAAGTTCTTTAATATGTTCGGCGTAGTTGCGTCCGATACAGACGATTTTCCCGACCTGGATGTTGTTACCATCAAGATTCACAGTGTGCATGTTTGTCTCCATAAGAATTTAACCGTTTCAATAGCGTTCAAAAGAGAGAATACAGGAGACGGAAGATAGAAGACAAGAGGCAGTATGCAGAAATCCAGTTGATTGCCGCAAAGTTAGTTTTGTGTTCTCTATGTGTTATAATACGTCGATTTTGTTGATTATCCTCTCCTTGAACGAGAAGATTGATGCTCCTACCGATTGGTGATGTACCCAACCCTAAAACAACTCCCTACACCAACTGGCTGTTGATCGGGATCAATATTGCCGTGTTCATCGCAGTCACGCTCCCTTTAAGTGCGGCTCGTCCCGATCTTAACGATCCGGCTTTGCTGGAATATCTGAACCTTCTCGGCGCTCGTGGTGATTGGCCGCCCCAGCTGGTTTACGATCATATCTCAGCGTATGATCTGGTGGTCTACAAATATGGATTCAGGCCAGCCGAGTTCTCTCTTGTTAGCATGTTTACAGCGATGTTTCTGCACGCCGGCTGGATGCATTTGGCCGGGAATATGTTGTTCCTGTGGATTTATGGCGATAATGTTGAACATCGTCTCGGTCATTTTGGCTATTTCACTGCATATATTGGGGCAGGTCTGGTGGCCACCCTCTTTTTCGGTATGTTTGTGCCGAATTCAAACATTCCGATGCTCGGGGCCTCGGGAGCAATCTCCGGGGTGCTTGGCTTCTACTTTTTGTGGTTTCCACGTAATCGTATCAAAGTTTTTGTCTTTCTCTTTCCTTTGATCATGACCACTTTCTTAATCCCTGCACGCATCGTGCTGGGGGTTTATCTGGTCATCGATAATGTGTTGCCCTTTATGGCCAGTTCTGCGGAAGGAAGCGGTGTGGCCTATGGAGCACATATCGGCGGCTTCCTTGCTGGATTGGGTATGGCGCTGGCCATTGATCGTCTGCCCGGGTTGTTGCGGATGAAGGGAACCATCCCCAAGGCCACCCGAAAACGTGCCAACCTTGTGGATGCAGTGACTGACATCGTCCGTTCCATAGATCGAGATGATCTGGCGCATGCGACCACCCGTTTTGCTGAACTGGACAGCCGCAGCCAACGGGGGCAATTGTCGACCTCTAATATCCTCACCATCGGCGAGTATCTGCTGGATAGAGGTCGTCATGATGAAGCCTTGACAGTGTTCCGGCGGTTGATTGCCGAAAGGCCAGGTGATAATGGTTTAGACCGCGCCTATCTTGGAGCAGGTCGGGCAATGCTGCACAAGGATCGTTGTGAGACCTCTGCCTGGCATTATTTTGTTGCTGCTATTGATCTGGCACAAACTCCTGAAGTCGCCGATGATGCGCGGCGTTATATGCGGATGATAGAAAAAACGGAGCTGTAAGCTTACAGCAAGGATTTCCATGAACGATTATTTCTCCTACGATTACCCTCTATACCGCCCACCGAGTGAAGGTCGCAGTCAGATCTTCCAGATCACTTTGGGATGTTCACAGAATAACTGTTCTTTCTGTGGGATGTATAAAACCAAGCAATTCAAGCTGCGGTCTGTCGATGAGATAAAGGCCGAAATTGAAGCTATCCCTGCGGTACATAGAGATTTTGTGCAACGGGTCTTTCTGGCCGATGGCGACGCACTGATTTATCCTCAGGTCGGTTTGGTTGAGATCCTGGATCTATTGTCAAAAAACTTTCCCGGGCTGACTCGCGTTGGCATCTATGCCTCTCCCAACAGCCTGAAAAGTAAAAATGTTGAAGAGCTGACGTTGTTACGTGAGAAAAAGTTACGGATTCTTTACTTCGGGTTGGAAAGTGGTGATGAACAGACCTTGTCAGCCGTCAACAAGGGCTTCTCTCCTGCCGAAATGTTCGATTTGTGCTGCAAAGCCCAGCAGGCTGGAATGAAGCTGTCAGTGACGGCGATTCTTGGGCTGGCCGGACAGGAACGCAGTCGGGAGCATGCCCGAGCGACAGCGCAATGGATCACGGAGCTTTCGCCAGCATTTTTCTCTCTGCTAACTATGTTCCAGCGCCATAATGACGATTTCCTGCGTTCGATTACCATGCAGACCCACGGTGGCATTCTCACCGAGGCTCTTGAAATCGTCCGTCATCTTGCTCCACAAAAGACCATCCTGCGTTCCAATCATGTCTCTAATATACTCAACCTGGCCGGTTCCTATCCTAAGGACCGGGAGAAGCTTATCGTCCAGGCCGAGCGTGCCTTGTTGCAGGGCAGGGAGCATCCGGGATGGTTTAATGATGTACCTGATTACGAAGAAAATCAATTTTGATATTACTGAGACAGCTTATCTGTTAATAATGTACGCCGCCTCGTCAAAAGTGAATCCGTAACGTTTCAATGTTAACAAATTAGAAAAGAGCACCCATGAGTAATCAAATCTGGACAGAATTAGAAAAAGGCACCGCACCCAAAGGACTCCTCTGGCTCAACACCCATCGTGTTGTCATCAATCCTGACTATCGGAAACTGCTTAAGACCGTGGATCTTGACACGATTCAAGGAGTGTTACGTAGCAAGTTGGGTGAGGTTATCAGCACAGATAGAAAACAAGAGAAGAACAGTGTCAAACGTGTTGAGATTACTTATGAAGGCAAGCAGCGGGTTTTTTACCTCAAACTATACTGGAACTATCTCTTTGAAAAGATCCGGGCTCGTGCCTTTCGTGGGTCTCTCGTTGGTCGATCCATGGTTCGAGCTGAATACGAGAATCTGGAAAAGCTCGCCGAGTGTGGCTTGCGCGTTCCCCGGCTGGTTGCTTATGGAGACCACCGTTTCGCTGGAGGTGTCATCCACGCCTTTATTATTACGGAGGAAATTCCCCAAGCAATGGGAGTGGACTATCTCGCTCACGATTGGTTCAACCAGCAGACAAAAGCAGTTCGCAGGCAGAAGCAGACAGAGTTAATTGATGAAGTCGCCAGAGCGGTCAGGCAGATGCACGAGCATGGTTTCGAGCACCACGATCTTTTCCTGCGTAACATGATGGTCTCGGGGCAGGATATGTCACAACTCTACATGATGGATGCCCCTCGCGGTTATTTCTGGCCGCAGTTTGTTATGCGCAAACGCCGGACGTTTGACTTGGCTACACTGGATGCCGCCGCAACAGAGGGCTTTACCCGTAGCCAACGCATGCGCTTTATGCACCTCTATCTGGGGTGTGACCGGTTAACCGAACAGGATAAAAAACTTGTTCTACAGGTTCTGGAACGGACAAAACCGATGCGAGAGCGTCAGATCAAACGCCTGGAACGCAGTATCGCTGTCGACGAGAATGGTAGACCGCAGATCCTCCAAGATTAGAGTTTCAACAGGGCACAACCTCGACAACTGTTGCCACCCCGTCTTTTACCTTGAAACGCACATCAAGATCGTAGAGTTTGACACCGTAAATCCTCACATCATCTTTCTTCTTGAAGGCCGGGCGAGGGTCCAGGCCGATAACCTGGCAGATCAGAGAGAGCAGACCTGGCCGGATCTTTTCAAACTCCTTACACCTTTCACGCAACTCTTTACTTATTTCCACACGCAACTCTATCTGAGGGGGTGAATGGGCAAATCCACTCTTCGCTTCATGCACGGCGTCGGCGTAATGCAGGTATGGTTTGATATCGTATACTGGTGTGCCGTCGAGCAGGTCACCCCCCTTGATATGCAGGGTGATGCCTTCCTCATAATCAATCCGCACAAGCGTGACGACAGACATCCCGATCGGGTTCGGGCGGTGAGTTCCTCGGGTTGCAAAGACCCCCATCCTCTTGTTGCCGCCGAGTCGTGGTGGTCGTACTGTCATGCTGCCATCGAAGGGCGGGCAGGCATGGAACTGAACAATCAGCCAGATATGTGTAAAATCCTCCAGCCCCCGCACGGCCTCTTTGCGATTAAAGGGTGGGAGCAGAACCACCTGTGCCGGGACATCTCTGATCAGCCCTGGCTGTCTCGGAATACCGAATTTTTCATGGAACGGAGAGCGGATAACTGCTACGGGAGAAAATGCTGTGCTTGTTCCATCAGCTTTGGCTGTGTGAATTGGTTGTTGCATGTATGTAAACCCTGGCTCTTATTTTAAAAAGGAAACAATAAAGGAATCACCAGGGTCGCAATAATCCAGACCATGATGTTTAAGGGAGTGCCAACCTTGGTGTAGTCTAAAAACTTGTAGCCACCAGGTCCCATAACCAGAGCATTTGACTGGTGGCTGATCGGAGTCATAAAACACATTGAGGCAGCAACAGCGACCGCCATGAAGAAGGGTCGTGGTGAAACGGCCATGGCGATGGCGGCATTATACGCGATTGGTGCTACCAGCACGGCAGCGGCAGCGTGACTCATTACTTCGGTCAGGCAGAAGGTAATCAGAAAGACCGCACAGAGTACCGCCCATGGACCGAATGAGCCGACCCCGCCGATGATCATATTCGAAAGTAACTCGGCGGCGCCGCTGTTTTGCATGGCATGACCAAGTGGCAGGGTCCCGGCAATCATCATAATGATTGGCCAGTCGATGCTGTCGTAGGCCTCTTTAATGGTCAGGCATCTGGATAAGACCATGATCAGGGCTCCGAGGGTGGCGGCAATGACAATTGGCGTCGCTCCGGAAACACTCAACAGGATGACACCAATAATTGTTGCCACGGCAATCGGTGCCCGTCGAGGTCTGTATGAGACCGGATCAACTCCACCCAGGACCAAAAAGCCATGTCCCTGGCCGAGATGTCGTACTTTCTCTTCCGGACCCTGTAGCAACAATACGTCGCCAAAACGTAGAATAACGTGATCAACTTTGCGAACCACTGAGGCACCACTGCGCCAGATGGCCAGCACTCTCAGGCCATGGGTGTCGGCAAAGCGCTCCTGACGCAAGGTCTTGCCGACCATGTCGCTGGTCGTGGTCAGAGAGGCTTCGACAACGACGATCTTCTCTTCAGACGTATCGGGGAGCGGGTTGTCTCGCTCGGGAACAACTGCTATCCCCTTTTCTTTACTGACTTTAAGGATTCCTTCCGGATCTCCTTACAGAAAGAGGGTGTCGCCAACGTACAATTTGCGGTTGCGTTTCGGTTGCGGGAATTTTTGCCGATCACGCAACAAGGCGCGGACTTTCATGTTGAGTTCGCGTTCCAACATGCTCTGGCCGATGGTCTTGCCATGGAGCGGCGAGCCTTCCAGAATCTCGATTTCGGTGATGTATTCTTTGACCTGGTAAGCCTCTGTCAAAGTTCCGGATTTGCGGTTTGGCAGCAGCTTATGGCCGAAGAAAGCCATGTAGCAGATACCGCAAGCGAGCAGAATAACGCCGAGTGGGGTGAAGTCGAACATCCTGAAACCTGTTCCGGTGTACTGCTGGAGCAGGGAGTTAATCAAAATGTTGGGCGGGGTGCCGATCAGGGTGCAGACACCGCCAAGGAGTGAGCCAAAAGCGAGGGGGATGAGGAGCTTACTCGCTGGAAGATTGGTTTTGCGGGCCATTGTGATGACGACTGGCATCAGAACCGCAGTGGCACCGATATTATTAATGAAAGCCGAAAAGAAAGCCACGAGCCCCATGATCGAGGCGATCATCAACGTCTGGTTATGACCAGTCATACGGATCAGATGTTCACCCAGGGTAGAGATTGATCCCGTGTAGGAAATTCCTGCTCCCAGGACGAACATGGCGGCAACGGTGATGACGGCGGGGTTGCTGAACCCGGCAAAAGCCTCGGCAGGGGTGACCAGACCAGTCAGGGCCACGGCCAGTAAGACCATGAGGCTGACCAAATCCATACGAACCCACTCCGTGGCGAAGAGAATGATGGCAATCAGCAGGATCAGAAGCGTGAGGGTGATTTCCATGGGAAGTCCTGCGAAGTTCGAGTGGTTGATTGTCCCTTGTTTTTATTCTACTGGTTGATCGCGTTAACCACAAGTAACGAAAGCTTCAGCCGCTGCACGAGGATCAGGACTGGCAATGATTGCCGAAATCAGGGCCACGCCACTGGCTCCTGCGTGCTGTACCTCAATAGCTCGTGCTGGAGTTATGCCGCCAAGAGCGAAGAGTGGTATCGAGCTGTCGCGGCATGCGTCTGCCAGTTTATCCAAACCTTGGGGGGCACCGTATTTTGCTTTAGATGGGGTCGCGTAAACCGGGCCAAAAGTGACGAAGTCCGCACCCTGTTCGGCGGCAAGTTTGATCTCGGCTTTGCTATGAGTGGAGATGCCGATCAGCAGCTTCTGGCCAACTCTTTCCCGGATAACGTCGGTCGGCCTGGAATGTCCGCCAAGATGCACGCCATCGGCCTGCACCGCGAGGGCAATATCAACATTGTCGTTGATGAAGAGGCGGGCATCATAGCGTCGGGTCAGATCTCTCAGATCCTGTGCCAGTGGCAAAAAATCTGTTGCAGAGAGGTCTTTTTCGCGCAATTGAACGGCTTTTACGCCGCCCTTAAGTGCGGACTCAACAGTTGAGAACAGGGTGTGGTTGGCAGTGACTTGATTGCGGTCGGTGATCAGGTAGAGGGAAAAGTCGATCAAGTTAAGCATGATCTCCTCAGTTGTAAGCTGTAAGGTTAGAAGGTTTAGTCAGCTTGTTTCTGTAAAAAAGCCCCATCCCAATCTTTCCAGACGGGATCATACCCCCGCGCCTGCAAAATCTTTGCGATTTCGGCCGGTGTGCGGTCATCGTCGATGGCGAACTGTTCGGTGGCAGAGTTTTCTTCCGCATAGCCGCCAGGAGCTGTGCACGATCCGGCGCTCATCTGAGTGATACCAAGGGGAAGCAGGTTGTCACGCAGCTCAGCACTTTCCCGAGTGGAAAGGACCAGGCCGGCGTCGTGCAACAGCAGACGCATGGCGCACATCAGTTGGACGAATTTTCGATCTGAAACCGGGTTGGGTGGTTGGAAAGCGCCTTCCGCTGGACGTAGACGGGGGAAAGAGACTGTCAACAAGGTTCGCCAGTAGTGGTGCATCAGATAGCGGCCGTGCAAACCGGCAAAGAATGCTTCGCTACGGAAATCACCGAGTCCGAGCAGAAAGCCGATACCGATTCTACGCAAGCCAGCTTTACCTGCGCGCTCTGGTGTCTCCAGACGGAAGTTGTAGTTGCGCTTGCGTCCACTTGGGTGGAGCTGTTTATAAAGTTCCGGGTCGTAGGTCTCCTGGTAGATTGTCAGACCGTCGACTCCGGCGTCGATCATCTCCTGGTAGCCAGCCGTTTCCATCGGATAGACTTCAATGCTGATAGAGGAAAAGAGGGGTCGGATACGTTCGGCCGCTGCGGCGATGAAATCGTTGCCGACCTTGCCCGGAGCTTCGCCCGTCAAAAGGAGAATATGTCGAAACCCCTGGTCGTGCAGGATGCGGGCGTCTCGTTCGATCTCATCAAGAGTCAGAGTGCGGCGAGGAATCGGGTTGTTAACTGAAAAGCCACAATAAAGACAACTGTTGTGGCATTCGTTGGAGAGGTACAGAGGAGCGTAGAGTAGAATAGTTCGTCCGAATCGTCGCAAAGTGATGGCGTGGGCTTTCTGGGCCATCTCTTCAAGAAAATCCTCGGCAGCGGGTGAGAGCAGGGCCATGAAATCGTGATTGTCGATCTGCTCCGAGGCCAATGCTCGCTGCACATCTGCTGCGGTCATGGACTCTATTGTGTCAATCACCTGTTGCTGATCGTATTTTTGGATAACGTTGTAAAAGCTCATAATAAGTCAGTAGGGGCTAAGCAAGCATTATCTGCTTCGCCCATGTCGTCATGGGGCCTAAATACGGGCGAAGCAGATAATGCTTGCTTAGCCCCTACAGATGCAAATGGACTGTCAGCAATTACCGAGCGCCCAGGAAGGTTATTGATGTAAAAAACCAGTCAGAGGACTGCTTGCTTCAGCCTTGTCCTGTTGTTTGCCGAGTCCGGCGAGATAGGCTTCGCGGCCAGCTTCGACACCTTTTTTGAAGGCGACGCCCATGGCGCCTGGATTGCGTGCCACCGCCAGGGCTGTGTTAATCAAAACCGCGTCGGCACCCATTTCCATCGCTTCGGCAGCGTGAGAAGGAGCGCCCAGGCCAGCATCAACGACTACTGGGACAGTGGCCTGTTCGATGATGATGGCGATGTTGTCGCGGTTGCGCACACCTTTATTGGTGCCGATCGGTGATCCCAACGGCATGACCGTCGCGGTGCCGACTTCCTGCAGGCGCTTGGCCAGTACCGGGTCGGCGTTGATGTATGGCAAAACAATAAAGCCTTCCTTAACCAGAACTTCTGCTGCTTTCAAAGTCTCAATCGGATCTGGCAACAGGTAGTAAGGGTCTGGCGTTACTTCAAGCTTGATCCATGGTTCACAGCCTGCCGCACGGGCAATGCGGGCGAGACGAATCGCCTCCTCAGCATCACGGGCACCGCTGGTGTTGGGTAGCAGCAGGTAACGTTTCGGGTCGATATGCTGGAGCAGGCTGTCCTGCGGGTTGTCGACATCAACTCGGCGCAGGGCAACGGTCACAATCTCGCTGGCGGAACCTTCCATTGAAGCAACCATCGCTTCATTTGAAGAGAATTTTCCGGTTCCAACCATCAGCCGTGACGAAAAAGAACGTCCGGCAATAATTAATTCGTCCATTTAATTTTCATTCCTTAAAAACTCTGTTGCTTAAAGATTGATGTAATCCATCTTGATTTCAAGCCCTCAGCCCCCGGTTCTACCCACCCCCGACGAAGTGAATCACTTCCAGGGTGTCGCCATCATTCAAGGCTGTCTCTGTCAGTCGTTGGCGCGGGATGATGCTTTTATTGTGTTCGACAACCACTTGCATACAATCAAGCTGCATTTGATCAAGTAATTCCTGAATATTGATGCTTGCTTGTGTTTCGCGTGGTTTGCCGTTGAAAATGATGTTCATCTATAATTTCCCTTCGTTGGCCGGGTTGTAACCTAATAACAGACGCAGAACCGCATTGGCCTGATGATGAGCTGCAACACCGACGCGGGGCGCCATCAGGCCGGTGCCTGGGGCCGCAGCCGTACTGCCGTCGCCGCACAGGTAAAGGTTGTTAGCCACCTGTTGTGTTTGCACTGTATTGGCCGGGCCGTAGCCTGCCATCCCAGATCCGGTTACGATAGGTCTATCCGGGAATCTGGAGGCAAAAGTTTCGATCAGCATGACTTTCTGCTCCGCCTGGTCAAAGGCTTCCACCAGCAATTGAGCGTGTCCGAGCACCTCGGTAATATTGTTCGGAGTTAAACGCAAATGGCAGGCGGTCACCCGCACGTTCGGGTTGACACGAGCCAGGGTGTCACGCAGAGCATATACTTTCGGTAGGCCGATCTGGTCAATGAAAAATTGTTGTCGATTCAGGTTGGATGGCTCGACGATATCAAAATCAGCAATGATCAGATGGCCAACACCGGTACGGGCCAGCGCGATAGCAATTGCAGAACCGAGCCCTCCGACACCGGCAATGCCGACGGTGGATCCTTTGACGACCTCATGAACGCCCGGCGTGTGACGGGCTGTGAGCAAGGCGTCAAGCTCGTCAGCTCCGGGCACTTCGCCACGTCGGATCAGAATCACCCGATCACCGTTGTTTAATTGTGTCTCTTCAGAAGCAGGAAAACCGTTAACAATCAACAGATCAGCATCGGCTTTGATGCGATCTCTGACCACACCGACCGTTGCGTTTTCCTCGAACGAGTAATTTTGTTCGTTAACGTTGATTTGCATAATGCTCTTGAATAAGTAGGGCCGCCTAAAAACACAAAGAGCCGCATATAGCAGCTCTTTTCGAGGAGACTCTCGAAAATTGCGCCGCTTCCCTACGCCGGCATAATCCGGATCAGGTTCAAGGGGTCGTCTGCCGGGCAGACTCTCAGTAGAAGCTACTCCCCCAGGGCGTAAAATGTTCTTTAGTTGTGAATACTGAGATTATCAGGCTAGTTCGCACTCAGTCAACAGCAAACCTGCCTTTTCGGTTGTCATGCTGCCATGGTTCTACTAGGATGTGTCCATCTGAGAATCCCAGGTGAAATGACGACGTTTCCACGAGTGTAGTGTCAACGACAAACTGACGCGGTACTAAGTTAAACCTGGGTCAAAAATTATATTGATATCGGTCTTAAGCCAAGATTGATTTGAAAGGATGTGGCGGATGACTATTTCTAACCGCTTTCGAGATATAGCAAAAGATGTTGCCAGTTTTTGGGTCAACCTGAAGGGGTGTGACGTTCGTGCCGAACAAGGCTCGCGGATTGTTAAAAAGGCCAACAAAGGCCTGCAGGAATGGGTCGAACAGGTTGGTGAAATCCCACGCATGCGTCTCGAGTTCCAGTTGACGCCGGTTCTTATGAAAGCCCACGATATCCTCGATAAGGCTCGTATGCTCTTTGAAGAGGAGGGCTTCGACGAGTATGAAACAGCAACCTGGGAGTTGCAACAGAAAATCTACCGTCTGCTGAACGACATTTAATTCCTCTTTACGCTTTAAGCCTCTGTGCGATATTTAAGCTGCAGGCCTTTCAGAAAGTTGCGTAGAATCTGGTCCTGACACACACGGTAGTGTTTGTGCCCAGGTTTACGGAAAAACGCGCTTAATTCGTGTTTGCCCAAGGGAAAACCAGCCAGAGCCATAACCTCCAGGATGTCCTCGGCTTTCAGATTTAAAGCAATTTTCAGCTTCACAAAAATGATGTTGTTGTTTAAACGCTTCTCCGGTGTTGGTTGAGCCCCTTCTTTTTTGCCTCGTCTATCGTTAATCAAGCCATTCAGAAAAATCGCGAACTTCGTGTCGCTACATCTCTGGTATGCAGGATCATCGTCTTTTTTTAGCCAATCGCTGATCTGCTCCCGCGTTACCTGACAATCGGCCAAGCCAAAGATGGCAATCATGGCTGAATCGCTAAGGTCAAAGATATAGCGGATGCGACGTAAAATATCGTTGTTGGTCATGATTTTGTCCCTTTATTTTAGAAGCTGGAACGGCGTCGACCGCCTGACAACTTGCCGATTATCCAACCCAAAAGCAGAACCCCACCACCGGCTAAAAACCACTTGATGATACCAGTCATTGTTAGGCTTTCAACCTCATCCTTGAGACTGGTGACAGCGGTTGTCAATTCCTGATTGGTCGCGCGTAACTCAACACGTTCTTTGGTTATCTCTATAACACCCTTGGCGTCCTTTTGCAGTTTCTGATAAGCCCGGTTGATCGAGGCCAAGCTTGCCTGGCTTGTTTCAAGCCTTTTTTCCAGGTCACTGATCTGTCTGTTATCTTCAGCTAATTGCGAGGCAAGCTCTTGCTGCGACTTGTCGCCTTGGGAGGTTGCAGCCTCAATCTGCCTCTGTATCTCCTTAACCTTGTTGGTAAGACGATCATTTTCTCGCTGCAGTTGTTTGATAATTGCAGTCTTTGGTGTGTTGGGTGTCAGATAGTTTTGTTTGATATAGCCGATCTCTCCTGCCTCAGTCTGTATCTTGATGTACACACCGGTCTCTTCAAGAATTTTGACGGACATATCGGTTTTCAGGTAGGTGATCGATTGAGCGCTCTGCCTTGGTTGCTCACGTAGCGCGACAACCAATTGGTCAGAGACGTAGCGTGTTTCTGCTCCGGCGATTGCCGCCCAAAAGGTCATCACGATCAAAGCAGAAATCGCGAGATGCCAACAGCTTTTCATAACAAGTTCTCCATGACGACTTAGATGAATATATTCAATGTCTTACGTAATATATCTATGCTTGCGAGGCATGTCCACTATTTGTCGCCTCATCCAGGTGACAGGCCCATATCCTCTACGACCTAATGTAATGAAGTGGCATGCTTTGCTACAGGACTTTGATTACCCATGTCAGTGCCGTCGACTGGTACACACTTGACACAGGTGTGCGACATTCCACCGGTTTCGTCACATAACCGCGGACGAACCATGGTGGTTTGTTTACACTGTGAACACTCGCCAAGTACCAGCTTATTCAATAATTTAAGCATTGTTCCCCCGTATAAAAATATAATATTGTCTGGTTGGTACTACAATAGCCGTGCCAGTTGTTGGGGGAGAAAAAGTTATTTTGAGTGGATGGGCAGGCAGATGGAGTAATCAAACAACCTGGTCCCAAAGCAACGAAACCGCAATGCTCCACATGGTGAGGCCGACAACTCCATCCAGAACGCGCCATGCGGATTTGTTGCGGAAGAATGGAGCTTGTCGCTACGGCACTGCCGACTCCGGTCACACCTGGTAGAATCAGAATTGAATCGCACAAGGCACAGATCAATGCAGAACCGACAGCCTCCTAGATATTGTGCATCATCTGGGCAACTTCGACCATGCGTCTGCCAAGGTTTTTGGCCGTATCAATACCTATTGTGTCACCTTGATAGCCATCGGGATGGTTCGCCCAGGCAGCACCGCCAAAATGATCGCCGTCACCAACAATGATCATGTCGTGGATCATCATAGCCGCATGAACTGCCTGAATTGTTAATTCCTGGCCTCCATTTCGTGATCCACCAAATGCTATTACTCCGCCAAGTTTATTTTTAAACATGAAGCCATTGCGTCTGAAAAGAACTGACCGGTCAAGAAATGCCTTGGCCTGACTAGACATGCACCCCATGTAAACAGGAGTTGCCATTATGATTCCCAAAACTTCAGGGTCGGCAAGCTTAGGAATTAGCTGTTGGTAATCATCCAGTTGGCTGCATGACACGTTTTTTTTGCATGCATTACACGCAATACAACCATGAAATTTCAAAGGAGCCAGATCAATTAATTCAACCTCAAGTCTTTTCCCCGAGGCCGCAGTTGCAACCTTGACCTCATTAAGGCATTGTTCCAGTAGAAAATGGGTGGATTCGTTTTTTCTTGGACTTGCGGATATTCCTATAATCTTCATTGCCGACACTTCCTTTTTTTTATTTGTTTTAGTCAGAGCGTATTGAGCTTTTATACATCTGCCCAAGATCAAAGCGAAGGTCAAAACCTTTCGTTCTCCGATTCGTTTATTTCTTAACTGACGGAGGCCTTATAAGGGTAAGCCTTTTTTTCTTTTGGAGGCCATTTGGTAAACAAGACCCTTATCTCTTTTGCCCACAGCAACGACCAGTACGACGATTTCATATTCAATTATTTCGTAAACCAGGCGATATCCGCTGGGTCGAAGCTTGATTTTATAATGATCCTCAAAACCGTGAAGCCGACTTGCTGGCACACGAGGGTTCTGTAACCGTTCCTTGAGCTTTTTCTTTAGTTGATTCTGAATGGTAGAATCCAGCTTCTTCCACTCCTTTAATGCCGTGGGTAGGAATTTCAGGCTGTATTTATAGCTCATCGATATCAACTGCTACGGCTTCGATTTTTTCATTCTGCCTTTCATTCACAAGTAAACCAAGCTGGTAGTCTTCCAACCTTTCCATGATCGCTTCGTACGTTTCAGCCGGGACAAGGTAGGCCGTTGGTCGGTTATGATTCAGTATTGCAATCGGCTCACCTTCTGACTCGTCTATCAGCGCGCTTGGGTTCTTTTTTAACTCGGATATGCTGGCGGAGCAGTTTGCAAGGATGGTTTTCATAGTGCTCACCTCCGATCTTAATTATGGCCTATATAATGGTCACAAAATAGCGCTTATTTTCTGCAATGTCAATTCGGAGAGAGTTGTTGGCGATAACGGTTTAAGTTGAGCGGCGGGCATGCTACCGAGCAGCGTGTTGACTGTCTACGCGAACCACAACTGTTTCACCCGTCATCGACTCTAGCGTTTGGGTAGAGTCTCTTTCTGGTTATCAACGTAGGCATCGATCAGTTGCCTGATCATCCGTTGGTATTGCGTGTGATGTTTGCCTGCTTCTGACTTGAAGAAATCGATGCTTTTTTTACTGAGCGAAATCGTCACCTTCACGGTCTCTTCTCGAAATGCAAGTTGCTCAGGAGATGGGAGGAAGTCGGAGACCACTTTCAAATTTCCAAGGGGCTCATCAGTGTAGTTAATTTTCCTGCTCATAAATCACCTTTCCTTTCCGCCAGTATCCGGCTCCAATGATGCGAATGACATCTTCGCGATATGTAAACCGAACAGTGATGATTCCGCCACCAACTTTGCCGAAGCAGTAGTAGCGTTGTTCTTTATCGCTATGGTTTGAGTCTTCTGCAATGACGCGGTTGGGGTCGAAAAAGGCATATTGGGCGTCAGAAAACGTGACACCATGCTTCTGCTGGTTTTCCAGATCTTTGTTCGGATCCCATTCGAAATGCGTCTTTTGCATGTCACTAGTTTATCACAAGAGAGGAAGATAACCATATTATTGTATGGTAAACAGTATGGGTCTGGTTTTGTGGCTCTAACGAGATTGTAGAAAAACTTCAGAGAAAAGGAAAATACTGGATTTCAAGGGTGGAGAAATTATACGCCAGCAGCAACAATCGATTACACGACAAATTTGAGCCTCATTTTCTCCTTAATCCCATCAATCAGGGGTTTCTCTACAGCCTCAACGAGGCTGTAGATAAACGCCCTCAAAATGAGGTTTTCTCAGCCAGAAAAAGTTTTTTCTCCAAGGCAGTTGCCAATCACTAGCACCCTACACCAGCGATAATTGCCACTCCACTTGTAGAAACCGATATTTGACCTCTATTTGCTTCTTTTTTGCTCTTTTCTCTACACTGCCATTCCAAATCTATGGATCTTGGTCAGATTATGCAACATGTTCATCAATTG
>JAJRRB010000046.1 GCA_024279915.1 Deltaproteobacteria bacterium
CTAAGTAAAGGGTCTGCCCCTCCCTTGATGATTAGATAGCTCGACTTGGTCACATATGTCCCATCAAGTGGATATATAAGTTGTAGCGCGTAGACATTGCCACACAAGAAGAACACGAGAAAAGTTAACAATCCCGCCGGGGATATACGTCTCATTTACTACATCCTCTCTGGCCCCAGATACTATTACAGATTATGGCCTTTTCGAAACACCTTGGCTGATCGGGTGCTCTATCAAATACTGCGGAGTAAGGAATTGAAACTGATGCAGTATCCGATTTAAGCTGTCGATAACCCATAGTCCTCCGGCAGCATCGACATCAATACCTCTCGGCAGATAAAAGCCTCCTGGAGAAACACCTTTCTTGGCGATAGACCTTCCGCCAAGACGCAGCAACAGCTCCCCTTCCTTGCTGAAGACAACCACCTTGTGCGCCAACGCATCGGTCACATAAACCTGACCAGAGTTGGAAACAGCCAGGTTCTTGGGCATTTCGAAAGATCCTGCGGCAGTCCCTCGCTCGCCAAACATCCGCAGGAACGCGCCAGTTTCATCAAACACCTGCACGCGCGCATTAAGAGAATCAAGCACGTAAATGTGTCCTTGGTCATCGACATCAACGTCCGTTGGGAAGTTGAACTGTTCGGGGTCGCTCCCACGGCTACCAAAATAGCCGATCAATTTCCCCTCAAGACCGAACAGTGCCAACCTGTGGCTTGCCGTATCCACCACATATATTATTTCACGTGGCATATCAACAGCGACCGCAGTGGGGCGAATCAGGCCAGGATCATTCAGAGAAAAAAGATATCTCTCTTCTGCGTCGAAGACATCCACTCTCTGGGCAACGACATCGCTGACGTAGAGTTTGCCATCGTCAGAGACTGTCACGCTGAGCGGAGTCGCAAAGCTGTGTGCTTTACCACCCCTCAAAGAAGTCAAAATTCGAGAATTATGATTCACCAGGTCAAGAACAAAAACTTGGCGAGCCGCTGAATCTGCGACAAACACCTTACCCTTACCATCCGAGGCGACATCCACCGGTGTGGAGAACAAAGCCCTTGGTAGAGTCTCGCCGATAACATACTCTGTAAGAAAATCTTTTTTTTCTGGCTTCACGTCATAGTCGGAATAGTATGCCTTGATATATTCAATTTTCGGTTCTAGTGGCGGGGGGGGGAAGAAAAACCGCCTTTTCTCTTGTGGCGCACTTGTACTGCATGCAGACAAAAGCAGTATGACAAAGAAAGGAACGATGCAGAAAAAACGATGCTGAAACATTCAGAATCCTTAGCGGTTCTTGATCTTAAGCTGGCGGTCATAGGTCTTTGGCCGGTGACATCCGACATAACAGGTCGCCCGCTCACCATCGTTAGCCCAAATCAGAGGGATACCCCATTCACCAAAGTCAGGGACCCGACTAACCAGCAACTTCTTCTGATCTGCGCCATGCACTCCGTGACAACTCTTGCAGACCCTACCCTTCTCTGGGCGGTTAACGTGGAAATAATGCAGATTCTGGTCACGATTTCTGCACGCGGTCGCCTCGCTGGTACGCTCAAAGAGAAATGCATCTTTATCATGGCAGTTGAAGCAGAGCGCGAAGTTTTCGTCCTCGTAGGGGACGTAAAAATCTTTTGGGTAAAAAGCCTTCAAGTAAGGCTTGTAGTTGGACACATGCGGAGCATGGCAGTCCCAGCAGTTGCCATTGGCGACAGGCTCGTGCTGAGAGACCGCGTTATCATTGATTTTTTTAATACCAAAGTGGCAGGCAACACAGGTGCCGTTACCGGGGAGGATCAGCATGGCCGGATTGTCGCTGCCATGGGTCCCGTGGCACATATAGCAACTGCCCGCAGAGACCGGGCCATGTACATACTTTGCTTCAGGTGTGCAATCTTCGACATCGTGAAGGTCCTCGACGATCCCAGTCTCGTCAACCTTGCCGAACAGATCCATCATTCCATCAGCGAGGCCGTAGATTGTCTGACCCTGTGCCCTGGTCCGGTCTTTCATCCGGATCTCGTCAGCCGTATCAAACGGGGTCATGATCCCGTCAGGGAAGCCATACTGCCCCTGCATCTTGACCAACTTGCCGTCCATCACCTGGCCATGACAGGTCAAGCAGAGCTTGCCACCTGACTGCAGCACCAGAGCTGGCAAGTTGCCCTGATGGGGACTATGACAACTGGTACAACCTTGTTTGAGTGCCGAATGGGGGAATGCCATGTCAGCAGCCGGGTTCTCGTGACACTGCAGGCAAAGTTGCGGTTCAGACTCCACCAACTGCATGGAGCCAGCCCCAGGATGAGCTTCAGAGGTCACCTCATGACAACTTGCGCAATCACTCTCCGCAACCGGTGCATGGACATATTTGGCTTTGCCAAAAGTCCCATGACACTCTGCCACCACACAGCTGGAAGCGGCCCAAAGTGGGCCAGCCAGCAGGCAGAAAAATATCAGCAATAAAACAAACAAACTACGACGCATCGTGCTCCGTTTCCCGGCAGCGTAATCTGCGAAACACCGCCACAGGCCCATCAATCTCGCTGTTTGGCGGCATACACACCGCGAACTCCCCACTTAACAGCAAAAGGGCAGCTGCAGCTCAAGCTCTATAAAGCTAGAGAATCAGAAAGCCTCTAGCGAAGAATTCTCTACCAAGGCAACCCTATATGCAAGATTCCAGCCTTTAAACTGACACAGAGTGTAACTGACTAATCCAAACTTACAAAAAGCGTGACTATTCAGCACAATCTGACCTGTTGGCAATAACGTCCGTCATCCCCGAATGGTTCTATCGGGGATCCATGGTTATAAAGTCTGGATTCCCGATTACACCCTTGGGAATGACAGCTTTTTTTATTATGCTGAGTCGCTACAAAAAACAACAGGGGACAGAGTATCACTCCGCCCCCGAGTCATAATGCTCGTTTCTGAGCAGGAAATCAGCAATTTTTCGCAAGGTCAAGGAAATCAAACTTTTGAGCGGAGGCGTAGTACTTTACGCCGCACAATCAAATGTGCAGATTGACGCCGAGATTGCGGAAAAGGGCGATTTCCAGGCAGAAACTACCCACCGTAAGAGTGCAATCCGGAGAGCACCAGGTTAACGCCGAGGTAACAGAAGATGGTCGCGGCAAAGCCAAGGATTGACAGCCATGCGACTCGACGGCCAACCCAGCCACGGGTAAAGCGCGCATGCAGGAAGGCGGCATAGATGAACCAGACGATCAGGCTCCAGGTCTCTTTCGGGTCCCAGCTCCAATAGGTGCCCCAGGCGTAGTTGGCCCAGGCAGCGCCGGTGATGATGCCAATGGTCAGCATCGGGAAACCGATCATGATCGCTTTGTAGTTGAGATCGTCCAAAACCTTGGTGCTGGGGAACATACCCAGGATGCCACCAATTGGTGACTCTTCGGCAGACTTTTCTTCCTTGTTGATCTTGATCAGGTACATGATCGACACACCACAAGCCATGGCAAAGGCCGCATAACCGATAAAGCAGGTAATGACGTGATAGGTCAGCCAGTTGCTTTGCAGGGCAGGTACGAGAGGTGAGATCGTGGCATCAAGGCTCCATTGCGCCCAGATCATACCGCCGAAGGCAAAGGGGATGACAAAGGCACCGATCGAGCGTTGCTTGTATTTAAGATCGAAGATCAGATAAATCAGCAGAATCGACCAGGAGAAGAAAACTACTGATTCGTACAGATTCGAGAGCGGTGCTTGTTCGTAGCCCATGCCATAGGCTTCAACCCAGCGCATGCCGATAGCACCGGTATTGGCAACAAAGCCGACCCAGCAGATCAGGGTGGCGACGAAGCCGACCGCTTTATTCTTGGAGGTCAGATAAACGATAAAGACCACCATGGCAGCAAAGTAGGCAACCGTAGTGATATTGAACAAAAGTGAGCTGGACATATCTTATTCCTCCATCAGGACGACAGTGTGTCGTTGAAGTCTTTTTCCAATTCGTCAAAGTAGATCGCAAAGGCCGGTTGGTTACGATGGGCGTTGCCACCGAATTTAACGCCGATTCCCTTATCGAGCGGCTGGATGCTGACCCAGATGCGTCGGTGAGAGAAAAAGAAGGCGCTACAGGAACCGAGCACAATCAGCAGGCAACCGAGCCAGACCACCCAGACACCCGGGTCTTTGGCGACTTGTAAGCCGGTATAGTAGCTTTGCTGGACATCGATCAGGCTGATGGCATAAGCACCGCCACGCTTTTCATCGAATTGCGGATAGTTTTTAAAGACGATAAACGGGGTGCCGTGGGCGTGGTCACCGCTATCGATATTGATCTGGGCCGCCGGGCCAAAGCTTTGGTAGCTCTCGGCATAGCCCATGGGAATCAGATCAGAACCACCCGGCAGAGCCAGGTGTTTGCCCTGCGGACCCTTCACAGTAGCGGTCTCACCGGTTTCGCGATGCTTGACACGAAACGTATAAATCGGATCACCGGCCGGGCCATAGCTTGATTGATAAAAAGTCAGTCCTTTGTAAGTCAGA
>JAJRRB010000047.1 GCA_024279915.1 Deltaproteobacteria bacterium
CTGAGGCATCGGGCCATCAGCAGCGGATACAACCAGGATTGCGCCGTCCATCTGGGCAGCACCAGTGATCATATTCTTGACGTAGTCAGCGTGACCTGGGCAGTCAACGTGAGCATAGTGACGATTCTCTGTCTCGTACTCAACGTGTGCCGTGGCGATCGTGATACCGCGCTCACGTTCCTCTGGAGCATTATCGATCTGATCAAACGCTTTGAATTCAGCGCCGCCCCTTGAAGACAGCACGTTGGTAATCGCTGCTGTCAAAGTCGTCTTGCCATGGTCAACGTGACCGATTGTTCCGATGTTGACATGCGGTTTAGTCCGCTCAAACTTGGCTTTGGCCATTGCTCTATCTCCTTATAATCTTTTACTAAAAACTTACTGAATCAACCCTTGGTTTTGCTGATAATCTCTTCTGCAATAACCTTAGGGACCTGATCATAATGGTCAAATGTCATTGTGTAGGTTGCTCGACCTTGAGTCGAACTGCGCAAATCAGTCGCATAACCAAACATGTTAAAGAGTGGAACGTGAGCATTAACAACCTGAGCACCACCACGAGCTTCCATACCGGAGACACGCCCACGTCGACTGCTCAGATCGCCCATAACCTCACCCAGGTATTCCTCGGGAAGGACAACCTCGACGGCCATGACCGGTTCAAGAAGAACAGGTTTGGCCTTAGCCGCACCTTCCTTGAGACCCAGGGAACCGGCAATTTTAAATGCCATTTCGTTAGAGTCAACATCATGGTAGGAGCCATCAAAACAGGTGACGCGGATATCAACTAAGGGAAAGCCGGCCAAAATGCCATTCTTCGCAGCCTGTTCAGCACCAGCGCCAACAGAAGATATATATTCGCGTGGGATAACACCACCCTTGATTGCATCAACATATTCAAAGCCACTACCGGGCTTCAGGGGCTCAAGACGAAGCCAGCAGTCACCGTATTGGCCACGACCACCGGACTGACGGACAAACTTACCCTGAACTTCAACTGTCTTGGTGATAGATTCACGGTAGGCAACCTGGGGTGCACCAATATTTGCCTCAACCTTGAACTCACGCTTCATACGATCAACGATAACTTCCAGATGTAACTCTCCCATTCCTGAGATAATCACCTGACCGGTCTCTTCATCTGTACGTACGCGCAGAGAGGGGTCTTCGTGCACCAACTTACCGAGGGCATGACCCATCTTTTCCTGGTCACTCTTAGTCTTCGGCTCAACAGCAATATGGATAACAGGTTCGGGGAATTCTATCGACTCAAGAACACAAGGATTCTTGGTATCACAAAGAGTATCGCCGGTCGTTGTATGCTTCAAACCAACAGCAGCGGCCATATCGCCGGCGTAAACTTCTTTAATCTCTTCACGCTTATTAGCGTGCATCTTCAACAGACGTCCGAAGCGCTCCTTCTTGCCCCTGGTCGCATTCACGACATGGGCGCCAGTTTCAGCAACCCCGGAATAAACGCGGAAGAAAGTCAATTGGCCGACGAAAGGGTCAGTCATAACCTTAAACGCCAGTGCAGAGAATGGAGCCTTGTCATCGGCAGGGCGAGTTAAATCTTCCCTGGTGTCGGGATGGACACCCGGGATTGCGGGGACATCCAACGGGGAAGGCAAGTAGTCGATAACAGCGTCAAGCAGAGTCTGCACACCTTTGTTCTTAAATGCTGAACCGCAGAAGACCGGGTTAATCAGGAGAGCCGTGGTTGCACGGCGGACACCGGACTTGATCTCTTCGATGCTCAACTTCTCACCAGCAAGATACTTCTCCATCAGATCATCATTGTGAGAGCTGACTTCTTCCAGCATGAACTCGCGGGCAACCTCAGCATCAGCCAGCAAATCAGCTGGGATGTCCGTCACTTCGTAATTGGCACCGAGCGCCTCATCGTCCCAGATAATCGCTTTCATCTCGACGAGATCAATAACGCCGCGAAAGAGGTCTTCCTGGCCGATCGGCAACTGCAGAGGGACAGGATTAGCACCAAGACGATCACGCATCATCTCAACGCCACGAGTAAAGTCGGCACCAACACGGTCCATCTTGTTAATAAATGCAATACGAGGCACGCCGTACTTGTCAGCTTGACGCCAGACAGTTTCGGACTGCGGCTCAACACCGCCAACCGAACAAAACACGGCGACGGATCCATCAATAACACGCAGGGAACGTTCTACTTCAATGGTGAAATCTACATGACCGGGGGTATCTATGATGTTGACACGGTGATCTTTCCAGAAACAGGTGGTTGCAGCAGACGTGATTGTAATACCACGCTCCTGCTCCTGCTCCATCCAGTCCATAGTGGCCGCGCCATCATGAACTTCACCGATCTTGTGGGAAACGCCAGTGTAATAAAGAATACGCTCAGTGGTAGTCGTTTTACCAGCATCAATGTGAGCCATGATGCCGATATTACGTGTATTTTCAAGTGATACTTTGCGAGCCACAGCAGTAAATCCTCCGCCTACCAGCGATAATGTGCGAAGGCTTTATTAGCTTCGGCCATACGATGAGTATCTTCACGTTTCTTAACAGAAACACCGCGATTACCAGCTGCATCCATAAACTCGGCAGCAAGACGTTCTTGCATCGTCTTTTCACCGCGGCCACGAGAATAGCTAACAAGCCAGCGAATTGCCAGGGCATTGCGGCGCTCGGAGCGAACCTCAACGGGAACTTGGTAAGTTGAGCCACCGACACGCCGGGACTTAACTTCAACAACCGGGCGAACATTCTCGACAGCCTTCTTAAAGACTTCTACCGGATCGTCGCCAGTGCGCTCCTTGATAAGATCAAAGGCACCGTAAACAATATTCTCCGCAGTGCTCTTCTTGCCGCCAAGCATTAAAGCATTAACGAACTTGGCCACCATACGGTCGTGGTACTTTGGATCAGGCAGTATAACCCGCTTGGGTACTTCTCTTCTTCTCGGCATAACGTCCTCTTCGTATCTCTATATTACTTGGGCCGCTTGGCACCGTATTTGGAACGCGACTTCTTGCGGTCTTTAACGGCCGCCAGGTCAAGTGTCCCTCGAACGATCGTATAACGCACACCCGGAAGGTCTTTTACTCGACCACCACGGACCAGAACCACAGAGTGCTCCTGGAGATTGTGGCCGACACCCGGGATGTAGGAGGTAATCTCCATCCCGTTGGTCAGACGCACACGAGCAACCTTACGAAGCGCCGAGTTAGGCTTCTTCGGGGTTGTAGTGTACACACGGGTACAAACACCACGCTTTTGGGGGTTACCTTTTAGCGCAGGCGTTGTCGACTTAACTTTCTTTTTTTCGCGACCTATACGAATCAACTGATTGATCGTCGGCATCGAATCACTCCCGATTTTTGCGTATTCATGACGTTGAAAGAACAGGTTTTCTCAGAGGAGAAAACTCGCCGAATCTAACAAAACGAGTCTCCTCTGTCAAGAACTTATTACTGCTATTATCTTTTTTTTTACTGCTCAGTGAAAAAGTTATTCTGGGCCACTCTTTTCGACCGGAGCGGCAACTATTGTTTCGGCAACAACCTCTTCAGTACTCACTGCGTCCTCATCGATCTCTTCAACCTCTGGCAAACGCTCTTGTGGATCTTCTATCAAGAGCTGCGCACTACGGTATTTAGAGACCCCAGTACCGGCAGGGATCAAACGACCCATGATGACGTTTTCCTTGAGGCCACGTAAACCATCCATTTTGCCTTCAATTGCCGCCTGTGTGAGGACTTTAGTGGTCTCCTGGAAGGACGCCGCAGAGATAAATGACTCAGTCGACAGCGAAGCCTTGGTGATACCGAGCATCAGAGGCTCACCGACGGCCGGCTCACCACCCTTTGCCAGAATTTTCTGATTTTCAATGTCAAACTGCCAGCGCTCCACAGAATCATCAGCCAGGAAGCGGGTGTTACCAACAGTTTTAATTTTAACGCGACGCAACATCTGGCGAACAATGACCTCTATATGCTTGTCATTGATTTTAACGCCTTGCAAACGATAGACCTCTTGCACTTCGTCGACCAGATATTTAGCCAACTCTTTTTCGCCAAGTACACTCAGGATGTCGTGCGGGTTCCTTGAGCCATCCATGAGCGACTCACCAGCCCGCACAAAGTCTCCTTCGTGTACGCTAATGTGCTTCCCTTTCGGAATCAGGTACTCCTTGGGTTCACCAACCTGCGGTGTAACCACGACCTTGCGCTTTCCTTTGGAATCCTTACCGAAAGCAATAACACCATCAATCTCAGTAATAACTGCGAACTCTTTCGGTTTACGAGCTTCAAAGAGTTCCGCCACACGTGGCAGACCACCAGTGATGTCTTTTGTCTTGGTAGTTTCGCGCGGGATCTTGGCGAGAATATCGCCTGCGCTGACTATCATATCTTCTTGAACAACGATGTTAGCACCAACCGGCATCATACAGCGTTGGGCAGTCTTGTTGCTCTCGTCTTTAATTGAGACACGAGGACGTTTGTCAATGGACTTAGACTCAATGATGACTTTACGGGACAATCCTGTAACATCATCAACCTGCTCTTCCACAGTCAAGCCCTCTACCAGGTCACCGAAGCGAACCTTACCGGAAGCTTCTGACAGAATCGGCATGGTAAAGGGGTCCCATTCCGCAAGGACCAGCCCCTTAGTGACAGCGCCCCCCTCATCGATCATCAGGCGAGCACCGTAGACAACGCCATAACGCTCGCGTTCACGACCGGTTTCATCCACAACAGCAACTTCTGCGTTGCGGTTCATGACCACCGTAAAACCTTCGCTGTTTTTAGCGGTGGTCAGATTGATAAATTTGAGAGAACCTTCGGACCGAGCCTCAAGAGAGGTCTGTTCCGCTTGACGCGAAGCAGTACCACCGATGTGGAAAGTCCGCATGGTGAGCTGGGTTCCCGGTTCGCCGATCGACTGCGCAGCAATAACGCCAACAGCCTCGCCGAGATTGACGACATGTCCACGGGCTAAGTCACGTCCATAACAGGACGCGCAGATACCACGACGACTCTGGCAAGTCAGTACCGAACGAATCTTGACTTTCTCGATACCAGCTTCCTCAATCTTCAGGACCTGAGCCTCGTCAAGCTCCTGGTTATCCTCAACAAGGACTTCATCCGTAACTGGATCGACGATATCTTCCAGAGCGGTACGACCGAGAATCCGGTCACTCAACGGTTCGATAACTTCACCACCCTCAATCAGAGAACTGATGTTGATGCCGTCCAGAGTGCCACAATCCTCTTCCATGATGATTGCGTCCTGTGCAACGTCAACCAGGCGGCGGGTGAGGTAACCGGAGTTAGCAGTCTTAAGTGCTGTATCGGCCAAACCTTTACGAGCACCGTGAGTCGAGATGAAGTATTGCAGAACAGTGAGGCCTTCACGGAAGTTAGCTGTGATCGGTGTCTCAATAATCGAACCGTCCGGCTTGGCCATCAAACCACGCATACCAGCCAACTGACGAATCTGCTGATTACTACCACGAGCACCTGAGTCCGCCATCATATGAATCGGGTTAAAAGATGGAACCTTAACCTGTTCGCCGTCTGGAGAAGTAACCGTCTCAACCGCCAGCTTGGAAAGCATGGTCTGGGCAATATCTTCAGTACATTTGGCCCAGATATCGATGACCTTATTATAACGCTCGCCATCGGTAATCAGACCTTCAGTATATTGCTTCTGAATCTCGCTAACTTCTTCAACCGATGCCGAGATAAAGGCTTCCTTTGACTCAGGAATGACCATATTATCCAGACAGATAGAGACACCTGCAATAGTAGAGAAACGGAAACCGGTCTCTTTAATCTTGTCGGCGAGAATAACGGTTTCCTTGTTACCGGCAAAACGGAAGCAGACATCGATCAGCTCGCCGACGTTCTTCTTATTCATAACCCGGTTAACGTAGGAGTACGGGATAGATTCAGGAATAACTTCACGCAGTAGAATCCGGCCGACTGTCGTTTCAACAATTTCAGGATCCTGGCCAATGGCAGGCACGAGGCGAACCTTAATTTTAGCCTGTAAATCAGCCTCACCAGAATCATAGGCCATGCGAACTTCGTCAGGAGATGCGAAAATAGCGTTTTCGCCCTTAACAAATAGACGCTCACGGGTCATGTAGTAGAGACCCAGGACCATATCCTGTGACGGGACAATAATTGGCTTACCGTTGGCAGGCGACAGTATATTGTTGGTGGACATCATCAAGACACGGGCCTCCATCTGACTTTCAACCGAGAGCGGTAAATGAACCGCCATCTGGTCGCCGTCAAAGTCGGCGTTGAATGCCGCACAGACCAGCGGATGCAACTGAATGGCTTTGCCTTCAATGAGAATCGGCTCAAAAGCCTGAATGCCTAGGCGGTGCAGGGTTGGTGCACGGTTAAGCATCACCGGATGTTCCTTGATAACCTCTTCAAGAACGTCCCAGACTTCTGGTCGCTCACGCTCTACCAGTTTTTTTGCACTCTTGATCGTCGTACAAAAACCATGCTCTTCGAGCTTGTTGTAGATAAACGGTTTGAACAGTTCAAGAGCCATTTTTTTCGGCAGACCACACTGGTGCAGTCTCAATTCAGGACCAACGACAATGACCGAACGACCAGAATAATCGACACGTTTACCGAGCAGGTTCTGACGGAAACGACCGCCCTTGCCCTTGAGCATATCGGAGAGTGACTTAAGCGGACGTTTGTTTGGTCCGGTAATTGCGCGACCACGACGGCCATTATCAAACAGGGCGTCAACAGACTCCTGCAACATACGCTTTTCGTTGCGGATGATGACCTCAGGCGCCCGTAGTTCCATCAAACGCTTGAGGCGGTTGTTGCGGTTAATCACCCGGCGATAAAGATCATTAAGGTCAGAAGTGGCAAAACGACCACCATCGAGAGGCACCAGGGGGCGCAGCTCAGGCGGCAGGACCGGGATGGTTTCAAGAATCATCCACTCTGGGCGATTGCCACTATTAATAAATGCATCAGCAACCTTGAGGCGCTTGGCGACTTTCTTACGCTTCGCTTCACTCGTCGCTTCAATCATTTCAACGCGCAGAAAGGTCGTCAATTCTTCCAGGTCAATACCGGTCAAAAGCTCACGGACGGCCTCTGCACCCATGCCAACAGTAAATTGGCCTGCATGCTCTTCCATCGCCTCGCGATATTTTTCTTCGGAAAAGATCTGACCGGTATCAAGATCACTCTCACCTTTATCAAGCACGATATAGGCCTCAAAGTAGAGGATCCTCTCGAGCTCTTTAAGGGTCATGTCAAGTAGAGTCGCAATCCGACTCGGCAGTGACTTGAGAAACCAGATATGAGCCACCGGGCAAGCCAGGTCGATGTGACCCAGTCGTTCGCGGCGGACCTTACTCGGGATAACTTCAACACCACATTTTTCGCAAACGATGCCACGGTGCTTCATGCGCTTGTACTTGCCACAATTACACTCATAGTCCTTGGTCGGACCAAATATTTTGGCACAAAAGAGACCATCACGTTCCGGCTTAAAGGTCCGGTAATTGATCGTTTCAGGCTTCTTAACCTCACCAAAAGGCCTCTCTCTGATCTTTTCCGGAGAAGAGATAGAGAGACGAATAGAGTTAAAGTTTAAAGGGTCTTTCGGCCGCTCAAAAAGGCTGTATATATCTTCCAAGACGCATCCTCCTTTTCAGGATGGGGGTTCGCTGCAGTATCAGTCCGCTTCCAGCAACTCAACATCGAGACAGAGTGCCTGAAGTTCTTTAATAAGGACGTTGAACGATTCCGGGAGACCGGCTTCAAGGGTATGTTTGCCCTTAACGATCGCCTCATAGATCCGGGTCCGGCCAGCCACGTCATCAGACTTGACCGTCAGGAATTCCTGCAGTGCATGTGCTGCACCGTAAGCTTCCATAGCCCAGACTTCCATCTCACCAAGGCGCTGGCCACCAAATTGGGCCTTACCGCCTAGCGGTGGCTGGGTAACCAAACTATAGGGACCTATGCTTCTAGCATGGATCTTATCATCAACCAGATGGTGCAATTTAAGAATGTACATAATACCAACGGTAACCTTCTCCTTGAAGGCGTCCCCGGTACAACCGTCGTACAGAGTCATCTGCCCGCTTCTCGGCATTCCTGCACGCTCCAGCTCATCTTTGATCTGGCTTTCATGAACGCCCTCAAAAACCGGAGACGCCATAGGAACACCTTTACTCAGACGACGGGCCAGGCTCAACACATCCTCATCATCAAGTTCATCAAGAAAGCTGTTCAGCTCTTTGTTGCCATAGACTTCCTTGATTTGCTTGCGCAGTCTCTTCGGCTCTATCATTTCGTCCATAGTCGCCTGAATCTGTTCACCCAGGCCACGAGCAGCCAGGCCGAGATGAATCTCCAGAATCTGGCCGACATTCATACGAGACGGAACGCCGAGAGGGTTAAGGACGATCTCAACCGGAGAGCCATCTGCGCGGTAAGGCATGTCCTCTTCCGGCAGGATGCGCGAAAGAACGCCCTTGTTACCATGACGGCCAGCCATTTTATCACCAACAGAGAGCCGCCGCTTGATTGCGATATAGACTTTGACCATCTTGATCACGCCCGGAGGCAGATCATCGCCACGCTTAAGCTTTTCGATCTTGTCGGCAAAGACTGTTTTGATGATATCTTCACGCTCGCTCAGACGCCTGACAGTTTCATTAACTTTACTTTCGGTCTCTTCATCAGCCAAGGAGATTTCACGCCAGAGGCTGAACGGAATTGACTCCAGAGCATTGTCAGTAATCTTACGGCCTTTAGGCAGCAAGGTTTTGCCATCGCGATCCTTGACCGGAGCGGAAACCGTCTGACCATTCAGCAGCTTCGCCAATTTGCGCTGAGAAGACTCGCGAATAATGCTAATTTCATCATTCTGATCCTTGAGCAACTTATCAATCTCAGTCTGCTCAATGAACTCAGTTCTGGCATCCTTGTCCAAACCTTTACGAGAGAAGACCCTGGCACCGATGACAACACCCTCGACACCCGGCGGTACTCGCAAAGAGGTATCGCGGACATCGCCAGCTTTTTCGCCAAAAATTGCGCGTAGAAGTTTTTCTTCCGGAGAGAGTTGCGTCTCACCTTTCGGTGTGATCTTGCCAACCAGGATATCTGTCGGCTTGACTTCAGCTCCGACCCGGATGATGCCACTCTCGTCGAGGTCACTTAGAGCATCCTCACCGAGGTTGGGAATATCGTCGGTAATCTCTTCTTTGCCCAGTTTGGTGTCACGGGCAACACACTCAAACTCCTCAATGTGAATTGAAGTGTAACGGTCTTCCTTAACCAGCTTTTCAGAGATCAGAATCGAGTCTTCGAAGTTGTAGCCACCCCAAGGCATGAAAGCGACCAGGACGTTTTGTCCAAGAGCCAACTCGCCCCACTGTGTAGATGGCCCGTCAGCGATAATCTCACCACGTTTGACCTCGTCACCCACTTTAACGATCGGCTTCTGGTTAAGGCAGGTATTCTGGTTAGAACGAATGAACTTAATAAGGTTGTAAATAGCAACGCCAGTACCGGTTTCATCGATTTCGTCATCGTCAATTTTGACAACAATACGGCCAGCATCAACGCTTTCTACAACTCCGTCATGCCGCGCGACCACCGCAGAACCGGAGTCGTGGGCAACGATGCGCTCCATACCAGTGCCGACCAGTGGAGCATCTGCACGCAGCAACGGCACAGCCTGACGCTGCATGTTGGAGCCCATCAGGGCACGGTTAGCATCGTCATTCTCGAGGAACGGAATGAGAGCTGCGGCCACTGAAACTAGCTGTTTCGGCGAAACATCCATCAGTCCGATTTCGTCACGGTTGATCAGCATGAACTCGCCGTTTTTACGGGCGTTAACCAGTTCATTGATATAGCAGTTCTTTTTATTGAGAGGAGCATTCGCCTGTGCGATGGCATAGCCCTCTTCTTGAAGAGCTGAAAAATACTGAATTTCGGAGGAAACCTTGCCGTCCTTGACAATCCGGTAAGGAGTTTCAACGAAACCGTGTACATTGATTCGGGCATAAGTCGACAGAGATGCTATCAGACCGATGTTCGGGCCTTCAGGGGTCTCAATCGGACAGACACGACCATAGTGAGTCGGATGTACATCACGGACTTCAAAACCAGCACGCTCGCGTGTCAGGCCACCAGGTCCGAGGGCTGAGAGGCGGCGCTTGTGAGTAATTTCGGAAAGTGGGTTAGTCTGGTCCATGAATTGGGAAAGCTGACTTGAACCGAAGAACTCCTTAACGACAGCTGAAACCGGCTTGGAGTTAATCAGATCATGGGGCATCAAGCTGTCCACTTCCTGCAAACTCATGCGCTCCTTAATGGCGCGCTCCATACGTACCAGGCCAACTCGATATTGGTTCTCAAGCAGTTCACCAACAGCACGTACGCGGCGATTACCGAGATGATCGATGTCATCGATTTTGACCGGCAAGCTACGCACATCACCCTTATCGTCTTCAACATTCCAGTTATGAACACCGTTACGCAGGTCGATCAGGTAACGGACGACTTCAAGGATGTCTTCCTTGGTCAAAGTAGTGACTTCGAGAGGCAGCTTTAAGGCAAGCTTGTGGTTCAGCTTGAGACGGCCGACCGTCGAAAGATCATAGCGCTCTTCGTTGAAGAAAAGACTCGAAAAGAGAGCATCAGAGCTCTTGAGCGTTGGCGGATCACCGGGCCGCATGCGTCGATAAATCTCAACCTTGGCCTCTTCTGGTGAATTTACTTTATCCTGCAGCAAGGTGTCGCGCAGGAAAGGCCCAACTAACACGTTATCGATAAAAAGAATTTTAAAATTGTTAATGCCGCGTTTGCCGAGTTCTTCAAGCTTAGCAGCCGAAATTTCTTCATTACACTCGATCAACACTTCTCCGGTCGATTCATCAACAATATCAATCGATGAGATTTTGCCGACAACTTCTTCTTCGGGGATTACGATGAATTCGAGTTTCTTCTCTTCAATTTTGCGAATCGCTGCCTTGGTAAACTTACGGTTAGCCTTAACCAGAACCTCACCTTTGGCATCAACAACTTCAACTGTGGCTCGTTGGCCCAGCAGGAGTTTCGTGTTGATTTTTTTACGATAGACACCCTTCTCGACAACGATCTCTTCCGTATCGTAGTAACGATTCAAAAGCTCTTCGGCAGAGAAACCGAGGGCCTTGAGCAGCACAGTCGCTGGCAACTTACGACGCCGGTCAATGCGCACAAAAAGAATGTCTTTATGATCAAAGTCAAAATCGAGCCAGGAACCCCGATACGGGATAATCCGGGCGCTGTACAGTAGTTTGCCGCTCGAATGGGTTTTACCCTTGTCGTGGTCAAAAAGACCCCTGGAGAACGGTGCAACTGACTAACGATGACACGTTCAGTACCATTAATAATGAAGGTACCATTCTCTGTCATCAATGGAATCTCACCAAAGTAGACTTCCTGCTCTTTGATATCGCGAATTGACTGAACGCCAGATTCTTTGTCGACATCCCATGAGACCAAACGTACCTTGACCTTCATTGGTGCGGCAAAGGTCATCCCCCGCTGGTGGCATTCCTCAACATCGTATTTTGGCGCGCCCAATGAATATTCGACATACTCAAGTGAACAGGTCTCGCTAAAATCCCGAATCGGGAATACCGAACGGAAAACCGCCTCCACGCCATGATTCTGGCGGGCGGAAGCAGGCAAATCCGCCTGCAGGAAACGCTGATAGGAATTCTTCTGGATATCAATCAGGTTAGGGATATCGATGATCCGTTTGACTTCCTGAAAATGCTTCCTGAGCAGCTGGTTATTCGCAATCGAATAAGCCATGGTGTCTCCTTTTACTGACTAAAGTATAATAGCCAAGGCCACGCAAGGTGACCTTGGCTAGGACGTGATTATCTGAGTCGGGCTATTATTTGAGCTCCGCTGTGGCGCCGGCTTCTTCCAGCTGGGTTTTGATACCCTCGGCCTCTTCCTTAGCAACAGCTTCCTTAACAGTATTGGGAGTACCGTCAACCAGATCCTTGGCTTCTTTCAGGCCCAGGCCGGTGATAGAACGCACAACTTTGATGACGTTGATTTTCTTCTCGCCAATGGCGGTGAGAACAACATCAAACTCTGTCTGCTCTTCAACAGCAGCTTCGCCACCAGCAGGACCAGCTGCAGCAACGGCAACAGGAGCAGCGGCAGAAACGCCAAACTTGTCTTCCAGTTCCTTGACCATTTCAGCCAGCTCAAGGACGCTCATTTTCTCGATAAATTCAATTACTTGTTCTTTAGTGATTGCAGCCATTGTTCGTATCCTCCGTAAATTCGGTATTGATAAACTTTAAAAGTCTGTGATTGGTTTCAGCCGGAGACAGCTCTGGCCGTTTCCTTCTGGTCAGGCCGCTTCCTTCTGGTCTTTGATCGCCGCCAAGACCTGCACAAATGTGCGGGGGACAGCTGCCAGAACGCCAACAAAATTGGTTGCAGGGGCACTCATCGAGCGCAGCATCTTGGCAAGCAACTCATCGCGGCTTGGCAGTTCAGCCAACGCTTGAATTTCTGCGACAGCAAGCAGCTTACCGTCAAGCATGCCTGCCTTCAGTTCGAAGGCATCATTCTTCTTGGCAAATTCAACCAGAGCCTTGGCAGGTGCCACAGGATCATCACTAACCAAGGCAATCGCCGTCGGTCCGTTAAGAAACTCGTCAAAACAGGCCAAATCTGTGTCTTTGGCAGCCAAACGAAGCAGGGTGTTTTTCACAACCCGATACTCGACACCGACTTCGCGAAGTTTATTTCGCAAATCGTTTGCCTGGCCGACATCCAACCCGCGATAATCTGCCAGGAAAGCTGCTTTAGCTTCCTTAAGCTTTGCCGCAAATTCCGCGACAAGTTGTTCTTTACTTTCTTTATTCAACGTCTCTCCTCCTTTCTTTGTAGATTTCCGAGCTTTTACAAGCTCTTCATCCTAGCCTTCAAGAAGGTGAAAGAAGAGACTGATTGTCTCGTACACCATCCATCTCGCCTCGGCAGGTGGGAATACCATTAAACCTAAAGGTACCTGCTGTCTGTGGCCAGGAGCTGCTTTATCCTGAAATGTCCGCTATCGTAAATACGAGAGCGGGTGATACCTGCTTTACTTGGTCAAGGCCTGCAAGGCTGGTACATCAATGTTGATACCAGGCCCCATCGTTGAAGAGATCGTTACTTTCTTCACATAAGTGCCCTTGGCTGTCGATGGCTTAGCCTTGAAAATTGCGTCCATCAAGGTCATCAGGTTGCCTTTGAGTTTTTCAACGTCAAAGGAAGCTCTGCCAACCGGGGCATGGATGATACCAGCCTTCTCGACACGATACTCAACCTTACCGGACTTAGCTTCTTCAATCGCACGAGCAAGCTCAAAAGTGACAGTGCCGACTTTCGGGTTAGGCATCAGACCACGGGGACCGAGCAGCTTACCAATCTTGCCAACAGTACCCATCATATCTGGAGTAGCGATGGCAGTATCGAAATCAAACCAACCACCCTTGATCTTTTCGACCAAGTCATCACCACCAACATGATCCGCTCCTGCCTGCTGAGCTTCCAGAGCCTTTTCACCCTTGGCAAAGACCAGAACCCGAATGGTTTTACCCAGGCCGTTCGGCAGAACAACGGCGCCACGCACCATCTGATCGGACTTACGAGGGTCAACACCGAGTTTCACCGAAACATCAACCGATTCGTCGAACTTGGCAAATGATGTTTCCTTAACCAGAGCCAGCGCTTCGTCAACCTGATAGGTCAGGTTACGATCGACTTTTCCCTTAGACGATTTGATCTGTTTTCCTGTTGCCATTGTCTATCTTCTCCGCATTCAGCGTGTAATAATTAAGCTTCTACCTCAAGACCCATGCTACGCGCAGTTCCTTCAATAATACGCATGGCTCCCTCAATGTTATATGCATTCAGGTCAGGCATCTTGACCTTGGCGATTTCCTCAACCTGGGCCTTAGTGACTTTACCAACCTTATCCTTGTTCGGCACACCAGACCCCTTGGGAATCTTAGCAGCTTTCAGTAGAAGAACTGCGGCAGGTGGAGTTTTGGTAATAAACGTGAAGGACCGGTCAGCATAGACCGTAATGATTACCGGAATAATCAAACCTTCCTGATCCTGCGTCCTGGCATTGTAAGCCTTGCAGAACTCCATGATGTTAACACCGTGCTGACCCAACGCCGGACCAACGGGTGGTGAAGGGTTTGCCTTACCGGCAGGGATCTGCAATTTTATCTGTCCAACAACCTTTTTGGCCATGAGATGACTCCTTAGAAACTATATTCTGCCAGAAACTTAGCCGGCCTTTTCAACCTGAATAAACTCAAGCTCTACCGGTGTCACCCGGCCAAAGATACTGACCATGACTTTAAGTTTCGCTTTTTCAGGCTTAACGTCTTCAACAATGCCGGTGAAATTCAGGAACGGACCATCGATAACCCGCACCGTCTCACCAACCTCAAATTCCACTTTTGGTTTCGGCCGCTCCACGCCTTCTTACATACGCGCGGCAATTTTAGCCACTTCTTCATCCGGAATTGGCGGAGGCGTTACGCCACCACCAACAAAACCCGTTACCTTGGTTGTATCCTTAACGATATGCCAAGTTTCATCATTCAACTCGACATTGACCAGGATATAGCCAGGAAAGAACTTACGGGTGGACGTTTTGCGTTCACCATTTTTCAATTCCACAACGGTTTCCGAGGGGATCAAAACTTCACCGAAGAACTCTTCTGCTCCTAACGAGCGGATCCGTTCTTCCAGGTTGAGCTTGACCTTGTTCTCGTAACCTGAGTAGACATGTACTCCGTACCACTTCTTCTCGCCCATTTGATTCACCAAGTCTCTCAGTTGAGCAAGGTCCGGATCATTGTCGACAATGCTGAGTCGACGACCCATAAGAAAACCGCCACCATCAGGACAAGCACTATGACAACCATCGTCGACCCGTAAGTTTCCTTACGGGTTGGCCATGTCACTTTTTGCAGTTCGCCTTTGACCTGCTGAAGAAATTCGCTAACCTTGGAATTCACTATCGCAACCTATCGTTAGGATTATCGTTAAAATTAATTGGCAGGCCAGGTAGGATTCGAACCTACAACACCCGGTTTTGGAGACCGGTGCTCTAGCCATTAGAGCTACTGGCCTGCAACATTAAACAACTTGATCCGTCAACAACCAGCTTTACTTGGTCTCGCGATGGACTGTGTGCTTCCGGCAGAAACGGCAGTACTTCTTGAACTCCAGTTTATCGGGAGTATTTCGCTTGTTCTTGGTCGTGGTGTAATTGCGCTGTTTGCACTCAGTACAGCCAAGGGTCACGATATCGCGCATCGGTTAATCCTCAGCGTCCCTCCACAAGTGGAAAGACGCCTGTTTATGTTAAAAATTCAGGTAACTTCGAAATTACTCTACAATATCACTGACAACGCCAGCGCCAACAGTACGGCCACCTTCGCGGATTGCGAAACGCAACTCTTTATCCATAGCGATCGGGGTGATCAGTTCCACGGTAACACCAATGTTGTCACCAGGCATAACCATCTCGGTCCCTTCTGGAAGTTCTACAATACCCGTCACGTCAGTTGTGCGGAAGTAGAACTGAGGGCGATAACCTTTGAAGAATGGTGTATGACGACCACCCTCTTCTTTGGTCAAAATGTAAGCTTCAGCCTTGAACTTGGTGTGAGGAGTGATACTGCCC
>JAJRRB010000048.1 GCA_024279915.1 Deltaproteobacteria bacterium
GACGAGCTCAGGAAGAGTTGACCAAATCTTCTGTTGGTTGATGAACTGGAGGCGTGGATTCCAGACTTCGTTCAAACCACGAGTGATTTCAGTTAGGTTGTCGTGGGCAAGACGAGGATCATGCCAATGGAGTTCTAAATATATATTCGCATCGAAACTCTGGCTGGCACTGTTGACTTCATCGACATCAAGGACAAAGACAGCGATAGTCACCTCGGTTGGCCCCTCTAAGGCAAGAGGCCGACCGAAGTTGGCCGCAGATACCGAGGAGGTTGACATGGTCAGTGACAAACAGACAAAAAAAATCAGACTAAGAATTTTACTTCCTACGTGAAGAGGCATTTGGTAATACTTTGTCATATCAATAGCATAACAGCTTGTCAGGACATTTCTGGGAAGTTGTCGGACTATCCATGACCCGGCTGCAAATCCGGCTGTCTGGCCCATATTTCAGCTCCTTTTCGACCAATAGCTACGGCTATTCCTCTCAAACGAGCCAAAATCTGGTCTCAAACTTCCGAATTTTCGCTTCGGCCCGTATAGTCCGACAACCTCCTGGGTAGATTAGATTCGTACTGGGAGAAAAAATCGCTACACCATCATGTTTTGTTACCGATCCCGGCTCTACTTCAAAGCTCTCCCACCATACAGTAGGAGAGCTTGATTAAATCCTACTCTTTCTGTTTCCTCATCTTATTTTTGGGGCAGCCCAAGCATAAAGATTTCGACGATCTTCTTGCTCTCAGGTCTGAGGTTATCAATTCCACCGTAGGGCATATCATGAACTGGCGGCCTGTCTGGGTATTTTTGCTTATACGCCAGATGACGCTTGACCATAGCGGCGAACTGACCACCACCCCACGGACCATATTTGATCGAGTCAATAGGACGCAACTCCCTTGGATCACGATAAAGGTCAAATATATGAGCGGCAATCGGGTTTGAACCTGGAGGAGGCAAATGCATCTTGTACTTATTCTTTACGATGGACTTGAGTACTGGCCCCTCATAAATATGCACATAATCACGACGACCATGGGTTTCACCCAGAAGCAACACACCGCTTTGATCCACACCGTCGATAACCCGGTCCCGGGGGACTCCGTCCGTGGCATCAGCCAGGCGGGCAAAAGTTGTGAACAGGTCGCTTACGTGGATAATATCCTCGGCTGAACTACCTGCTTCGATAACACCCTTCCATTTCATCCAGGCATTAACGCGTACGCCACCTTCCAGATGATCGGCTTTACCACCGCGATAAATCCGGTCGGTCTGTCCGGTCGGACCTTGGTATTGCAAGAAGGGTCCGTTGTCTCCCATCACCATAATAATCGTGTTTTCGGCAATCCCCAGTTTGTCCACTTCGTCGATAATCTCACCAATCCATTCGTCGACCTCAACCAGAATGTCGGCCATCGTGCCACCGTTGAGGGTGTTGTATTCGCTCCTGAACTCCTGAACAAACGAGAGAGGAAATAGCGGCCAATAGTTAAGAAAAAAGGCTTGTCCTGTTTGGAGAGCGTGCGAAGCTGCTCCAGCGCATTCTTTTGATAACGCTCATTCATTTCCCGGTATTTTTTCTGCGTCCAGGCCTCTCCGGGCTCCATTTCAACCTCGTAGAGCTTGCCATCGCGCAGCTCGACACTGGTAACCATGTGGGCAGGATCCGGGGTGAAGAGCTTGTCCAGAGTGAAGGTCTGCTTCTGTCGACTGGCATCCACACCACGAATGATATCTGCGGACTCCATGTCTCTCCCCATTATGGCAAGCTGTCCCTGCTGGTGAATGGGGAATTCGGCATGCATGAAACCCTGATTGCTGGCATAAGCCTGCTCGATATCTCCCATATGCCATTTACCTACGTGAGAGGTATAATAGCCCGCGTCCCTGAGCACCTCCGCAAGAGTAATTTCTTCAGCATGTAAGCCATCACCGGCAAGAGTCGCCTTGGCTTCTGTTGTCCCCGTGCGCGTTGGATAGCGACCGGTCATCATGGCCACGCGAGTTGGCGTACAGGAAGGTTCGGTGTACATGCGTTGGAGGCTGATACCTTCTTTTGCCAAGGCATCCATTCGAGGCGTCTTGTAACCGCGGATGACGCTGAGATTATCCATGCCGATTTCGCCGAAGCCGACATCATCAAGCAGGATATAGACAATATTGGGCGGCTTCCCGCCATTTTTCTTGCGGAGGTCAGCCAGCTTCTTGTCAATCTGTTTGTCGTCGGCAGCCCATCTTTCACCGTTCTGGGCCTCAATAATATAATACTCGGCGTCGTGAATGATCTTGCCTTCAGCAGCCAAAGTGACTGTTGCAGGGGCCAAACAAAGGATAAAGAGAAGAATTAACCGTGCTGCCTTGTGCATTGTCGTCTCCTTCGCATTTTCAATTGAACGATTGGTGATGAACCCGAATCCGAGTTCTTATGTCATTGATTTTACAATCATATTTATGGAAGTCAATCACGCACCTTTACATCGTAGGTCTAGTCGTTGATAGGGACCTCAACTACTGTTTCATTTCTCATGGTGGCAAATAACTTGAAGGGGAGGTCCTCACGACTGAAGCATTTGACAGAGAAAAACAATTCCGTCATGTTACAATTTAAGATCGAAACCGTTACCCATAGTGAGGTTGGAACATGCGTTGTTTTGTTAGTTTTTTGATGTTGATAAGCTTTGCCCTATGTAGCCCGGTTCATAGCGAAGCGGAGTCAGAACAGCAGCTTAATGCCGAAGCCATGGCCACCTTAGAAAAGGCGATCACCTTCCTCGAAGGCATGGATCGCTTCGAAATTAAGGGGTAGACCATTTTTGATGTCGTCCAGGAGAATGGTCAGCGGCTACAGTTCGAAAAGAAAATACACCTGGTGCAACAACGCCCGGATAAACTCTACGCTGAGCAACTCCGTGACGACGGTGAGATCCGTAAGCTCTGGTACGATGGCAACCAGGTCTCGATTCTGAACGTTGGCAAAAACGCCTATGCTCAGTTCCATACACCGGCAACCATTGACGGCATGCTCGATATGCTCGAAGGTCTGTTGAAAGAACCATATCCCTTGGCTGACCTGCTTTACAGTGATCTCAGTTTCCTTTTGAATATGCCTGATGATGCAGTTTATGTCGGCTCAAGTTCGGTAGCCGGTGTCTCTTGCAAACACCTGGCCTTCCGAAATGCCAATGTCGACTGGCAGCTTTGGGTAGAACAAGGAGAAACCCCGTTCATTCGCAAAGTGGTTATTACTTACCGCAACCAGCCGGGAGTACCCCAGTTTGTTGCCTACCTGCATGGGTGGCAAAGACCCGCAGAATCGAGCGAGGCTCTTTTTTCTTTTAGCCCGTCTGATGATGCCGAAAGACTGTCAATACTGCTTCCACCAACGGTTCAGGCTGTTGAAGGAGGTGAGCAATGATTCGGTCCTGGTTCATCTTCACCATAATGTTTCTCTTCGCCTTTGTTATATTGACACCTGAACCGGTTGAAGCCCGCGGTGGTCGAGGCGGTGGATCTCGTATCTCTCGGGGAGGAGGTGGCTCCTTCGGCTCGATCCGTAACAGCGGCACCCCCTCTAGGGTGTCCTCTCCGAGTGGTTCCATATCACGTCCATCGCAACCAGGCCAGGGAGGACCCGCCGACCAGGCTCAAGTACCTGCGCGCCAGGACTCTGTTCAGAGTGGCGAAGCTGAGGCACGTCGGCAGGACTGGCAGAACCAAACACCGGGCCAGCAGCAGAAGGTTCAGGACCGGGCCGAGCACGTGGAGCAACGTCAGGATGGAACCCTGGAAGACAACAAGGAGGATCGAGGGGACCGTTGGGAAGAGCGTGAAGATGCCCGTGAGGACTGGCAGGATTGGCGGGATGAGGCTCGCGAGGACTGGCAGGATTGGGCGGATGATCGCTATGATGACTACAGGGCCAGTCACTGGCACTCCCACTGGTGGTATGGTGGCCATCATCACAGTAGTCTTACGGTTACATATTATGTGAGTAGCTCACCGCCCTGCACGACCACAATTGTTCATACCAATGGCTACACCTATTACCACTGTGGGGCCACCTGGTATCAATCGACCTATTATCAGGGTGAGGTTAAATACGTCCTTGTCTCAGCCCCTGCCGGTGTGGAGACCACCTCTCTTGATAATCATGAAATTGTTGTCGTTGACGGCAAGACCTACTATTTAAGTGAGCATACCTTCTATACGCGCATCACGCGCGACAAGAAGCATGTCTATGTGGTGGTTGATCCACCTTATGGCGCTCAGGTCATTGCCATTCCGGAATATGCCATAAAAGTAGAAAACAACGGTCAGACGTTCTATCGCGCGGACAAAATCTACTATCAGAAATCAACTGCGGTAACTGGTGGATATGTTGTTGTCAGGATGCCGTCTTAGAAGCCAGAAATTGAGGCTGATTCTATGTAAAGTCGCTTGGAAGACAGGTTGATAAGGCAGGGTTTTAGATAAAATTGCATAAGTGATAATCTCATATCCCAGAGCCGTGGTTCATGGGACACCTTTTTCAGATTTCATCTTGAGAAGCTTCGTTTCAGGGAACCAGTGGCTCCAGACCATCCAGAAAACCCCAGGAAAGGTATTAAGCCGCTCTAGCTTTCCTTCCGGGGTCTGACCGTAGGGGTCGACTTGGTTTACCATAACCGGCTTGCCATTCAACTCCCCTTTAAAAACTCCATAGGTTTCATATTCTGGGAACCAGGCCAAAACAATATTTTCACCACCCAATTGAATCATGTGAAGAGTGTTGGCCTCAATAAAACTTTTCGTCACGGCAAGATATTCTCCACCTGCCTTTATACCAAGTACATGTTCACCCTGTGGAAGGCGATCGTCCTTGAGATCCAGGGTAGGAAAGAGCGGTTTGCCCGCGTAGTGGTCTACGAGCTCCCTGTCAAACAGGTAGGTGGAGATTCGATCCAACAGGTTGAAATCAGGATATGCCAGAACCATCCCGTCAGGATATAGTGAGCGGAATGCATGCCACGGCATTCTCTGTACCGGATATTGTTTCAAATCCTGGTTGCCATATACTCCTTTTCCCGTAATCTGCTGAAAGAGCTCCCCACTGTTCCGGTCGACAAAAACCAGGTTGTTATGAACTTGGGCAATAACCTTGTAGTCCGTAATCTGGCCTTCATACTCCGAGGTGAAGCCGATCGGCAGGTCACTCAAAACGCAGTAGGACATGCTGACCTTCCCCCCGGCAAAATCGTCGCCAGCTAGATGCGGCAGCCTCATCCACTGACGCGGAAAAGCACGGGCAACGCCATTGACCACAAGCACGAGGACTTCGTCACCACCTTGAAGAAACTCGTCACCGACCTGAATGGAGGTATATTGCGCCGTATGTTGTATAGAACGGAGAAAAACGTCTGGGACAAACGTGTGGGTCAGGAAAAGGCTGCCAGCGACCACGAGAAGCAAAACAGCCATCACGGACTTTTTGGCCACCTTATGGATATGCTGATAAATGACCAAGAGAATGGCTAATATGCATGCAGCTATACTTATCTGAATGCGATAATAGTAGAAATTGAAGACCCAGGACGTGGGCAAATTGAACAACTGCCCGACATCATTCAACAACAACGCACCGAGCACAAGCGGCAGGATCGTGACCAGCGTCAACAAGATAAATAGCGTTCTCACTCCGCTCGACTTCTGCTTCCCTTTTCACTCCATATCATTTCCATACCCCTGTTTCAGAATCCGTGGCTTTGCGTCATCAAGTTGTGTCAGCAATTTTCTGGAGTCAAAATCGGCTGATCGAAGCGATTCCTAGAAACCCTCCGACTGACACATGGCCCTTCGTGTTCCTGGACCGTGATTTATGAGAATTACACAATCGACTAACTTGGCCGAGAGAGTCCAAAAAAGTAGGGAAGATCCACAATACATTATAGGCCCCGAGAATAAACAGGTTACTTAACTACTACAGGGTGATCCTTAATTATCCCTTTAACGCTAATCACCCTAACCGCGATGTCTTCGCCCACTATATTGTCAACAATATCATCCAACTCAGACGGGAGATTTTCTGAAATCTCCATTGGGCTGACCAAAAGGATATGGATGCCCGTGTCCGGCTCAACCCCAAGGCGGGCAACCGTCAACACCTTCACGTTTTTTTCTGTTGCAACGCGCTCCTTGACTGCATTACGAAGCTTCAAAGAGGCCGGATACGTACTAGGACGGGCTTGCCCGACCCGAGCCTGCTTGAGAGCACGATCTCCAAGAGGAAAAACCATCATGCCGACGACCAGAACAAGTGACAGGAACATCCGCCGCGCCCAGAGTGGCCGTTGGGAACCGGCAAGAGATCCATGGACTCCCAAAAGCCGAAAAATTATCGCAGCACCCAGAACAATGGCAATCAGGTTCGTTATTAACAGAACCGCTGCTGCCCCCGCCAACCAGAACACACCTGCGGCCGCGGCCATCCCAACAACCGCCAATGGCGGAACCAACGCGGCGGCAATGGCCACTCCGGCCACCGTGGCAAATAGATCTGGCCGGCCCATGGAGTAAGCGGCGGCCATCCCTGATAGCACTGCGACTCCGAGATCGACCAGATTGACATTGCCCCTGGCCATGATCTCCAAGGTTGGTTCATACTGCGGGGTAAGAAAACCGAGAACGAGTGAGATCAATAACCCTCCGGCGACGCCAAAGAGCATAGCCTTAATTGAATCTTTGAACAGGTTGACGTTCCCTTGCACCAACGCGAAACCCGCTCCGATCAGCGGAGACATTAAGGGTGCTACTAACATCGCACCAATTATTACTGGAGTCGAGTCCTGCATCAAGCCTAGAGCCGCTAGTGCTGTGGATAGACCCATCATTACAATGAAGTCAATGTTCCAGCAGGCACTCTTCTCGAAATGCTGGACCAATTCGATGCGTCCCCCGCGATCGAGCGTAGGGAAGAGGGGCAGCTTTTTCTGATCGGTTGTATTATTCACAGACAAAACCTTTATCCCTTTCTATTGCTTTGTTCTCGAATCGTTGACTTTTTAAGAAGTCCTAACCACTTTGGTGTCTGACACATCTAAAATACGTCCCAACAGCGTGACTTTTACGATGCCACTTAGATATTCATTATTGCGCGGACACTTCTAATAACCATTGAAATACTTGGCAAAATACAGTAATCGGTCGAAAACGTCAAAACTATGGGGTACTAAAAGTTGTTCCAGCATCTGGCCGATCAAAATCGGCTTTGTTAGATTCCTGTTTTTGCTGGAGCTGAAGCTGTATTAAGAGTCTTTTGACTACCACTTCTCACCACGCGCCTCTGAACTGGACCTGACATCCGTAACCCTCAACTGCACCATTTCACGACCACGGAAACGATTGATCTGTGGCGCTACCAACAAGTCGACTTCGCCCAGAAATTCCTCGCGTCTTTCAAGCATACCAAAAGCAATCGCCGAATGGCTGAAAGCCCCCTGGCAAACGGTAAAACGCAGGTGATTATCACCAACGGTCTTTACCTGCATGGCCCGCACCGATTCAACAACCAATAACGGCTCAGGATTGCCCATGCCAAAGGGAGCCAGTCCCTCCATCTGCCGCAGAACTTCAATATCAATTTCTTCAAGTATCACCACTCCATCATGACGAAGTTTCGGCGTCAGATCATCATCGTCGAGTTTTGCTCTGGCATCTGCTTCCAGAGCCGCAGCAAAAGCTGGCAGTTGCAATTTGCTTAAGCTCATCCCGGCAGCCATTTCATGACCACCAAATGCACCGAGGTGCTCGGCACAGTCTTGAAGCCCATGGTAGAGATGATAGCCGTTTATTGAACGCGCCGAGCCTTTACCGCTATCACCATCTAACGCGATCAACACGGTTGGACGACAGTAACGGTCAACCAATCGGCTCGCAACGATACCAATTACCCCCGGATGCCAGCCCACACCGCCAAGAACAATTGTGTGTGTATGCTCTTTTGAAAGCGCTGCAACTGCTGCTTCAGCCTCTTGCAGTGTCTGTTTCTCAAGCTCCCGACGCTCACGATTACATTGATCCAGGTAACGTGCCGTGCTTAATGCACGCACCATATCCTGCTCCAGAAGGAGTTCAACACCGAGGCTGGCGTCCTCCATGCGCCCGGCAGCGTTCAAACGAGGTGCCAGTTGGAAACCAACAACTCCACAACTAACCTCTTTAACTCCGGCTACCTGCTTGAGCGCTTTGACACCGGCACGATGGTTACTATCAAGAAGCGTCAGACCATATCGAGTCAGAGTGCGATTGATTCCCTGCAATGGGACCAGATCAGCGATAGTTCCCAGCGCTACCAGATCAAGAAAGTGACGCAAGTCAGGTTCTGGGCGGTCGTTGAACCAACCATCTTCCCGTAAACGCTTACGTAGAGCAACCAGCAGGAAAAAGGCCACACCAACACCAGCCAGATTCTGAAAAGGAAACTTTGAATCCTGACGTTGTGGATTGATCACAGCCAAAGCATCAGGCAATGTAGAGGGCGGTTGATGATGGTCAGTAATAATCAGATCGAGACCGTGCTCTTTAGCCAGGTCAGCCTCAGCATGGGCCGAGACACCACAGTCGACAGAGACAATGATCTTCGTCCCATTCTCTGCTGCTTTTTTTATAGCCTCCGCCGAAAGTCCGTAGCCATCACGCAGACGTAAAGGGATGTGATAGTCGATTTCAGTCCCACCCAGATCACGTATACCTGCAAAGAGCAGAACAGTACCAGTGATACCGTCAACATCGTAGTCGCCGTGGATGGCAATCTTTTCGCCTTTTTCAATAGCGGCCTGGAGACGGTCAACAGCGAGTTCCATATCTGGCAACAGAAAAGGATCAGGGAGATCAGTAAGGCGAGCGGCAAGAAACTGACGCGCAGACTCAAGGGAATAGTTTCGACCGACCAGCAGACGGGCAACAAGAGGTGAGAGTTGCAGTTGTTGTTCGAATTCACCTATTGCAGAGGGATCAAATATCTCATTACGTAGCACCCAAAGGCGCTCGGCTACGGGTTCCACGATAAGCCGACTTTGGATGAAGGTGCTGTACGTGGCGGTTCAATCAGTGCTCGGCCAAGATAAGGGCTGCGTCGGCCGTCGTAAAAAAAACGTTCACCTGAAACGTCATACGGGTAAAGCCAGAAATTGCGCGACAGGATGACATCTTCTGGAACGTTTTCTCCAAGCACCACATGATATTCTGCGGGTACTCCGAATGAGTTGTTTTCGATATGGTAATCGCGGGGATGAGAGGTGATAAAGAGGTTGACGTTGTTGCCAACAAATTTGTTTTCGCAAATCACCGGGGAGCCGAAATGAAAGCGAATGCCGGTGTTATTGTTACGCAAAAGGTTACGCTCAATAAGGATTTCAGACTCATTGAAACGAATACCAACCAGATTATCTTCAAATAGAGACTGTTCGATATAAACCTGAGAGCCCCAGCTATGTATCGCGCTGTCCGCCTGCCGGAAAACACAATATTCAAAGACAGCTTCTTTGCTGTTAAACAGATTGATTGCTCCCCAGAACCCGGCTGTCGCGTCAGGATCAACCGCCTCAAAGAGAATTGGTTCAGATGGAGTTCCTATCGCATATATCTGTCCTTTAATGATCAGTTCATTACCCGGAAAGTGTGGATGATCAACAAAATCGCCAGGACCGGCACCGGCAGCCATGAAACGGACTCTGGTTCCCGGCAGAATGGTCAATTTGACATCTTCCTCCAGGACGACATCACCGGCAACCAGGACATCTCCCTGCCATATCAAATCGCCATGCAGGACGCCGCTCACGACCACTTTTCGTTCAGCAAGGCAACCAGTGAGCATCAAACAAAGTGCGCCCAAAATCATAGTACAGGTGAAGATATGGGATAAACGCAGCATAGGAGAGTACCCTAAAAGAAATCGGGCCGGAAGCAAGCTCCGGCCCGATGATGAACATGTTACTTTTTTTCAGTCTGTGGGTGAGACCGCAAAAACTCAAGATCCTGGCGAACCCGGTCTGAACCTGGGCCGGTCGGACTGATTTCCAGAAAAAGCGTCCAGGCCTTCTCGGCTTTGGCAAAGTCCTGTAAATCGTAACGGTAGACAATACCAAGATTGTAAACACTCGTAGCATGAGTCGGGTCGATGTCATTGGCTTTATTAAAGCTTTGAATGGCCCGGTCAAACCAGCCCAGACGTTTGAACATGACGCCCTGGTCAGTGAGAACATCCGGCGAGTTCGGCTGAATTTCAAGTGCCTTGTCGTAGGCCTCGATAGAATCCATAAACTGGTTGCTGTCAAAGTACTCATTACCGAGAGCGACCCAGGCCTGGAAATTAGCCGGATCAGCAGCGACAATACTTTTCAATTCGGTGAGCTTCTGCTGCAAGTTCACGGTTGGTGCCGACCCTACCGGAGCACTGGATGCTACCTGAGCACTCGTCCCGGAGCCCTTCTGGCCTGCGATATAACCAATGATGCAACCAGCAATCAGTGTCACAACGGCAATCAGCAATGTCTCTTTTTTCATTTGGCGCCCTCCTCTGCAGTCACCTTTTTCTGTCCACCGGAACGATAATCATCCCAGAAGATCAACACCGGGCTGGCAACAAAGATAGAAGAGTAGGTACCGACCAGAATACCAATAAGCAATGCGAAGGCAAAATTGTGAATCACCCCGCCACCAAAGATAAAGAGGGCGAGCACAACCATCAAGGTCGTTCCCGAAGTCAATATGGTACGTGACAGAGTTTCATTGATGGAACGATTCACAACCTCGCTGAAACCCTTTTTCTTATGCTTGCCGTAGTTTTCACGAATCCGGTCATAAACAATGATCGTGTCGTTCAGCGAATAACCGATAATGGCCAGGAAAGCAGCGATAATTGGCAAATCAATTTCCCGACCAGTGAGGGAAAACGCACCAAGTGTGATGAGGACATCGTGCATCAGAGCAATAATCGCCCCGATTGCAAAACGCAGCTCAAATCGCCAGGCGATATAGATCATAATGCCGATCATAGCGTAGACAAGCGAAAGGATACCTTTTTGACGCAGGTCTTTGCCGACCTGTGGGCCAACCATCTCCACGCGACGGATATCTACCATTCCCTCGCCGTAGACCATGTTAAGGCTGCCAGAAATCATACCAGAAAGCTGCTGGCCTTTGCCTGTCTCCTGGACACGGATCAGAAATTCATTGGTGTCGTCACCAAAACGCTGAACAACCACCGTACCGAGGTCCATTGAGGCAAGACTGTCCTTAATTTTAGCTGCATCGGTATTCTCGACAAACTTGACCTGAACAAGTGTACCGCCGACAAAATCAATGCCGTAATTCGGACCGCCTTTAACAACCAGCGACACCAGACCGATCAGGATGACAACAGCGGACAGAATCAAGGCAATCTTCCGCTTGCCGGTAAAATTAATATTAATATCATGTTTGATAATCTGCATTGAGAACTCCTAAATACTCAAACGGTCCACTTTACCGCGCGACAGGTAAAGATCGAAAATCAATCGCGAAACCACAACAGCGGTAAAGAGTGAAGAGAGGATGCCCACTGATAAGGTGACAGCGAAACCTTTAACCGGTCCGGTGCCAAACTGAAATAGCACCAGAGCTGCAATCAGTGTCGTAACATTGGCATCGATGATCGTCAGCTTTGCTTTTTCAAAGCCAGCTTCCATTGCAGCCCGTGCTGTACGTCCCAAGCGAATTTCTTCACGAATACGCTCAAAAATCAGGACATTGGCGTCAACCGCCATACCAATGGTCAGAACGATACCGGCGATTCCGGGCAGGGTCAGGGTTGCACCGAATATAGACAACATGGCCATGATGAAGACAATGTTCAGAATCAGCACAAAATTGGCCACCAGGCCGGACAGCTTGTAATAGATCAACATGGCCACAATCACCAACAGGCCACCGATCAGCACAGAAAGAACCCCCTGGTTGATCGAATCCTGACCTAGAGACGGGCCTACTGTACGGTTTTCGAGGATATCAACTGGCGCTGGCAGAGAACCGGCGCGCAGAACAATTGCCAGGTCGGTAGCTTCCTGCTCGGTGAAACTGCCACTGACCTGAGCACTGCCGCCAGAGATACGTTCTCGAATAACCGGAGCTGAGTAGACGGTGTCATCAAGAACGATCGCCATACGTCTGCCGACGTTAGCCGCGGTAATCTGATCAAAACGTTTGGCACCAACGGAATTGAAATCGATGGCGACATAAGGGTCATTAAAGCGGGTATCGATACGCACCTGAGCATTGGAGAGCAGGTCACCGGTCAGGATGGTTTTATTCTCGACCACAAGTGGAGTCTCGGTGACCGCACCAGAGCGAGGATCGACGTTGCGCTCGTAGAGGAGTTGCCCACCCGGGGGTATATTGCCAGCGATAGCATCTTGCGGATTGACATCCTCCATGACCATCTTGAACTCAAGGAGTGCCGTTTTGCCAAGCAGGTCGATGGCGCGTTGAGGATCTTTGATCCCCGGCAACTGACTCAGAATGCGATTATCTGCCTGGCGTTGCAGAGTCGGTTCACTAACGCCAAACTCGTCCACGCGGTTACGCAAAGTTTCCAGAGCCTGACGAACAGCATAGTCACGCACTTCTTCGATTTCATTGTCGCTCATGCGGTAGTTCTTCTGAACATAACCGCCTTCGGCTGACAAAGTTATCGTTTCCAGACTAGGGAATGTATCAGCCATAATGGCATCAACTTGCTCACCGGCTTCCTTGTCATAGACGGTGATGACGATGCGTTCACCGGAAGAACGATCTACGCGTTTGAAAATCACATCCTTTTCACGCAGCAAGCCTTCAGTCTGGTCGACAATTGTATCAAGACGACTTTCCACGGCTTTATCAACATCGACGCCAAGGACCAGGTGCATGCCACCTTGCAGGTCGAGACCAAGGTGAATTGGATCAAAGGCCTTGCGCCACCAGTCCGGCAAATTGCTGCCGAAGAGTGTTGGTCCAAGTGAAACCAGGGCTAGCACGAGACAGCCCAGCACGAGACCAGTCCGAATCTTGAGGCTATTGGACATTCTGTTGCATCTCCTTTCAACCGACCCGATTGACGGGTCGTCCGGTTCTTATATGGGAGGCTGTTGAACTAGCAAGCCGGACTATCAATGAGCTGGCTGCCAACATTCCCCTACAGCGACTACTCTTCCAGTTGGTCAGTCCTGGTACCAACGATGGAACTGCGGTTGACCTTGACACGCACGTTGCTGGCAATTTCCAGAGTCGCGATGGTGTCCTGAACGGCTACAATTTTGCCATGCATTCCACCGGCGGTTACCACCTGATCGCCTGTTTTAAGGTTATTAATTAATTCCTTGTGCTGTTTAGCGCGCTTCTGCTGTGGGCGAATCAGCAAGAAGTAGAAAATCGCGAACATGATAACCAGCATGACAATTCCTTCCATACCGGAACCACCCTCTTGAGTAGAACCACCAGCCATTGCGGATGCATTGGTTGCAAACATGTGTTTCCTCCTTAGTATCAGTCACTTAAAGTTTTAGTAGTTAATCATACGGAACCGGTGAGAGCCTTCAGGCTTCACCGGCTTGAATTCGTTTTCGATAGAACTCTTCGCGAAAGGCCTTGAATGAACCGACAGTAATCGCGTCTCTCATGTCTTGCATAAGATGGAGATAGTAATACAAGTTGTGGGTAGTATTCAATACCGATGCGAGAATTTCGTTACTTTGATAAAGATGACGCAAATAAGCACGGCTGTAGTTGCGACAAACATAGCAGGAACAATCAGAATCGATCGGCCCTTCATCCTCGATAAAGCGTGCCTGTTTAATACTGATTTTTCCAAAGCTTGTAAAGAGAACACCATTGCGAGCATTGCGGGTCGGCATCACACAATCGAACATATCAGCGCCGCGCGCAACGGCTTCAACAAGATTTTCAGGCGTCCCGACACCCATAACATAACGGGGTTTATCCTCTGGCAACAGAGGCAACGACCATTCCATAACCTGGTACATGACTTCTGCTGACTCGCCAACAGAAAGACCGCCGAGAGCATAACCGTCAAAACCGGTCTCTAGCAGATCTTCGACACTCTGTCTGCGCAGATCTTCTTCCATGCCACCCTGAATAATACCAAACAAAGCTGCACTTTGATCCGTGCGAGCTTCTTTACAGCGTGCCGCCCAGCGGCTTGAACGAGCTGTCGACTCAGCAACGTACGCACGAGTTGCCGGATGCGGGATGCACTCATCAAAGACCATCATGATGTCGGAACCAAGCGCTTCCTGGATAGCGATAGAGAGTTCCGGCGTCAGGATATGCTTACTACCATCGAGATGAGACTGAAAACGTACGCCCTCTCCATCAATTTTACGCAGGGCTCCGAGGCTAAATACCTGAAAACCGCCACTGTCAGTCAGAATCGGCCGATCCCAGTTCATAAAACGGTGCAAACCACCTAAACGGGCCATGCGTTCATGACCAGGACGCAGATAAAGATGATAGGTGTTACCAAGAATAACCTGGGCACCAATCTCTTTAAGTTGTTCAGGAAGCATCCCTTTGACAGTGCCTTGCGTACCCACAGGCATAAATGCCGGAGTCTCAATGGCACCTCTACGAGTATGTAAAGTTCCGCGACGCGCTTCTGTGTCACGGCACACATTCAGGAGCTCAAATTTCATTTGGACATCTTGTCCAATATCATCATGTGAGGGTTTCATCATGTTTAATTCATCAATTAATCTTATTGTTGATTTTCCGCATCCCTGCCACGACACTCCGCGTACCATTATTCAATCAACATACAATCGCCATAGCTAAAAAACGATAGCCATGCTCAACCGCCTGCCGATAAGCTTCCAGAATAAAATCTCTGCCAGCAAAAGCTGAGACCAACACGAGCAGTGTAGACTTGGGAAGATGAAAATTGGTAATCAGGGCATCGACCATGCGGAAGTTGAATCCCGGCAGAATGAAAAGATCCGTTTCACCCTGCCCTGCCTGCAATAGGCCCTGATCGTCTACCGCATGTTCAAGAGTGCGGGTCACCGTCGTCCCCAAAGCAACGATGCGACGGCCATCAGCACGTGCAACATTGATCTGCTCTGCAGTTGTCTGCGGAATCTCATAGGCCTCTGAATGCATGCGATGCTCACGCAGGTTCTCGGTACGAACCGGCAAGAAGGTGCCCGGGCCAACATGTAGGGTAACGCCACAGACATCGATATTGCGGGCGGCCAAAGCGGCGAAAGTCTCTTCGGTAAAATGCAGTCCAGCCGTCGGTGCTGCCACTGCGCCAGGATTGTTGGCAAACACCGTCTGATAGCGATCCTTGTCAAAATCGTGATCTTCGCGACGGATGTACGGCGGCAAAGGCATATGGCCTGCCCGTTCCAGCACTTCGAGGAATTCACCGGGACAGTTAAAGTGTATCAGTCGCTGTCCGTCTTCTTCAACTGCGACGACTTCACCACAAATCTCTTCCGGGAACTCAAGCAGATTGCCTATTCGCACCGGCTTGGAACTTCGAGTCATACAACGCCAAACATTCTTTATAGGATCGATTTGGCGGACCAGTAAAGCTTCCACCTGTCCGCCGCTCTGTTTTTTACCAAGGAGTCGAGCAGGCAACACACGGGTTTCATTGCGCACCAGCAGGTCACCCTCGCGAAGAAGTTCGGGCAAAGAGTCAAAGTTTCGGTGAGTAATTCGCGCGCGCTCTCTATTCAGGAGTAGCAGGCGTGAAGCAGAACGATCGCTAAGGGGCTGTTGTGCAATCAGCTCTTGCGGAAGATCATAATTATATTCTGTCAACTTCATAGAGCATTAACACTTGCAATTATATGCTTATGCATATACATTAACTTGTCTTAACTAGGTAAACGAGAAAGAGACCCGCCAGCATAAAAAAAAGGCCGATTCCACGCAATGAGCTATCATTCAACTGGGAGAGTTCAATCAGCATACGCTTGGTTCCACGCGGCGAAAGAAACCATGGAACGCCTTCAATAATCAAGACAACGCCGAGCACAACAACCAAAGGTTCAAGGGACATGAGCAGAAGATAATATCCTTAAGATGTTTTATGGTGTGTTTTTTGCAAAATTTATAGTATCTAGATTGGCCTATCCGCCAATCTAATGACACGGGCCAAATCAAATGTTGCTGGAATGACGATTTTCTTACATCGTCAAACCAAATAAAATATAGAGATATGCGAAAAGTGTCAAGTTAAGACGTTATTGTTATCTAAAAGATGGTGACAGCGCCATGGGTAGGCTAACGCCATATGGCGACGTTTCAGTGTAATGACGTAATTCTGAAGGGTTTATGCTCACAGGACTCCTTAAAAGCTAACTATGAATTCACTCAAAATAAAATTTCTTGGTTTGTGCTGCATTATCCTGATGGTCGCTATTGGCCTGACGACCTGGTACAACCTGCAGACGCAAAAAGCCATGCTCAGCAAACTGGCGACAGAACACGGTCGCATGCTGGCCGAAACAATTCGCAACAGCATTATCACAGATATGGCCAATGGCAAGAATGACCGTGTCGGCCACATCCTTGGCAAGATCAACAGTGAGCCTGCCATTGATAACGTGCGCATTTTCGATGAATCCGGGCGCATCCTGATGGCAGCAAGCCCTGATGAGATTGGTGATCTGGTCTCCACATCAGAGCTGATGGCTTATCGTAATGGTAATTTCAATTTTTCCAGTTCGACGGTAGAAAGTGATCATTGCAATTCAATTGTACCGATCTACAACCAACAGATTTGCAACCCCTGCCATGATGAATCAATCAAGGTACTGGGCGTCCTGAATCTGCAGCTTTCCCTTGATGAACTGTCCAACATGCAGAACAGCGGACGCAACGCGACGATGATCGCATCTGGCGTCATGCTGGTTATCCTTATTCTGACAATCACAGCGTTCCTGCTCGTCTATGTTGATGCGCCAATCCGTAAGCTGGTCTCTGCCATGGATCATGTTGAGAAAGGCCAGTTTGATAAGGCCCATACATCAGTCAGCAGCTCCGACGAGATGACCCTGCTCTCTTCCAAGTTCAACTACATGGTACAGCGCCTGCGCGAGCTTATGGAAAGCACGGTCAAAAATGAACGTGAACTTGCAATCAGTCAGGAAAAACTCGCTCACAGTGAAGAGCTTCATGCCATGAACATGACCCTTGAGGATCGCCTTAAGGAGATTGAATACCTCAACATCAACCTCGAGGAACGTATCGAGGAAATTGAGGAAGCCAACTACAAGATCGCCGACCTCGCCAGCGAACTTGAAGAAAAGGACATTGGTCTTACCCAGGCGGTCGATCGACTTCAGGCACTTTACAAAATGGGCCTGGCGGTCAATGCCACCGTGGACCTTGGCAAGTTGCTGGACCTGCTCAGCCAGAAGAGTATGGAAACCATGCGAGCCCAGGTTGGGTATATCCTCATGCTCAACGAGAAAACCGGCAATCTTATCGTTGGCGGCGCTGGCGGTATTTCCGAGGATTTTGATCTCGAGTTGGAAATCCCACTCAAACCAGGTGGTGTCTCTTACTGGGTTATGAACAATAACCAGCCGAAGCTTGTTGACGATGTCGACAAGGCACGTGAGTTCAGTAAAATGAGCCGACTGGGCTTTATCCGTGAATCAGTTATCTGTGCACCGTTAACCGACCAGGAAAAAGTCATCGGCACAATTACTATCGCCGATCCTGTCGATGGCTCCAGCTTTGGCCCTGCAGATATTGAGCTGCTCACAACCATCGCTGCTCAGGCAAGTATTGTAATCCGCAATGCCCGGCTCTATGAAGCGCAGGAGAGTACCTATCTCAACACCGTTCAGGCACTCGTCTCCGCCATCGAGGCAAGCGACGCGTATACGCGTGGTCATTCAGAGCGGGTCACCCGTTACAGCGTGGCTCTGGCGAAGAGGATGGGGATGTCAGACGATCCTCTCAAACAACTCGAACAGGCGGCTATCCTGCACGATATAGGTAAAATTGGCATTGATGTGGCACTCCTTCATAAGAAAGAAAAGCTGACTGCCGCAGATATTGATGTTCTTAAATTGCATCCTTCAATCGGTGTGCGTATACTAGAGCCGATTCATTTCTTGGGACCAGTCCGTGATATTATCGAACAGCACCACGAGCGGTATGACGGCAATGGCTACCCGAATGGCTTAAACGGTGATGAATGGCGTCTGGAAGGAAAAATTCTGGCTGTTTGCGATACTTACGATGCCATGACCTCTGATCGTCCCTACCGTAAAGCATTGTCTCATGAGATTGCCACACAGGAGATTCATGATCATTCTGGCACTCAGTTTGACCCGGAAGTGGCTGCAGAATTTCTTGCAATGTGCAACGAGGGTCAACTTCCTCAATAACCAAATCATCCTGAGCAACAATCGAAGCCTCCTATGAAAGCAGCGGATCTGCCACAAAGTTCACCCAAGCCCCAACGCTTTCGCTCCCTGCGCAGCAAAGTTTTACTCCCTTTCTTTCTCTTAATCGCTGCTCTTTGTGCCTCTGCAATCTGGGGTTCTTTCCACTTGGCAGACCGTTCCTTCAAAAATAGTGTTGATGAACGTCTGGCCGCCACCCAGGAAGTCCTGTATCGCGAATTCAAAAAACAGGAGCTTATTCTTCAGACTTACGCTGTTATCATGCAGCAATTCCAGTCCCTCTCCGAGCGTTTTCAAAGTGAAGCCGAAATCGGTATCCTGCAGGATCGTCTATACAACACCCTGGAGGATTCCAACATCTCTACAGCGTTTTACCCGGCAGATATCCGTGGTCTAGTGCCACAGAAAAGTCTGGTAGCACTCTTCGACCAGGTTCGTCGCAGTAACAAAGCCCGCTTTCGTTACAGCAACGAATTCGGCACTGTGCCTGTCCTTATGGTTGCGGCCCCACTCCACGATCGGGGAAGAATCACTAAAATACTCCTGTTGCGAACAACTATGGGTGAAGCCTTTTTACGTAACGTGTCTTCGTCGCTGAATGTTAACGTCACTTTGATGACGATTGACGGTCAAATCATGGCCAAAAGCAACGATAAAAGCACTGAACTCGTTTTAACTCCGGCCCAAATCAATCAGATCGGCAACGGTCAACCACTTTACCTCGACCACGACACTGGTAAAACTCCTGAGCGTCATCTCTTCTCGATGGTTCCGCTCGGCAGTAGCGACATGGTTCTGCTTTCCCTGGAAGCATCCCTTGATGGGAAAACAGACCTTCAGAACTCGACCATTTTACGCATGGTTGCGATCATGATCGCAGTTATCATCTTCGGTACCATCTTTTCCTTCCGCAGGATCAGCGCCATTACCAGGCCAGCGAGAGACTTATACAACGCAACCGAAGCCATCAGCCGCGGCAACCTGAACCACCGGATTCAAGATATTTCCAATGATGAATTAGGCCAGATTGCCATGTCATTCAATCAGATGGCCGCTGATCTTGAAAATTCGTATCAGATGCGCACGAATCAAGATATTGCAATCGCGCTTGATCGAGAGGCCGCCAGTACAAAAAAGATTTTGGAGAAGATGGAACGTGAACGTGACAAGATCAACGAAGAGTTAAACATCATCCAACGTGAGTCAAAAGCGATCTATCAGCTGAATCAGGCGATGACATCGTCAATCGAACTGAGTGTACTCTTCGACAGGATTCTGCAAGTATTAAATGAAATTCTGGTCTGTGATCATATTGTTTTACTGGCTCACAACCTTGGTGACAGTGTCCTTGAAGTTGTGCGGACAACCGGCTTGGATGTCGACGCTTTGAGTAAAGTTCGCTTTACTTTTAACCAGGGAGTTACTGGTGAGGCTGCGCAGAGCCAACGAACAATTTATGTGAAAGACATCGATAAAGACAACCGCAACTTGAGTTACCATGGCCAGGTGGTCACACGCGGAGCGATGATTTCCGTACCGCTGGTTGTCAAAGGACGTCTGGTGGGTGTCATCAATCTGCACAAGAGGCAGATCGATGCTTTTTCCACCTCAGAGCAAAGACTGATTCAGGCTATCGCCAATCAGACTGCGCTGACGATAGACAACGCTCAACTGATGGAGAAAAGTCGGGATTTAAGTAATACCGACGAGTTAACCGGGCTTTCCAATCGACGCCACTTTCAGGAGATTCTCAAACGTGAAGTCGCACAAGCCCGTCGTTTCAACTCGATCTTCTCCATTGTCATGTGTGATATCGACGGATTCATGAAGCACAAAAAGATCTTGGGGAACATACACTCTGATGCTTTGCTGCGCCAAGTAGGCCAGTCGCTACTAAAAAATACGCGTGGCATCGACCTGGTCTCTCGCTTTGGTAACGATCAGTTTATTATTCTTCTGCCTAAAACTGACAAAAAAGGCGGTATTGCCGCGGCAGAGAAACTACGCAAACACATCAGTGATGAAGACTTCTCCCGGCATATTGATTACGATACGACCTTCAAGATGACAGTTTCCTTAGGCGTCACTGAATTCCCGGGCGACAGTAAAAACATCTATGAGCTCCTGAATTTAGCCGATCGTGCCCTGTACGCAGCGAAACAGGACGGCTGCAATTGTACCGTTGGCTGGGAAGGCCCTGCACCTGGACCTGAATGAGTGCCTGTAGCGCGTGGTGCGAAGTGAGAAAATCAAAGAAGGCCACCTGTTTGCAGGTGGCCTTCTTTGATTTCGCAGAGGATTGAGTTCTATCAAGGAAACACGGGCGGTATCATCAAGCCTGTATTTTCGGGTAGAGACAACATGAGATTCATATTCTGTATTGCCTGCCCGGCTGCACCTTTAACCAGATTATCAATTGCACCAAGAGCAATCACTCTGCCAGTCCGATCATCAACAGCCAAACCAATATCGCAATAGTTACTGCCACGGACCTGTGAGACATTCGGCAGTTGGCCTTTCGGCAGAACCCTGACAAATGTTTCGGACGCATATCTATCCTGATAAAGATCATGTAGTGCATCTAGAGTGAGTTGGCTAGACAAGCTTGCATAACAGGTACTGAGAATACCTCTGTTTATCGGCAGCAAGTGTGGTGTAAAGCTGATGGTCACGCCGCTTCCCGACAAAAGACCAAGCGTCTGCTCAATCTCCGGAGTATGGCGGTGCCTGGGCAGACTGTATGCTTTGAAGCCTTCATTGACCTCACAGTAGAGCGTATCCACTTTTGCCGCACGACCAGCACCACTGGTCCCAGATTTACTGTCAACGATAATCGTTGTTGGATCGATCAAATCATTTTCAAGTAAAGGTGCCAATGCCAGGGCCACACTGGTTGGATAGCAACCAGGGTTGGCAATTAACCGGGCAGTAGGGATCTGCTCACGAAAGAGCTCAGGAAGCCCGTAAACAGCCTCAGAGAGTAACTCTTTAGCAGTATGTTCCTGATACCAGGCTTCGTAGACAGAGACATCGCTGATACGGAAATCCGCAGAGAGATCGACGACACGACAGCCAGCATCAAGAAGCTCTGGAATCATCCCCATCGCTGTCTGGTGAGGAACTGCGGTGAAAACCAGATCTGCACACTCCGCCAGTCGCTTTGGATTGACATCCTCAAAAACGAGGTCAAGACTTCCTTGCAGAGAAGGGAAAACCTCGCACACCAATTGACCGGCATATTGACGCGACGTAACAGAGACCAACTCCGTATCAGGGTGCAATGAAAGTAGCCTGAGTAATTCAACGCCGGTATAACCACTGGCACCAATAACTGCTATCCGATGCATATTCGCTCCTTAAACTTATTTCAGTACATTCCAGAGAAACAGTTCACAAACGACAAAAGGGAAGCCCGCAGGCTTCCCTTTCCAACCAAATATCCAAGCGACCCAAAGAGCCGCAAGGGGTTAACGCTTGGAGAACTGGAAGCTACGACGAGCGCCGCGCTTACCGTACTTCTTACGTTCCTTGATTCGACTGTCGCGGGTAATGAAGCCAGCCTTCTTGAGCGATGCACGAAGCTCTGGATCAACTGCGAGCAGGGCTTTAGTGATGCCATGTTTAATTGCACCAGCTTGACCGGAAGGGCCGTCGCCACAAACATTCACGGTAATATCGAACTTGCCGATATTCTCGGTCAGTTCGAGAGGCTGACGCACAACCATCTTGGATGTCGGGCGACCGAAATACTCATCAATCGTCCGCTTGTTAATAGTTATCTCACCAGTACCCGGCTTCATCCAGACACGGGCAATAGAGGTTTTTCTCTTACCGGTGGCGTAAATTCTCTGATCTGCCATCGTCTATATCTCCTGAATTCCCTTAAACCTGAAGTTCTTTGGGCTGCTGTGCCTGATGCGGATGGTCTGAACCGCAATAGACTCTAAGTTTACTGTACATCTGACGTCCGAGTTTATTCTTCGGCAACATACCCTTGACCGCTTTCTTGATCAGTTCTTCGGGTTTTTTCTCAAGCATCTTGCCAGCTGGAGTCGCAGTCAGACCACCGGTATAACCACTATGGCGGTAATACATCTTCTGGCTCAGCTTGTTACCGGTCAGACGAACCTTCTCAGCATTGAGAACGATGACAAAATCACCTGTGTCAACGCTTGGCGTATAAATAGCCTTATGCTTACCGCGTAAGATCGTAGCTATTTGGGTAGCTGCCCGGCCCAGAACTTTGCCTTCCAGGTCAACAACGTACCAGTCTTTCTGGAGATCTTCTTTTTTTGCAACGGGAGTACTCATTACTATCCTCTCTATATAAAATCTGTGGGTTTACGGGGCTCACAGAAACTCGAAATTTAGTCAAAAGGGCTTGGGTTGTCAAGCTTTTTCTTAGCTTTCCTGGCACTTAGCTTGGTACGAAGGTGTGCTTTCCTGTAATTCTGTTACAGAGCGCCGAAAGAAGCTTCACGGCTCCTTCCAAATCGGTCCAATCAAGCACTTCCACAGGGGTGTGCATGTAGCGTAACGGGATACTGATCAACGCAGTAGCCACACCACCGTGGACAAGTTGCATAACATTAGCATCAGTCCCTGTAGCGCGCGGAATGCCCATGACCTGGCAGGGGATATTCTCTTCTTCAGCGGTCGTCATCAGAAGGTCAAAAAGCACTGGGTTGATATTGGGACCACGAGCAATGACCGGCCCTTTTCCCAAACATACTTCACCAAGGTCTTTATGATCAGCACCAGGATAGTCGCTGGCAAAACCAACTTCAACAGCAATCCCGAGATCTGGCTGCACACCATAAGCACTGGTTGCTCCACCACGTAAGCCAACCTCTTCCTGTACGGTAGAGACTCCGTAGAGATCAACAGACAAACTATCATTCCGGCGAACTTCACGTAGCACCTGGGCTACGATAAAGGCACCCATTTTGTCATCGAGAGCTCGTGAGGTGAGCCGGGTTCCTTGTAGACGTTCGACACCGACGTTGAAAGTCACAGGGTCACCAATCGACACCAGCTTGACGGCTTCCGCTTTATCCGTGCAGCCGATATCAATGAATTGGCTCTTGAAAGGGACCACCTTGTCGCGATCTTTAGGTTCAATCTGGTGAATCGGGCGTTTGCCAACCACGCCAAGTACTGGTCCGCCTGAAGTGTGAACAGTGACTCTCTGTCCAGGCACAAGGTGCGCATCGACACCGCCAATCGGTGCAAAGAAGAGATAACCTTGATCGTCGACATACTTGACCATGAAGCCGATCTCATCACAATGACCGGCCAGCATCAAACGCGGAGCTCCCGCAGGTCCTTCAATATGAGCGATCACATTGCCCATAACATCGGTGCGAATATCATCAACAACATCAGTGAGTGCTTTGCGAATCACGCGCTGTGCAGGCTGTTCAACGCCAGACGGACTCGGCGCTTCGATCAGTTCTTTAAAAAACTTAAAATCTTGTTTATTCATAGTTGACTGGTCCTTCATTTTTAGTGAGCGTTTAACTTGAGGACTTTGGGCAAAACATTTTAACGCCCGCTTGCTTCGCTAGCTCAAGACGCCAAGATGTTAAGCAAGACGCAGATAAAATCCAATAGTTGATTTTTCCTTCTTTGCGGCTTTCATTTACACCTTGCGACTTTGCGTTAAAAAGCTACCAGCACCCAGGCAAAACAAACCCTATTCCTGAAGCGAGGTTCACATTGATGGCTCAACAAGTTCACCCAGCAAGGAGTTGCGGAAAGCTTTCGTAATTTTTACCGACACCCAAGTTCCGGCAAGCTCTTCAGGTCCGGAGAAATTAACAATCCGGTTCCAGGTAGAACGACCGAACAGCTGCCCTGCCCCCTTTTTGCTCTCACCTTCAACCAGCACTTCCTGAACAGTGCCGACATCGGCTTCCCATATCTGGCGGCTGATTTCCTGCTGCGTATCGAGCATGCGATTGAAGCGTTTCTGTTTTGCCTCAGCAGTAAATTCATCCGTCATATCAGCAGCTGTTGTTCCACTGCGCGGCGAGTAGATAAAAGAGTATATTTCCGTATAACGCACCTTTTCGAGCAGCGACATGGTCTCGGCAAAGTCCTCTTCGGTTTCGCCTGGGAAACCAACGATAACATCAGAGCTCAGACGAATATCGGGACAGACCTGGTGCAAGCGGGAAACAATATTCAAGTAACGTTCACGGGAATAGCCGCGGTTCATGGTTTTGAGAATATTATCAGAACCGCACTGTACCGGCAGGTGCAGATGCTTACAGAGTTTATCAAGTCGACCAAAACAATCGATCAGCTCATCAGAAAGGTCTTTCGGGTGTGACGTGGTAAAGCGAATCCGATCAATACCATCGATACCATTGACCTGTTCAAGAAGTGCAGGAAAACTGATTTCCTCCTCTTTGGTACCGTAAGAATTGACATTTTGGCCAATCAGGGTTACCTCGCGCACACCCTGCTCCGCAAGTTCACGGATTTCAGCAAGGATTTCTGCGCTTGGACGGCTGATCTCACGTCCACGCACATAGGGCACTACGCAATAGCTGCAGAAGTTATCGCAACCTTGCATAATCGTGACGAACCGTGTGAAGGCTTCCTGCCCAGTACGTGACGGGAAAAGCTGCAAACGGGTCTCACGGTCAAGAAAGTCCGTTTCCTCGCAGCGCACATGTTTCTCTGCAACCTGTTGCACCATTTCAGGGAGCCTATGAACGTTGTGGGTGCCAAAGACCAGGTCCAGATAGGGGAATTCTTCCAGGAGCTGTTTGCCCTCCTGCTGAGCGATGCAGCCACCCATGCCGATAATCAATTCCGGGTTACGTTCTTTAAGAGGTTTGAAACGCCCCAGGTGACCGTAAGCCTTGCGTACAGCCTTATCGCGCACAGCACAGGTGTGTAACAAAACCAGACCAGCCTGCTCCGGTTCATCGGTCTGCTGATAACCAATCCCGGCAAGCAGATCAATGATCCGCTCCGAGTCGACCACATTCATCTGGCAGCCAAAGGTTTCCAGGTAAAAGGTTTTATTATTCATAAACTTACTTCCATAAGGGTTAATGTTGAGGCCAGCATCCCTGAGAGTCTGACGGGCTACGAGACTAATCAAAGAAGAGATTGAAGGCAACAGATTAAGAGTCTGTGCTCAGGGATGGTTGCTTAGCCTTGTCACCTATCGCTTTTTCCAGAAGGTCTGTTGCCTGACGCGGATGCTCGACGCAATGCAGCGTCAATCGCTTCTCCTCTCCCTTATGAACCCGTAGCGTACCAAGCTGTTTACCGTGAGGTGTTAGACAGAAGTAAGTAATATCCTGAAGTTCCAGAGACTCGATACGGCGCGTTAACAGACCACGCTGAATCATCAGACGACGATCCGTAATCGCATAGTAGATGTGATTCCACTCCAGGCGAGCCTGAAGAAAATGACCAAGTGTCAGGTAAAGCGCCACCAGTAGGAAAGGTAGTGGCAACCAGGCCAACCAGAAGATTTCATACTCCTCAGCAAAATCAATACCGGAGTATTGCCAGTAACTGCAAACAGGTATAAGGACGAGGCCGAAAAACGAATGTCGCCAATTTCTGAAGGTGTAGCAGCGTGGGGCTGGACGCCCTTCCCAGCAAATTTCTTCACCAACATCCAGGGTAAATTCCCGCTTCATTGTACACCTGCCGATTGTTTCAGACGTTTGGTAGCAGTCCGACCCAATTTACTGTCGTGATCAGACTCCGCAACGAGGTGATAAAGCAATCTGGCACCCTTTACATCGCCGCTTTGCTCCCTGGCCTCAGCAAGCAGGAAGAGATTTTCTGTCACTGGCAACAGACCAACACTCCTGGCCAAAGCTTGATTTGCCTGGCGGAATTTGCTCTGTTGCAGATAAAGATAACCAAGTCCCATTTGGGTTCGGTAGTAATCAGGCTGCAATTTGACAGCCTTTTGCAGATGCAAGCGAGCCGGTTGCAACTGGCCTGCTCGCAGGTATGCCAAGCCAAGAGAACCCAGGATTCGAGGTTCATCAGCTGCTGTTGTAGCAGCCTGTAGATAAAGTGCAATGGCTTTTGCCTGATCATCAGTTTTCTCAGCCTTTCTTGCTCTGGCAGCCAGTTCATAGCCCGGTTGTAAGCCTGAAAGCCGTTTGACCGATTCTGGCAAGCCTGTCGACCCGGTTTTATCATCTACTACAGCAACGGGTTGAGTTGTCGGCAGACAATCCTGCACACAAGCTTGGCGTTTAAAGAGTCGGGCCAGGCGTATTGCCGCAGAGTCAGGATCATAAGTTGAGCCCGATACGGACAAAACTTCTTCTGTCGCTTCAGCCATACCACGACTCACACGATCTTCATAAATGTTATTCGACACGCGAACCGCGTACTTCATGACAGCTTTCAGCTCTGCCCGGCTTTTCATCTTAGCCAGAAGACCTCTGGTTATAATGACTCGACCGCCCGGTAGCGGATAAAAGGCTGAGGAACTCCGGTCAGCGACCGAGACCTTGAAAGGATGATCACTCTGGACATAATGGCTGAGATCATTAGTGAGAGTCTTATCGTAATATGACCCGCCAAGCATCTGTATCAGTGGCCCTTCGACAACAGAACCCACCCGAGCTTCATCCACAGCTTTCAAGTGTGGCGGTGCCACTCGGGTTAAGCCACTGCAACCACCTAACCAGCCCAGCACAACAAACAGGTAGATAATCTTCAATCTGCTTCTATAATTAGGCATGATCATCATTTTGGTTCATCTGATTTCGGTTGAAGATGTGCATCTTAGGCCATGCCTGCAAATCAGACAAGTCCGAGCGTTAATTGGCTGTATTCTTGATGTGGACAATACAATCCAACGACAAAACAGAGGTATCAGAAAAAAGCTGCTTGCATTTCCCTGTCAAGCGACTATTATACCTCGCCCAAACAACCGCAGAGCAATTGTATATAAATAAAGGTATCAAATCATGACACGCAATCTACGCAACATCGCTATTATCGCTCACGTCGACCACGGCAAAACCACTCTGGTCGATGCCATGCTTAAACAATCCGGCGTCTTCCGCGAAAACCAAGTGATCACCGAACGGGTGATGGACAGCAACGATATTGAGAAAGAACGCGGCATTACCATCCTTTCGAAAAATCTGTCGATTCACCATGGTGACATCAAAATCAATATTGTTGACACCCCGGGCCATGCTGATTTTGGTGGTGAAGTGGAACGAGTGCTCAAGATGGTTGACTCAGTTCTGCTACTGGTCGACGCCTTTGACGGGCCGATGCCACAAACCCGCTTCGTCCTGAAGAAGTCCCTCGACCTCGGTCTACGCCCCATTGTTGTCATTAACAAAATTGACCGACCAGGCTCACGTCCGGAAAAAGTAGTCGATATGGTCTTCGACCTCTTTTGCGAGCTCGATGCCGACGAGCATCAGCTTGATTTCCCCTTTATTTTCACGAGCGCCAAACTGGGTATTGCCAAGCGTGAGCTGGAGGATGATTCCGACAACCTCAATCCGCTCTTTGAGATGATCCGTGAAAGGGTGGCACCACCAACTGCTGATGCTGAGGCACCCTTCCAGTTGCTGGTCACCTCAATCGACTACAACGATTACCTCGGCCGTATCGCCACTGGCAAAATTTTTAATGGTAAAATTCGCACTGGTGAAACAGTGGCGTTGATCAAGAAAGATGGAGAGATTTCCAAAAGTCGCATCACTAAGCTACTTGGCTATGAAGGTCTCAAGCAAGTTGAGCTCACAGAGGCAACCGCTGGCGATATCGTCACCATTGCAGGCTTTGAGAACATCGGTATCAGTGAAACCCTGGCTTGCGCCGAAAATCCAAAATCGCTCCCCTACCTCGCCATCGACGAGCCGACGCTGGCGATGAACTTCATCGTTAATTCGTCACCGTTCGCTGGTCGCGAAGGCAAATACGTCACCTCACGCAACATTCGTGACCGACTATTCAAAGAGCTAAGGACCAATGTCTCCCTACGAGTGGAGGAGACTGCGAACACAGACACCTTCAGAGTTTCCGGTCGTGGCGAATTACACCTGTCAATCCTGATTGAGAACATGCGTCGTGAAGGCTTCGAATTGGCAGTTTCCAAGCCAGAAGTCATTTGCCGCGAAATTGACGGCAAACAGTGCGAGCCGATGGAGTACCTGGTTATCGACGTCCCTGAAGAATTCCAAGGCACAGTGATCGAAAAGCTTGGTCCCCGTAAAGCTGAAATGGCTGCGATGAACGCCCTCGATGGTTTCAACCGCCTGGAGTTTGTGATTCCTGCCCGAGGTCTGATAGGTTTCCGCAATGAGTTCCTCACAGACACCCGTGGAACTGGCGTCATGAACCATACCTTCCAAGGCTATGCGCCCTGGAAAGGTACTATCCCAGGCCGTAAAAACGGCGTCCTGGTTGCTATGGCGACCGCAGAAACCGTTGCTTACTCGCTCTTCAACCTGCAGGATCGCGGCACTCTTTTCGTGCAACCCGGCGTTAGAGTCTACGAGGGAATGATCCTCGGTCAGCATGCCAAGGAAAACGATCTGGTCATCAATGCCTGTAGAGGAAAGAAATTGACCAACGTGCGCGCTTCGGGCACCGATGAGTCAATCCGCCTGACGCCACCACGGGATTTGACCCTTGAGCAGGCTCTGGAATTTATTGACAACGATGAACTGGTTGAGGTTACGCCTCAATCAATTCGTCTACGCAAACGGCTACTCACCGAAAACGACCGGAAAAAATCTCAAAAGAAAGCCAAATGAACTACCTCGCAGCAAGCTACGAGGTATCAACAGCCTGCAACCTTTGCAAAATCACGCAGCAAGCTGCGGGGAATTAGACCCGCTCTTTTGATTAAATCAAAAGGTCAGTCCTCATACGGAGGCTGGCCTTTTTTTCATCTGATATCCGACAGTGAATAGAGACAAAATTAATCCATTGAATCCCTCTTCCTTACCTTATCGATAAGCCGTAAAAACACTATCTTTGTAAATAAATACCAAAAGAGTGTCAGACGTCTTGAAAAAATAAGCGGATAGCACTATGATTGGCGCGTTCTTCTAGCAGCCAGTTTATCGATTATCCGACAGGCTACTAAAGCACCATCTATCCCTGATGCACTATTTATCCTTGTATAACCGGAGGAAGCGTGGACCGAGAGTTGAATGCTCATGAAAAGCAAACCCTCCTGGCCATTGCCCGCCAAGCGATCATTCAAGGTGTGCAAACTGGCCAGGAATACGTCGAGCCCCGCGAAGAAAAAGCCCTGAACCAACGCAACGGCTGCTTTGTTACCATCAAGCAGCAAGGCCAGTTGCGAGGCTGTATCGGCAACTTCCAGTCTGAGCTACCACTCTTCAAAGAGGTTGCCCAGATGGCTCAAGCTTCGGCTGCGAAAGATCCACGTTTCTACCCCATCAAAGAGGAAGACCTCAGCGATTTCACTCTCGAAATTTCAGTACTCTCTTCGTTGCAGAAAGCTGAAGAGATCGAAGATATTGAAGTTGGCAAGCACGGCATCTACATCGAGAAAAGTTTTTACCGAGGTGTCTTGTTGCCACAGGTTGCAACGGAACACAAATGGGATCGTCAAACGTTCCTCAAACAGACATGTATTAAAGCTGGGGTACCTACTGACGCCTGGGAAGCAGATGATGCTGACATCTATGTTTTTAGTGCCCAGGTCTTTGGTGAGGAAACAACAGAATAGTCTGCCACACAAATAATGAAATAAAAACGGGAAGGCAAATGCCTTCCCATTTTTATTGTCAAGACACTCAAACATCCCAGCGTGTTATAATTCGTCGATCAATCAAGTAATTACTACCAGGAAGGCTCTTCACGTAATCTTTGATTTCCGTCGCAACTTTCGCTATTTCTATGGGTGATCTAAAGGAACGCTTTACATCTGAAACGACCGCTATCGAGATCGACATGATCGAGAAACTCCTCTTCACTCCATAACGATCGATCCCTTCTATAAAACCGTTTACACGATCCTCTTCAGCATAATATTCAGGGATTAGCCGATCAAATTCGCTTATGATCGCCTGACACACCTGCTCAGCTCCATCAGGAGATGTGATCAGAACAAAATCATCACCACCAATGTGGCCAACAAAATCCTGTTGCTCAGCATACTTATCCTTGGCACGGTAGAGGACTTCGCCTGTCATTTTGATCAGGTCACTGCCCTTGGCGTAGCCGTACTTGTCATTAAATGCCTTAAAATCATCCAGGTCGATATAACATAGAGCAAATTTTTCCCCTTGATCCATTTTACCCTTGAGAACTTGTTCGATAGCCAGGTTACCTGGTAAGCGAGTCAATGGGCTGGCGTCAAGATAGCGCTGCTGACTGTCCTTGATTTTCAGCATCATCTCTTGAATCTCTCGACCAAGACCGTCACTCGCAGTCAGAAATTCACTTGGCGTCATCTCGTCAAGAACAACATCGCCCAGATGCTTTGTTGCCTGACGCAAACGGTCTACGATTCTGGCTGCCTGATGTGCAGCAAACGCCATGCCGACCAAACCGCCAAATAGGCCGGTCAAACCAAGGGCCATAACCACAAACTGACGGCTACGAATTAGCCCCAAGGTCGCAACAATGTCAGATTTCTCCAGTTGCGCAGCAACTTGTTCGAGAGACGAGAGAGCGACCAGACACGCCAACATAAAACCAGCAGTTACCACCAGAAAGCTGATCAGAATGTAACGAATGAGATTAAAATGCATATCAATCCTAACGAAGACTTGTCAGATTTATCAAAAGGTTCAAGAGCTTTCTGCGGTATCTTCTGTTTCTTTAAACCAGCGGTCAAACCATGTTCGGTGATCTTTTTCAGAGAGGATTCTCAGATCATTAGGCCCTAGCCAAACGCCCCCACACCCAAAGCATTTATCCATGGGAACCTCTCTGAAATCGATTGGCTCAATCGGGTCACCACACTTTGGACAACGACCAAGACAGTACTGTCTGATCAGTTTTTCACGGGTTGTTGCCTTGATCTTCTCAATCAGTTCCTTTTCTAGATCGTGAAAATATTTGTTTTCCAAAGCCTTTTTGCGTTCTTCCCATGCGTTTGTCATAACAGCACCTCCTGGATTCCAGTAGTTTACCTAATTATAACAGCCATTTGGATGCCAGCAACAGCACTTAGTAACTAAGGACAAATCTTCCAGCGCCATAAGTTGCCCCTTTACCAATACCAAAGAGAGAAGCGACTGCGAAGACCCAAAAACCTCATCTAACGATTGACCCTCAAGGATCATTTCCCCCATAAAGCCACCGACAACCAGCCCCTGACGCCCGGCTAAAGGCCGCCAGTCATGCCAGGAGAGTTTGGATTCGACGACCTGCAGTCCACGAACCAGCGCAAGCAGCTCTGATGGGTCGTCAAGGACTTCAATGCCGCTATGAGCATAAAGCATAGACGTCGCCCGACGCAGCATGAACGGGAATACCTGTGTAAAATGTGGTTTTCTGAGCGGCTTTCCCTCAACGATAAGCCGAGTCGGTGTTACAAAATTTAGTTTCACGTTGCCTGCAATGCGTTCTTCCTGTAATAACCAGGTCAAGGACTGCACAGAGCAGCTTAATGACTCCAGAGGTTCACCTTGACGCCAAGCCAGACTTTCTGAGTTACCAGCGCCCACGCTGTACACCTCAGCAACCTCAAAGTGCCCCTTGCCAGCAACTAACCCCAGATGGCCAAGATGAACCAGACTACGCAGGAAATCGTGGATTAACGGTATGCTGGTGACGAGAAAAAGCACTTCCAGGCCGAGTTGATCTCCCGCCTTAACCATTTTTTTCTGCATAAGCGGCATGGTAACAACAAACGCTGGTGCCGGGTTCTGGAACTTGCGCCGCGCAACCGGGTCATCACTCAAGGCAGGTTGAAAGAGAGCCTGCCACTGTTGAATTGCTGCGGTATCACGTGAATCAAGCGATTGTCGCCCGGCAAGGCGTAAAGCACGTCCAACTTCCAGAAAATCTGCAGGCTGCGCCTGGCATGAAGAGACAAAGTTGAGAATGAAACGTACCTTGACAACATCGACATGTTGCAGCACCTCCGGCCAGGCCGGTATCAAAAAATCATTCTCAGCAACCATTGCGGTATGTTGTAGTCCTTGTACACTTCTGTTAAAGTCCGTCAGTCAACGATTAGTAATCAATTGAAACCTGTTGCTTTAATACCTGTTTCATCAAAGCAGGCTGCAACCTTTGCGCCAGAAAAGCCTACCATACCATGCTGAAATTTGAACTGCTCGCCAAAGATCAAAAAACCCGCGCCCGCCGTGGCCGCGTAACTACACCACACGGCGTTATAGAAACACCGATTTTCATGCCAGTGGGGACTCATGGCGCTCTTAAGGCGATGACTCCTGCACAAGTCGATGATGCTGGCGCCCAGATTATTCTCTCCAACACCTATCACCTGCACCTTAAACCAGGTGAAAGTCTGGTCGAGAAAGCTGGTGGCTTGCATAAATTCATGAACTGGCCCAAGCCGATTCTGACTGATAGCGGCGGCTTCCAGGTCTTCTCATTACCCAAAAAAGAAATCACCGACACAGGGGTCTTTTTTAAGCATGAAATTAATGGAGACCGGGTCTTTCTCGGTCCAGGCGAGGCGACCAGTATCCAGAACCGTCTTGGGGCCGACATCATCATGGCTTTCGATGAGTGCATTCCCTATCCTGCCACCCATGATTATGCACGCAAATCAATTGGTAAGACCCTGCGTTGGGCAGAACAATGCCTTAAGGCACATAAACGCGAGGATCAGGCTCTTTTTGGCATAGTCCAGGGGAGTGTTTATGATGATCTGCGCCGCGATTGCGCACAGGCTCTCACAGAGATGAACTTCCCCGGTTACGCTGTCGGCGGTGTCAGTGTCGGCGAAGGGTTGGAACTTCTCAAAAAGGTCGTTGACTACACAGAGCCCTTCTTGCCTGAGGACAAACCCAGGTACCTGATGGGCGTTGGTCTGCCCGAGGACATCCTGGAAAGCATTGAGCGCGGCATGGATATGTTCGACTGCGTCATCCCGACCCGTTACGCCCGCAGCGCCACTCTCTTTACCAGCCGCGGCAAGATTCGGTTGACCAATAAACGCTATCGGCGCGACCTCTATCCCGTTGACACCTCATGCAGTTGCTACTGCTGCAGTAACTTCACCAGAGCCTATCTACACCACCTTTTTAATGCCAATGAAGTTCTTTCGGCGACTCTGGCGGCAATCCACAATGTGCGTTTTTATCTCGACATGGTCGCTGGGGCGCGTGCCGCCATCGAAGCCAACGACTACACCAGCTTCAAGGCAGACTTTCTCGGTGAGTATCTACGCAACGATGGTATCCCAGGTCATTGACGGGGCCCTCATTCAGGCTGCACTACTAAAATATGGCCGAAGAATTCCGTTCAGCTAAAATTGATGTTGAACAGGGCAAGCGTCTCTACAAGGCTCTGACCGCAACCAGTGATGAGCTCTTTCAGGTTCTACTGGACCCGGAGATGCAGGTTCTGCGCTCAATCTTGAAGAACCAGAGTCTGAGTGAAGATCATCTCCTGACTCTGCTCAAACGCCGTGACCTTACCGAAGACCTTCTCAAAGCCATATACCAATTGGAAATGGTTAAGGGCAGTCATCGTCTACAAGTTGCTCTGGTCAAAAATCCCGGTACGCCCGGACCGGTTGTACTTGCCCTGCTCCCATTCCTCCATCTGTTCGAACTGGTTGACCTCTGTCTGATCCCGGGCGTAACGCCGGATCAGAAGTTCGCTGCCGAACGGGCGATTCTACAGCGACTGCCGACCATTGAACTGGGCAACAAGATGACCCTGGCTCGCCGGGCAACAGCGACTGTCGTTGGTGAAATTCTTAAAGGAGGAGAAACCCGTCTGGTGGAAATTTGCCTTAGCAGTCCACGATTACGTGAAGTCGCAATACTGCAGTTTATCAACGGAGCCACTTCTTCAGCAGAGACCATTTCCATCATAGCAAGGCATTCTAAATGGAAATTGCGACCCAACTTAAGGCTCGCAATTCTCAAAAACCGACGAACCCCTGCCATCTGGTTCACTTTATTCCTTCCACAGCTGCGCACAGCAGATGTACGCAACCTGCTAACCTCCAGGAGCCTCAACCAAGCACAAAAAAAGCTCGTCCAAGACGAGCTAAAAAAACGTGGGTCTGGCTGAAAGGAAAGTCACAAAGACAACACATGATTTTTCACAAAAAAACCCCGCAGCCTAAGGAGGAAGAAGAGGTCTACGGGGCAATGTTATCCAGGAGGCAAACAGTTATTTGTTCACCATGTCTACATTTTACCACTTTACGTAGTCTTTTGTAGGCTCTGGCAATTAAAAAACCTGCTTCTAATCCCATGAATCGGCAAAAAAGGCCCCACAGCCAGGAGGGTGACTGCAGGGCAAATGTTTTGGGTTTCTCTTAGGAGGTAAACATGAAGGATCATGTTCTGTTGTCTATATATTACTTTTATTGTTATATATGTCAAGAGAGAAAATGAAAATAAACTGCCTCGCCGCAAGCAACGGGGTATCAACAGCCTTCAAAGTCACTTGGCAACAATAAAACTACTCGGATAACCATTACTTTCGATCTGCATCAGGGCATCATCGGCCAACACCATGGAAGTATAAAGACCGACACGAACCCGGTAAAACTTCTGACCATTCACCCAGCCTTCAACCACAGCCGAGCGGCCATACTGACTTTTGAGTTTATCTGCCAAACGATAGGCGTTCTCTTTAACCGTAAATGCACCGATCTGGACCATGAATGGACCAACATCGTAGCTGACCAGTTGTCGATATTGAGGTGTCGCTCCACTGCGAACTTCATCGCGGTAGCCTAGGGCTTCAATACGAACCGGCGCTGTACCAGGACCGACCACACCTAACTCCTTGGCTGCGGAATAAGAGAGATCAATAATCCTGCTCCTGACGAATGGACCGCGATCATTGACCCGCACCACCGTCGAACGGCCATTATCCAGATTGGTGACCTTAAGATGGACATTCATCGGCAATGTTTTATGTGCCGCTGTCATCGCATACATGTCGTAGGTTTCGCCATTGCTGGTCTTACGACCGTGGAATTTCTTACCGTACCAGCTGGCAAGACCCTTCTCGGAATAACCATCTGCGGAAGGTATCGGCTGATAACGTTCGCCGTTAATCTCATAAGCTCTTTGAGTCGGTTTCTTCTCAGTCTGAGAGGGTGCATCAGAGACTCTGACCTTATAGGTAGGGGTCGGAGTACTGCAAGCGGCAAGCAGTAGTATCAGTACGAAAAAAGAAAAGTCTTTAATAAATTTCATCATATAGACATTGATAATAGAAGCAGGTTATTAAGTCAACAGGATCAATTCTCAGGTACTTTCATTTGTTTGATCACGCAGATAGTTCTCCACCTCTTGCAGTGCTGGAATCGCTGTCCTGCCACCCAAAGCACGGGTTTTGAGTGCAGCACAAGCAGAAGCAAAACGAACGGTTTGCGGCAGCGGCCAACCCTGCAACAAACCAAAGATATAACCACCATGGAAGACATCCCCACAACCGGTGGTATCAATGGCGTCAACCTTAAATGCTGGCTGACTAAAGGTCTGGCCGTCAGTGCTCCTGCTCAGACTCCCTGATTTGCCCAGGGTAATAGTGATTGCCTGCGCGCCATAGTCAGCCAACTGCTTCAGGGCCACTTCCAGATCATCATTAGTCTGACGAGCGAATTTTTCACTCACGACCAGATGATCGATCAACGGCAGTAATCTTTCCATACCAGGGCGCAAGGTCCCGGCATCGAGCACAGTGATAACATCCAGGCTGCGGGCCATTTCTGCGGCAGCAATCGTCGCCTCAAGATGCAGACCATCCAGATGCAGAATGCGTATAGAATTGGAAAGTATGGCTTGGAATGACTTCGGCACAACAGGGGAAGCTGTGCCGCGATGCCAGAAGATATTGCGATGTCCATCATCATCGACAGAGATAAAGGCCACTTGACTGGAAGCGCCGGAAGATTGCGCGAGGTAGGTGCAGTCAACGCCTTCATTCAGCAGTCCTTCTCTAATTTGCCTGCCGAACTCGTCATCGCCCACAGCACCAACCATTGTCACCGGCACGCCCAACCGGGACAGGGTCACCAAAGCCGTGCCTACCGGTCCCCCACCCTGCACAAGAAGTGAGTTTAATTCGGCCTTCTGATCAAGTTCAGGATAGCTGCTTGTCTGCCCCAGAATATCCAGACAACATTGTCCAAATCCTATTACTTGCGGATTTATGGTGTCAGGCATAGCTACTTATCCCACGTGCTTATACATCAATCTGGTGTAAAAACAGTAAGGGGGCAGAATACCAATTCTGCCCCCTTAGTTTCATATCTTACTGTCTCAACAAGTCGAATTATTTTTCAATAACAGCCATGGCACGGAATTTCTGGTAACGCTGCTCAACCAGTTCCTCGGCTGAAAGCTTCTTCAGTTCATCCAGATGCTTTTTGAGATATCCCTTCAAGGTTGCAGCTGCAGCAACATGGTCATTATGCGCGCCACCATCTGGTTCTGGGATAACATCATCGATAATCATTCCCAGAGCATCGATATCCATGGACGTCAGCTTGAGAGCTTCAGCGGCTTCAGGGCCACGGGCACCGTCGTTCCAGAGAATTGCGGCACAACCTTCCGGTGAGATGACTGCATAGACAGAGTATTGCATCATCATCACCTTGTTGCCGACAGCAATCGCCAGAGCACCACCGGAACCACCTTCACCAGTAACGGTAACGATAATTGGTACGGTCAGGGCCGCCATCTCGCGTAGATTACGGGCTATGGCCTCCGCCTGGCCGCGTTCCTCGGCACCAATACCAGGGAAAGCACCCGGCGTATCGACAAAGGTAAAGACTGGCAACCCAAACTGCTCAGCCATCTTCATAATACGTAAGGCCTTACGATAACCTTCCGGATTCGGCATACCAAAATTGCGATAAACCTTTTCCTTGGTATCACGACCCTTTTGGTGACCGATGATCACGCACGGCTCACCATCCAGACGGGCAAAGCCACAGACCAATGCCGGATCATCGCGATAATTGCGGTCACCATGGACTTCAAACCAGTCGGTAAAAATATGTTTGATGTAATCGTGAGTGTGAGGTCGAGCCTGATGACGGGCTAGCTGGGTACGCTGCCAGCGGGTCAAGTTGGAGAAAATTTCATCACGTAACTTATTAGACTTCTTTTCCAACTTCTTGATATCAGAGGAGAAGTCAACACTATCTGTTGAATAGTCCCGAAGTTCCCTGATTTTCTGATCAAGCTCTACCAGGGGTTTTTCAAAATCTAAAAAAAACTGCATTTACAGGCTCCTGTCAATTCGGCGGTGACCAGATCAAGTGGTCAAACGTATTCAAAAGTGACGACATTATAGCCGAACAACTTCTCGACGTCATCCATCATTTCATCACTGGCCTGAAGGCGTAGTGTATCGGGCAATGATATCACGGTTTCGCTACGATTGGGTACAACCAGATGAATCAGTGCTTCGCACTCACCGCGATATCGCGTCATTATTTCTTTAAGAGAGCGCAGCTGTCGATCATCCAGGCCGGGAGACGTCAAACGAAAGTGAACCAACTTAGTCATGCGCTGTTGAACATCCTTAAGAGCCAGCACCTCGTTAACCAGTATTTTACAAGCGTCTTCACCGACATCTACAGCACCTTTTACCAGTAGAGGCTCTTCGCTGTTCAGAAGATCAGCAGCCTGGGTGTAGATCTCCGGAAAAACCACCATCTCCACAAAACCGTTAAGATCTTCCAGAGTCACAAAAGCCATCCGATCACCTTTACGAGTGTTCAAAAGCTTAATACCGGTGACAATGCCACAGACACTGACTTCTTCCTTATCAGCGCGCTCAATCAGGCCAGCGGTATCACAGGTACTGAAGCGCTTGATAGCATCACTGTGTCGCGCCAGGGGATGCCCTGTAATATAAAAACCGAGTGATTCCTTCTCGTTGGTCAACAGAACATTTTCAGGCCATTCCTCGAGGTCCGGGAGTTGGCCGTATGCTTGCCCACTCTGAGTAACAATTTGATCTAGTCCAAAGAGGGACTCCTGTCCAGATTCTTTCTCGCGCTGGAGTTTCTGGCCATACTCCATCGCCTCTTCAAGCGCTGCCATAAATTGCGCACGTTTGCTCTGCAACGAATCTAAGGCACCGCACTTGATTAACGCTTCGACAACGCGTTTGTTGACACGTCGCATGTCAACACGCTCACAGAAATTATGCAGGGATTCAAAAGGGCCTTCTGCCCGGGCTTCGACAATCGCCTCAACCGCTCCACCACCGATGCCTTTGACCGCCCCCAGCCCAAAACGGATATCCTTGGCATGAACGGTAAAATCGCAATTCGACTCGTTGATATCTGGTGGCAGAATCGCAATCTCCATGTTGCGGATTTCATTGATGTTTTTGATGACTTTGTCGGTGTTTTCCATGTCTTCGGTTAAGAGTGCAGCCATGAATTCCACCGGGTAGTGGGCTTTGAGATAAGCAGTCTGGTAGGCAATGTAAGCATATGCAGCCGAGGGGGATTTGTTGAAGCCGTATTCGGCAAACTTTTCCATCTGGTCGAAAACCACTTCGGCCTTTTTGGTGTCCAGCTTGTTCTCTTTGGCACCGTTGAGAAAAAGTTTTTTCTGTTTGGCCATCTCCTCGGGCTTCTTCTTGCCCATGGCACGACGCAACAAGTCAGCACCACCGAGACTATAATTGCCTAGAACCTGCGCGATCTGCATGACCTGTTCCTGATAAACAATGACCCCGTAGGTATCTTTCAGGAGCGGCTCAAGTTGCGGGAAGTCATAACCAAAAGTTTCAACACCATGCTTACGCTTGATGAAAGAGTCGACCATGCCCGAACCAAGTGGACCGGGCCGGTAGAGGGCCACCATTGCGATCAAATCTTCGAAACAGGTTGGTTTGAGTTTGATCAGGTACTCTTTCATCCCTGATGACTCCAGCTGAAAAACACCGGTTGTCTCTCCACGACTGAGTAACTGATAGGAGATCTCATCATCGTCAGGGATCAGATCAAGATCAAAATCGGGATTCTTCCCTTCTCGAATCAATCGCACCGCATTGTCAATAACAGTCAGAGTCTTCAGACCGAGGAAGTCAAACTTGACCAGACCGATCTTCTCAACAAAACCCATATCAAACTGGGTCACCTGCCCCTTTGACTTGGGATCAACATAAAGTGGCAGATACTCGGTCAGTGGTTTGGGAGTCACCACAACACCTGCGGCATGAGTCGAAGCATGGCGTGTCAGACCTTCGAGCGAGAGGGCGACATCGAATAGTTTTTTGACCCGACTGTCCTTCTCGACCAACTCACGCAGACGCGGTTCCTGTCTCAGTGCATCTTTAAGCGTAACCTTCTTGCCGGTCGGGTTGGGAATCAGTTTGGCGATCGTATCGACTTCACCATAAGGCATCCCCATACCGCGTCCGACATCGCGGATAACCGCGCGAGCCATCATGGAACCAAAAGTGATGATCTGAGCGACGTTTTCCCTGCCATATTTATCCCGCACATAGTTGATGACATCTTCGCGACCATTAATGCAGAAGTCGACGTCGATATCAGGCATGGAGACACGTTCCGGGTTGAGGAAACGTTCAAAGAGCAGATTATAGGGAATGGGGTCGATATCGGTGATTTTCAGGGCGTAGGCAACCAGACTTCCAGCGGCACTACCGCGTCCTGGTCCAACAGGGATATCGTGATCCTTGGCCCAATTGATGAAGTCGGCAACAATCAGAAAGTAATCAGGAAAGCCCATCTGGTTGATGATGCCTAATTCCTCTTCAAGACGAGCCTTGTAGGCTTCAACATCTTCAGTAGAGAAGTCTGGACGAAGCTTACGGATTTCGACAAAGCGTTCTTCAAGCCCTTCGTAAGAATCTTTTTCCAGAGCCTGAGCCGGAGTCAGGCCCTCTCCCAGCTCCAAGGTGGGGAAATGGTAGTTCTTGCCGGAGACATCGAGTTCCAGATTGCAGCGCTCGGCGATCTCTACTGTATTGCTGATGGCCTCAGGGACATGCTTGAACAGTTCCGCCATCTCATCGGGTGTTTTGACATAAAATTCTTCATTGGCAAAACGCATCCGGTTCGGATCGTCCATTGTCTTGCCGGTCTGAATGCAGAGCAATACTTCATGCGCGAAAGCATCGTTGCGCGTCAGGTAATGGCAATCGTTGGTCGCAACCAACGGCAGGCCGAGTTCCGTGCCGAGTTCGATCAAGCCTTTGTTGGCAACCTCCTGATCAGAAAGAAAGTTTTCCTGTAACTCAAGATAGAGACGATTGTTGTCGAAGATCTTGGACATTTCTATAACCCGCTGACGGGCATGGTCCATACGTCCACGGGTAATCAGGCTTGGGATTTCACCACCAAGACAAGCGGTGAGGGCAATTAAGCCTTCATTATGCTGGCTGAGAAGATCCCAGTCGATTCTGGGTTTATAATAGAATCCATCTTGGTAAGCCGTTGAAACCATACGACAGAGATTGCGGTAACCAGTACGATTTTTACAGAGCAAAATAAAGTGCCCTGACGCATCGCTGGAGGATGCTGCTCCGCTCTTGGTGTGACGTGAACCAGAGGCAACATAAACTTCGCAGCCAATGATTGGCTTAACGCCTGCGGCATGGGCCTTGGAGTAAAATTCCAAAGCACCAAACATGTTGCCATGGTCACTAATCGCCATAGCAGGCATTCGATACTCTTTGGCCCGGTCTACCAGGTCACCGACGCGAATTGCACCATCAAGCAGGCTGTATTGGGTGTGAACATGCAAGTGAACAAAATTGGCGTGATGCATCTGTTAAAAAGTACCTTTAAGACAAGAGATGAAAAGGGGTTGCTCGAGAAAGAGCCTAATAATAACAGCACCTTGTCGCACGACAAGGTATAAATAAAACGAGAAAAACCGATGGGAAGCAGAGGGCGTTCCATCGGCCTTTGACTCTTAAAGATACTAGCACTGTCACCAGAAAAGGGTCAAGAATACTCAGGAGGTTTAATCAGAAGTTTTCTTCAAAGGACCTCGACATCGAAATGACTTAACATGTTAACCAAGAGGATCAGCGGCAGACCGATCAGGCTGTTGTAATCATTACCAGCCATCTTCTCCATCAAAGCGATTCCCAAACCTTCGATCTTGAACGAACCTGCGCAATCAACCGGGTTCTCTTTAGCGACATAATGCTTGATCTGCTCTTCGGTCAGCTTCCGCATGGACACCGAGAAGGTATCGAATTCTGTCAGGGTCTCACCACTGGCACTGTCATAGACAGCTAAACCTGTATAAAAGGTATGTTTACGCCCTTGCATTTCCAACAACTGCTCAATGGCCTTTTCTGGCGTTCCCGGCTTACCCAGGACACGGTGACGGGCATCAACGAAAACCTGATCAGAACCAATAATCAGGGCATTGTCATATTTCGTAGCAATGCTTTTCGCCTTCTGCAACGCCTGATGCTTAACCAGCAGCTCTGCAGAGACGCTGGGATCCATCTTTTCCCTGTACAGCGGAGCCGCAACATGAAAATTCAGCTCAAGTTGACGCATTAATTGCAAGCGATAGGGACTGGTTGAAGCAAGGACCAAGGTGCGCATGAATACCTTCCAAGAATAGAATGTGTTGCACCCTTTTACCTCATCATGTCATCGCAATGCAATCATCAGCTACCAATATTCCATAAAGGTAAAGATTCGGAAACAAACTCGCCAACGCAAGGTAGCGAATGTGTATGCGGTTGACTGATACGAGGGTGAAAAATCGGCAATTCGCGAACCGAGTCAAGTAACGCCCGTTCCAGCAGATCAGAACGACATCGACTCATAAATTCACGGAATCCCGAGCCACCGAGCCAAGCGTCCGCAAAGGTCACAGAATCATCACGACCAACTTCCACAAGAACTTCACCTTCATAACAACCGTCTCCGATCGTTCCTGAGATCCTCATTCCCCTTCCCTGACGCTCTGCAGAGTAAATATCAAAATAGATGGCGCTGCCGTTATCCTCTGTCGTTCCGATGTAGATCATAATCGCCTCCTTGCTGGATTTGATTTTATCTTAACAGCACGAAAGACAGAATATGTCACACAGCCATTTTGACATTCTCTTCAGGCAAAACAAGATGCGGTAAGTTTAAAAATAAAGAGGAGCGCCGCCACTGCAGCACTCCTCTTTCTTCCAACTATGTTAGATTGAACGTTAGCCTTCTTTGCCAGCCTCAAACTCCGCCAAGCGATCACGCAACTCTTTTTCCTGCTGCCTTCTCTCAGTGATGTCACGCATGATAGCAGCAACACCGAGTGGCTTACCGTCATCATCCGACAACAGTACAATTGAAAACTCAGTAGATAGACGCGATCCATCCTGATGCAAGGCAGGCACTGCCAACATCTCAGTTCCATAGCGTGTTTCACCTGTTGCCATGGTTTTGTGAAAACCATCCCAGTGACGCCCTCGAAGTTTTTCAGGGATAATCAGATCAAGAGATTGGCCAATCGCTTTCTCAGCTGAGCAACCGAAGATACGTTCAGCGCCCTTATTCCATAAGCGGATGATTCCTTCGCGATCGGCAAAGAGGATCGCATCTGGAGCCAGGGCCAAAATCTGTTGACTAAGAGATGTGTTGTCGAAACTTGTCATATTAAATGTCCTTGTTTTTCTGAATAATTCGTTACGGATTTTGGATATATGCATTCTTCCTGGTATAGAACCACCAGTTGATCACCAGACAGACAAAATAGAATACGGCAAAACCATAAAGTGCATATTCCGGAGTCGTTGCCTTGATCTGCTCACCAAAGACCTTGGGAATGATAAATGCGCCGTAGGCCGCAATTGCTGACGTCCAACCCAGAACAGGACCAGCCTGCTCGGCATTAAAAATCATAGCAACGGAGCGGAAGGTAGAACCGTTGCCAACGCCAGTCGCCGCAAACAGGACGATAAAGAGAATCAAAAACGGTACGAAAACTGTCTCTGGAGTCGCGGAAGCATAAGCGGCCTTCATGAAGTAGGCGCAGCCTAGCGCAGAAACAATCATGACAATGGAAACCCACTGAGTAACGATAGCCCCACCCATTTTATCGGCGATTTTGCCACCAATGGGGCGGATCAACGCACCAATGAAAGGGCCCATCCAGGCAAACATCAGGGCGCTGGGGCCATTCGGGTTGATTGTGTTGTGGGTCATGACACCATCGACCATGATATGTGAAAAACCGAAGATGATCTTGATCGACAGGGCAAAGGCTGCTGAGTAGCCAATGAATGAACCGAAGGTCATTGTGTAGATAATGGTCATGGCCCAGGTATGTTTATTGTTGAAAATCTGGTATTGCCGGTCGAGGTTTTCACGCAATCCGCCTTTAGTCAGGTACTTCATACCGAAGACCGTGGCGGCAATGACCAACGGCAACACCACCCATTTGCTGAGTAAACCGAGACCAACCGGCGCCGGTAACAACAGGTAGAGGCCGAGAGTGGCGGTGACGAAGGCGATCAGCAGCAGGCCGCTGATCATGGCAAAAGATTTTCCGGAGGAGCCAAGACCGGGGGTAACCGTCTTGGTGGTAATATTATTCATGCCGAAGAAACTAGCAAAAGCCAATGGGATCAGCAGTATCAGCCAGATATAACCGGCATTGTGAATGTAGGTTTCAGAGCCAGCCGGAATCTTGCCAATCAGAGTGCCACTGGTGTTGATCAGTTTCTGCGAAGTGCCACCAAAGAGACCAAAGGTCATCGACAGAGGAATCAGGATCTGCATGGTGGTGACACCAAAGTTGCCCAAGCCAGCGTTGAGACCAAGGGAAGTTCCCTGGACTTTTTTCGGGAAAAAGAAGCTGATGTTCGACATGGAAGAGGCGAAGTTTCCGCCGCCGAAACCGGAGAGCAGAGCAAGCAGGTAATAGACTTCTATCGGTGTGGCAGGATTCTGCAAAGCAATGCCGGTGCCCAGCGCCGGTATCATCAACAGTGCCGTGGTGAAAAAGATCGTGTTACGGCCTCCGGCAATACGGATCATGAACGAACTCGGTATCCGCAGGGTGGCACCGGTCAGACCGGCAATAGCCGACAAGGTGAAGAGCTGAGACGGGGTAAAAGGGTAACCGAGGTTGATCATCTGTACAGTGATGATCCCCCAGTAGAGCCAGACGGCAAAACCGCAGAGCAGGCTCGGGATCGAAATCCAGAGATTGCGGGTGGCAATTTTTTTACCCGTGGAGTTCCAGAATTCTTCGTCCTCAACGTCCCATTTATCCAGATTGATCGACATGTACTACCTCCTTGCAGCCTATTGGTCGTCCGACAAGCTGATTTCTATCGAAAAAGTTATGTTATTTCGATTCAATTTTTTGCATATCTTCGGGATGTTTTTGTTTCATCATTTCTGAGCGGTCAGATGTAACCAAAGCAGGCAAACCGCGGATAAGATGAGAATGAACATCCAGCAACTGGTCCATAACCCGGTATATTCGAGGAGATAGCCAAAGATGATCGGGCAGAAGAAACCGCCCAGACCACCAAGCACACCGACCATTCCGCCGACGACTCCGACCTCTTCCGGGAAATAATCAGGGATCAGCTTATAGACCGCTGCCTTGCCAATCCCCCAGATACTGCCAAGCGCGATAATAAAGACGGCAAAGATCCATACGTTTGCCTGGAAGAAAATCCGGGTCACACCTTTGGCCAGCAATTCCTTTTTCTTGACGGTCTGGCCAACCTCAACCATAGGTTCCTGCCAGGCTTGTTTACTTGGCAGAATGAGCATCTGCTCGTCGAAATCCATTAACGGTTCAGGCTTGACATTGACGCTGTAGGACTTGTCATCCACCACGATTGCACTGGCGGTCACCTCAGTGACGATTCCTGGCCGCTTTGCCATAATTCCACGCCCTGGAGAGTAGACATCCATCCTCGGGATGATAACGAGGAAACTGATTGCCACTGAAGCACCGAGTACCCAGTACATAACCGTTCGGCCACCGAGTTTATCGGACATCCAGCCGCCCAGAGCTCGGATTATGCCGGAAGGAAGACTGAACATTGAGGCAAAGATGCCTGCCGTTACCAGAGGTAGATAGTAGACATTAACAAAGTAAGGGACGAGCCATTGTGAGAAGGCAACGAAGCAACCAAACACCAGAAAGTAGTAAAGACCAAACCGCCAGACGCGAATATTCTTCAAAGGAGTTAGCATTTCTCTGAATGACTTGCTCGAAGAGGCTGGCTTCCTGTTTTCGGAGAAGATGAAGAAGATCACGCCCATGACAACAAGCATGGCCGCGTAGTAAACCGGTAACTCACGCCAGGCTTCGATGTTGGCACCATTATCGGTTAAACGATTAAGCATGGTTGGAGCAAAGAGGGTGGTCAGGGCTGCACCGGCATTACCGGCACCGAAGATCCCCAATGCCGTCCCTTGACGCTCGCGCGGATACCAGACCGATGTAAAGGCGATACCGATTGAGAAACTGACCCCGACCAGGCCAAAGCCGAAGCTACACAGGGCAAAGGTCGTGAAACTGTCTGCCATGGAAAGCAGATACATGGGAATGGCACAAACCAACAGCAACGTACCGTAAACTGGTTTGCCACCGAATTTGTCGGTCAACATCCCGGCAGGTAATCGAAAGATAGAACCTGTCAGCACCGGGATCCCCATCAACCAGCCAATCTCGATTGGCCCCCAGTCGAAGACCTGATTATCGGCCAGGAAAGTCACCAGAACGCCATTGAACATCCATACGGCAAAACAGACGGTAAAGGCCAGCGTGTTCAGGAAAAGAACTTTATGAGATTTTGCAGTTGCGACTTCTAACATCAGACCTCCAGCATTAAATTGGATAAGTTAATCTGAAAAGCTTTTTAACGCCCGTTCGCTTTGCTCACTCATGACGCAAAGAGAACATGAGAAAGACGCAATGAGAACCTTGTTTTTGGTTTACCCCTAAAGCATTTCCTTTGCGTCTTTGAGTCTTACCTTTGCGTCTTTGCGTTAAAATGGGTTTTACACAAAAAGCTCACCCGGCCCGTCTTTCCCGGTACCAGACCACAACCTGGTAAGGGCGTGACAAATAAGACAACGGCACACTGACGACATGGACCAGTCTTGAGAATGGAAAGAGTGCCAGAATAAAGAAAGCATTGAATGCGTGTAGTTTGACGACTCCCGGCAAGGCGGCAAGATAATGAACCTGGGGATCAAACTTGAGTAGTGACCAGAGCCATGGTGTTGCCGTATGCAGGTACCAGACAGAGCCCCAGCGCAAAGTGAAGGCAATATAAACACCGGTCGCAACCTGCAGCAACAGAGCTGCCAACACAAACCAGTCGACCACTGAGGTAACCGCTGAAACCCTGGCATTGTTAACCCGGCGGAAAATCAGCAAGGAAACCGCGATCACAGTGCTTAGGCCAAGAGCCATCCCGGTCACTTCAAGTAGATAGAGACGCAACGGATTACCGACCACCACAGCCCAACCGGATGGCACCAGGAAAGCTAGAAAATGTGCCAGCAGGATGAGCAGAATAGCGTAGTGCCAGGGGACTGATCCCCAGAAGAGCACACGGCTTTCCAGAAACTGTGAGGATTGCGATGACCAGGAGTAACGGTCAATACAGTATCGGTAAATACCGACGCCGACCATCAAGGCCACGGCGACATAAGGAAACACACCAAACAGAATCATGTCAGTCATGATAAACACTCCTTTTGCCGATCCTCTGGCTGTCGTTCGGTATCAGGTACAGCTGTCTCACGCAGAAAACTTTGCAGGGCATTGAGCAGTGCTACATAGGGATGATCTTCGCTCTC
>JAJRRB010000049.1 GCA_024279915.1 Deltaproteobacteria bacterium
AAACTTTCTTCAACAACCTGGCGTTGGTTTCTTTGTCAGACCAACTCAAACACTTTCAACGCGCTTTGTGAACCGCCGTATACGGAACCGTACGTACGGTGGTGTGGGAGGACGGCGGGGAAACCCCGCCTCCTACCCGATGTCTGCCTTGTCGGGTTTCTGTTTTAGGTGGAAAGAAAGGTGGAAAGATCCGTTCTTACGTAAGGACTTTTCGCCTTTTTGACCCTCAGCAGCCAACTGCACTCAACAATCCCGCCCTTACCCCGCTCACAACGCAACTTGCCCATGCAAACAAGCAAAGCCAGTAACTCGCCAAAGCGATAAAGTCTTTCTCATTCAGCTTTTCGGAAGAACAGGCCTGACGAGGGTGAGTGGGGTGGAGAGGCAGTTACTGGGGACACCAAGGGTAGCGGCAGGACTTCCCCAGAAAACCTTTCCACGGACCCGTCCCGGCCTCAAGCCGTATTTTCCGTCACAGGTCCACGCCATCACCCTCTTGGCGTTCCCTGTCACCTAAATACATTCCTGCACGATCACCATGGGGCTATATACTAATGGCACTAGTTTAAGGCCATTTAGCAAGGGGAAAGTACCTGAAAATATTGAGTAAAAATGGCATAATAGGCCATGAAAAATACAACGCCAATGTTCCCAGGGTTTCATCTTCAAACCTTGCGTCGAAAGCCTCGAACAGCCAGACAAAAACTAGCAGACGAGATGGCTCTGTTAAAGCTGAAATCGTTCAAGCAAATCGGTGAAGTTTTTGAAAAGTTTGTTCCAGGTTCACTCCTGCAACCAGAACAGGAAGGGGCCATGAGTCGCAGACGCTTGTTCTCGAAAGAGAACACCTTCTGGGCCTTCTTCAGTCAAGTGTTAGATGCGGATGGCGGCTGTATGGAAGTGGTTCGAAAACTTCAGTCCTATGCCTCGCTCAAAGGGGTCATGATACCATCGTCGTCAACAGCATCATATTGCACGACCCGCAAGAAGTTACCCTTGCAGATGCTTTCAGAGATCTTTGAGCATACGTCTGACCAACTTGATGAAATGTCGGAAGCTAGCCTCTTGAATAAGCGGCGTATCGTTGTTGTCGATGGAACTGGCGTATCCATGCCGGACACACCAGAGAACCAGGAGGTTTGGCCACAACCATTGTCACAAAAACCAGGGTGTGGTTTCCCATCAGCACGTATTTGTGCCTGTTTCTCACTGGAGAGTGGCGCTTTGCTTAGCTACCAGATCGGCAACAAAAAGAATAATGAGCTTCCATTGTTCCGCCAACAGTGGGGAACACTAAGGCAAGGTGATATCGTTCTTGGAGACAAGGCTTTTTGCAGTTATTACGACGCCGTAAGCTTGCAAGCGCGGGGCGTTGACATTGTTGCCACGCTTGCTCGGAGAGCACCAGTAAGAGAAGCGCGAAGCGTCGCAAGACTGGGTCAGGACGATCTGCTTATTAAGTGGCAACGTCCTTATTACAAACAGCTACCGTGCTCTCGGGAAGAATGGGAACAACTTCCGAAAGAGCTGAATTTGCGACAAATTAAGGTCACGGTAGACCGCACAGGATACAGGTCTCAGGTGTTTTACGTCGTGACCTCTCTGCTTGATGTTGAGAAGTACCCAGCTGCGGAGATTGTTGAGCTTTACATTAAACGATGGGATGTTGAGCTGTTTTTTCGGGATATCAAAACAACGATAGGTATGGATGTTCTACGGTGCCAAACGCCGGAAATGATTCGAAAAGAAATATTGATGCACTTCATTGCTTACAACTGTATTCGGCGCTTGATGTACGAAGCAGCGGGTGAATCAAATATGGCTGTCCGAGTGGTCAGCTTCAAGGGAAGCTTACAGGCTCTTCGAAGTTGGGAGCCACACTTAAATCAGGCGAAAATTAGTCACTCAGAGCGATTTAGATTGGTTAGTGCTTTGTATGAAGCAATAACCAACACACCAATCAGGCAGCGACCAGGTAGAACTGAGCCCCGTGCTGTCAAACGAAGGCCCAAAGCCTATCCTCGAATGACTGTCCCGAGACATGAAATGGAGAAGGCTTTGCGAGAACGCAGAAATCGTGCTTAAACTGCTTAAACTAGCGCCATTAGGCTATATACCGTTATTTTAAGAAATCGACAAAGTGAGGTGCAGAGGTAGGGTGCAGGTAATTTGACTATTAAAACGGCTCTGGTGGAGGGCCAGTGAGAATTACATGTTTCCGCCAAGCTGAGTACTGCTAAACAACGTGGGCCGATATATGGGTGTGAATGTCAGGTAACGTAGCTCTTTGTGTAGTTGAATTATCGGAAGAGAGTGGATTTTTTCTTTTGACATGTAATACTTACATTGACTATTATCACATGAAGTTCGTTAACACTGTAATTTCAGGTGTATAGACTCGTCTCCTGAGACTGGATGTAATGAAGATACCCAAAGAGATTTCTCCGTGTCCAATTGTTGAAGCTCTGGTCGAGCTTCGTATCCAGCCTTCTCCAGAAACACCGATAGATGCTGTCTTTGGCTTGGTTTTTGAGAAACTTCATTCGGAGTTCCCCAAAGTCGTTAATTTGCCAGCAATGAATTTGCCAGAGCAGATTCGAGAGGCTGATCCAAACTTAAAGTATCAAGCTCACCACCGGTTATCGAATGATATCTTCAGCGTGTCAGTAGGCCCAAGAGTCCTCACTTTCTCTTGTGGTTCTCCTTATGCTGGCTGGGAGAGCTTTTCTGGTGTAATTTTTAAGTCGCTCGACTCGTTATTAGCGGTCGAGGGGTTAATCGATGGCGTTGAACGTATAGGTGTTCGTTTTGTAAATTTCTTCGATTCCAATCTTGGCGAACAAATTAATTTTAAACTCACTGCCCCTAGACTGGCGGTAGATGGTTGCCAGTTTCATACTACGATAATTGTTCCTGACAGTGAATTTTCTAACACTATTCAGTTAGCAAACAAAGCTAGTGTCACCGTTAATAAAAACAAAAGAGACGGATCGGTTGTTGATATTGATACCTTCTGTATTGATCCAAGTGGAAAATTACGTGAGGATCTTTACGGGCGTATAGAGCGTGGACACGACTGTGAGAAAAAGATCTTCTATTCTCTGTTAAGAGAAGATGTTCTCTCCTCACTCAACCCCGTGTATTAATCCGGAAAGGATAGAGAAATGGCAAATGATTTCTGCGAATATGCACCGGTTACACCCTCGCCCTTTGGCTTTGGTGCTATGTCTGCTGCTGTTTTGGCAGGGCTTACTTTTTCTGGGTATGGCCTGTCTAATACGGCTCAAATCGGCAGCGTTCACATCAGCGGATCATCAACGAGCCTTGTCTACGCAGGTGAACACTATCAAGTGGTTTCGGAACTAGACATCGAAGACCTGCAGTACTTTTCTGCTTTCAACAGCGGCATGGCGAAGGCTTCCAAGGATATCCCCGGTTATTTTTTCGATGTCCTTAACGATGATTTTGAATCTTTCCTTGCATGATTGACGCAACACATCTGTCAGATGTTCTCCCAAAGCATCTGACTGAGTCTTCATATCAAGAGTTGCGTGAAGCTGTTAAGCGATTTCCTGAGATCGCCTATGATCGATTCTATAGCAGTTACAATATCGACGAACGTACAATTTACCAGGGAGACTGCATAGCCAGTCTCCCTTTTGTGCGTTTGGGGAAAATAATTGATAAAGCCAAGTGCTTTGTTCTTTCCAATACCTGTGATATGGATATCTCAAGCAATAAAAGGTATTTTAAATCTCAGGTTGTTTTTTCCCCAATCGTAGATCCTGAGCCATACATTCAGGCATTGAAAGCCAAGAAAAAAGGTTCTGAGGCGATAGACACGGAAGAGGCTATAGACGCACATTTCGCAAGCATTAGAAAGCAGGAGTCTTCTCAGATAATGTACCTGCCTCCATGTGCAAAGCTCCAAAATGGTGGGTTGGTGTTTTTAGATCAAGTTTACCATGTCCCTAGCGAATCTATCCCCAGAGACACCCTTGAAAGTTTTCGCCTTCTTACGCTGTCAAATTATGGACACTATTGCATGTGTATCAAACTGTCACATCATTTTTGTCGTGTAACAGCTGAGACTGATAACCCATCTGCAGCCCCCACCTCATAAATTCCAACTTCTGAATGTCCTGTGTTGCTTACCAATTAAACATGCCACTCAACATAAAAACCAAAGGGCTACGTACGGTTTTCTGACAAAAAAATGGTGATCAAGGGTAAGGGGGCAGAAGGTAAAAAATGCTTAAAACTGTCAGTAAGTAGTCATGCTTATTTATCTTCACAGGCAGCGATAACTATCCGTGAAAACAAACTCAGGTTGCTGGTTGCTTGCCCACGCTCCAACCGTTCCTTGTCCTGTAGTATTCCCAAAGACACAACGAGGTCACGGCCCTGCATTTTTTCGATCTTTTCAGGGGTCAGTGCCGTCAGTAGTTGGCTCTGCTTTGCTACAAGCGGGTCGGCTCTGTTCTTCTTGAATGTCTCGACCACAGCCAACTCCTGCCCGTACTGCTTGACGAGGTAATCAACGTTTTGGCGGCTACAGTCCATGATCTTGGCTATTTGGGCATGGCTGAGCCCTCTCTGCTTTAACTCCAGAACGGCCTCCCAAGAGACGCCCTTGGCCCTGTGTTTGGTCGTGTCAGGCAAGTTTTCGTGATCCTTTAACCTTTTTACCTCTTTTTAATGTTGATAATCCAACCTAAGAACTTTCAAAACAACTGATACGACACGCAAACAATACCAGTAAATCGCACAGGGGGCCGCTAAGATCAGGCCCCCGCCTGTGGCTGAAAAAGAAGTAGAATCTTAACGTTTTAGAACTAAGAGTAAATGAAAGTCAGAAGAATTGGAGTGCGCATGCCCACCGCTAGGTACGGGCTATCAATACCAATCAACAACTTTCAATCCTTTGATGCGTTTGAACTCTTTACTGTTGTGGGTGACGAGTGTGCATTTGTTGGCCAAGGCTGTGCCAGCGATCAGGTTGTCGAGAGGGCCGATGGGGACGCCGTGTTGTTCGAGGGAGACCCGAATCCCGGCAGCCGATTGCGCTTCCTCTGCGGTAAAAGGGATGATGGTTGTCAAATTAAGCAGGACCTGCAGTTGCTTGCGTCGTTTTGCTGGCGCTTGCGATTTTCCTAAGCCGACTTCTAGCTCGTAGATTACTATAGCCGGGATGCCGATGTCCTTCGGCGCTGTTTTAAGCAGATTGTCGGCGACCTGGCCCATGCCTTTGAAAAAGTAGATGACCGTGTTGGTGTCGAGGAGGTATTTCACAGCTCCTCCCTCGGCAGGTCTTTGGTGTTGCTTTGCCGAATTTCTTCCTGTTCGGGAACGTCCTGCCATTCGCCCACCATTTCACGGACAGTTTCAGGCCATTCGGTGATGGTCTTCTCCTTGATCAAGCGGGAAATCCACTGGCTTTTTGAGAGCCCAGACTTTTCGACCGCCTGACGGAGTTGTTTGTCGGTTTGTTCATCGAGATAGATGGTGACCTGGCTCATGATTTCCTCCTCTTCTCTTATATGTGCAAGTATATGTGCTTTGTGCTTGCGCGTCAAATTAAGGGGTCTCCGTTTGACTCTTTCTGTCTGTCTTATCTTTAATATTGGCACATCTGCTGGGTCTGATCAGGTCTGATAGGTCAATTAATTTCAGTATACTCTTCAATATCAAAATCAAGATTGAGATCGTCGGTCCCGCCCGGCAGCCGGGTTACTTTCTTTCCAAAGCCAAAGAAAGTAACCAAAGAAGGCTTTGGCTGCGCTAGGTATGTTGTGCGCCTGAAATCTGTGGTTTTAAACAACTTCTGATAACGAGACAGGAGGCGGTTTTGTTTTGTTTGTGCTGCTGGTGAGGTGGTGGTTTCGAGATTTTCGGTAGAGCTGTTGCAGGGACGGGCTACTGGCCTGAAAACCAAGCAAGGAAAATGAAAATAGCTGCTAAGCACAGCATACAAGCACTCTTAGTAAACTGCACAGGGGGCCGCTGAGATCAGGCACCCCCGCCATTGGCTGCAAAGAAGCAGAATCTTGAAATTTTAGAATCATGGCCAATCAAAGTCGGAACCATTGGAGCACACATGCCCACCGCTAGGTGACGGCACTTTTGCTTACTTTTGCTGCCGGGCAAAAGTATGGCGTTTGGCGGTACGCGCGCCGCCGGTCTTGATTGGTTTTCAGGCTGGTGAAAGTTCATCCAGCCCCCTAGCAGTAGTTATCATAGTCCACTCGCATCCAGTGAAGACTCAATCTCCAGTGATCGTAGTTTCAAAACCATCTTGCGGCGTACTGCCGTTGGAATCTCAACATGCAGGCATTGGCTGCTCGGGTTGAGTTTGTGCGCGGCGATGCGCTGTAGTGCATTGGCTCCTGCACCAGGAATCCAGCGCAGATCCTCCTTCGGCAGAAAGGTGCGTTCTTCGCCATCGATCAGGCTGTCAATATCGGTTTTTGGATCCACCTGGAAACCGAGCAGTTGCATGCCGCCAAGCAGAGCAAAGTTGTAGCAGATGTGAGCATCAGCACAGAACTGCACGTACATCTCGGCGGAGAGATCCCGGATCAGGTTCAATCCCTCTTTGACAGCGTCGTTCGGCTGCAGAAAAAGCACATCGTCCTCTTTGAAAAAAACCCCGATGTCATCTGGTGACCGGTATGGTGGCAGGCCACCGAGACCGACCACAACGCGACGATCATCACTGAAGGTTCCCACACAACCGTGAATATCAATCACCAGCTCCGGAAGGGATAGCTCCAGTGCTGTCATATAGTCTGGCAAACCCTCTTCGAGTTTGTAGCAGTAGGGGTGGCCATGCTCATCGACATAGGGGTAGATGATATCAATGTTGCTGGGATTGAGGGGCACGCCCCAGGATTTCAACTGCTCCACATTTTCGTCGGTCAACGGCTCACGTCCGGCAAAGCCCAGATTGATAATTGCTGCCCCGCTCTTGCCAGTGCGCAGAAAATAGAGGGTTACTTCCAGAGTATGAGGATCGTATGGGCCGTGACTGGCAGTGATCAGCGGTCGCTGGTGACGGTTGTCGTCGTGCAGGTTACGCAGCAGCAAGACGCCGCCTGCGGCATCGAGCAGGTAACGTCCCTCAAAGTTCGGTAAGGCGTGGCCGCAAGCATGCCAACCGGAATCCTCCTTTGGCACCTCAGCAAAGAACCGTCGCAGAACCTCCTGACGCCAGGTAGCGACAAAGCGCAGGCAGAGATCAGGCAGGCGGTAATAGATGGAGTAGTGAGTGGGGTCAAGGTAGATGCGGGCCTGCAGGCGTTTCAGAAGTTCCCGGTTGTAATTATTCTGCGTGGTCTTCAGCAGGCGTGTGGTGATTTCCACCATGTTCGAAAAGGTGGCTTCGTCCGGTATCTCGTCAAGGCGTTCAACCCGTTTCAGTTTGCTGTAATCCTCCTGACCGATTTCCACTTCAAGACGATTCAGATGACGCTGGAAGGGGACCGACTCATCGACTTCAAACTGGCTGAGGAAAAGTGGCGATATGGTGGGGCGCTGGTTGTTCATTTATAATCCAGTAATTAAATGCTTTTGTCACTCGTCAGCACAATCTGAATTGTTTACAAAATGTCTGTCATCCCCGAATGATTCTATCGGGGATCCATGCTTTAAAGTCTGGATTCCCGATTACATCCTCGGGAATGACATTCTTTTTATCGTGCTGATGAGTTACAAGCTTTTTACGAGTGTATCAAATATGGCTACTCCTTGTTGGGTTGCTTGCGGATTCTGGCAACAGAGAAAAAGATGCCAACCACACAGAGCGCTGCAAAGGTTAATAATGCTGTGTGCATGCTGGTGAGAAACTGGGGCTGAGTTTGCGGAGTCACCGCATGGCCGGCCATGAAGATGGAAAAGGTGATGGTGATGATTGTCATGCTGGCCATCATACCCAGGGTGCGCATGGTGCTGTTAAGTCCGGAGGCGATACCGAGGTAACGGGGCGGCACACTGCCCATAATGACGCTGATATTCGGTGAGGAGAAGAGCGCAAAACCGAGACCGAGGGTCGCCAGCATAATCATGATCAGGGTCAGCGAAGTGGTGGCCGTGATGGTGGCGGCGATGGCGAGGCCGGCGGCGCAAAGAGCCATGCCGATGGTCGCTACGGTTGCGGCTGAAAAGCGATCGGCAAGTCGTCCGCATAGCGGTGAGAAGGCCGCTTGTACAATCGGTTGAATAATGAGGATAGTTCCCGCCTCGCGCGGGTTCAAGCCCTTGACGTATTGCAGGTAGAGACTCAGAAAAAAGGTGACACCAAAGGTGGCGGCGTAGTTGAGCAGAGCCGCCAGGTTGGAGAAGGCAAAGACCCGGTTGCTACGCAGCAGGGCGACGTTGAGGACCGGATACTCGGTGCGCGATTCCAGCACCAGGAAGAAGAACAATCCGCCTGTTCCGCACAGAGCCAGCAGCCAGGCCCAGAGGCCTTTATCCAGGTTGGAGGCTCCGCAAATCAGCAGCAGAATTGCTGCGGCATAAACCAGGCTGCCTCGCCAATCGAAAGGTTCTCCCTTGGCTTCGGCCCATTCGCCGCGCAGCTTGGCACATGTGACCGCAAAAGTAATCATGCCGAGGGGGACGGCCAGATAGAAAATAGAGCGCCAACCGAAAGCGGTGACCAGGGCACCGCCGAAAAAAGGTCCGCAGGAGATACCAGCGTAGACACTGGCGACGGCGATACCAAGAGCTTTGCCACGTTCTTCAGGCGGGAAGACCGAAACGACGATGGCAAAGGTGGTCGCCATGACCATGGAGCCGCCCATGCCCTGCAAAAAACGCATGGCGATCATCGATTCGATCGACCATGCTTGCGAAAGCAGCCCTCCGGCGATGGTGAAGACAACGATGCCATATTGAAAGATCCGGCGACGACCGTAAATATCTCCCATCCGTCCCATAGCCAGGAGAAAGATCGAGGCCGAGAGCACGTAGGTGGTTTCCACCAGTCCCAGCTGCATGGCACTGGCATTAAAGTCACGGCCGATGGCAGGCAGGGCGACTCCGACTGCCGACATCATGAAAGGCATGAGGAAGTGGGCGGTGCAGACGACCACAAGGGTGGCGGAGCGGGAAACGTGCTGGGTCATAGGTACGTCCTGCCGCCCACGTAAGTTTTGGCAAAGAACTTGTTCGAGAGTTTCTCGATACGGACATTTTTTCCGGTGCGGGGGGCGTGAATGAAGTTGCCATCGCCGACATACATACCGACGTGGGTGACCCGCGTTCCCCCTTTGGTGGCAAAAAAGACCAGGTCGCCCTGACGTAGTTTCTTTTAGGCAATCCACTTGCCTGCTTTGAACTGGCTGCGTGAGACCCGGGGCAGGTTCAAGCCGTTGAGGCGATAACTGACCATGGTCAGGCCACTGCAGTCGAAGCCGTTTTTGGCGGTGGTGCCGCCCCAGCGGTAGGGGATGCCTATGAATCGTTTGGCTGTTTTAACCAGCTCGCTACGGAGATTGCCCTTGCCACTTCTCTTGATGCGGGCAGCGGCATAATCTTCTGGAAAAACGATAAAGAAGGTGTCGATCAGCCCCTGTGATTGCAGGCGTTCCGCTTCGTTGCGTGCTGGCTGATAGTTGGCATGATTGGCGAAGCGAACCTTGTAGAGTCCTGATTCATGGCGAAAGTAGTAGGCATCTATGCCTCGTGCTTCAAGACGTTGCTCAAGGCGCACGGCATTGTCGAGGCTGGCAAAAGCACCAACCTGAATCGAATAACCCATCTTCTTCAGAGGTGTTCCACGCTGTTGAGCGGCTGGTACTTCTTTTAAAAGCACAGCGATCGGATCGTCTCCGGAACGACTTGAGGAGGCTCTTTTCGGTGCCGTAGGTGTGCTGCAACCGATCAGAATCATCACCATGATGAGCAGGGCTAAGATTGATCGGGTCAGTTTGTTGTGCTGGGGGTTTTTGAGAGGCATGGGCCGCTATGTCATCCTTTAATCACCATTTGAGGCCTTCAAAATAACAATAGTCAGAAGGAAAAACAACGGCCGTTTCTTTTGTCCTGACTTAAGGTAGACGATAAAGGTGCAGGCTGACACCGCTCTCTGCGTGTGCTTCGGGGAAGTCTTTTCCCGGGGTAAAGAGTCCGAGCCCTTCGGCGGTGGGAATCTGGCTGGCAAACAGTTCGTCGAGATAATCGGGTCCAAGATCCGGCGCGTTGAGGCAGGCGAGCACCTCCCCGCCACGCTTGACCAGGCCGGGCAGAGTGCGAATCAGTTTTGGCCAGTGACGCTCAGCCGTAAAGCTTTTCCCCTGGGATGCTGGCGGATCGCAGATGACCAGATCAAATGGTCCCAGTTTGCGCAGCTTACTGAGACTGCGGAAGAATTCCAGTGGCAGAAAGCTGGCCTGGCGCAGATCGATATTATTGATGCAATGATTGAGCTTACCGAGCTCCAGCGCGCCACGATTCATGTCGAGATTAACGACCTGGGTTGCGCCACCGGCCAGAGCGGCCACGGAAAAACTGCAGCTGTAGGCAAAGAGATTGAGCACACATTTGTCGGCTGCTCGTTCGCGAACCACTTTGCGGCCTATGGCCATATCCGGGAAGAAGCCAATGTTCTGTGCTTCACCGAGGCGTAGCCGGAAAGAGAGTCCCGCTTCCTGTGCATCGAGACTTTCAGGTAACTCTCCCTGCAGTAACCGGCTGGGGCCATTCATCAGAAAACGCTCCTGCAGGAGGATCGCCTGAGGCTTGTCTGGCAATGTCGTGACCAGCAGTTGCGTCAGTTCATCAAGCCAGCTTTGTGTTCGTTGTCGGTAGAGGATGACCATGACGACCGGTGGGAAATAGTCGATCACCAGATCCTCATAACCGGCAAAGCAGTGTCCTCGGCCGTGAAAGATCCGGCGCGTTTCTCCTGAGTGGGGCAGATGACGGGTTATTTCTGCGCGAATAATTTGCATGGCGGGGATTGTCGCAGAAAGGTGGCTGGATGGCTAGCAGCGACTCTCAGAATCAGTCGTGCGAACGTCGTTTTGTTCCATCATCAGAGGAAAATTTGACTTCATCCCTGTCGGTAACGTATACAGGAGCGCTTAAAACCTGCTGCCTTCTGGCCGCAAGCTCAGGATGTCACATAGAAAGAGAGATTGAAAAGATGATATTGAAACCCGAAGTTGTTGCCCAACTTGAGCGTGTGCTTAGCTCTGTAGAACAATTGCTGCCCAAGCCCTGCAAACCGGTCGACTGGTCGACTTGTGCTGCTGCCAACTGGCGCCGCCATTCTTTTTCCGGTTTCCTTGAGCCGGTCAAGGTGACCGATACGACGACCCTCGATGAACTCCTCGGTGTTGAAGAGCAGAAGGAGACCATGATCAATAATACCCGGCAATTCCTCGCCGGTCTGCCTGCGAATAACTCCCTGCTCTGGGGGTCGCGCGGTACCGGTAAGTCTTCGCTGGTCAAGGCTCTGCTCAACAAATATGCTGTTGATGGTCTACGGGTTATTCAGGTGGAGAAGGAAGACCTGATTTACCTGTCGGAGATTTTTACCGCAGTCGAGAACGAGCCCTATCGTTTCATTTTGCTTTGCGATGATCTGACCTTTGAGCTTGGTGAGTTGAGCTACAAGATGCTCAAGAGCGCTCTCGACGGTTCGGTCTACTCGGCACCGGAAAATGTGCTGATCTATGTCACCTCGAACCGTCGTCATCTGCTCCCCGAGTACGAAAGCGACCATCTCGGTGGCAAGTACGTCAAGGGTGAGCTGCAGCAGAGCGAGGCGATGGAGGAGAAGGTCTCTCTCTCTGACCGTTTCGGTCTCTGGATTCCCTTTCACGCTTTTTCTCAGCAGCGTTATCTTGATGCCGTGCGTCTCTGTGTCGAGCGCCAGGCCCGTGAACGCCAGGTTGACCTCCCCTGGTCGCCGGAACTGGAGCAGGAGGCCATCAAGTGGTCGCGTGACAAGAGTAAACGCTGCGGACGGCCCGCTTTTCAGTTCTCCAAGAACTGGGTTGTCGCTACCTGCTGAAAAAACAGGTGGCTTGATTCTGATTATTTGGACAAAAAGAGAAGGGGCTCCTCGGAAATACCGAGGGCCCCTTCTCTTTATTCAATCCCGCCCTTTGAAATAGAGTAGAATTTTCTGTATGATCTTCCGGTCTTTCCCGCTTAGATGATCAGACTGTTGGTATTCTTTGTAAAACCTCAACCGTTGCGTACGACTTAAAGCCTGCTTGCCCACTTTGTCGAGGCATGCCAGGTCCTTGATAAAACGATGGCTGAGAAATGGACCGAACAGGCGTTGTCCGACCGGGCAGTCGATCAGGTAGATCTGGGGCTGGTCGATGTCCTCTGAGACCAGGACGTTACGCCACTTTAAGTCGTTATGACAGAATTTATGCTGGTGCAGGGTACGCGTGATTTCGGCAACCTGAGTGATGACCTGGCCCACCCATTTTCGATTGCTGAAGAGGTCCGGTCGGTTTTGGGCCATCCAGGCCAGATCCCTGGTGCCATCGAGAGATGCAGTAATCAGGGCGCCGCGTATTGTGCGGCTGAAGATATGCTCCTCGCCGAAAGCCACGACCTGTGCTGCCGGCAAGCCGATCTGGTGGAACCAGAGTTGGTTGCGAGTTTCCTGGCGAATCCGCGAGAGACCAAACCAGCTGCGTATCCCACTGGTCTTGTGGTACTGCTTGATATAGTAACGTCGGGCCTCTATCTCCAGGCAGAAGACGAGGCTCTCTTTGTCTTTCGAAACAGGCTCTCCGGAGAGAGCGAAAACTTTCTCGAATGATGAGAAAACCTCACCCGCAACGGTGTTTCGCCAAGGCTCAGTAACTGTCCAGCTTCTACTTTTGATCATGGGTTCGTTTACATCTTTATGCAGAGAGATTAAAGTGACACTATACCCCATTGGCAAATCTTATGTAGCAGTCTCTTGGACCCTCAGGAATGAAACGAAAATTTGGACCAAACAGGCGAATTTGCAGCCAGCTCATTAATTGTTCGACAGACTGTCAGGAATATATTTACAGATGAAAAAAATCCACAAACGTATCCTGCTTGCCTTGACCATCATCGCCGTGGTGGGCCTGGCATTTCCTCATGTCAAAAAAGCTGTTGAGATCCGCAGTGAAACTCGGAAGTGGCAAGAAAAATGGGCTGACCGAGGTTCTGTGCCAACGAAGGTAAATCTTCCAGAACTTGTTCATGCAAAGCAAGTCCCGGAGAATATCACGCAGGATCACTCTTTGAGCTTAGCTCAGTCACCCTGGGTGATTGGTTCGCATCTAACCATTCAGGAGGGAGCCACTCTGGTTATCGAACCCGGTGTTGAGATTTTTATCGCTCCGAGTGCCGACATTCAGGTTTACGGCCGCATCCTTGCCTCGGGAAATAAAGATCAGCCGATTCGATTGCGGGCCTATTCTGACAATAAAGCCGATGCGTGGGCAGGGATTTTTATCCGCAGCGACGAACCCTCAGCGTTTAAGTATGTTGATTTTGCAGGGAGCAAGTATGGTGCTCGATTAGTTTACGCCTCAGCCTCCTGGGACCATTGTACCTTTAAGCACGTGCGCGAGATTTGTTCGGGTTACAAGTCTGACTTCCTCTTTAAAGACTGTCTCTTTGACTATCGGGGTTATGCCGGAGCCGGAAATATCAATGTGATGAAGTTCTACCAAGGTTTCGCGCAAATTGAAGACTGCGAATTCTTCTGTCCCGACTCGGATTACAAAGTGGATGGTATCGATGCGGATTACATGAGTCGTGCAATCATTCGAGGCAACCGCTTCTTCGGTGGTAAATGTGAGAATTCAGACGCCATTGATGTTGGCCATGGTAGCCGTAATATTTTGATTGAGAATAATCTGATTGTCGGCTTTGCTGACAAGGGTATTTCGGTTGGCGAGCAGGCCGAAGCCGTTATTAACAACAATATGATTGCGAATTGTGCAATAGGCGTTGGCGTCAAGGACCGTGGCCGGGTGGCTATCACAAAAACTACCTTTTATCAGAATGACTATGCGGTGAAGGTCTACGAAAAGATCCCCGGGCTTGGTGGTGGCGATGTCACAATTGATCAATCCGTCATTGTTCGCAGTCAAAAATCCCCGGTTGAAGTCGACGCGCTGTCATCCATCGAAATCTCAAACAGTCTTTGTGATAGCCAGCTTCTGCCGGGCAGCCATAACTATCAGGGCATTCCGAAATTTGCAGATGTTGCGAATTATAATTTCAATCTTACGGGCATAGATGCAATGCCAGGGGTACAGATCACGCTATCGCCGGGGGATTTTGGTGCAGAATTATAAGGTGTTACCGCAGCTATAAGCTGTAAGTCAGGAGTTATAAGCGAGTCGCTAATAAAAAAGGCCACCAGGGAACTTACCCTGGTGGCCATCATTTTGTGTGTTAAGCGTATCCGACAATAAGGCGGCTACGTGTTGCGGTTTTAGTTGGAAATATCAAGCTCACGTTTCTTGGTGTAGAGCATGCGGATCTGCTCGTACTCGAAAGGAGATCCGGAACCGTAGTAGCGAAACGGAATACGCTTGCGCTTATCGACAGCAGCTACACCGGTGAAGACCAGGGTTGTCGTGTCATCATCCACCCAGGCCGGAGGCCCGGCAACTGCAAACGCCACGGCGTCGGTGACCAGACCGGTGGTGTCACGCAGGTTGGATGGACCGAGGACTGGCAGGACAATATATGGGCCATGGCCGACGCCATAATGTCCCAGAGTCTGGCCGAAGTCTTCCTTTTGACGGTGTAAGCCCCAACGCGTCGCCGGGTCCCAGAGCCCGGCAACGCCGACCGTGGTGTTAATGACAAAACGACTCAGGGTGATACCGGTTTTCTTGAGTTTTAACTGCAGCAGGTTGTTGGTGAAGTTGTTGAACTCGTAGACATTGTCGACAAAACTGGAGACCCGATCCTCGGCATAGTCTGGCATGATGAACTGGTAAGTCGCGACAATCGGCAGAAAAAGGAATTTGTCAAAGTAGTAGTTGAAACGATAAGCCCCGCGATTAAACCCCTCGATCGGGTCGTACACCTCGACATCCAATACTGTTCCTTCAGGGACCAGGTCGGCCTGCTGGCGTATTGCCGGCTCAGTGTCCGGACCCGTTCTGGGCAATGTCGTACAGCCGCTCAGAAAAACAACGCTCAACAGAGCCACCAAAATAACCATTTTAAATTTATGTAATAACATCATTGATCAGCCCTCCTGCCCGGCAAAAAAGTCCACCATGAAATCCACCACATCCTGGTGGTTCATGTTGCCGCAATGTCCACCTGTCGGGAAAATTTTCGCCCTGGCTCCGAAAAGCTGGTCAAGGTAACCGATCTCACCTGGTGCCAAGATAATGTCGTCCTCATTATGCAGCAGGCCCATCTTTCTGGCGCTCTTAAGGTAAGGCTCAATACTGCGTAGTGAGAGCATTCTGATCATCTTCTCCTCGGTCAACGACGGATCGCTTTTCTGGAAGAAGGGCACAAAATGTTGCTTGAAGTAGTCCTCAAAGCTAGTCCGGTTGGCGACCACGTAGTAGGGTGTCAGCGCCGTGGAGTTCGACATGCCGACATTCTTCGGCGTGATAAACCCGCCGCCCTTCATCACGTCGGACGCAAAGATCATGCTGGCCGAGTCGGTGCGGAACGAGACCCCCACCAGTGCGGCCAGGAAATCTTCGCGGGGTGGGAAGCGTTTGTAGGCTTTATAAATGTAATCGCCGTTCAGTTCGAAATAGCCCATCTGCTCCTCGGCTTCGGCCAATTTCTTCATGACATTATCGAGCCAGGCATCAAAATTGTTGGCGCCTCCCGGAATGTTTTTGAGCATCCCATCAAGGATATTGACAGAGGTATAGAGATTGACTGGCGGGTTGATCAAAAGGACACGCTCAAAGTCAAAAACTTTTTTCTCTTCGTCGAGCATTGAGACAAACGCTGACTGGATGCCGCCGAGGCTGTACCCGGTCAGATGGTATCTTGAGACTTTGATGTCATCTTTCACCTTTGTCATCGCCAGCTGCATCACATTGTAGAGGTCCTTGGCGTCCTCGCGGAGATTGCCCGGTGTCATGGTGCTCGAGGCGTTGACGATAAAGTTCATGTGCGTTGGTGAGGTGATTGATATGACATGGTAGCCGGCCTGGTATAAGGCCTTCTGCATGTTGACCATCTTCGGTGAATTGTGCCTGGCCCCGGTACCGGCAATGATGAAGATCAGCGGTGCTTCTTTTTTCTGGTAGGTCAGCGAGCAGACCAGCCCGTCTTCGTACCAGAAAACCTTCGGAATCTCCCGCTCAGGGAACGGATAAACCTTGAAGGTCTTGGTCGGCACTTTGTCAGGAATGTCCGCTTGGTAAAAGGGCGGAAGTTCCATGACGGTGGCTTCCAATGGATTGACATAAGGATAGAAGTACGGTTTATCAACTGCTAGTGTGGCAGCTGGTAGTCCCAGTAACAGGAATAACACAATGCTCGTTAACCAAGGTCTCATGATTTCCTCCATGGCTGATATATCAATTCGTTAGATATTTAATAGAAACTTAATGCAGCAAACCTGCTTCCTTGAAATAGCGCTTGGCACCCGGATGCATAGGAACGATGAGCTTCGTGGTCAACTTTTCCGCAGTCAGGTTAGCAAAGGCCGGGTGTTGCTTCTTGAAAAGATCAAAATTCTCATAGACTTCTTTGACCATGTGGTAAACGACATCCTCATCTGTGTCAGCGTTGCAGAATAAAATCGCCTTGACGCTCAACGTATAGACTGGTTCTTTGTTGGCGATTTCCGGGTAATAATCGATTGGGATGTAAGTTGCGACTAGAGATTCCTGCTGGTCATTGAGACGATTGACGATTTCCCGTTCCGGTGTAACAATCATGACCTTGCGGTCACCGGAAGAGGCTTCTTTAATTGAGAGGGTGGGGTGGCCAACAGTGTAGAAGTAAGCGTCGATATCACCTTGTTGTAAGAGCTCGGAGGCTTCGTAGGTAGGCCTTTCATTAATGGTCAGATCCTTTTCAGGATCCAGCCCAAGTTGCTTAAACAGCCCCATCGCCTGGACGCCGTCCATTGAGCCGAGTTCGCCGATATTAACCGTCTTTCCTTTGAGGTCTGCCAGGGAATTGATGTCGGCATCAACCGCTGCGACGAGCGTAAAATCTTCAGTATAGAGACCGAGCACGCCCCGTAGGTTAGTTTGTGGTGTGCCCTGCCAGTAGCTCTCACCCTTTTTGGCATAATAGAGAGCGTTCGCCTGCGCAATGCCAAATGCGGCCAAACCATTGGCAACATCATCGATGTTGGAGAGGGAACCTTCGGACGCTTCTGCAATCAAGCGCAGATTGTACTCTTTGAGCTTCCGGTTGTGCATCTTGGCCACGGCGCTGCCTGCCGCGTAATAGACCCCGGTGATATTGCCGGTTTTGATGGACTGCATTGGTTCATCGAAAGCCATCAGAGATGATGGGGACATGGAGCTTGTTAACGTTGCCAGAAACAACAGCAGAAACAGACGTGCGACGAGTGACATCAGACCCTCCCAAGAAGAAAATGTATAAATGGAACTTTTTTGAACTGTAAACAACTCAGGTGATACCAACTACTTATAACATATTTACACAGGACATCTAGTAAAGGAACGGTTTTTTAAAAAATCGGAAAAATGTATCAATAGCAAAATTAAAGTGTGAATAGCATCACACCGCGAAGCGGAGCAATGGCGACGATTTTGACAAAGCGCAATCGATCATTCGTCAGTCGTCAAGCCACGGCGATATTCATGGAGCATCGCCTTGATCTGCGTGGCATTTTCCGGTCCACAGCGGAGCAGGATTTTACGGCCGGACGAGAGCTCCTCAAGGGCCGGATCGGCGTAGAGATAGAGGGCTTTCGGTTGAACCAGATAAATTGGCCCGGAGACTGGCGGGGTGGTCAGCAGGTGGTCGATTACTGCAACCAAGCGGTCGTTGAAGTAGGCGTCCGGGTAGCCGAGGCCCTGGTAGGCGCTCTGGAAGAGGGGGTAAAGGAGCTTATAAACTGCCAACACCTGTGCTGTGTCGAGTGCGGAGAGCATTTTGACCAACGGCGTGTAGCGCCGATAGTTGGCCGGGTCAATCGTCAGCTGCTCGCGTTCGCCGCTGGCCAGAAATTTGCCGGGGGTTTTCTTGAGGGGGCGATGGGTTGCGGGCAACTGCGGGCGCGGCAGATTGTCGACCATGACCACAAAACGTTCGATGAAATGTTCGAGGATAAAGAAACGATCCAGCTTCTGGTTGGCGAAGAGTTTGGCGAGAATTTTTGCCATTGCCGCATCACTTTGTTTCAGCTCAGGCAATGGTTGCTCCGGGTCAACGATCGGCTCGGCGGTTTTCAGTTCTTCCGGTGTGGTGGTGACCGGGTGCTGGATCACTGGTTCCGCTTGCGGTTTGCTGGCCGGGGGGGGTGCAACAACCTGTACTGGAAGCTGTTCCTCCGGGCTATAAAGCCAGTAGGCGATGGCGATAATCATGCCGATAACAACGAATCCAATTCGAAATGGCCACTCTTTCATAGTTCCTGTCTCCTGCGAGTGTTTTGCTCTCTTAGACGTGCTTTAACAAGCATGGGACAGTCCCCAAACCCCGGGGACAGTCCCTGTGGTCTGCCGACCCCCGGCCCCTTAGAACAATAACGTCAATCGACTGTTCGTCAACCTCCCCACAGCAAAGCGGACCACCAGGCACCGCCCACGATGCCGACGGCTGTTAACGCCAACAGGGCATTCGCCATTCTGCCTGGCCGTCCCCACCTTTCCACTGCCAATTCAGCGCCGAGCCCAAGCGGCAGGCCGAAGAGGAAACCAAATAGGTGAGCGCCGATATCGGTGTTTTCGCCACCCGCACCGAGCATGGCGAGCAGGCCGAGGGCGGCTGCAATTGGTAAGGTCCAACGCCGTAGTGAGCGCAGATTGTGACGGTAGCGCACCATGCTGATGGCAGCGAGCAGGCCGACCGCACCAAAGATCGCCGTGGAAGCGCCGACAGCCTGATGAGCGGGATTCTGCAGTCCGGCATTGGCCAGATTGCCGAGGATGCCAGTCGCAAGCAGCAGTAGCCAGGCGGGTCCGGAGCGCAGGTCGCGGCAAAGGCGGGAGATAAAAACGCCGCCGATCACCAGGTTGCTGAGCAGATGCTGCCAGTCGACATGCAGGGTGAGAGCGGTGGCCAGTCGCCACCACTGGCCGTCCAGGATTTTGCCGGCGTGAGCGTTGCCAAGGGCTTTCCAGCTGACCGGATGATGCCCAGCCAGATTGATGTTGTGTAAGGTAAGATTATAAAAGATGCCGATGCCGATCAAACCCAGATGGTTGTGGTGCGATTGTCGGTCAGCGGCGTGTCCTGTGGCGGAGGGGGAGGCCAGCCACGGTTTTCGCTTTCGTATTGGCGTAGCTCCCTGTTGGCTCTTGTCAGTGTCTCTCTCGGAACCAGCAGTTGCCAGCCAAAACCACGTCGTTCGGCACGCCATGGAATGTGGCGTGATTCCAGAACCAGGGACCAGCTGCGCATCTGGCGTCGTGACAGGGTGATGGCTGACGAACCCTCCAGCCGAGATGGCAGGGGCTGCCACTCTTCAGGCTTCTGGTCCGGAGGGATTATGTCGATAGGTCGCTCAGACATGATTCGCCTATCATCGCAAATTGTCGGCTCCACGTCATCCCCGATCGCCATTATAGCCGAGGCTTGACTCCCGGCAATCGCTGTGATAGTTACTTTATAGTAACCTAATCATAAGGAACTCCTATGTCATCACTGACCGAACGCCAACAGCAGGTCTATGATTTTCTGGCTGCTTATCTTGCCGAAAATGGCTATCCGCCGACCTTGCAGGAGATTGCGAAACATCTCCAGATTTCCGGCAATCTCGGTGTGCTGCGTCACCTCAAGGCTTTGCAGCGCGAAGGGTTGATTACACGCAACCCCGGCAGTTCCCGCTCCATTACTCTGATTGATCGTGTCGCTCTGGCTGGTCATGCTGGAATCGGGGCAATCGCCCTGCCGCTGGTCGGTACTGTGCGGGCGGGTCTGCCGCAATTGGCAAGGGAGGAGATTGAAGCGCATATCAGCGTGGATCCCTCACTGGTCAAATCGCAAGATTCTTTTCTGTTGCGCGTCAAAGGCGATTCGATGATCGAGGCGCATATTGTTGAAGGTGACCTGGTGGTGGTGCGTCCACAGGCAACCGCAGAAAATGGCGAGATAGTGGTTGTCCTGATTGATGGCGAAGCCACGCTGAAGCGCTTTTTTCATGCTGGCGACCATATTCGCTTGCAGCCGGAAAATGCCAGCCTTCAGCCGATTATCGTTGCTGTCGATACCAGGGAGGTGACCATTGTTGGCAAGGTGACCGGCCTCTGCCGGGTTCTGGAATAGCTGCTATGCCTCCTGTTGATAACAACCTTAGGGCTGAAATCTCCGGGTCGGTGTCATCCCCGAATGGTTCTATCGGGGATCCATAGTTTTAAACTCTGGATTCCCGATTACACCTTCGAGAATGACAATCTTTAGTCGTAAACTGAATAGTTACGATTTTTGTTTCTTTGCGTCTTGAGAGAGCGCAGCGAACGGGCGTTAAAATGCTTTTGATTTCCACGTTCCTTGTCCCGCGTCCCGAGTTTCTATGAAAACCATTCATGCACGTCGGAATGTGGAGGTGCGGTAGAATCGGGAGCTATCAGTTGTCAGTTGTTAGGTGTTCGTTGTTAGCCTCTGTGGAACCAAGCCCGCGAATAATCTGGCCTTCCTTGACCAAAGGGGCTTTTTGTGGTATGATCATCTCTTTTATGGGAGATATAAATATAATGTTTAAAGTTGGCGATCGAGCTGTATACCCGGCACAGGGGGTCGGTATTGTTGAGAAGATTGAATCCCGAGAGTTCTGCGGTCAAACGCACGAATTTTATATCCTGCGTATCATCGACAACGATATGACCATCATGGTCCCGGTGGGCAACGCTCGTCAGGTTGGCTTGCGAACCTTGATCAGTAAAGACAAGGTTGAGACAATATACAGCGTCCTCGAGGAAAAGCAAACTGGCACTTTGGCCATTACTTCCTGGAGCCGACGGCAGCGTGAATACAACGACAAAATTAAGACGGGTGACCCCAAGGATGTAGCCGAGGTGTTGCGTGAGCTCTATCTGATCAAAGAATCGAAAGAACTCTCTTACGGCGAGAAGAAAGTCCTGGAGCTGGCGCGCAGGCTGCTGGTTAAGGAGCTTGCTCTTGCTGAGGGTATAGAAGAAGATATGGTTAAAGAGCGTCTCGAGAAGATGGTCAACTGATACGACAGCTCTATTGTTGATTTCAGGCCGGGTGCTGATGTGCACTCGGCCTTTCTCTTTAGTTTTCGTCCGGAAACGGCCCTTTTCCGCAATCTCGGCGTCAATCTGCACATTTGATTGTGCGGCGTAAAGTGCTACGCCTCCGCTCAAAAGCTTGATTTCCTTGACCTTGCGAAAAATTGCTCGTTTCCAAATCGAAAACTACATTTGTGCCCATCTAGAGTTTCCGGATGAGCACAACCAGATAGTTATTCTCAAACGGCGATAAATACGGTAAAAGGTAAAAATAGCACTTCAGGATGAGAGACCCGTTGTTATGAATGTTCATGTGTTGGTTCCTGCTGCAGGCAGCGGCAGTAGAATTGGCGGCGACACCAAGAAACAGTATCTGGAGCTGGGGGGGCTGCCTGTTTTAGTGCAGACCTTGTCGTGCCTTGCTGCTCTTCCTCAGATTACGGCCATTCATCTGATTGTTCCGGAAGCAGATATCGCATTCTGTCGAGCTGAGTTGGTAGATCGCTACCGTTTGGAGAAAATTGGTGGTGTGATTGCTGGCGGGGCTGAACGTCAGGACTCGGTACGCAAGGGGCTGGAGGCTTGTGGCGCCGCAAATCAGGATGTCATCCCGGTGCATGACGGTGTCCGGCCCTTTTTCCCAAAGGATCAGATTGGTCCGCTGCTGCAGTTGGCTGCTGTTGAAGGTGCCGCCCTGCTGGCTATCCCGGCACAGGATACAATCAAAGAGGTTTTTGACGGCCTGGTTCGGTCTACCCTCGATCGTAGCCTGCTCTGGCAGGTACAGACACCGCAGGCCTTTCGTTGTGAACGAATTCGTGACGCTCATCAACGTGCTTATGCCAGTGGCTATGTTGGTACCGATGATGCTTCGTTGGTTGAATGGTGCGGTTGGCCGGTTGCGGTCCTGGCCGGACATCCCCACAATTTCAAGATAACCACACCGGCAGACCTGGCTCTGGCGAGAGCCTTGCTGGCAACAGGAGAGGTGAGTCTGACATGATGCGTATCGGCCACGGTTTTGACGTTCATCGTCTGGTTCCTGATCGCTCTCTGGTCCTGGGTGGAGTAACGATTCCCTACGAATACGGACTGTTGGGTCATTCTGATGCCGATGTCCTGTTGCATGCCGTCTGCGATGCGATTCTCGGTGCCCTTGGCCTGGGTGATATCGGCCGTTACTTTCCAGATACCGACCCATCCTATAAGGGGATCAACAGCATGCTGCTGCTTGAACATGTTGTTGGTCTGGCGCATACACGGAAATTCCGGGTCAGTAATCTTGACACCACGATCATCGCCCAGAAGCCCAAGCTGGCGCCCCATATCTCCCAAATGGTCACTAATCTGGCCAAAGTCTGTCAGGTGCCGAGTGGCTGTGTGAATGTCAAGGCCACGACCACCGAAGAGCTTGGTTATACTGGTCGTGGTGAAGGGATTTCTGCACATGCAGTGGTACTGATGGAAGCACATGAAAAACAATCTAGCAGCCTGTCGGACAATCAATAAACTGGCTGCGAGTCCAAATCTATTGAGGAGTAACCGTCACATGAGTCAACCCGTTATACAGTTGGGACCCAATTTTATCCGTAACATCGTTGACGAGGATCTTGCCAGCGGTAAACATAAGAGCGTTATTACCCGCTTTCCACCGGAGCCCAACGGTTATCTGCATATCGGTCATGCTAAATCAATCTGTATCAATTTTGGGCTGGCTAGTCATTATCAGGGGCGTTGCCACCTGCGCTTCGATGACACCAATCCGGTCAAAGAGGAACAGGAGTATATTGATGCCATCAAAACAGATTTGCGGTGGCTCGGTTTCGATTGGGGAGAACACGAATATCACGCTTCGGATTATTTTGAGACTTTGTATGGTTATGCAGAAAAGTTGGTGGAAAAAGGGCTGGCTTATGTCTGTGATCTGAACCCTGCAGAGATGCGCGAATATCGCGGCACTTTGACAGAGCCAGGTAAGAATAGTCCTTACCGAAGCCGTAATATCGAGGAGAACCTCGATCTGTTGCGGCGTATGCGGGCTGGAGAATTTGCCGATGGTTCACGGGTGTTGCGCGCCAGGATCGACATGGCTGCACCCAACCTGAATCTTCGTGATCCGATTCTCTATCGTATCCTGCGTGCCACGCATCCACGCACCGGAGACGCCTGGTGCATTTATCCGATGTACGACTTTGCGCATGGCCAGTCGGATTCTCTCGAAAAGATCACCCACTCGCTCTGTACTCTGGAATTCCAGGACCATCGTCCCCTTTACGATTGGCTCTGTGACGCGTTGGAGATTTATCACCCACAGCAGATTGAATTTGCTCGACTGAATCTTACCTGTACGATCATGAGTAAGCGTCGCTTGCTGGAGTTGGTTAACGAAAAACATGTCTCCGGTTGGGATGATCCGCGCATGCCGACCCTTTCTGGAATGCGTCGTCGTGGTTTCCCCGCTGCGGCAATTCGCACTTTCTGCGAACGAATCGGTGTCGGTAAGAGCGACAGTGTTATTGATATGGGTACGCTTGAAGATTGTGTTCGAGAAGAGCTCAATTCCGTTGCACCGCGGGCTATGGGTGTGTTGCGTCCGCTAAAAGTGACTATCACCAATTACCCTGAAGGACATGCGGAAGAATTTACAGTCCCTTGTCACCCCAAGGATCCTGCGATGGGAGCGCGCACCATCCCATTCAGTCGTGAACTCTATATAGATGGCGATGATTTCATGGAAGATCCGCCCAAGAAGTTCTTCCGATTGGGACCGGGCCGCGAAGTCCGCTTGCGCTACGGTTATATTATTCGTTGTGATGAAGTCATCAAAAATCCTGTCTCAGGTGAAGTGACGGAATTGCGTTGCAGTTACGATCAGGAGACTGGCGGTGGTGTTTTGCCGGAAGGGCGCAAGAAGGTCAAAGGGATTATCCATTGGGTCTCTGCGGCGCATGCCGTACCGGTCAAAGTTCATCTTTATGATCGGCTTTTCAGCGTCGCGAATCCAGCAGCAGAAAAGGAGCTCGATTATCGAGAATTGCTCAATGCTGATTCCCTTGAGGTTCTTACGCAGGCACTGGTCGAACCAAGCCTTGTCGATGCTGTGCCTGGATCGTCATTCCAGTTCGAACGTCTCGGTTATTTCAGCGTTGATAGTAAAGATTCGCAACCGGGGAAATTGGTCTTTAATCGTAGCGTAACTCTACGTGACACCTGGGCCAAATCGTCCACTTAATTAGTTTTCGGGCAGAAACGTACACTGCACCCATCCAGAATTTCTGGATGGACACTTAAATTAAGGAACTTTTCCTGTCACTTATGCAGCGCCGATTGAAAATATATGTCATCGATGACGCCATGGAACTTTGCCAGGATCTGCGTGGTTGGCTGGACCAGACTGATCATGAAGTGACCTGTAGCCCTGCCGGGCGCATCCTGATGCACACTCTGTTGGAGTATCAGCCAAACCTGATTGTTCTTGGTATGACCCGTGATTCTGGAGAGGGCATGGCGATCTACCGCAGGCTTAGCAACCATCGTCAATTACGCCTGGTGCCCATGATTGTGGTTAGCGATGATGCCAGTCTCGAATACGAGATGCTGGATGCTTTCGATTTTCAGGTGCGACCCTTTGATCGTGGGCGTTTGCGTGTCTGTCTGGAGCGTCTCTCCGGCAGCCACAAATACCTGGCAGATATCTCATTTGCTGAACCTGAGCTGGCTGCGCTTAAGGGTTTTCTCCTCGAACACAGCGGCCTGCACTTCAGTCAACACAATCATCGTATCCTGGAGCGAGGACTGATGCGGCGGATTCAGGCGTTACGCATGAAATCGCTGCCAGCATATTTTCGCTATCTGACGGAAACCTCTGACAACTATGACGAAATAAATAAGCTGCTCGGCTTATTGACTATTGGTGAGACCTCGTTCTTTCGCTACCGCTCGCATCGGGAAGCGTTCCTTCACTATGTCATTCCCAGGCTCATGCAACAGAATAAATCACACGCCAAACTACGTATCTGGTCGGCGGGTTGTTCTACCGGGGAAGAGCCTTATTCGCTGGCGATTCTACTTCTGGAGAATTTCCCTGAACTGGTTGGGTGGGATGTCCAGATTCTGGCGACTGATATCAATAAGCGTTCCCTGCGCCAGGCTCGTGAGAGGGTTTATGGCGAGCGCTCGTTGCGGATGATGGAAGATTCGCTGCGGGAACGTTATTTTGAGAAGGTGGATAATCACTTTCTACTTTCTACGCAAGTGAAGCGCATGGTGCGCTTTGATTATCTCAACCTGCAAACTGATAATTTTCCATCCAGCGATCATGCAAAAGGGACGATTGATTTGTTGCTTTGCCGTAACGTGCTGATCTACTTCAAATTAGAAACGATTCGGCAGATTGTTGCTAAATTCAGTCAGGCTCTGAGGCCGCAGGGTTACCTTTTTATGGGTCATTCTGAGACGATGCAGAACGTCTCCGATCGGTTTCAGCGTCACCATCAGAACAGCGCATTCTTTTATCAACTGAAAGAGGCTGTTGCGAAAAAAAAGAGTGTCACAGCCAGGATGTTGCCGGAGAATCCCAGGTCGGTTGAAACGATTGCCCCGGTCTCCACAAGAACTCGAGACAAGATGTCCGCAACAACAGGAGCCAAGTCTTCTTTGGCGGCTGTTGTTGCGAAAAAGAAAAATTCTGAACAAGCCAAAAAGATTCTGTGGCGCGACCCTGAGCAACTCTATCGTGATGCTTTGACAGCTTTTGATCATGAAAAATTCGCTGAGTCGAGCAAATTGTTTGAGCAACTCCTGGAAGAGCAGCCAACGAACCAGAAGGCGCTGGTTGGCAAGGGGCTGCTGCTGGCCAACCAAGGTAAGTACAGTGATGTACGAATCTGCTGTGCTCGTGCGTTGAAAGAGGATGACTTGCTGCCGGAAGCCTATCTGCTGCGTGGTTTGATCCTTGACATGGAAGGTTTCCTCAAGCGTGCCCTGGTTGAATACCAGAAGGTTTTGTGGTTGGATCCTGCCTATGTTATGGCCCATTACCTTACTGCAAAAATCCACAACCGTTTGTCCGATACCGAGAAAAGACGGCGTTCACTACGGAATACTGTGCGTACTCTTGAACGGACTGCTGATCAGTCAATCATCCCTTTCTCCGGTGGACTCTCGCGAGGTGTTTTTCTCGAAATTGTACGTAGTGAACTTGCTGAGATCCCTGGAACCCTGTAACTCATAAATATTTTCCATCCTTTCTGTTGCCCCGCCGTTGTCTTCCTTTCTCAATGTTTTCTTAAACACCGTTTATTATTAGCCTGTAGCCTGTCTCTCATAAGGAAGTCCCTTGTTCATGAAAATCTTTAAAGTCTATTAACTTAGCTTTGTTTGACAAATATGAAACATCGTTATAATCTGCGGCTATAAAAATGGTTTTGACAAATTTTTGAGAAATTGGTCCGGCTTGACTAGAGGAGTTGATCGCACATGCAAGACAAACAAGGTTACGAAATTGATCAAATCCTGCAGGAAATGCGTACTGATTACTGGCGCAATCTGGAAGCTGTGGCGGAGGATAGTGGGGGAGCCAAAACCGAACACCTGATCATTTGTTGTGGCAATAATCGTTACGGCCTGCCAGCAGGCAGCTGTCGTGAGGTGCTCAAACTACCACGTCTGGTGCGTGTGCCCCGCCTGCCTGAACATCTCCGTGGCATTTTTAACCTGCGTGGGGAAATTGTCGCTGTTACAGATATTTGCCCTCTGCTCGGTCAGGGTGCGCAAACTATTCATGAGAGTTTTCGTCTGGTTGTTGTTGAAGCGGGGAGCATCAAAACAGCACTGCTGGTGGAAGTCGTTGAGGGCTTGACCAAAGTGAGTGAGGAGCAGGTCGAACCTTTGGCAGATGGGGCCGGAGCAGGAGCTCGTGATTTGCTTGTCGGCAAGGTCGTCCAAGGTGAAGAGACTCTTGTGCTGCTGAGCCTGGATAAGCTTCTTGAACGACCAGAATTGACAGTTGATCAGAAGGAACAGGCTGAAGGCAATCATTGATCTGATTTTCCGGCCCGGATATTCTCTAACGAGGTAGTGAAGCAATGATGAATCGAATCAGCGTAAAGATAGTGATGGCCCTGATCGGTGTATTAACAGTGATCATGGTGATATCGACCTACCTGATCGTGGAGCAGCGTTCCACAGTCCTGCGCGAGGAGCTGCTGGTCAAGGCAAGCGCCCTGGCCAAGATAGGTGCCAGCTCGATCGAGGGGGTTTTTGAAAGCGCATTGGCGTCCGGCATGTTTTATGAGGAACATCTGTTTGATGTCGACTACAAGGAGATCATCGAAGGGCCCCTGGCCGGTTCGGCAATTCCGAAGTATCACACGGCCTACGATCTTTATCTGGACAGGACGATCAAGGATTTCCAGGATACCTTTGCTGCTTCAGACCCGATGGTGGTCTTTGCTGTTCTGGTGGATCGCAACGGTTACCTGCCGACCCATAACAGCAAGTATTCAAAGCCTCTGACCGGTAATGCCGAGACCGACAAGGTTGGCAACCGGACCAAACGCATCTTTAACGATCCCACCGGTCTTGCTGCAGCCAAGTATGACAATGAGGACGGTAAAGGTTATCTCCGCCAGGTCTACAAGCGTGATACGGGTGTGACTATGTGGGATGTTTCGGCTCCGGTCTATGTGCGTGGCCAGCACTGGGGCGGCTTCCGGATCGGTTTTTCGATGCAGCAGACCGATGCAGCGATTATTGAG
>JAJRRB010000050.1 GCA_024279915.1 Deltaproteobacteria bacterium
CAGATGAAATCGCTGAACAGATTGAAGCACGCTTTAAGGAACAGGGCTGGCTGTGAGGGTCATATTAAGCAGAATCTATGTTACTCTTCGACATGAGCAGTCAGATTGACACGTTTTTAGCTGTCTATCTACAATAGTGAATGTCGCGCCAAGGTGATCCATGCCGATGGGTAATTCCAAGCTTTGCAAAAGCTTGCCGACGCCGCCGGGTGAACAAGCTGAGTGGTATTTTAATGCACTCAGAACATGATAGAGGGTGTGTCAGGACCAAGCGATTGACACCATAGGCGTAAAACTCGCCAGCCTCAAACCAGTTGTCGAGAGACTGTGTCAGCACCTTGGTGTATAGGACACTTTTCGTTGGTTGTCCTATCAGTTGTTCCAGCAGCAACTCCTAAATTACCTAAGGACTTCTGACACTCTTTTTACTCTCATAAGTCACGACTTCTGAGAAAAAAACCGGCTTCTTATTGATAGAGATCTTTAGGAAGCTCATTAATCCACAAATTGCAGGCCACTTCGGTTTGATCTTTGGTCGTATTGTTTTAACCTATTTTTGTGATAATATCTGCCATAAGTTGTCAATTATATTAGGCTTGAAGGTATCTTCACTGCCCGTGGAATGTTCTATTGCTTATGCCGAAATCCAGGAGGTCCATAACCGATCTGATCCTCCACCTCCATCCGCCGACAGTACCCCGGGAAACTCTGAGATTGACTCTGAGTTGGGGGCTTGGCGGCATGGCGGCGGTGCTGGTCGGCCTGTTGTTCCTGACCGGCATCCTGCTACTTCTTGCCTACCAACCTTCAACTGATCATGCCTATAACTCTATCCTGATCCTGACCCGCGAGGTTCCTTTCGGTCTCTGGGTGCGTAACATCCACCACTGGAGTGCTAACCTCTTGGTTGTGATCGCTTTTCTGCACTTGTTGCGAGTTGTTCTTACTGGTGCCTTCGGTCAAGGCCGGCGGCTTAACTGGGTCATCGGTCTGCTCCTGCTTTTCCTTCTGCTCGCGTCCAACTTCACCGGTTACCTGCTGCCCTGGGATCAACTTGCCTATTGGGCGGTTACCATTTGTACCAGCATGCTCGGTTACATCCCGGTCTGTGGCCTCTGGCTTCAGGAACTCTTCCGTGGCGGTGCCGAGATCGGCCCGGCTACGCTGGCAAACTTCTTTGTACTCCATGTGGCCTTTGTTCCAGGAACGCTCTTTATCCTGCTGCTCTGGCACTTCTGGCTGGTGAGGCGGGCTGGGGGCCTTGTTCAGGTTCAGCACGACGAACAAGCGATTACCAATCGTGTGCCGACGACACCGCACCTGATCGTACGTGAAGCTGCTGTCGGGCTGGTCTTGATTGCCTTTGTTGTTCTTCTGTCCATTCTTTGGGATACCCCTTTACTTGAACAGGCCAATCCGGGCATGAGCCCCAACCCGGCCAAGGCACCCTGGTACTTTCTTGGCTTCCAGGAGCTACTGTTGCATCTGCATCCGGTCTTTGCTGTTTTTGTTTGGCCGTTATTGGGTGCCGCTGCCTTGTTATCTGTTCCCTTTTGGAGTGAGACGGCTCTGCCGACCGGAGTCTGGTTCGGTTCCGAGCGCGGTCGGAAACTAGCTTTATGGTCAGTATCAGTGGGAGCCTTGGCAACACTGGCAATTATCCTGGGAGACAACCTGTTGCTATCTTCGGTTGAGGCTGTTGCGGGCAATACGCTGATCACGCGTGGCCTGGTACCAACGATTCTGTTTCTTGTCTTTTTGACTGGTATTTATCTTCTGCTGGTCAAAAAAATGAACTATACCCGTGCCGAAGCCGTGATGTCTTTGATCCTCCTGATTTTAGTCGCGCTGACGGTTTGTACTGTTATCGGGGTCTGGTTTAGGGGGGCGGAGATGCATCTTGTCTGGCCTTGGGGGCAGGGTGACGGGTAGCGCGTGGCGAGTGTCGCGAATAAAACCATAGATTTATATCTGCATGTATCGGCTTAAAAAGAAGGTTTTCACGAATGGCGGATAATAATAACAACGATATGACAACAAACCCTGATCGACGTCAGTTCCTGAATCGGATCTGGGCGTTCTTTGGCATTGTTGCTGCGGCCGAATTTGGCTGGTTTGGCTTGTCGTTCATGAACTCGCGTAAGGAACGGAACCGACCGGCTAAGACGGATAGCATTGTGACTGCCGGGGCGATTGAACAGTTTACGCCGGGGACGGTGACTGCTGTACCTCTTGGCCAGTTCTACCTGGCATGTTTGGGTGATGGCAGCTTCCTGGCAATGTCGCGAACCTGCACTCATCTTGGTTGCTCAGTGCCCTGGGACGAAGAGAAGAACCAGTTTGTCTGCCCGTGTCATGGCTCCACTTTTAACCTGAACGGCGAAGTCCTGACCGCACCGGCACCAAGGCCGCTGGACACATATCCGGTTCGCATTGAGAACGGCATTGTTAAGGTTGATACGTCGACGCCACAAAAACGTGAACGTTTCGACCCGACACAGGCGACAAGAATATAGCGGGACGGGGGACGCGGCTGGCTATGGGGACTGTTCCCGGGTTACCAGAAGCTATCTCACAATTGACGGAAACATGAATCAACCAACGACTGAAATAAAACGCTGGGAACGGATTGCACTGATTGCGGCCTGCGTCATCCTGTTGTCTCCGTTTCTATACCTGCTAAAAGCTCGGACTGTAGAACCGTTGCCACCTGCTGGGCCGTCGGAGTTCGTCGGTAGTGAAAAATGTAAGAAATGCCATGAGACAGCCTACAACAAGTGGCGAGGTTCACATCACGACCTGGCGATGGACCTTGCCAACGAAACGACTGTTCTTGGCGATTTCAACGATGTTAGCTATACCGATCCGCACAACAATGTCACCTCTCGTTTCTATCGCGATGGTGACAAATACATGGTTCATACCGAGGGCCCTGATGGTCAACTCGGGGATTTCGAGATTACCCACACCTTTGGTGTCACTCCTTTGCAGCAGTACCTGGTGCCTTTCCCGGATGGACGCCTGCAATGCCTAAACATCGCCTGGGATGTCGAGAAAAAGCAATGGTACCGCCTGCCTCCCTACGAAGTGGAAGGCCCGGAGGACTGGCTACACTGGACGCGTGGCGGACAGACCTGGAACGTCATGTGCGCCGAGTGTCATTCGACCCACCTGACCAAGGGGTTTGACCCGGAGACAGGCGCGTATCAGACCAACTGGTTTGAGATTGATGTTGGTTGCGAAGCCTGCCACGGACCTGGCTCCTCACATTTGTCCTGGGCGGACAAACCTCCATTTGCAAGGACACAAGTAGAGAACTATGCCCTGGAAGTGCGCAGCGGCAACCTCGACACGACCCGGCAAATCAGACTCTGTGCTCCGTGTCACTCCCGGCGCTTCCAACTGGGTGACAACCTGCATACTGAAGGTGAACTGCTCGATCTGATGGTGCCACAACTGTTGAACGAGGGGCTTTATTACCCCGACGGCCAGATCCTTGATGAGGTCTATGTCTACGGGTCATTTGTGCAGAGCAAGATGTACCAACACGGTGTGCGCTGCAGCGATTGCCACGATATTCACAGCCTGAAACGCCATAAAGAGAAGAATGATCTCTGTACCCAGTGTCATCGAGCAGAGACTTATGACCGTAAAGAGCACCATTTTCACAAAAAAGTGCACAATGGAGAGCCGAGTGATGGCCACCTCTGTGTCAAGTGCCATATGCCTGGCCGCGTCTACATGGGCGCTGATTATCGCCCTGACCACAGCCTGCGTATCCCACGCCCCGACTTGAGTGCTGAGCTCGGCACACCGAACGCCTGTTCAGCACAAGGCTGTCACGCGGACAAGCCGTTGTCGTGGAATGTCGAGCATTACACAAAGTGGTATGGTGAGACCCGCAAACCTCATTACGGCTCAGTTATTGCCGCTGGACGATCACGACAGGCAGACGCTGAAGTTAATTTGATCCGTCTCTCCGAAGATCCGTTGTTGCCGGCTATCGTACGGGCAACTGCTCTGGCACTGCTGAGGTCCTACCCAAGCACCAGCAGTCAGACAGCGTTGGCCAAGGCGCTGGAAAGTGATGAAGCCCTGTTGCGCTACACGGCGATCCGCAGCCTTGAATATTTCGATGCCGAGACTCGCTTGAAGCGGATTGCACCGAAACTTTATGATCCTGTTAAAGCGGTCCGCATGGAAGCCGCGATGATGCTTTCGATTCTGCCTGAAGAGATGCTGCGGGACGATGATCGGGAAGCCTACCAAAAAGGGCTGGCCGAGTTCCGTGAGGCGATGCTTTATAACGCTGATCTCGCTGCGCAACGCTACAACCTCGGTAATCTGGCGACTACCCTCGGTGATGATGAGCAAGCTATCCTGACTTACGAGAAATCCATTGCTATTGACGAGCAGTTTCTCCCTGCCAAGGTTAATCTGGCCATGCTCTACAATCGACAAGGCAAGAATCTGGATGCAGAGAAACTGCTGCGAGAAGTAGTTGATCAAGAGCCAGAGAACTATGAAGTCGCTTATTCCCTTGGTTTGCTGCTGGCAGAAATGAAGAAGTATAAAGACGCGGAGAGCTATCTTGGTAAGGCTGCTGCAGGGATGGCTTACGGGCGTGCTTATTACAACCATGGGCAGGTCCTTCTGTTATTAAATAGGCCGGAACAGGCAGAGCAAGAATTGTTGTCGGCTCTGTCACTTGAACCTCAGGAGCGGGACTTCTTTCTTACGCTGGCCGACTTCTACCTCAAGTCGGGGCAGGAGAAAAAAGCAAAAGCTCTGGCTGACGACATGATTCGTAAATTCCCTGATTACGGTGCTGCGAGAGAGCTTTTGAACTATTTGGAGCAATGACTTATCTGTCTTATAAATCACCACTTCCGAGAAGAAAAACGGCTTCTTATTGATAGAGGTATTCAGGAAGCTGTTTAATCCACAAAATTATGGCCATCAGGGTTCGATCCTTGATGGCCATTTCTTATTTGTTAGAGTTTCTGATACATTTAAGTAAACCTGAGCATCCCAGCTCAATGTGAGAGGGTAAATATGAATAGGCTTCCTACTGTTATTTATTCGACAGAGATTAAACCCGAATGGTTGGATTACAACAACCATATGAATGTTGCATATTATGTCTTGGTCTTCGATCTTGCTTTTGAGGAATTGCTACTTTCTCTCGGCCTAGGTGAGGAGAGAGCAAAGACGACTGGAATATCTACAATGGCATTGGAAAGCCATATCACCTACGATCAAGAGGTCTCTCTTGGACAGGGTGTGGAGATCCGAATGCAACTGGTAGATCACGACCACAAGCGTATGCATCTTTATCTAGAAATGTCTGTGAAGGGAAGTAGTGGTTACCTTGCTTCCACGCTTGAACAGATAAGCATGTGCGTAAATCTGAATGAACGTAAGTCCGCTTCCTTTCCGGATGAAGTAATGACGAAGATTGACACCTTATCGCAACAACAATCACATTTAGAGCGTCCCGGCAATATTGGTCGTAAAATTGGTATTCGCAAGTAGCCAATGAACGCATTCTGACGTATCACGATATGCAGTAACATCGAAAAGCCCCGAGAATCGATTACTATATATCCCCTCGCAAGTCATTCTCGTAAGTCCTAAGGATTTATAGTGCATCAGATTTCAAAGGAATCTTCCCAGTGCCCATCTTCGTCTGTGATGGGGAGCCAAGTGATACTAAAGGAGGGCAAAACAATTTTTTTTGCTCTACCCTTCTTTTTGACACATCTCTCAGGGGGATTCAATCATCAAAGATTCGACCGAAAGCTGTTTCCATCTTCCGTTGCTGCAGAAAAGATTTCAGCCGTCGATCCACCCCCTTCGGCAGGAACAAGCTGTAGAATATGTTCGATACAGGGAATCTTGTCCTCAGTGTGATGAGAGACATAGAGGAGTTGCGTTTTAGCAGATTGTCCCAGATGGTTAATTAACTTTAGGACCATTACACGGTTGGCATCGTCCAGACCTTGACAGGGCTCATCAAGGATCAAAATCATCGGCTGTTTTACCATCGCTCTGGCGATAAGCAACAACCTCTGCTCTCCATATGACAGACGATGAAATGAGGTGTTTTTCTGACTCTCCATACCCAGAATGGAAAGCCACTGCAGTGCAATGTTTTCCTGTTGTTTCGAATATTTTCGGTAAACACCTATCGAATCAAAAAAGCCTGAAATAATGACCGCTTTTGCAGTTGCTCCAACGCGGTATCTCTGCTGAAAAGAGCTTGAAACATAGCCCAGTCTTTCTTTAATATCCCATACACTCTCACCTGAACCTTTTTTACGACCAAACAGATGGATATCATTTCCATAGGCTTGGACGTAGTCACCACTGATAAGATTCAACAAAGTTGTCTTGCCGGAGCCATTGGGGCCGGCAATTGTCCAATTCTGGTCTGGCAAGACAGTCCAGTCCAACATGTAGAGGACGGTTTTGTCGCCATAGCGAACCGAGACATTTTTCATTTCAATCAGTGGCTGCGTCCTGTCTGAAACTAAGGAATAACCGCTTTCATACGTTGGCAGCTGCGCAGGAAGAGTGTAGTGGAAAGAGTGAAAGCGTAAGAGTGCTTCCGATTGCAGAATCTCTTCTTTACGTCCTGAAGTAAAAAGAGAACAATCTTTAAGATAGGCAACATGAGTAACTTCTGGAAGGATTTCACTGAATCGATTCAACAAAAGTACGATGGTAATTCCGTTTTCAACACAGCTTGCAAATATGTTTTTAAGGGTGATGCAAGAATCGGAGTCGATCCCATCGAAAGGTTCATCAAGGACCAGAACTTCCGGATCACGTAGCAGCGCACGGCAAATTACAACCTTACGCATTTCCCCCGTCGACAAACTCCTTAATTCCTGGCCCAGAATATCTTCGAACCCTAGCTTCATCGCCAAATGCTGTAATTGACCCTTGTCAATAGCATCAGCATCACAGATAAATTGCTCTGCGGTAGTACCAATATAGCCACCTCCGCCCATATAGTCCGATTCATCATTTTCATTCTCGGTATCAAGGATTTCTATGACCTTTTCAAACGAGATATATTCGCTATGTACGGGAGATTCAACTTCTCCCGATATTACTTGCAGATCATTACATATCAACTTCCCCATCGAAGATTTTCCGGAGCCGTTCGCACCGACAATCGCCCAGTTCTCCTCCTTTTTTTATCTCAAAATTTATATTTTTCAGGAAGAGGTGTGAACATATTTGAGCTGTTACATCTGTTAGAGAAATACGGATCACAGGAAGGTCCTTGGCTAAATCAAGAGGCTGAATTAAATATTTGACACTAAACGCCATTCAAGAAACATGGTATCCGAGACACTTCACTGTCCTCCTCCTCAAAAAAACAGCTTTCTCCCTACGACTCAGAACGTTCGCGTGCCAGCTGCCAGAAGGCATAAACACCGGGCCGTTGCAAGTTACGTTTGCTGGTGCAAAGACCGACCTGGTACGATCCTAGCTGCGGTGCCTGATCTATGACGACGACATCATCGCGGAACGGGCTGCGATCGACAACCAGTTGCGGAACAATGCCGATACCACAGCCCAAACGAACCATCGGGATGATCGCTTCGTTGCCGGTGACCTCGGAGGTGATATTCGGAGTGATGCGTTGCTCTTTCAGGCACTGGTTCAAACGACGCCGGGACAGACCGGTCTGCGGAAGGACCAGCGGAGCTTTGGTGAGATCGAGTTGCCCGTTGGTGATTGGGATCTCTGCGACATCGTTCTTTGAGGCGATGAAAACCAATGGAGTTGTGGTGATCGGCAAAAATTCGATCCGCAAGCGGTGCCGGTCGGGCAGAGCGGCAACTGCCAGATCGATCTCCCCACTCTGCAATCGTTCTACCGCCTGTTCGGCAGCCCCGGTGCGCAGTTCGAGCTGCACTTCAGGGTAAGCGCTGCGATAGGCCTCCAGCAGATGTGGCAGCAGACTGTAGACAGCGGTTATCGAAGCGTAAATCGACAGGGTTCCGGCAATCGCCTGCTCATTTTTTAGCGTCGTTTGAAAATTTTTCCACTCCTGGACCGTCTGCCGGGCGTAATTGCGGAACTGCTCACCCGCAGACGAAAGTCGGACGGTGCGGTTATCGCGCAGGAACAGCGGTTGTTCAACCTGATCTTCCAGCCGCTGGATGGTTCGAGTCAGGGCCGAAGGACTCAGATTGCAGGCCTGACTGGCCTTTCCAAAGTGCAGAAGCTCAGCAACGGTAAGAAATATTTTCAGTTCGCGTATATCCATTTCTGCCTTTCCCTCTCATTAGCTTAGTGTTGCGTATTGCGCAACACAATATACACAACAAATCAATATACGCAATATTGTTTTTAAGTTATCTTGCCCGAATCTAAAAAAATCTAATTTTCACCAACATCCAAATATAAGGAGAAACATCATGGGTCAGAACTATTTCAATTCATTATCGTTCAGTCGCAAATTGCAGGAACTGGGTAACTGTCGCTTCATGGAAAGCAGCGAGTTCAACGGTGTTGACTACCTCAAAGGTAAAAAAATCGTTATCGTCGGTTGTGGCGCCCAGGGCCTTAACCAGGGCTTGAACATGCGCGACAGCGGCCTCGACATTTCCTACGCTTTGCGTAAGATCGAAATCGACGAGAAGCATATCTCTTGGGAAAATGCCACTCAGAACAACTTCGAGTTCGACACCATTGAGAATATGGTTCCCAAGGGCGATCTGGTTCTGAACCTG
>JAJRRB010000051.1 GCA_024279915.1 Deltaproteobacteria bacterium
CCCGGCGGGATTGTTAACTTTTCTCGTGTTCTTCTTGTGTGGCAATGTCTACGCGCTACAACTTATATATCCACTTGATGGGACATATGTGACCAAGTCGAGCTATCTAATCATCAAGGGAGGGGCAGACCCTTTACTTAGTGGCTTGACGATCGAGATTAATGGTGTCAAAAGTGATGTTATTGACATTTCCAGTGAAGAGTATCGGGCGGTATTTGGCGATATGCTGGTTGTTGAACCACTCTTTGATTCCGGTGACAATCAAATAATTGTCGATGGTTATTTGGGCGAGGAAATCATGGCGACCGTCAGGTCTACAGTCTACTATCATGACAGTAACGAGAAGCCCCCTCCTGCAGACTTGCCCCAGGAGCGCTTTCACTATCCAGAGCGTGAAACTCCTTGTGCAGGCTGTCACAATATGGCGCCTTCGCTGACCCAGTTGTCTAATCCTGATGCCAGGAATAACCCCTGTGGGTCTTGTCATGCCCGTATGCTGGACAAAGCACACGTGCATGGGCCGGCCGGAGTCTTCGAATGTACTTACTGTCATGATGCTGATAGTGCGCCAAACCAGTATCAAGTTCGTTCCGGTGACGCCTCGTTGTGCATAGAATGTCATGATGACAAGTCGCCTGCCAACGCCGAGTGGAAGTATGTGCATGGCCCGGTGGAAGCACAAATGTGCCTTTTCTGCCACGATCCACATGCCAGTGATTTTGAGGCGCAATCTCGCCTCGCGATCAACACACTGTGTCTCGGATGCCATGATACGGTTGCTAAAAGGTCTCATGTCACTCGAAGCGTTGGTGGTGTTACTACCCGCAGCCATCCTCTCTCTGGGACTAGCAATCCGGCAGAACCAAACAAGGAGTTCAGCTGTGCTAGTTGTCATTCTCCTCACGGTGGCCAGGCCAAAGCTTTGTTCCAGAGAGGTATTGAGTCGCGTATGTCTCTATGTGGCATTTGTCACGTGAAGTAGAGTAAACTACAGATAGCCGTGTTGCCAGATTTATATGAGAGCACGTGCGCGAGAAGAATGCCAACAAGTTGTTCCTGGTGCTGGTAAAACGTTAAGTCAATTTCTGTGGTCACATGTTTAGTGACCGATCATTTAAGTGAACATCCAAAGAATCGATAAAATAGGTGCTAGAAGAATGAATATAAAAAAATAGTCAGATTGTTATTGTTACTCCTGTGGCTTATGGTTGCAGTCGGATGTGCCGACAAGAAGGTGGAGAGCTTGCGTATATTATGGCCGCCCCTGCCTGCTGAGCCTTATATGGAATGGCTCGGGACTTACCACTCTCAATTAGATTTTGAAACGACGGCAGCCGAGAAACGCATGAACTTTCTGCTCGGTGCTCCGGTTATGAAAAACTTTATAAAGCCAACTGGGATAGCAGGAGACAGTGAGCGTGGCTTGGTTTATATTGCAGACGGAGATGCGCAAAATGTCCGAGTTTACGATTTTAATAAAAAAACGGTTGAGTATCTCAGTCCGTCGGCAGTAGGTGAGTTCCCGGCCGGACTGGCGCTGGACAGTCAGGGTAGCCTTTATATTTGTGACGCTATGGGAGGGCAAATTGTTGTCTATTCATCGCAGGGGCTAATAAAATTCGTATTCGGACGAGGAATTGTGAAAAAGCCTGCCCACCTGGCTATTAACGAACGGCTTGGTCGTATATATGTCAGTGACAGCCTCTCAAGTCAGATTGTCGTGTTCGATATGCAGGGTGAGCGTCTTTTCTCGTTTGGAAAAAAAGGGGCGGGAGAGGCCGATCTCTATGTGCCGCAAGGTGTCGCGATCAGCAAAGACGATCGTGTCTATGTTGCAGATCAACTGAACGCCCGCATTCAGGTGTTTGACGCCGACGGTGAACACCTGTTTAAATTCGGGTCGCGAGGCGATCAGTACTTTAACTTCGAGGCGCCCCGAGCTCTGGCTTTTGACTCTGAAGACAATCTCTGGGTAACTGACGTCCGCAAAGCGTCCCTTATGACCTTTGATCGTGAGGGCCAACTGTTGCTACTTTTTGCTCCGGGCAAGGATCCACGTCAAGCCCTTGCTAATGGGTTCCCCTCGGCAATTTCAATTGATAGTAACGACCGGATGTATATTGCTGACCTCCTTCATAAAAGATTTCAGCGTTGGCAGTTCTTGTCGAAAAAGTTTAAGGCGGAGCACCCCATCACAGAGGCCGACCTGCAACTGCAGCTGCAACTGCGGAAAAATCTAGAGGATGCAGCAGTCGAAAAGCAATGAGAGCTAGGTCTTTTAGGTAACTCTAACACCGGTGTGGTGATAACACGGAGGCTGAACTGTGTAATAGCACAGTTATGAGGCTGTAAGCGATTTGTAGGATGAAAGAAGTGCCATCTTTAGGCGTTACTGGAGCTGGCACGTGGTTTGCAGACTATAGAGTTTTATATGGAGAAGTTGTTTCACTTAGGCATAAGGTTGTTGCATTGGTTGTGACGACAAATACTAATCGGAGGTAGGAAGATGAAGAAAGTTGTTGTACTTGTAGCGCTGTTTAGCTTGGTGGCCAGCTCGGCTTTTGCGGTAATTGCCAACTCAAAGCACGATTTGTCGGTTACTGGTGCAGGCCCTAACACTTCAGATTACACAGAAACCTGTGTTTTCTGTCACACTCCTCACGGTGCTGTCAATAATACGGCAACCGTGTATTCGCCCCTTTGGAACCGTAGTATCGATGCTGTTACGGTTAACTCCGTTTACAACTCCGGTGCCACTCTTTCAAACGTGACGACAAATGTTACAGTTTCTGATGTTCAAGGTACGGACTTGACCCTGTGTCTGACCTGCCACGACGGAACCGGCCTCACGGATGTTCTGAACAACCCTGCGAACACTTCGGGTAATAATCCCCCAGTGTTCACAAACACTGTCATGACCTCAGCTGCTATACTTGATACTGATTTCGATAACGACCATCCTATTGCCATGAACTACGCTGCTGTATATGCTGATGATCAGTCTGACCTGGTTGACCCTACTGCTCTCAGTAGTGTATATGTGCTTAACGACGGCGAAGTATGGTGCTCAACTTGTCATGATGTGCATGACGGCGACAATAGATTCCTGGTAACGACTATGGCCGGTTCTCAGCTCTGCTTGGGTTGTCACGGAAAATAAATAATTTGCTCTGCCTTTTTAGGTGGCAGTAAAATTGATGTTTTGTCTGGGAGCGGATTTATCCGCTCCCTTTTTTTGTCTATCAGGAGCTTTTGCCCAGTGAGGACTGCGGACCTGGCAGGCCGAAGTGTTATCCGAGCAACAGCTGTGTAGGGTTTTGCAAGGTGTAAGGTGAAACTGAAATCAGATGCTTACCCGACGTCAGAGGTGGTGAGGAGGTGTGTTGGGTCTATCACTCTGGCTGGCGCTGAATGACGGTGACAGGGTATGGGATATGGCGGTATTGTAGATGGAGTCCGATCTTAAATACGACGTTCTTGTGGTTGATTGCGTGGGTATGTTTTTTGCACGCACAAACTAGTTGGTGTGGCTTCTATACCGAAGGTTATTATTAGTTTTGTGGTACAAGGACAATACCCACTTACAGGAATTGAGCTCAGGCTGATATGTTACGTTATTCGGTTGGCCAAATTATAATAATTATTCTATTGCTACTTAGCTTGTGTTCCGTCTCGTTTGGACTGAACTTAAAGGCTTATGTTGAACTGGAATATGCAGGCTATGATGCAAAAGATGGGAGCGAGCAGATTGCTGACGGCTCGCATTTTGCGCAGAATTATTCGTTGCTATGGTCGAAGTCGGCTTTGATTAAGGGTGGGCGTCTCGGTCAATACAATGTGTCTCTTGGTGCTACATGGAGGTCTCTCCAGAGTGATGTAAATGATGAATCAAATAATCCTGATAACCTCAAACCGCTCTTTAGCGGGGACCTTCTCATCGCTCCCGGTGGCCTGCCTTTTCGGTTACATGCATTCAGCTATGATCTGAATGATGGGAGTTTCCTGTATTATGCTCCGAGTGGAAAAAACTTTACTGTTAGACCTAATCTCTACACTGACCTCCTGAATGGTCAGTATGTCGTTACAGGTGTAACTTTTCTGGGAGGAATACGTAACGGGACATACCAAGGACAATTCCGCGATGTCCTCTCCAGGTTTCCCCGTTTATTGATTGATTACCGTAATATATACATTCGTGATATGGATCGTGCACGTCCAGTTCATTCACGTGACAGCAGACTCGCTTTTGTCTCTCTAAACAAAAAGGATAACTGGTTTCACTATCGCAGCAATGTTTACACGGATTATATGGATAGTAGTAATGATAGTGATGAATATACAATCCTCTTAGGAACTATTGATCATACGTTGAAGCGTAAATGGATACATATGACAAACTGGCTGCAACTCTCAGTTGATGCCAGTTATACTCAAAGCACTGATGTAGCGAAAAGAGACGGCGACATTAAAGAGTACGCAGTCAATCTGTTTTCTGTAGGTTCTCGCAAAAGTTGGCGTATAAGTAATTTTAGTACATTTCTTCGTAGCCAATCAGACTATCGTTATAAGAAAGAACTTGAAGTGCCATTTTACTCCAGTGGTATTATCAGCCCAGAGCTTTCATGGCGAGCACAGGTCGTTGGCTATATGAAGGACGAAGGTAACGATGCATCAGATTTGAGCTCGGTAAAATCATTTTATGGCAAGTCTCAACTTTCGCTCGGTCACTGGAAAGGTTATAACGTCACCCCTGATATAGCAGTTGAAGTCATTGAAGGAGATTGGTACACAGGCATCGCTTTCAGCACCAACCTTTCTGTTGCGACTGATTCACGTTATCGAACGAAAAACTCCTACTATAGTTCGATCTCTCTCAGTGGTATGCAAGGCGAAGACAACCATATCGACGACATTGGCAATGTGAGTTATCTCGAAGTTGACCTGGAGGCAAGGGCTGAACGAGTTCTTCGTCCTGGTCTCAGAGTTGGCGTGGGGCAAAAGATTTTTGTCGGTGACGGCGACCAGCCTTCGCTCCCCTTTTCTCATATCCCACTTCAAGGTATCGGCCCCCAACTCTTAGAAGGCTACGGTAGCTCTGTTAGCCTCTCCGGTGGAACCATACTACGTTAAGCGACTAGTCTCTATGTGGATCAAGCATTCAGTCGCTGGAACAATCGAGCATCTGCAGTATATAACTACATCAAGATTTCTGAACGTTCTGAACGTTCTGATGATTCAGTGGGAGAGCTTGTCTTGGCCGACCGTTTGTCTTATCGGACACCGAAGATGAAAGCTGTTCTTATTAATAAGTTAATCGTTGCTAAAGACCACGATACGTTACTTCTTTCTTTCCAGGAGATTGACTCTGGTAGAATACAGGTGAACGAAAAACAAGCTGACTGGAGTTTTTTGTCTACAGGTGACATTGATTATTTACATGGAAAATCCTATAGCGCCGGAATTGGATATGCTTTTGCCACCAATGATGAGCAAGGCCAGATGTGGCGGGTTGCCCAAAATATGCATTATAATATTTTTACCAAGACTGGAATTATTCGAAGGATCGCTTCTTTTTATCAGGAGTTCCTCTACGAAGGCTTTTCGAGTAACAATTTAAACCGCCAAGCAACAGTAGTGGAAGCCGGTGGGCGTTATTACCCAAACATGTATTGGTCCCTCGGTGGATATATGATGGATACTTATTACTTTAATGATAATTTCCATCAGTATACGGGTTCGGTTTTCTCTGAGCTGGATTTCAAAAAGCTCAAAATTGGTGTGAATTATACCTATGGACTCACTGACAATGATTTTTGGAATAAACAGTTGACTGAGCACCGTTGGGAAATCAGAATCAAGAAATTTATCTGACACAACTTCGCCTGTATAGAGTTCTCCATTACATCTGCTGCTATCTCGTACCTTGGTGTTTAATAACTATGACTTATGATTTTTCCCTCGTTATCCCTGTCTACAATGAAGCTGAAAACATCCCCGCCCTTTGTAAGGAAATCAACAATGCTCTGAAAGGAATGAGCTTCGAGGTCATCTGTGTCGATGATGGCAGCACTGATCAATCTTTTGCGCTCCTCGAAGAACAGGTGCTGAATGACCGCAGTTTGAAGATTATTCGTCTACGCCGGAACTTTGGTCAGACGGCTGCAATGGCTGCGGGATTCCAGGCCGCACGCGGCACCGTTATCATACCCATGGACGCAGATCTGCAGAATAACCCGCAAGATGTCCCGGCCTTGTTGGCCAAGATTGATGAAGGCTTCGATGTCGTCTCTGGCTGGCGACGCAATCGCCAGGATACTTTCATCTCGCGCAAACTGCCGTCAATTATCGCGAATAAACTGATTTCTCATATTACCCACGTTCATTTGCACGACTATGGTTGCACCCTCAAGGCTTATCGCAAGGAGGTTTTAGATCAAGTCAGTCTCTATGGAGAGCTACATCGCTTTGTGCCTGCCCTCGCTCATCAGGTTGGTGCTAAAGTGGCCGAGATCACAGTTGACCACCGACCACGCACTGCAGGACAGAGCAAGTATGGTATTGACCGCACCCTGCGTGTGATCCTCGATCTGATTACAGTCAAGTTCCTGTTGAAATATGCGACCCGCCCTCTGCAGCTCTTTGGCAAATGGGGTCTCGGCTCCTGCGGACTCTCTCTGCTGACACTAATGGTAACATTTTACATGAAATATGCGGATGGCCTCTCCATGAACCGTAACCCTTTACTGATTCTGTCAGCTTTTCTGCTTTTCGCCGGCGTCCAGTTTGTCGCCCTCGGTCTGCTTGGCGAACTGGTCACCCGTACCTACCACGAAGCCCAGGACAAGCCTATTTATACAGTTCGTGAACGCGTCAATTTTGATTGAAAAGCGGTTGAATCGTTGACTCGGTTCAACAAATCAACAAATCAACAAATCAACAAATCAACAAATCAACAAATCAACATGAATCTCACTCGTTTTACAAGACACCTCGGTTTCAGCATCCTGTGCACAATGGTGGTAGCCATTCTGGCAGTGTCTATCTCCGAGGTTCACTCCTTCGACGTCTTCTGGCAATTGCAATCCGGCAAATACATGAGCCAGACACACAGTTTCATCCGTACCGACCTCTTCACATTGATGAAAGATGTGCCACGCTCCGAGCATACCTGGCTACACAGCCTGTTCCTGTACGCTACCTACCTGCTCGGCGGTTACGCAGCCATTAGTGTCCTGAAAGGTGCTCTGGTTACGGCAACATTGGGGGTGCTGGTTTGGACTGCGCGGTCGCGTGGTGCATCTTTTTCGGCAATTTCATTGATGGTTCCGGCCTTTCTTCTGACCAGCGGTGGTTGGCTGGAGCGCCCACAGTTGTGGACCTTGCTCTGCTTCGCTATATTTGTTTGTTCGTTAGAGAGCTTTCTGCGAGAACGTAGTTGGCAGATTCTCTGGTTGATGCCCCTGGCGGTTTTCTGGGGCAATGCCCACGCTGGTGCCGTGCTTGCTGTAGCCATCCTCTGTGCCTACCTTGTTGGAGAGAGTGCTCAGGCGATCTGGGAGAAAAGGTTTCGCCGTGCCGGTATCCCTAAGCTGGTCGCACTGTTTGTTGGTGTTTTTGTTGCTGGCATAATCAACCCTTATCCCTCACTACTACTTAGTTCTCTCCTTGGTGCGAACAATATGGGCGCATCATTTGTTCATGCTAAAAATATGGATTGGACTACGACGACGTTTCAGCAGGAGCCATTGTTCTTCTATGCCGTGGGAGTTGCCTCTGTAGTCGTCTTACTGGGCTGGCGTAAAATAAGGTTAAGTGATCTATGCTTGATGGTAGGGCTTGCTATTATGGGAATGAACCTCGTGCGGCACATTCCTTTTTTTTATATGGGTTTGCTGGCAATCTGCCCGGCCTATCTTGACGTCGCCGTTAAGCCGTTGCAGAAAAGAATGTCGAAACCTTTTGCCTCAATAGGCAGTGTTGCAGTGCTCTGTGTCGCGTCGGGCCTTTTTGTGTGGCTTTATTTGCCAACTTATAATGTTTACGGTGCCTTCAATACCGGACTGCGTAGCTGGCACTACCCGATTGAGGCGACTGAGTTTGTCAAAAGACATAAGCTCCCCAAGAACATATATAACACCTACGACTGGGGTGGCTACATGGCCTTCAAGCTGTACCCTGATTATCTGATGTTCTGGGACGGCCGCCAGAATTCAGCTGAAATGTTCAAGATTGGATGGAATGCAATGGCGGGGCAGCCGGATTGGCAGCGAACCTTCGATAAGTTCGAGGTCAAGACGATTGTGACACGGGCCTCGACCATCGATACAGGGCAGAAATATCCCTTGCTTGACCGGCTCAGGGCGAGTCCAGATTGGGCGTTGATATTTACTGCCGAGTCATCAATGGTTTTTGTAAGGAGCGACAGTGTCTCTGCCCATTGGTTGAAAAGGTATGAGAAGCCTAAAGAGAGAATGGACGATACTATCCTCTCTGAAGCCCACCTGATGGTCAATGTCAATCCTGGCCGCTATATGGCATGGTGGGAGATGGCACAAATATATACCAAGCGCAAAGAGTATAAAAATGCGCTTTTGGCATTAAATCAGCATATTATGAGATCCCCGCAGCACAGACCTGTTGCTGAAAGATTAAAGGTTCAACTTGTTCAGGCATTGAAATTAAGCGGCCGTTGAATTGTTGAATGAAGTGGAGCAGGCCAGGTGCGTACCTATAGCGAAAGCCACAGTGTTCTGAATGGCTAGACGATCATGGAGTGTACACTGGAACTGCAAGTCAATAAGATGACTTGACTTAGGAATGTGCACAGCGTGGGCAGGTATAGAGGCCACTATGAAATATCTTTCGTTACACGAGAATCTGATAAATAATGTCTCTGGAGTGTTTGATAGGAAGCGGTTTGTTGGTTCTAAGAGGTGTTGATCGATGAAAATATTGGTTCTTAATTATGAGTATCCACCTCTCGGTGGAGGAGGAGGGGTTGCTACTCGTAAATGTGCCGAAGGATGGGTGAGTCTAGGACATGAGGTTACGGTCCTAACCTCTAAGGGTTCAGGGCTACCTTCGGAACGAGTTGAAAGTGGAGTGAGGGTTATCAGGGTCCCGGTTATGCGACGTGCCCAGGCTACAGCTTCAATGCTCTCAATGGCTCTTTACAACCCGGTAGGATGGCTTTATTTAAAAAGTAAAAAAAAACAATTTGATGTGATAAGCACTCACTTCTCCATTCCTACAGGACCTTTGGGGTGGTGGATGGCTAAACACGGAAATATGCCGAATATCTTGACTGTTTATGGTGCAGATATTTATGATCCGACCCGCTTTTCTCCAAAAGATAACTTTTTACTCAAGAGAATCAACGAGCACCTTCTTAATAGTGCTGCTGCTGTTGTCGCAGAATCGAGTGATATTCGTAACAATGTTTATCGATATTATGACTTTTCGCGTGAAGTTAAAGTTATCCCTCTTCCGTATTCCCCGATAGATTTCTCGCCTGCCACCAGAGAGAAACTCGGCTTAGTTTCAAATAAGCGCTATCTTGTTTCAGTCGGTCGGTTGGTAAAACGTAAGGGATTCTCTCAACTTCTGCAGGCCATGGCTTTGCTTCCTGAAAATGATGTGGAATTACTTATTGTTGGTGAAGGCCCAGAGAGGGAGACGTTACTTACTAAAGCCAAAAAACTAGGATTGATGGACAGGGTAAAGTTTCTCGGCTATCAATCCAATGAGAAAAAGTTTCAATATCTGGCCAATGCGGATTTATACGTGCTCAGTTCCTTTCATGAGGGGTTTGGAATTGTCCTGCAGGAGGCAATGCAGGTTGGTTTACCTATTGTCTCGACGAATGTAGGTGGGCAGACTGATTTTCTCGAAGAAGGACGAAATGCTTTTTTGGTCCCGCCGCGAGACCCAGAATCATTAGCAAAGGCAATAATGAAGCTGCTTTCAAATAACAGCTTACGTACTGCTATGGCCGATAATAACCGTAACGATTTAAACCAATTTGAAACTGAGACCGTCTGCAAAAAATATTTGGCAATTTTCCGGGAGATTCTTGATGGACGCGAATCCTGATTATTACAAAAATTATGTGAGCACTCAGCTGGGGCACGTGCATAGTGATGACTATAAACTCATGTCACGTTATTTCCGTAAAAACTACACAAAGTTTATCAGGCGGCTTGACGAGGATATCCTGGATGTTGGCTGTGGTATGGGGCATTTTTTGTTTTTTCTACGGGAGCATGGTTGCAAGTCTGTTACGGGGATTGATCTAAGTCAGGAGTGTGTAGACCATTGTCTCAAGGAAAACCTCGGTACGTCAGACTCGTTGATCAGAATAGGACTCGAAAAATTCCTGCTCAACCGAAAGGAGAGCTGCGATGTAATTGTTCTTAATGATGTGATTGAGCATTTACCAAAGAAACCATTGTCCGTTGTCTCTGTCTTATTCGGAAAGCTTTACGCGAAGATGGGCGTATCATCGTTAAAGTCGTTAATTCGGCGAATCCCATCACAGGAGCAGCCAGTCGTTATATTGATTTTACACATACTACAGGTTTCACAGAAGAGAGCCTGGCACAAGTTTTACGTCTGGCCGGGTTTTCAAAGACAGAGCTTTACCCCCAAAACATATGGGTATTCAATCCGATTGTTAATTTCGTTGGGAAGTCCCTGCAGAGTTTTTTCGGAGTTGTTTTTCGTTTGCTATTTTTACTTTACGGGAGAAAAACAACACGAATTTTTACGAAAGATCTGATAGCTGTCGGCTATCGATAAATGCCAAATTAGGTTTGTATGCATAATTTGTCAAAAGTTCTTTTGCGGGCTGGCGTAAGTATAGGTCTGCTCGCTTTGCTTCTGTTCTCAGTTGACATTACGGCTCTTGTCGTGGCGGTAGCGCGGATCCGCTTTACGACGGTGCTTTACTGCATGATGCTCATTTCAGTGGGTGTCTTGGTGTCTGTGCTTAAGTGGAAGTCTTTTTTGGCTCTGCACAGCATTAATCATGGCACACGAAGTCTGGTGCGGCTGTACATGATTGGACTCTTTTTTAACAATCTATTGCCGACTTCTGTAGGGGGAGATTTTGTCAGAGCAATTCTCGCCTCTCGTGGTACGCAATTGTTTCCGGAGGTTTTAACTACGATATTTGCGGAGCGTTTTTCTGGGCTGTTTGCGGTTGCATGTTATGGTGTAATTGGGTTGTTCCTGACTCCAAGTTTGTTGAATGTAAAAGGTTCGGGGCTGATTTTAGCCGGCTTTGTGATTGTTGCTCTGTCCTTAGGAGTATTAACCTTTTGGAGCAGAGCTCGTTTGGCTGTCCTTAAGTACTTACCTGAAAAGATAAGTGAACTGTGTGAACGTTGTGCGTTATGCCTTAGGCTATATGCTGGAAATCGTCCTGTCTTGCTACAAGCTACTTGGACATCATTTTTCTTTCAGATACTTGTCGCGGCAACGTATTTTGTGGTGGCAAAAGATCTGGCGGTGGACATAGGATTTGGCGCTTTACTTGCGGTTGTGTCTCTAGTCACTCTCCTGACGGTTTTACCCGTTTCGCTAAATGGACTTGGTTTGAGAGAGTTTGGTTTTGTCTATCTACTTGGGCACTTTGGAATCAAGAGTGCTGATGCTGTGGCTTTGTCCTTGACAGTTTACTCAATTGTCATGATCTTCAGCCTAATCGGGTGGGTTGTTTTTGTACGGTGGCAGCGAGAAAATCCCGGATTGATTCTTTCTGCTAACAAATAAATTATTTCTTGTGGGGTGATATGACCAGAATTAAGAAAGCCTTGATTTGTGGTGTCTCTGGCCAAGATGGAGCCTATTTAGCAAAACTGTTGATTGGAAAAGGTTACGAAGTGTGGGGCACGTCACGCGACGCAGAGATCTCCGGGTTCAAAAACTTAGCTAGGCTTGGTATTAAAGAGAATGTTCATTGCATGTCGATGGCTCTCAATGATTTTCGGAGCGTGTTACAGGTTGTGAATAAAATTGAGCCTGACGAATTGTACAATCTCGCAGGGCAGAGTTCAGTCGGACTCTCCTTTGAACAGCCAGTAGAAACTTTGGAAAGCATCACTGGCGGCACTCTGAACTTGCTTGAGGTGATGCGCTTTCTGGGAGAACCGATCCGATTCTATAACGCTGGCTCCGGTGAGTGCTTTGGCGATTTAAATTCGGTCGCTGCTGATGAGAATACCCCGTTCCGTCCTCGGTCCCCCTATGCTGTAGCAAAAGCAGCAGCTTTCTGGGAGGTTGCGAACTACCGAGAGGCCTATGGCTTGTATGCTTGTTCGGGCATTTTATTTAACCATGATTCTCCATTGCGACCAAGTCGTTTTGTGACACGAAAAATTGTTGCTGCGGCGTGTCGCATTGCTGAGGGAAGTCAAGAAAAGCTTTACCTTGGGAATATTGATGTGGCACGAGATTGGGGATGGGCTCCAGAGTATGTTGATGCTATGTGGCGGATGTTACAATTGGATCACCCTGAAGATATTGTGATAGCTACTGGCGAAACAAATTGTTTGTCTGATTTTGTGAAAGAGGCTTTCTCTTGTTTGGGGCTGAACTGGCAAGAACACGTAAAAACGAATTCAGAACTGCTTCGACCCTCAGAAATTATGGTAGGAAGGGCAAATCCAAGCAAAGCCAGACAAAAATTAAATTGGCAAGCAGAATTCAAGATGAAAGATGTTGTGCAAAAGATGATAGATGCTGAGAAGAGAAACGACAAATTTGTTACTACCCGAACTGATTAAGTTTGCGTGATCAATAGATTGGCCGCTTGATGGTTTCTCTTAAGTTAGATGCTTTACACTTTCCATAAACTTATATGAGAGATTAATTAATGTCGTTGTGTTGTTTGTAACAATGTGACCAGACATATCTTCTAGCAAAGGCGGTAAAAAGTCTCTTGGCCAGAATAGATTATGCCTTTCACCTGTAATTGTGGTCTTTGCTCGAAATAAGACAGGCTCACAGGTTGTGCTGATGGAAGTAAAGAAAAGTTATAAGCAAAGTATTGTCGCGTGTTTATTCTTATTGGCACTTGCTTTTCTCGTTTACGTTAACACCTTTGATAGTGTTTGGACTTATGATGATTTTCCAGTCATTGTTGATAACCCTGATTCTCATTCATGGGCCGGATTCCTCAAAAACAGTTATCCCAGTCGACCGCTGCGAGAACTGACCTACCTACTTGATCACGCCCTGTTCGGCATGAACCCCGCAGGGTGGCACATTCAGAATATCTTCTGGCATGGATTAAATGCCGGCCTGCTCTGTATCCTGCTGGTCAAACTTGGCACGACACGTTTGCTGGCTTGGACTGCGGCTTTACTTTTCTTAACTCACCCTCTGGCGGTGGAAGTTGTTGCCAATATCTCGCATCGAAAGGATAGCCTCGCTCTTGCTTTTATCTTGTTGGCTACATTGACTTACCAGAAGGCACTAGTTTCGACTACTCGTAAACGGATCCTTTTGTTGTTTTTGACTACCGTCTGTTACCTTCTCAGTTATATGGCCAAACAGGTGGCTGTTCTTTTACCTGTCATGTTAATGGTTTTCGAAGCTGGATTTGTCCCTAAGGATAAAAGGTTTCTTCTGCGATATACCAAATTGTGGGTGGCACTTATAGGCATTGGTGCTCTCAGTGGCTTAACCTGGCTCTTCTGTTTTGGTGGCCTGGAAAAGTTTACGGTTACCATAGGATTTAATCTTACTAAATTTAACTTTTATGAACCCGCCAGTCCCGCAATATATTATGCGACAGTATTGTCTAGCTTCTGCCGCATGCTGTTCCGGGTCGTTTGGCCAGTCAACTTAGCTGCCGAATATGCTTTCCCGGTGCCAACTTCGTTTGCGGATCCTTGGTCTCTCGGAGGGTTGGCTGTTCTTGCTCTAATAATTGGCGGATTATTTGTCTCTTACCGCCGAAATTCTTTGGTCTTTTTTGGATTAACCTGGGGGATGCTTTTCTGGTTGCCAGTATCAAATATCTGGCCACTTGCCTATTTTGCGGCTGATCGATATTGGTATGTTCCGTTAGCAGGCTTCTGCATACTAGTTGCCAAGGCGATTGATGCTCTGTTCGAGAAGAGACGATCCTGGCAAATTTTTGTTGTGGCGGTTATCCTTGTCATTATGGTGACTCTGACCTGGCAGCAGAGCAAGGTCTGGCAATCTCCTATGGCCTTATGGACCCAAGCAGTTGCGGTCAGCCCTTCTTCCCCCTTTGCGCTGAATAATTTGGGAGCCTCTTACCTTGTTGAGGGGGATGCTGTTATGGCCAAAAAGATATTCGAACAATCATTCTCGGTGAATCCGAGAAATCCAACATCCATTTATAATCTTGGTATGATCGCTGAAAAAAGTGGCGATCATAAAAATGCTTATAAATACTATATGCTTTTTCTGCAAGAGCCCGGAAACAATTACCAGGAACATATGAAGGCAGTACGTCGTTATCTGCGCAAATTTTACGGCATTGAAGTGAAATGAAAGAGAGAGCGATGGGCTCCAGTTGGCACAAAAACTTTTGGGCTGTTTTGCCGCACCTGCTGTTAATTGCTGCGGCATTTATATTATATGCCGAATCTTTCGGGCACCCGTGGGCGATGGATGACCACGTGGTGTTAGTTCAAAACCTGGATATTCGCTCATGGGCCGGATTCTTAGAGGACCATTACCCTGGCCGCCCTTTGAGAGAGTTTACATACCTGCTTGATTACAAAATGTTCGGTTTGAATCCAACCGGTTATCATGTGCAGAATATTCTCTGGCACGGAGTCAATGCGAGTTTGCTGGTTGTTGTCGTTCGCACTTTAGGGGGGGGGCTGCCAGTTGCCTGGTTGGCTGGCGTGTTGTTTCTAGTTCATCCTTTGAATGTCGAGGTGGTCACCAATATTTCCCACCGCAAAGACAGCCTGATGTTATTTTTTATGCAACTGTCGCTGTTGGCTGCCTTACGTTTTTACCAAAAATCCCACTTGAAGGTTAAATCGCTCTGGGGTGGTCTTGGGGTTCTTTCTTTCGGGGTAGCTTGTTTAGCCAAACAATCAGCGGTTGGTTTGCTGCCTTTACTGTTGGGGTACGAACTGACCATGTCGGATCGACGGGATCAGTTTTTTCTGCGCAATCGCCGCTTGGTTGGATTGGGAATAGTCGGACTCATTGGGGTTGCGATTTTCTGGTATGCCTCGGCCTGGCAAGGGGAACGCTTTCAGTCAAGTCTTGTCGAGATCATGGTCCGACTGAAAGTCTACTCGGGATTTACGATAGAGATCTACCTGCTAACAATTTTTAAGTCTCTGGCCTTTATGTTCCTGCGTTTGGTCTGGCCTTTTGCTTTGGCTATGGAATATGTCTACAGCGTCCCACAAGGTTGGCTTGACCCTTGGGTTTGTGGAGGATTGAGCCTTCTGTTGGTTTCTGCTGCCTGCATGTTTTTATGCAGAAAGTCTCTTCCTCTTGTCACCGTTGGTATTGCCTGGATGCTGGCCTTCTGGTTACCGGTTTCCAATCTGCTCTGGCCTCTTTCATATTTCGCTGCTGATCGCTATATGTATGCTCCATGTGCGGGGTTTGCACTGCTTGTTGCGGTTCTAGCCGAAAAATATTTATCCAAACATAAGTCTGTATTTTATGGCTTCTGCGTACCGCTTGTGCTGGCCCTCAGCTTCTTGACCTGGCAACAGAACCGCGTCTGGAAAGACGATATCCACCTTTTTCAACAGGCCCTCAAGGTCAGCCCAAGTTCCACGAGGGCTTTGATGGGCATGGGAGTCGCACAAATGAATGCCGGTCAATTTGAACTGGCGAAGCAATATCTGGAAAAGGCCGCAGTTGATTTCAACGATTCTAAAACTCTTCATTTGCTTGGTCAGGTTCATGAAAAGCTGGGAAATCACAGGAAGGCTTTAAGATATTACCAGAGGTTCGTTATGATGAATGAGCCAAAATATCACCAAGAAGTACAGTCCTTGAAGAAACATTTAAAGATGCAGTACGGACGATCCTTTTGATCGTAATGGGTTACATTTGGTCAGAAATTTTTTACTATTTTAAGAATTACGTAAAGCAGGCTTCAGAGGCCTGTCAGGAAAGTTTGTGTTGACTGCTGAATTGAAAAGAATGAAAGAAGGCAAAATAAGTTTCTGGGCTGCTATCTCAGGCCTTTTCCTTTCGCTTGCTTGTGTAATTTACTTTCCCGCGATTTCTGGAGGGTGGTTTCTTGATGATTATCATTCGATCGTTCTTAACGATGGCATAAAGGACTTCATTGTATCCTTGGAGTCGCTGCTGTCTCTTCGTGGGGTCTCTCTCCTTTCTTTTGCTGTCGATTATTCACTTTGGGGACTCAATCCTTCACTGTCGCGTGCAGTCAACGTTTTCATTCACCTGTGCAACTCACTTCTGGTGGTTGCCTTGTGCCGGGCAATTTTGAGCAACAAATGCACCCGCATCCCACTTGCTGTCGGTCTCATCTTTCTTTGTCATCCAGTACAGACCTCTGCCGTTAGTTATATTGTGCAGAGGATGACTCTGTTAAGTACATTTTTCGTCCTCTGCTCTCTGTTGTTACTCTTCAGATACTTTAACTCTGTGGGAACTGGCGCCAGAAGTGTACGGGTGTATTGGTTGCTAGGAGCAGTACTTGCCGGGGTCCTCTCCGTTTTTTCAAAAGAAAGTACGATTCTGCTGCCATGCCTGGTGCCATTTGTCGCGTGGATGATTGGCCGAAACCGTTTGCAGGACGGCTGGCAAGTCGCCATGGTAGCCTATTCTGTTGTTCCCCTAGCCGCAGTTTTGACACATTTTCTGTCCATTAATGAGGGCATCGCACCTTTAGGCTCCAGTGCGGTATTCTTCCGAGATGTTGGTCCTCAACTTTATGCTGTTGTCGAGAATTATGATTATCTTTCGATTCGATACCTTCTTTCGCAGGGGGAAGTTTCTTGGGTTTATCTAAAACTGGTCTTCTTGCCGCTGCAACAGGCTCTCGATTATTGCTGGCCAATCCCCGACATGGAGCTTCGGCTGTTGCCGGTTTTTACCATGACCATGCTTGGTGGGGTGTGGGTGGTCCTTTATAAGCAAAGAGATCGGTATCCGCTTAGCTTTTTCGGCTTTCACTGGGTCTTGTTTTTTACTGCTGTTGAATCGTCAATCATTCCACTCGATCCAATTTTTGAGCATCGTCTTTATTTGCTAATGATTGGTATCTCTTTGGTTGCCGTAGAACAGGTACTCACCAGAATAGAAAACCGAACTGTTTTGATTTGTATTGCCCTCCTTACGTTAGGGGGCTATGTATCGTTAAGTTGGCAACGCAATACGGTCTGGGGGGGAGATGAGGGAACTTTTTGGGATACGAATATTGCTGCGGCAAAACGGGCACCGCGTCCACTCTCCTGGAGGGGAGTGATACATTTCAAAGATAAGGAGTTTGCTGAATCGGCGGCAATCTTTCAACGTCTTATAAAAAAAGGGAATAGGTTGGCTTATTTGAGGGCAACGGGAGAAGCTCTGTATTTCGCTGGTAAGGAAAAAGAGGCTTTTGATGTGTTCACCCGTCTTGGTGCAGAGTTTTCTGGTGAAAACAGTATGGAGGTCTTCAGCGCCTACTCCGCTGCACGGAAAGGGCATTGGCCACTGATGGAGGAGCTCCTTGAAAAGAGCCAATCCAAGGACCAGAGCGACATGAGAGTTCCTTTGCTGCGTGCAACGATTGCAGAAGAACAAGGGAATGATTTGAATGTGGCTATCTCTTCCCAGAAGGTCATTAACCATTGGGAGTCCATGGCGGTCCTTGGCGCTGAATCATTAAACGCAATTGGATTTGTTGAATGGGCGCGGACATTGCGATCTCAAGCACTCTTTAGATTGTCCGATTGGTTGAGCGAACAGAGCCAGTCGATTGCTGAGAATCCTGAAGATATCAACGCAATGGTTGATTTTGCTGGACGACTGCTAATGCTAGGTGAATTTGAACAGGCGAAAGAATATTATCTGATGGCTTCTGCAATGGTCCCCAAGGCATGGAATCTGTACTACAATCTGGGAATTGTCAGTGACCATCAAATGGATTTTGACTCGGCCGCTGATTATTACGATAAGGCACGAAAGCTTTCTCCACGCAATCTGTTAGTTCTTGAAAATCTTGCTGCTGTGGCCCTGAAACTTAGGCAATATAAGAAAGCTGAGAGTCTCTACCGAGAAATTACCTCGAGCTGGCCGTCCAATGGAAAAGCGTGGCTTGCTCTTGGCGGTATCCAGGAATTGACTCAACGTTATGCAGATGCGAAACTCAGCTATGAAGTTGCAGCGAGGCTTCCCAATTACTCTTTTAAGGCGCAGCGGGGTTTGGCAGGACTTCGGGACAAAAATACGAAATGATTCATCAACTGAATTTTAGCTGCAGCTTGCAGACGCCATCAGGTCAGGCTTTACTCTTAGCATAAATATTCAATCAGGGAAGACAGCACATAGTTGCTCTTTTCAAGGCCCGTATGTCGATGAAAATTCTCTTTGCAACCCCTCCACTCAGCATGGAGGATCGTTACGGCTCACTTGCTGGGGCAGGCAGCACATCGCCGACTCTAGGGTTGATGCAATTGGCAGCCGTAACCCGGCAACAGGGATATCTAACTGACTTGCTTGATGCGACGGCGCAAGGACTTTCAAAAGCCGATTTCCTCGGTCGGCTGACAGCCAGCGAACCTGACATCCTAGCTCTTTCTGCCACCACTTTAGGTATTACCCATGCCGCTCATATAGCCACAGAGGCAAAGATTCTTTTCCCCGCCCTTCGGGTTGTGGTCGGCGGACCTCATCCTTCAGCAGTGCCAGTCGATACCATGGAACGTTTTCCAATATTTGACTGCACGGTGGTGGGAGAAGGGGAAGAAACTCTGCTCGCAGTCCTTACCGCCTGGTCTGAAACAGTATCGCTAGAGTCCGTGGTCGGGATCGTATATCGAGATGCCGACGGTATGGTGCAGCAGACTCAGCGGCGTCCCTTCATAAGCGACCTGGATGCTTTGCCTTACCCGGCTTGGGATTCCCTTGAGGGCTTTCCACATCAATTCTCCCCGCCAGCTTTCAAGACCCGGCAACTTCCCGCAGCCTCTCTGGTCACTTCCCGAGGTTGTCCCAACCGCTGCATCTTCTGCGACCGCTCGGTCTTCGGCTCGAGTTGCCATGCTTTTTCTGCCGAGTATATTGTCGGAATGATCGTCGATCTGCACGAACGCTATGGGGTGCGGGAGTTCTGCTTTGAGGACGACACCTTCATTACTTTTCGTGGGCGTCTTGAGGAAATATGTAATCGCCTTATCGAATTACGGCTTGGCATTACCTGGTCTTGTCTTGGCCGAGTCAACCAAATCACTGAGAAGGGGCTGGAACTGATGCGTCGGGCTGGTTGCTGGCAGATCAGTTTCGGTATCGAAAGTGGCTCGCAGCGAATCCTCGAGTTAATTCACAAAAAGGTTACCCTCGATCAGATTCGCCGCGGCCTTGCTATGAGTCGTGCGGCGGGGATGCTCAATAAGGGGTTCTTTATCGTTGGACACCCTGGTGAGACTCGGCAGACGCTACGAGAGACTATTGATTTCGCCTTGGAGTTGCCTCTCGACGATATCAGCGTCAATATGCTCACTCCTTTTCCTGGGACTGAGCTGTATGAGCGCGCTGCTGAGTTCGGCCAGTTCGACCCGGACTGGTCGCGGATGAATATGCTCAATGCGGTATTCATTCCGCATGGTCTGAGCGAGGAGGATTTGGTTGTGGCACAGAAGGAGTTGTTGCGACGTTTCTACCTTCGTCCCCAGGTTGTGGCCAACTACTGTGGACGTTTGGTTCGAAATCCATCACTAGCTGTCGGCTTGTGGGGCGGATTTCGAGCGTTGATGAGGAGTATCTGAGAATACGGCGGGCTAGAGCTGTTAAGCATTTTTTATCATGGTTCGCCTTTCAATATTTACATTTGATTGAGAAACTAACACCTTGGAGGTGCAATTGAGTGCGCTTGTATCAGTGGTTTTGCCTGTTCTTAAGCCGGATCCTGTTTTTTTTAAATTAGCAGTTGAAAGCTTGATCAGTCAGAATTATAAAAATATCGAAATTATCATTGTTGAAGCCCCAAGTGAAAACACGGGACGTGAAATAGTACAGGCTTGTGGGGATAAAAGGATACGTTATATCCTTAACCCAACAAAGACCTCGCTTCGAGACCAACTGAATCAGGGTATCTCCGAAAGTAAGGGTGAGTATATTGTCAGAATGGATGCAGATGATATCTCTGCCCCAGATCGGATATCAACCCAGCTAAGGTATTTAAAAAATAACGAAAATGTTTGTCTGGTTGGCAGTTGTCTCGAAATTATAGACGAAAATGGTTGTACGTTAGGATATCGCAAACTTCCAGAAAACCATGAAGAGATAACACGTGGTTTGAGACTTTACTGCACGATTGCTCATCCAAGTGTAATGTTTCGAAAACAGGACATAATAGAAATGAATTGCTATCAGGATAGCGCGCCTATGGAAGATTGGGATCTGTGGTGCCGATTGGCTTTCGCAGGCAAGAAATTACATAATATTCAGGAGCCCCTTTTAAAGTATCGAGTCCATGCACAGGCTGGAAAAGTTGCATCGTTACGCAAAACATTAAAGACCGGGATTGAATTAAAGAGAAGACATTATCAAAAGGTCCCGGGATGTTGGGGGTTGAGAGAAGAACTCAGATGTGCTCTTGAGAGGTGCTTTATGATCCTTCCTCCTCAACTTGTGGTTAAGCTGTTCTTAAAATTATCGGTTCGTCGTTCTTTGAAAGGAAAAGGATAGGTCAATGAAGGCTACTTTTTTAACCCCCCCCCCGTTGGATGACAAACCTGCTGCCGAGAGGATTTTTGGATGCAATTACGGGATATACCCGACTCCAAATGTTTTCATATTGATTATGGCGGCAATACTGAAGCAGTGCGGTTTTATCGTAAAAATAGAGGACTTTCCTGTGATGGGTCTCGGGAAGACAGATTTTGTTGAATATCTAAAGGCTGATGAGAGCGATATCTATATTTTTTATACGGTTTTTCTTTCAAAAAAAACAGACATTCTCGCGCGGGAAATAATCAGAGGACAGAGAGAAAATGCTAAATTCATCTTTTTATCTACTGAAGCGACCAGTTGTCCAGAAGATTTTGTCGCTGATGACAGTGTCGTCATAAGAGGGGAACCAGACGATACACTTCGTGAGCTTGCACCTAGGTTCGTTGCGGGCGGAGACCTTGCAGACGTATTGGGGCTCTCCTACCTTTGCGATGGCAAGGTAATCCATACCGCTTCCCGTCCAATCATTGTAGATCTAGACAGCCTCCCTTTCCCCGATCGAACGTTGATTGACAGTTCAAAATATCACAATCCAAAACTGTCGCACCTACCATATACGGCAATCATGACCTCGCGAGGGTGTTCGTATCGTTGCTACTACTGTGTGCCTAATTCACTGGATTTTGCCAGAGAAATAGAATTCAAAAGCAACTCTGAAGGAGAAAGAAAGCCACCGGTCAGGTGCCGGAGCGCAAGGAGTGTTCTTGCAGAAATTAAGGAGATAAAAGCTCAAGGGTATAAATCCTTTTTTATTCTGGATGACCTATTCCCTTGGGACAAACAGAGGACCCTCGATATTATGGCCGGACTTAAAGGCCTCGACATGGAGTGGTGCTGTTTGGCCAGGGCTAACCACCTCTTGAATGAAGACGTAGTAAGGGCGATGGCGGAGGCCGGGTGTGCATTCGTTGCTATTGGTGTCGAATCCTTTAATCAAGAGATTCTTGACTATATTCGTAAGGACATTAAAGTCGAGATGATCTATCAGGCGGTTGGCAATCTTAAAAAATACGGGATAGAGCCTGAACTGAATATTCTGATTGGTAGTTGTCCTTTGGAAACAGAAGAGACCATAGAACACACAGTGAATGAAGCAATAAAACTTGACGTAGACTACGTGCTCATCTCGGTATGTACACCCTTTCCGCATACCGAATTTAACAAAATTGCGAAAGAGAAGGGGTGGATGGTTGAATCTAATTACCGCGCAATTGACCCTATAAAACAATCGTTTATTTCATACCCTCATCTGGCTAAGAATGATCTTGAGCGTATTTTAAAACGCTCATACTTGAAGTTTTACTTCAGGCCAAAGTACCTTTGGAAGAGGTTGCGCGGGGTGAGAAGTCCTAGGGACCTTTTCAATAAAATTAAGGCTGCTTTCTCAATACTTAGAAATTAACCATAAAGAGGGGCTTGTTCCCCGCAGTTTGCTGCGAGGTCGTTCATGTGAGGGCTCTGCTTTTTAATTATGGTTGAGTACAGTTTTCTTGGGAGTCGATTGACGATGCCGGTTTCTGCAGGACTAAGAAAAGAAGGGCTGATTTGCCAGAGCGAACAATATGCTGGGGGGAAACTGGGTTTGCAGTGTTAAGGCAGTCAGGTTTGGTGGCGTTGAGTTGTGTGAACAAGTATGACCTCCTTGGTATTGGTTGAGGGATGCCCCCTGAAGAGTTGGTTAAAGCGCTTCCTGGAGAAAACCTTTTTAAAGTTGACGCGGGGGGCTTTTTGAGATTGTACTGTCTGCGCTTGCCTCATGTCGTGGTTGATTAGAGGAGAGCCTTGGAGGACTCTTAATGAAAACAATTCTGTTAATATTTTCTGTGTCATCTATCACCGTATTCAGTCAACTGATATTGAAGAGAGGGGTTGGTGATCTCGGTGCTGCCTCAGGCTTTTTTGATTTAGTCAGGCTTGCTATCTGTTCTCCATTGGTAATTTTGAGTATATGTCTTCAGGCCCTAAGCTTCTTTCTTTGGGTCGCGGTGCTTTCCAAGGCAAATCTTGGTTATGCTTTTGGGATTTCCGGAGCTTTTTTCTACACTTTGTTGCCTTTGCTTAGCTGGCTGATTTTGGGTGAGCGATTAACCCCGGTCCAGTGGATGGGGCTTGTCATGATAACCTTTGGCGTTGTGTGTGTGGTATCTAAACTCGAGTTTTTAAGATAAGGTAAGTGTTGCATAATCTAAGGTGGTTTTATGGTTAGGTTCTTGTGGATTAATGCAATTCAAAGCTTCTCTGAGGTTGAAACGCGCTATCCAAATCTTGAGATAGGCTACTTGTCCGCATCTCTTAAAGGGGCTTTTGGTGAAAAAGCCTTTCAGTTCAAGGTTGTTGATTCAGGTGTTGCAGAGGCCCTGGATACATTCAAACCTCAAGTAGTTGGCATCTCCTGTGTTAGCCAAAACTACAGTTTAGCCAAAAAATACGCACAGTTAGCATATGAAAGGGGTGTGCCTGTTGTGATTGGCGGTGTTCATATTTCTTTTCTGCCACACACGCTGACTTCACATATGACTGTTGGCTGCATCGGGGAAGGTGAGGTGACGATTGTTGACTTGATGCAACTCTATCTCAATGAGAATGGATTGCCTGTCGACAAACTTTGTGACATTCCGGGGATTGTTTTTCATGAAGAGGAGGGAAGGGTAAAGCTCACGTCTCCTCGATCAATGTGTCACGATCTCGATGTCCTGCCAATACCTGATTTTGCTTTAGTCAAGCCATCGGCACACGCATATTTATTCACTTCTCGCGGTTGCCCATATCGCTGTAACTTTTGCGCTTCTTCACGTTTCTGGAACGAAGTCCGTTTTTTTTCTGCAGAACGCGTTGTTAACGAAGTTGAAATATTGATCAATCAATACAATGTTAGTTTTATCAGCTTTTTTGACGATCTTTTTGTCGCAAATAAGAAGAGGTTCTTTCGAATTATCGACATTCTGGAACAAAAGGGTCTAATCGGTAAAGTTAAATTCTCCTGTTCGCTTCGGGCCAATACTGTTAATGAAGAAATTGTTAAAGGTCTGAAGCGAATGGGGGTAGCCTCTGTTGGCATGGGGCTCGAGTCTGGAAACCAGCGGGTTCTGGAGTGGCTAAAGGGCAGCGGCATCACTATCGATCACAACAGACAAGCTGTGTCTCTCTTGAATAAATATGGAATCATGCCTAACGCCTCTTTTGTAATTGGTTCGCCAGATGAAACTCGTGCTGAAATTCTTGAAACGTTGCGGTTTGTTAAAAAAATTAACCCGGGATTGTTTGATGTTTATGTTTTGACGCCGTTTCCAGGTACGCCGGTTTGGGACTTGGCCCTCGCCAAGGGACTCGTTTCTGAGGGCCCCGAGATGGACTGGAGCAGGCTCAATGTGAACTTCGATGTGGCACCGGATAAAGCGGTGATTCTTTCTTCCGTGCTGTCGCGGGCCGAAATTGTCGGGCTTTATAGAAAATTTAGTCGCTATCGTTTGTTTCATAATGCAAAACGGGTATGGAATCATCCGATGCTCATGGACCTGCCGCGTTACTTGTTTAAAAGGATGCGGGAGAGAGTCTTCAGCAAACGCAGAGGAGTGAAATGACCGATCCGGTGTTGGTAATTATCCCTGCCTTTAATGAAGCAACACGAATCGCAGAAGTCGTCCGCAGTATTAAGGCGGCCACGGGCAATTTTGATGTCCTGGTTGTGAATGATGGTTCCAGCGACCGTACCACCAGGGCGGCCGAAAAAGCGGGTGCAACAGTCGTATCCCATCCCTTCAATATGGGCTATGGCGTCGCCATTCAGACCGGCTACAAATATGCTCTGCAGCATGATTACGACTATCTAGTGCAGATCGACGGCGATGGCCAACATGACCCGGCGTACATCCCGAAGTTGCTCGAACCGGTGCAGAAAGGGGAGGCTGACTTTGTTGTCGGTTCGCGTTTCCTCGGCTGCGACAGCTACCGGCCTCCGTTGGCGAGGCGCATTGGCATGGTGCTCTTCCGTACGATCGTTACGCGGGTCGTCGGGCAGAAAATCTCCGACTGCACCTCGGGCTACCAAGCCTTTAACCGTCGGGTGATGCGTTTTTTCGCCAGCGACCTTTTCCCTTGCGATTACCCCGACGCAGATGTCCTGATAAGCCTCCATTTAGCCTCCCTGAAAGTGAGCGAGGTGCCAGTGAAAATGTACCCAAATGCCGAGGGGAAATCGATGCACAGTGGATTCAAGCCCTTTTACTACGTGTTTAAAATGCTGCTGTCTATCTTCGTCACCCTGGTGCGTGACCGGCGGCTCTACCGAGGAGATGATCAATGACACCGAACCAGAAGGTCTTTGCTCTGACGGTCTGCATACTGGTTTTTGTCATCACCGTCAATATGGTGCGTAAACGTCGTTTACGGGAGGAATATTCGGTTCTTTGGCTGGGAATTAGCCTGGTCATGTTTATTCTCGTACTTAAATATGACTGGCTAGTGATGCTGACCGATTTGGTTGGCGCGGCACTACCAACGACAACACTCTTTGTCGGGGGTATTGTTTTTCTGATTCTGATTGCCGTTCAGTTTTCCATCAAACTTTCAACTTTTTCTGATCAACTCAAAAACCTTGCTCAGGATAACGCTCTCCTTCGTTCCGATCTGGAACAACTTCGCACACCGAATTCTGAAGAACACGCTAATGATGGTAATGCAGAGGTTTAACCCCTTGCGGATGACTCGTTTCTCCCCCGCTTTACAATCCTTTTTTGCCATGATCTGTATCGCCTTGGTTGGGTCTCTCGTCTACGCCAATACATATCAGGTCCCATGGTACTTCGATGACATGCCCGCTATCGTCGAAAATCAGAGTATTCGGGACTGTCAGCAAACTCTGCTGAGTTTTATGTCCTCTGGGCGAGGGATAGCAGCCTTAACTTTTGCTTTAAACTATCATTTTGGCGGTCTTGATGTGTTCGGATATCATTTTGTCAATATTGGTATCCATCTGTTGACGGCCTGTGTGGTTTTTCTCCTGCTGAAGCGCGTTTTTCAAAGCCCTTTACTCTTGCCCTGGCTGGGCTCGCTGTTATTTCTCCTTCACCCTTTGCAGACTCAGTCTGTGACCTATATCGTGCAGCGCATGACCAGTCTGGCTGGGCTCTTTTTCTTTTTAGCCATCTATCTTTTTGTCCGCGCAAAAGAAGAAGTGGATTTTGCCGGTCGTTTTTACTCCAGATCTTGGGCCTTTTACCTTACTTCTCTGCTATGTGGTGCATTTGCTGTTTTGACCAAACAGAACGCCGCGGTCTTGCCGATAGCCATTTTACTTTTCGATCGTTACTTCCTTTTTCAGGGGAAGACTTGGGAGTGGAAAAGAATTCTCCCTTTTTTTATCGTACCGACTTGGGTGGCGTTCAAAGACCTGGCCTTGCCAATGGCAGGCGGGAAGAGCATGGCTATGGTCAGCTCTATGCAAACGCTGGTCAGTCAAGATAACATCACCCCACTGAAGTATCTGGTGACAGAGTTCTCAGTTGTTTGGCTCTATATCCGGCTGCTCTTCCTTCCTTATAGTCAAGCTCTCGATTACGGATACCCGGTTGTTACTTCCGTATTTGTCTGGAGTAACTTGTGGCCGCTGCTCGGCATTCTTGCCTTATTGTGGCTTGCTTTTTCTCTGCGTAAAAGTAGACCTCTGATTTCATTTGGTATCCTCTGGTTTTTTCTTGCCCTCCTCGTAGAATCTACAATTATACCGCTCGATCCGGTTTTCGAACATCGCTTGTATGTTCCGATGTTTGGCTTTGTCCTGGTTTTGATTGATATTCTGCGTGGGCTACTCCAGCCTCGTCAATTGACTGCGGTGCTGCTTGCGGTTGTTCTATTTGTGGGGCTACTGACGTGGAATCGCAATGCCCTCTGGAATGATCCTGTCGCCTTTTACGAGGACAATTTACTGCATGCTCCAAACAGTGAGCGGGTGGCTGTGGGATTGGCTATAAACTACGTGGAAAACGGGCAGAGCGACTCTGCTAGGGAAGTTCTTGAAAGAGCTGTTGTACTTAATCCAAAATATGACCAGCTCTACGTTATCCTCGCAAAGATTTATATAGAAGGAGGGCAGTTTGATCAAGCCATGCAGGCTCTTCAAAATGGTTTGGCGGTTGCTCCCTACTCCAAGACATTATTAAATAAGCTTGGCGTCTTGTACGACTTACTTGGACAGGCTCAACTGGCGATTCAAACACTGGATAAAGCTCTCTCTGTTGAGCCGGAGTTCCCCCTAACGTATCTCAACCTTGGTGTTGTTTATGCTGGCCTCGAACGATGGGTAGATGCTGTTGGCTCCTATAGAAAAGCCATAGACCTTTCGTATGAGTACCCTCTTGCACATTTTAATCTTGGTGTGGTCTATTACAACAAAAAGGATTTGCCAGCAGCACAGGAACAATTTCGTGTTGCTGTTACTCAGGATCCAGAAAATGCTGAGGCCCTGTTCAATTTGGCCAGTGTTGCTCTGGAGCTGGGAGATAGCGGCACGGCTGTTACTCTTCTGCCGCGATTGAGATTTTTGAATCAGGACTTGGCGAGAGAATTGGGAAGTGAAGTCAGGGCCTCTAATCAATAGCGATTCGTTATAAATGTGGTCACAAAATTTCACGGTTCTTGGTTGTTAGGTTCCGGTGCAGGAAGCGGAACTTATAGCTCTCCGGTTAACAGTTGAATCGCAAGAAGATGCCCTAGGGACTGTCTTAGAAGAGGATTAAAACACGTGGCACAGCTTAATACTGAATCAAAACCAGTTTCTTATATAGGGGTGTTGATCCTTTCAATTGCGTCATTTGGTCTCCTGGGATTAGCGTCAGGGCAGGTTCACTCCTTTGATGTCTTCTGGCAACTTCAGTCGGGTAAATATATTCTACAAACAAAAGATTTTATTTACCAAGACTTGTTTAGCCTCGCCGCTGAAGTGCCAAGGTATGAACACTGTTGGCTTCACGATGTCATTTTCTATACTATCTACAAGATCTCAGGTTACACCGGGATCAGCCTCTTTAAAGGTTTGATTGTTTCTTTGACGGCTGGACTCCGGGTGTTGATTGCGCGTCAGCGAGGGAGTAGCTGGCTGTCAATTTCAGTTCTTATTCCGACTTTTTTCCTCTCTACTTTTTGGGCTTGGAAAGAACGTCCACAATTGTGGACATACCTTTTTTTCACACTTTTTTTACTTGTTTTAGAGCGACATAAGCGTAGGGGAGACAGAGTCATTTTTCTCCTATTGCCTGCTATGGCGGTTTGGTCGAACCTGCATGCAGGGGCAATACTCGCTTTTCCAATCGTTGCGGTCTATCTCGTTTGGCAAGTGTGGCAACAATTCTCAAAAAACGTGAGCGGAGGGAAAAGTCAGACGCGTTCTCTACTGCTTTTTACTGGTCTCTTGCCGCTCTGTGCACTCGTGACTCCGTACAGCACAGAGATCTTAACTACTCTAGTACAGGCCCCTTTTTATGGTGTTTCCTCCGGGATGGAGAGGCAAATTTTTAATATTGATTCGTACCCAACAACAATTGAGGGATACCCAAAATATTTTGTCGCAATGTTTTTTGCGTTAAGTCTCATGGTGTTGGGGGGGGGCGAAAAGGAGCCTGCCTGACTGGATCCTCTTGCTCGGCTTAGCTTTTATGGGATGGCGACTGGAGCGCCATACGCCTTTTTTCCTGTTCGCGTGCTGTGCGGTTCTGCCTGTTTATCTTGATACACTGAAGGGTTCTCTTCAGAGATTCATGAAATGTCATTTTAGGACAATGGCCGTAATAAATGGTGTGTTCATCCTGATTGCGTTAACGGGTGTCTGGTACAGTTCAAAGCCTGTCCTGCGACAGTACGGGTGGTTCCAAACAGGCTTAAGGGAGTGGCATTACCCAGTCAAAGAAGCTCAATTTATTTTGGAACAAAAATTGCCTGGCCAACTTTTCAATACCTATGGCATTGGTGGCTATCTGATGTGGCAACTTTATCCCGATTACCTGGTTTTCTGGGATGGTAGACAAGATTCTCAAGAAATGTTCAAGAATGGATTGGTCGTTCAAGAAGGTCAAAAGGGCTGGGACAGTATCCTATACAAAAACCAGGTTAATCTGGCGGTTGTTGAAATTCTGAGTCAAGCAGATGGACATCGCTTTAAAATTATTGACCGATTGCAATCGAGCTCAGAGTGGTCGTTGGTCTTTGCTGGTGAAACGCATCTTGTTTTCGTGCGAGACAATTCCGTTGATGAAAATTGGTTGTTACAGCATCGTTTGCCAGAAAGCAGAATTGGGGAATCTCTTTGGGTTGCTGCAAACCATATGTTACAGCAATCTCCTCTACGTAAAGAAGCCTTGTGGGAAATGGGTGGTGTTTACTTGTCTAGGCGACAACACCGCGAAGCTTTGCAGATGTTTGAGTTGTATATAAAGGTGATGCCTCCCACCCAGATCCGACCATTTAAACGTGAAATAGTTAACAGATTGCGCAGGTACCTTAAACGGAGCTAAGCAGTATACTAAGAACACCAAGTGATATTGCTGTGTCCTAATAGGGCTCCAGAAACATTATGAAACGGCAGTATTTTAAACAAATAGCGAGTGTCTAGGTAGTGGGCGGCGATTCAGTCCTACACAAGAATATCGTTACCTTTATACCTACGGAGGGTTACAAACTTGTTGCAGATCATCTTTTTTTCTTTTCAAATCATTGCACTAGTGATTCTTGCTTCATCTTTGTCACTCTTGACTCGTAATAAGGTATTGCGAGTCTTGTTAATGTTAATCATAAGTCTTTACTCGAGCATCGAAATAATCTCGGTTCTTTTGACAGGGAAATTCATCGATTACCGTTTTTATTTTCATATGCGCCTTGACTCATTGAAAAGCTTTGGTTTCCAGTTTGTCAATTATTATCTTCTTTACTTTGTGTTCGTTCTGCTGACATTGATTTTCGCATATTTTACTGCGAATCGAATCGACAAAATCTTTAATAATAAATACACAAGCGTGGTTATCGTTTCTGTTCTAGTCGCTTTTTTGTTTTTACCCGCAGGGGGTTTTTCTGAAAAATATTATCTTTATAAGGTATTAACATCCAAAGAGGAAACCTTTAGAGATGCTTTACAGAGTTTAGGAATTGCTAATGAGCAATACGTTAGCCCTGATGAGGTTGAAGCCCAAAAGGGTAAAAATATTATTGTTATTTCTCTGGAATCTCTTGAGAAGGGGTTTCTTAAGCACTCTGCCTTTGAGAAAATCACGCCTAATTTGAGAAGGCTTAATGAGATCTGGACGTCTTATGATATGCCAGAGGGACCGGGAGGGGATTGGACGGCGGCAGCGATATACAATCTACTGGTTGGCATGCCAGCATTTTTTCATGGCCAGGGTAACGCTACTTTTCAAGGGACTACCGATGTGAGATTGACTGGATTAGGGCACATTCTGAAGCGATCTGGGTACCGCAGTCGATATCTAATAGGTAATGCCAAGTTTGCTGGTATCTCTAACTTACTCTCAAGTTACAAAATACAGACTGTTTCAGAAAAAAATAGTATAGGGGAATACCCCAAGGTGCTTTGGGGCTTACATGATTATGACCTTTTCCAGGAAGCCAAAGCACAGATAGATGAGTTGTCGAATGAGAAAGATGAACCCTTTGCTCTCTTTATGTCAACGATTAATACACATTTTCCCAATGGGATTTTAGATGAAAGAGTGAGGCAATTTGTCGCCCCGGGGAAAAATGACCTAGAGCTTTCAATTGCGGCTGTTGATTTTTTCATTGGGGATTTTATTGCTTACTTAGAGCGCAAAGGACTTTTAGATAATACTGCAGTTTATATTTTACCCGATCATTTGTTGATGGGCTACAATCAAGATTTTCACCCCCACCTTGATGAAAATAAAAGGCAGTTGTACTTAATTACAAACGTAAACAGTAATGTCTTAAAAAAGAAAACCACAGAGGACGTTTATCAGATTGAACTGCCAAGACTGATCGTTGAAGGTGTAGGGATTAAAACTAATGCAAAATTTCTTTTTGATTTTATAAACGATAAGGATGTTCTTGGGTTTTTGGAGAAGAACAAATTCAAGCTTGCCTCACTTAACCATGCTTCACAGGAGAAAGAGGATTACAACTCCAGCATAACCATTAATGCGCATGAAAAATATTTCACGGTAAGCTCAGAATTGAAATCTTTTTCTTTCCCATTTAAAAGCCATGTTGATTCATATACATACGATGTGACATTCAGCAAAGATATGGTTTTCCTAGAGGATAAAGAAGTTAAACCAGGCTTGGCTTACGATATTGAGCAAGATGATATTGATTACAAGCGGCTGCACCTTATAATCGAATTAAAATCAAATTCCATCTCTCGTGTTTACTTGGGGAACAAAAACAATATTGGAACGTACAAGAAAGGTAAAGAAATACAATTTAGCAAAGAGGACATCTCCAATATTGTTGAATTAAATTTGAAAAGCCATAATCTTGTCTCTAAAGAAGGTGTTGGTGCCGATGAATACGCTAAGGACGCAAAGAGATTCATTGCACATGCTGGTGGCCAGATTGATGGTAACAATTACACAAATTCACTAGAGGCTTTGAACTTATCCTACCAAAAAGGTTTCCGCTTGTTTGAGCTCGACATAATAACAACCTCAGACAATATCTATGTTGCTGCTCACGATTGGGAACACTGGGCAAGAGTGACGGGTTATGACGGTCCTCTGCCACCTACAAGGCAGTTTTTTTTAGAACAAAAAGTGTTTGGCAAATATACTCCGATGGATATTGACAGTATAAATAGATGGTTTCATGACCATCAGGACGCAACTTTGGTGACAGATAAGATTGATACTCCTTTAGACTTTTCCGCAAAATTTGTGGACAAAAGCCGTTTAATGATGGAATTGTTCACTTGGAGCGCGGTGAGAGAGGGGAAAATGGCAGGAATTAAGTCGGCCATGCCAACAGGCTCTTTAGTCGAGAACATTAAAAACATAGGGCCTTTTCTGCAGAAAATGGGAGTAACTGATGTTGCTGTAAGTTTCAATATCCTTAGTAAAAAAGAAGTGGTAAGAGGTTTGCTGGAAAGTGGCATTAATCTCTTTGCATTCCATATAAATAAGGATAGCAGGGCTGACGAAGACTATATCGTCTGTAAACAAAGGAATCTTATTTACGGCATGTATGCTGATACGTGGGATTTTAATCCTCCTTTGGCATGCTCAGAAGCAAGGGAACTCTAGTATCCAACGGTTTCATTGCGTAAGCCATGTGGTTAGTTCTTTCATTTGGACTCAGATTGCCAGCGTTTTTAGGTATAAGTACTACCTGTTGAGTTGATGTTTAAATAGCTAATGTTGTGCTGATTCTATCGCTTAATGCTTTGAAAAAAGCACATGTTGCAGGGCTGACCATGACACCCAACCCAGATGAAACTCTCGATGACTTGATTGCTGATAACCTGAAAATACTGCAAGCGAAGAATGGTTATCGTTTTTCGATAGATCCAGTTTTGCTATGTGCCTTTATCCCTAATATTAAAAATTCCCGAGTCGTAGATCTCGGGACCGGCAACGGAGTCGTTCCGCTGCTTTTGTCTGCTCGCAAAGAGGTGCAATTAATTACTGGTGTTGAGCTTCAGCTAGCGATGGTTGAACGCGCTCAACGTTCTGTTGTGATGAATGATCTGGAGGAGTTGGTCGGGATCGTTCAAAGCGACATCCGTAATTTGCCTGAAGAGTTACTGCTTGGGAATTATGACGTGGTAGCGGCTAACCCGCCATATCGCACACAAGATACAGGCCTAATAGCTGAAGATGATGAGCGTGCTATTGCACGTCAAACGTCAAGCAACCGAAACTATCCTCAGGCTGTGCAAGTGGTTCCCCATTGTGACCATTACTGGCTCACGACAGTCAGGCAAAAGGCTTGCCAAACTTAAAGTGATAGTATAGTATCACCACCATGAAAACGGAACTTGTTACCACATTAAAACGCCAAGCGACCAAAATCCTTGCTGAATTGCATGAATCAAAAGAACCTGTTTTGATCACGGAACACGGCCTGCCCTCAGCATATCTTGTTGACGTCAATGATTATGAATTAATGCAAAGGCGTATGCAGATTCTGGAAGGTTTGTCTCGTGGTGAAACGGCTGTTCAGGAAAATCGTACCTATAATCATATAGAAGCAAAAGAGAAAATGTGCAAATGGTTCAAATAGTTTGGGCTGAGCCAGCTTTATCTGATCTCTATGCAATTGCTGAATACATTGCCCTTGATAAAGTGGATGCTGCCAAGTATTTGGTTGAAAAGGTATTTGCAAGCGTTGAACGTCTTGAGAGCTTTCCTGAAGCCGGTCGCATACCTCCAGAACTAGAGAACTCGACCAGGTACCGGGAACTTATCATTGGTCCTTGTCGAGTTTTTAATCGTTGTGATCAAAACAAAGTGTTTATACTGCATATCATGCGGAGTGAAAGGAAACTTCGTAAATATTTACTTGATGACAGAACGCCGTAACTTGAAGCCTAGGTGGCTGTCGGACTATCCATGACCCGGCTGCAAATCCGGCTGTTTTGCCCATATTTCAGCTCCTTTTCGACCAATAGCTATGGCTATTACTCTCAAACGAGCCAAAATCTGGTCTCAAACTTCCGAATTTTCGCTTCGGCCCGTATAGTCCGATAGCCTCCAAGAGCAATCTGCTCAGCAAGTACAGCCGAAACGCTGGGTTCCTTAAAGAGATGCGCTATGTTCGATCAATCTGAAATCAAGGACTGTTTAGTGGATTTTCTCGCCGAGCGACCTGAGGTTAAGTTCGCCTACCTCTTCGGCTCCGCGGCCAGTGGCGCGTCTGGTCCACTCAGTGACCTGGATCTGGCGGTCTGTCTTGACGGAAGGTTGAACTCTTTCAAGGAGCACCTCCGGCTTAGCGAAGCACTGGCCAAAGCGTTGAAGAGTGAAAAATTTGACATGGTGGTATTGAATAGTGCAACGCTTGTGCTCAAGCATGAAGTCATCAAGAACGGCATCATACTGAAGGAAGACCGGTCGCGACGGATTCTTTTTGAAACCCGGGTTTTACAGGAGTATCTGGATACCTCTTACCTGCGCAACGTGCACTATCGTTACTTGCGGCAGCAGATCGAGGAGGGGCGTTATTTTGGTTAAAAAAGCAATCGTCGCGGCCAGGCTCGAAAGGTTGCGGGAGTATCTACAGACGCTGCACGCAGTGGAAGAATTTGACCTGGAGCGCTTCACGACCGATCCCTTTATTCACGGTGCGGCAGAACGTTATCTTCACTTGGCCATCGAATGTCTTCTGGATATTGGCAATCACATCATCGCAGACCGTGGCTTCCGCAAGCCGGAAACCTACGGAGAAGTTTTCGAAATCCTGGCTGAGGAAGGTGTTATTTCCCCGGAACTGATGAGTGAATTGGTCGGCATGGCAGCTTTCCGAAACGTGCTGGTGCATGACTACCTTAAACTGGATCTGGAAAAGGTACGCCAGGTGGTCAGGGATAAGCTGAAGGTCTTTGAGTCTTTGGCGGGGATTTACTCGGGATTTTTGTAATCTGTATTTGGATTATAGTTGGCTTTACGTAGAAAATGTTTAGGACTCTCCATGAACAAGCCTGCCGAAACTCTCGACGACCTCACAATTGGTGGCTTGAAGATTCTGCAGGCGAAAAACGGCTACCGCTTTTCTATTGATCCTGTTCTGCTCAGTGCGTTCATACCCAACCTGAAAAAAGCTAGAGTTGTCGACTTAGGTACCGGCAATGCCATCATCCCACTCCTCTTGTCTGCTCGGAAAGAAGCCCAATCGATCACCGGTGTTGAACTTCAACCCGCAATGGTTGAACGTGCCAGGCGTTCGGTGCAGTTGAATGGCCTGGAAGACTCAATTCGTATCATTCAAGGTGATATCCGAAATTTGCCTGAGGCGTTGTGTTCTGGTGGTTGTGATATCGTAACAGCCAATCCCCCATATCGAATTCAGGACACTGGTCGTGTCGCCCCAGATGATGAGCGCGGTATGGCTCGTCATGAACTGTCCGGTGGCCTTGATGGTTTTCTGCGTTCAGCTGCTTTTCTGCTTAAGAATGGCGGCCGCTTTTATGTCGTCTACTTGGCCGAACGCCTTGCTGAACTTCTGACTAAAATGCGCTGCTTCCGCCTGGAACCGAAGCGATTACGGATGGTGCACTCCCGAGTAGGGGAGGCTGCTCGCATGGTGCTGGTGGAAGGCCGAAAGCATGGTAGGGCGGGGTTGATTGTCGAAGCGCCGTTGATTATTTACAAGGGGGAAGGTCGGGATTATACTGAGGAAGTTTTGGCTATGTATGGGATGTCCGTGACGAACAGGCCGTGATGAATAAGTCGTGACGGGTGCTTCA
>JAJRRB010000052.1 GCA_024279915.1 Deltaproteobacteria bacterium
CCGTTCCTTCGGCAAAACACCTGTATAACAGCACTCTGCTCGAAGTGAACCCCGAACAGAATTATCTATTGCTGGATGAATTACACCCCCGTGAAGGCCACACCCGACTCAGCACGGCAAACAGGATCGGACTGAGTGCGCACCGCGAGGGTATCGAAATCAAGATGATCCTTGAAATCAGCGAGATCGGCGCCGATAACGGTGTTGCCTTCTACAGGGTTCCATTTCCAAAAATCATTCGTTATCGCCAGCGCCGCCATATTTTTAGGGTTCCGGTCAGTGTGCTACAGTCTATCCAGGTTGAACTCGTGGATGCGCAGAACAATACCTTTCACGGTGAACTACAGGATATTTCAGCCGCAGGCATGTGCGTACGTTTCCCGCCCAAAACGGCAATCGAAGAAAAGGCACAAACCCTGACCTACACTCTTACTCTTCCCGATAGAAAGCGTGTTCAGGGCCAGTTCACTCTGCGCCGCATCACCCGGCATGAGCCCAGTCGCAACATTCAGGTCGGCGGTAGCTTTGAACAGCTGGACAAGATACAGGCGCGCACCATCGAGCGCTTTGTGCTTGAAATACAGCGGGAATCACGCCGCAAAATGTCACGATAGTTGGCATCCTAAATAAAACATGTCTCTATTATGGTCGTGAGGTCTATGTTGCTGATCACGCCTCGATCACGTCCTCGGAAGCGACTGTCTTGCGCAAACGTGCAAAGGTGCGCATTCCCTCAGTAGCATCGAAATCGGCATAGTCGGGATTGTTCGCTTGCAGATAATAGTCACCACCACCCCGTTTTTTCACTACCCTCAGGACATATTGGTCATCGCCACTCGCATCCTGCCGCTCCACGGCCATGATCTGGTTGCTGATCGACCCGGCGCGGTCAGCATTGACCAGTTCCAGTAATAGATAATCGCCATCACAGATTGGCTGTTTGCCACCATTCATGGAATTTCCTGAGGCACGTGCAATGAAATGGCGCAAAGGATCGGCACGATACTGAGGAGGTATTTTCACCATAGTCTCATTTTCGCCGTCTGCATTCTTGAAATAACCGCAAGCAATTTTTAGATTGGGAAAGAATGGAACCGTGTCCCAGTCCGAGCTGGCCCCCACATTGGCTGTCACACCCCTCAGCTCCCTATCCATATACATGGCCAGCTTGTAGTCCACCAGTTCCTGCAACATGTTACGAAATACATCACGATCTTTGATGGTCAATTCAAAATTAGGCTTCAGGTGGTTGTCTTCCAGCTCAAAGAATATTTCACCCTGTTTTCTATTGCCGCCAATGAAAGCATTAACCGGATTGGCGTTCCAGTAGGTGAGCCATTGACCAGGTTGGGTGACGAGGATATCGGCCAGTCTTTGAAAACGTTCGGGTAGATCCTTCACCATCAGTGGCGGGCGACGCAACAGAATTTCACCGGAGCGAATCGCCAGATCATAGGTGGTCTGTGGATGAATAAAACCATCGAGTTCCAGCAACGCCTCCAGCAGCACCATCTTGTACGACTTGGTCATAGGTGCCGTCTCTATCTCACGGAAGTAGGGCCGATGCCGCTGCAGTACCACCTGCTGCGCCTCATCCAGCCCCCCACGCTCGGCAACCAGATCAAACCAAGTGCCGAACCTTCCTCTGATCTGTTTGAAATCCACCCCGGCACGATACATTTCAACCGCACTCGGCCGTCGTTGATCCGTCGACTTCAGTAGTTCGTAGGTATCAACTATCCCCTTGGGCAAGCTCTTGATGACCTGTTGCAGAAAATCGATGACGCCCAGGTCGTAGTTGGCATAACAGCCCTTAGGCAGCGGAAAATCATCGCCCTGTTGTCGCTGAATAAATTCATGTAAAGATCGCACCCCAAACAATGATTCTGGCTTATTCAGAAACGCCTTGTGATTACCGATGAAATCCAGCACCTGCACATAGTCTTTGCCGCGATGCAGCCTCAGTCCACGCCCCAACTGTTGCAGAAACAGGATCTTTGACTCTGTCGGTCTAAGCATCATCACCGTATCAATAGCGGGAAGATCGACACCCTCATTGAACAGATCGACCGAAAAAATTACTTCTAGCGTACCCGCTTCCAGCTGTTTCAATGCCACATTACGCGGCAGCTCCGACTCGGCATGTACCGCCGCCGCACGAATACCCGCTCGGGAGAAATAGTCCGCCATAAACTCTGCGTGAGAACGAGAGACACAGAACGCCAGGGTGCGACTCTGGTGCAGCTTCTGCCACACCGAAAGCGCATGCTTGGCACGGGCACGGGTAGCCAGTTTGTTACTCAGGTCACCAGGATCAAAATGCCCGTTGCGCCAGGGGATTTCAGTATAGTCGACCGCCCGGTCATGGATGCCATGATAGTAAAACGGGCACAACAGACCCGCATTGATGCCCTCGATAAAATTCCTCTCGTATACCAGATTGTCGTCACAGAGAGAGAGGATATTCGCCTGATCGGTGCGTTCTGGTGTTGCCGTCAGTCCGAGCATAAAGCGTGGCTGAAAATAATTGATCAAACGGCGATAGGTATTGGAGTCTGCATGATGGAATTCATCTACCACGATGTAATCAAAACAGTCCGGTGAAAACCGTTGCAAGTGCTCCGCCCGCCCCAGAGTCTGGATCGAAGCAAAAACAAAATCAGCCTCACCCTCCTTCGCCTTGCCGGTGTAGTAACCAATACTCGCCTCGGGCTGAATACGGACAAAGGTCTCCTCCGCCTGCATCAGAATCTCTTCCCGGTGGGCGACAAACAACACCTGCTTGGCCATGACCTGCTGTACATCAAAGGCCGCCAGCCAAGTTTTACCCAGGCCAGTGGCCAGCACCACCAACCCACGCCGATAACCCGCAGTCCGGGAGGCCTGCAATGCGGCCAACGCCTCGGCCTGAATCTCGGTAGGGATGGCAGGTAGGCATTCCTCTTCCGACTCACCGTTGACCACCCGCAACGATACCTTGCGTCGCACCGTGTAGTCATCGATCCATGCATGAGAGAGTGGAAACACCCGCGAATCAGAAAACAGCGTTGCAAATTTACCGAGGATCTCAATAAATTTTTCTGATTCCGCCGGATAATCTACTCGCAGATTCCACTCCAGGCCACGAGTCAACGCCATGTTAGAGATATTGCTGGAACCAACAAAGGCACAGCCCTCTGAAATGGCTTCACCATCACGACGCAGAAAGATATAGGACTTGATATGAAAACTGAGATCGCCAGCCGTAGAAAACAGCCGAACATCCGCCCCACGCTCCGCCAACAACATCAATCGCCGCAACGCCTGCGGCTCGGTCACATCCAGATAATCAGAGGTCAATACCCGAATCACCGCACGGCGATTCATTGCATCTCTCAATGCATCAAAGATCAAATCCAGGCCACTCTGGCGAATAAAGGCTACGGTGATATCGATCTCCGTAGCCTGGTTGATGGCATCGAGTAATTGAGGGAGGAAGGGATCTGATTTTCCGCCGGTGATGAGAGATTGAGTTGTTTCAGTGGTTGGTGATTTCATGAGTATGGGGAAAACTGTTTATCTTGTGCCTCGTTGAGGGGATGAAATCAGCCTACGAAAATTAATAGCGGATTAGTCAGAAAGGAGGTGCTTTGTGCCATTAGAAAACATTGAAATTAAGGTTGTTTTCCATTTGATGTACCAGAAAACATGAAAAACATACTTTTCTGGCTCTTTAGTTTTAATGTGTCCCCCGCTTTTACCGTATTGGGCTGCCTTCGCTTGCCTCCAGATTCCGTAATGACTTCCATATCTGGGTTCTCAATAATCATTTCATGAATATCGTCGCTGTGCGCAGGTGTCTCGCTGTAAGCTGCCGCATAAAAATCCTGCATAGCAAGCGTATCACCAGACTCAGCAACAAACCTTGGTATATCATTATACAGTGCTTCCTTAGCAGACTGCCTTGAACTATTGTTGAACAGATATAGCTGCCCCTCATTTTGAGAATTATATGACAACATATGCAAACCGGATCGCCCAAAATGGGCTTGTGATTCCCCATCCTGATGAAGTATGTTGTTATAAACTTGTCTGGCTCGATACGAGCTTGCAAAGTGCATCAGCCAATAGCGCCATCCTTTTGGATTGTTGATTGAAAAAGGACTTACATAGGTAGCGCAACTCTTGTAGTGAGAATAAACAATCTTCTCGGCTTCACCCAGCCATTGAGCTTTACCAAGAAGCTCACCACCATTCTTAAGTAGGCTATCAATTTTGCCCTTAACGACTGCCTCTAAAGGAACACCTGATACTTCTTTTTGAGGGGATAGATAAGCTAGCAAACTACTAATCATAAATGTTAACAATACTTCTGCTGAACGCCATGAATTAACAATATCTCTAATAATATTTGAAGGAACATGCGAGTAACCACATTGATCCAAGTTAAAAAGTACATTGTGGTACTTTGCAGAAAGAAGTCTTTGCTTTATTTGTGGGTATATTACTTCAAATGAATTATTCAAGAATTCAGTTTCTATGTAGATATTTTCGTTGTCGTCTTTTGTGGTAACAAAAAGGGGAGCAATATTTTCACGCAGCTGATCAATAAC
>JAJRRB010000053.1 GCA_024279915.1 Deltaproteobacteria bacterium
AAGAGCGTCAGGATTTAAAAGGCTGACCAGTAGGACGAAGATCAGAAGAAGGGGTTGTCGGCAGATTTTTGTGAGACAGTTTTTCATAGGATACTGACATTTGATAAAGAAACATTTTTTCACGCAAAGGTGTTAACACTACCGACCGCTATCCTCTAGCGAAAAGCCCCGCGTCGGAACAAACGCCAAAAGATGATAACAAGGGCCAGAGGCGTAAAGCGTCTCAAAGCTGGGCTGACCTCGACACGAGCTCCGGAATGTCGCTCTATCTTCCAGAGGATGTAATCCACCCCACCTTTAAAGGTAAAGAGCCCCTTCAGAAGGCGCAGGACGGAGAGGACCTTCCCTTGCAGAGTCCTTATGCGCCAGCCTGTGCTGCTTTTACGACGAGCCTGCGTGGAGATCTGCACGCGATAGCTTGGGCCGGTTACACCTGCCTCGGCAGACACAGTAAAAGACATGTCAGCTAAGGCTGCGTCAGTTAACTTCTGATAGTATTCGGGGTCGGCATCAAAGAGACGTGCTGCTTTGTCGGGTTGCTCTGTACGCAGCTCTGCACGATAACTGAGTGAAAGACCTTTGGCCCACAAATCACGAGCGGTAAATGGTGATTCCAACTGAGGCAGTGTCCTGGTGATGAAGGTCATCACTGCGCAAGCCAAAGCCTCCTGGACCTGGTGGGTGACCAGCTGATCTTGTGCATAGATGACGCCACACTTTTGAGAAAACCTTCCCCAGAGGTAAGAATGAAACCAATGCTCTGTCCCATTACGAAAGTCAGCGAGGGTGAGAACCGCGTACTTGGCTCGCAACACGTGCCCCTCAAAGGGGACTTCTAAATAGAAAACATTGGGTGGTAAGAGCTGATTGAAAAAGGCAAGAGTTCGCGTTTTGAAGGCTGAACGGTAGTCATCAACCAAGAGATAAAAATCAGCGAGGCCCTCATGAACGTTGCCGGTTCGCAGGCAGGAGCCATAAAACAACACCGCACGAACAGAATCACCATGACACGCACGGGCGGCTTCGACCAGAGCGCTGATGTCAGGCGACAGGTCTTGCCCTGGCTGCACCTGAAGCAGGTTTAAAAGCTTGTCTCTGTGGACATCTTCATTCATTGACCGTAGATACTCACCATCAGCTTGGGCATAGGAACATGACGGGGTCAGTCGCCCTTATTGTAACAGTTTCCTGCTCTGCACTATACAGCTCCCCATCAAGCGTAAAATCGCCATCCATTTCCAGTTGCACTTCGTGAACGTTATGACTGAAATAGCCGTTTTCCGGTGCCGCGTAGCGATTTTTTCGACCTCGAGCCAGAGAAGGCAGAGCCCGCAGCAGGCGTTTAGGCTCAGCACCGACAGCGGTATAGTGCAAGGGTCCGTCCTCTGTTCCCCAGTAAGGACGCATGCCGAGGAACAGTCGATCTAGAGTACTGACGAGAACAAAGAGATTCTTTCTCTCCTGCGGTGGTTGACCATTGAGGCTGGTCTTGGTCAACAGAGGCGGAACCTTGCGTTGATCCTTGCGTTGATCCTTGCATAGAATGGCCAGCATCATGCGAAGCAAAGTCAGGCCTGGCATCAGCTCGCCACGCCATCCCATAGGGTTGACCCCACTGTGAAAAAGTTTGATGCCCCGACAGATAGCTCCAGCGCCAAAGAACATACCGAAAAGAGCAGATTGTTTAGAAGATTGCTGAACCTGTAGAATCGGGCGTGGCAGCACAGCCAGACTCTTGTCTGTAGCTTTTGCCCAGCGCAAGATTCGTGATAGAGCAGATGTTGCAGAGCCTGGAACACCAACGTCCCGGGGAAGCATACTGGTGGTGCCAGCACATAGCAGAGCGAGCATTGGGGGCTTGGTAAAGATTTCACCGCGCCCAATGGCGGTTAACGTTGCATGTGCAGTCCCATCTCCACCATTGATAACGACCAGTTCGACTCCGCTTCTGGCAAAATCCACCAAGGCTTCATTCATTCCTGCCGGAGTAAACTCTTCACGGTGCAAAACGTCTGGCCACAGGGTTAAAATACTGCGAATCTCACTGAGGCCTTTTTTATTGCCACCTCTGCGCGGGTTGGTCAGCACCCCCACTTGCAAACGCCTGCCATCCTCAAAGCTACACAGGCTATTCTCATAACCATTCAGGCCATTCTTATAGCAAGGCGGGGCAGATTCTGGTTTTTGCACAGGGCCGCTAATTTCCCTCTCCAGTATCAATGTCCGGTTTTTGACAAAACCATCTCTGATATACGGACAGCTGATCATTTGCAGGGTCAACATCCAGGAACCATGAACGCAAAGGGCCTGATTGTTTCTTAAACTGGAAACCACTTGCCAGGCGGTGGGTCAGGAACAAACTTGAAACAACTGTCCACATGCAGACTGCGAACAGGCCGAGGTCGGGACGTCCAAAGAGAAGACCGAGGGTGAAAAGGATCAGGTTGGGGTTGCGGCGCCCGGTGATCAGCCTGAAACAAGAGTCGATTGGTTGCCAGCAAAATATTCCAGAAGATTCGAGGTAGCGTATAAAAATTCCCTCACATACCCTACCGACAATATAGCCGACCACCGTTAACCAGAGGATCCATGACATTGAAATGCCTGCGATCGTCGTATGCATTGTGTACAGGCTCAGACCCCAGGCAATATACCAAAGTGGCGGGAAGATCAGGTCAATACCATGATCAAAAATATTGCCGAAGGGACTGTAATTAATCGTGACTCTTGCCAGCTTGCCATCGACCGTGTCCAGAAAAGTCATTAACCAGGCAGAAACCAGTCCCCAGGCGTAAGCACCCACGTAGAACTGGTAGAGAGCCATAATCGACAAAACCAGACTCAAGCTCGTAACATGGTTCGGTACGATGCCGTTTCGAGCACATACACCGGTAACCCATTGCGCTGGTACTGGCCAGAGCCATTTTGTAACCAGGTCAGTGACCCCTTTATAAGAGCCTGCGAAAAGACGTTTTTCCAAGCTCCGACGCTTTTCTTCAGTAATCGGCAGCAGGTATGGTGGGTCAATTTTACGTAATTTTTTTAGATAAACAGGAACCAGTGTTTCAGCAGACTCTCGACGTAAGCCTTCTGGGTAGTCGCCCGGGCTGTCATCACTGAGGAGGGACTCAATTGCATCGGCCATGTCGCCAGTGACATGGGCGGCGACTGGTTGTGGATCTTGAGCTGAGCTGGTTTCCAAAATGATACCAACCGTTTCAAGCATGTTGACGATAATGCGTTGATCGTAGAGGAAGTCGCTACGAAGAAGCAGAACGGTGTCTTCTTCAGCAACCGGCTGGGAGCTCTCTTGAATAGTGGAGATTCCCGCTTTATCGAGCATACGTTCAAGCCGCTCGCGGGAGGACAAACCCCATAATTGGACCTGGCTTTCTTGAAGGATTCTGGCGTATATTGCCATAGTTGTTAGCTCTTAGTTAAGGGTTTACATGAGGTTCATTGGCTTTGATTTTCATCCATACGATGATTGCCTACAAAAGAATCATCGGTGGAAAAAACAAGGTCGTTACTATATACTCCCCGCATGGTGGATGTAAAGACAGAGGGTGAGGTAGAGACAAAGATAGAAACAGAGCCTTGCAGCTTTTCTCTGGCACATCTTGCCGACCTTCATCTGACTTCGTTAGATAGCATAAAGATCCCTCAATTATTCAACAAGCGCATACTGGGTTACTGCTCATGGCGGCGCAAACGACGGATTGTTCATCGTCGTGAGATTATCGACTCTTTAGTTGAAGATTTACGCGTCACCTGCCCGGACCATATTACTGTTACCGGGGACCTGACACATCTCGGTCTGCCTATGGAGTATGCGGAGGTTGCAAAATGGCTACCATCCCTCGGCGCTCCGAATCAGGTGACAATAATTCCCGGCAACCATGACGCCTATGCAGGAAAAAGCTGGTTCAAGTCTTGCGCCATGTGGGCCCCCTACCTTGAGTCCGACATCGTTTTGGACACCCACAGAACAGCAGACTTTTTCCCCAGCTTGCGAATCCGAGGCCAGGTTGCTCTTATTGGCCTCAGCTCAGCCCGCCCCAGTCCACCTCTCTTTGCAACAGGTGCCCTTGGCCAGAAACAGCTTGCAGCGTTGGACACTCTTTTAGAGACGACCGGCGATAAAGGTCTTTTGCGCATTGTTCTGATTCACCACCCACCTCTTCCAGGAATCGTCAACTGGCGCAAGTGTCTTACTGACAGCAAACCGTTTGCTGCTGTCATCGCTAAACGTGGTGCAGAGCTGGTGCTGCACGGTCATGCACACACTCCTTCTATTGCAGAGCTACAGACTCCTTCTGGCATGATCCCAGTCGTTGGGGCACCATCCGCGTCTGAATTGAACCAGCAGGCTGGACGTTCCGCCAAATACAATATTTACAGGTTGAGTAAAACTGGCAAGGCTTGGCAGCTGACGATGTCGATCAGGGGCTATTCAGAGGAACAGGGATGCTTCATTTCTGAATCAGAAAGAAGCCTTAAGTTGCCGTAGATATTTTAAGTCAAGCGGTTGGTAAGCTTTAGGGAACACGTAACAACAGCCACAGCGTCATCAAGACAATGATGGTGAGGGGCAGCAAAGTCGTAAATGCGGGGTGGAGGCCGAGAATCAACCCTGTGTAGCCGAGGGCCTGATCAAAATAGAAGTAAGATATCCCGATAATCGTCCCGAGAGTAAGCCGCCGTCCGGAACTGGCCTCGCGCGCTTTGCCGAACACGCAAGGCAGAGAGAAAAAAATCATCGCTCCCACCTTGAACGGCAGAGTCAGCTTTTGCCACAAAGAAAGGACGTACTGATCTGTGTCCTGCCCCCTCTTCTGCAGGATCTGGATATAGTGATACAGGGCAGTGATGGACAGCATGTCCGGTGTGACACTCAGGACATCCACCTGTTTATTCTTGAGAAAAACATCCAGTGTCAGAGTGGGGAAATCCCGATCAATAATAGCCGAGTCTGCAAAAGTGATTTGCCGTACATCTCTGCAGACCCAGCTTCCATCAGAAGCAACTTCTGCATTGCGAGCGGTCACATAACTGGATGGCTTGCCTTCTTCATCGAATTCATAAACACTGAGGTCACCAAGCCCTTCACCGGGAGTTGAATAGCGCACGTTGATGAAACGGCCGTTGTCCCGGGTCCAGAACCCCCCTTCCGGGAGCAGGGTTCCTGAATCGGCAAGAGCAAGCTCACGATTGAGCCTGGCTTGCTGCTCCAGCTGCGGGACAACAAACTGGGCGAGGAACAGGACTCCCAGCATCAACACAACCCCAGCGCCGAGGATCACCCTGGCGATACGAAACACGGAAACACCACAGGCTCTCATGGCGAGTAGTTCATCGCCGTTAGCCAGAGTCCCAAGGGCTACGATACTGCCCAGCAAGGAACTTACAGCGGCCAGATTTAGAATTCGGCCAGGCGTGGTGTACGCAATATACTTGAATGCATCGACAATCTGATAGCGACCCTCACCAATGTCATCAAGTTGACCGACCAGTTCCAGGATAGAGAACAAGGCTGTCATGATCAGGAAGACCAACAGCCAGCCCCACACCAACCGGGTTCCTATGTAACGGAATAATGTTTTCATAATTCCTGTCATCCAGAGCTTCCGGATGGACACCAGCAACCAGTCAGGCAATCAATGAACGGGACGCCTGAGCATGATGATCAAGAAAAGAGCCAACAGGATATGTGGCCACCAGATCCCTGGGAAAGAGCCGACCACCTCCTGTTCCACCCAGGTCTTCGCCACAACCGTCAAATTGTAATAAACGGCAAAGACAACGACAGCCAGGAAAGTCTTCGAATATTGACCTTGACGCGGAGCCGTTCGACACAAAGGAACGGCAAGCAATCCTAGCAGGATGGATGAGAGGCCAGTGGAAAGTCGCCATTGGAATTCAGCTTTATCCTCCGGGGATGACGAGGCTGCCAGACTCATTGTCGAAGCGGCTTTACGTCGATAACCGATGGAAGTGATTTCCTTGGGCACGAGTGGTAACAGGAAGCTTTGAAACCGAAAGAACGTTGTCTTGCTACCGTCCTTCGCGACCTCATAATGATAACCATCTCTTAGGATAATGACTTTCTTGGCGGTTTCGGGGTCAACTTCCAGCCAGGCCTGACTGGCACGGGTTATCTTCCGTTTGGTACCGGTATACTGCTGAATAAATACACCTTCAGCACGTTCCTGATTGTCATCTATACCCTCCAGGAACACCACCAGGTTGTTTTCGCCAACTTCGTGAAAACGCCCTGGTTTCAAACGTGAAAAATCAAAGTTTGCTTCAGCGTTCGCTTTCAACCAATAACTTTTTTCGTAAGCCCAGGGACGCACATACAGGGAGAGCCCGGCAACCAGAACAGCGACCAGCAAAGAGACTTTAAAAGCAGCGGAAAGCAGGCTCCGCTCTCCAAGACCACAGGCCTCCATGGCGATGACTTCCGAATCAGCATGCATCCTTCCCAGAACCGTTATGATCGAGAAAAAAAGCGTTATGGGGATCAGTACTTCGAGGGCGATTAAGATTTTGAGGGAGACAAGGGCCAGAACGGTGGTTCCCGTCATCAACCCATCTGCAGCATCAGGAAGATACCGAGTGGTAGAATAACCAGCAAAGATGATGACCAGGATTCCACAGATGGTCGTCAGTGGAGTCAGTATCTCGCGGTTCAGGTAACGATTGATAAGCAAGTTAAATCCAGTTAAGGGTTTTTATCTTACTAAAGTCTCTGCATCATATATGGTCTGAAGTGTTGATTTCAATGATGTTGAAGAAACATGATTTGTATATTCGAAATACACTACCTTCACGTCATATCCAGCTAACTCAGATTCTACTTGAGTAAAGAGCTCTGAGCCCTTCCAGTCGCTACCAACAAACATAACGTCAAAATTAATTTCATGGTACGAAGCAATTTTATCTCTATGTTTCTGTGGCACAACCTCATCAACACATTTAAGCGCAGAAACAATTTCGATTCTTTCATCAAACGGGATGATCGGCTTTTTGCCTTTATAGGTCTCCACCAACTCGTCGGTGCTGACTCCCACAATAAGCCGGTCACAGCCATTTTTTGCCTTTTGCAATAATCTGAGGTGTCCGATATGGAACAGATCAAACACCCCGGTTGTATAGCCAACAATCTCTTTTTTCATCTCAACAGCTCTCTTCTTTCAGCCAAAATTTTTTTTAAATCGAACCCTGACGAGAAGCTCAGGGAGGTTGGGCTGTTATAAATCACCACAAGGGGTGAATGCAAGCACAGCGGATGAGTGTCCCTCAGAGGAGACTCCTAGCGAGGGCCTTCCTGGTTTCTTTTTGCCAGGATTTCTTCAACCAGGAGCCAATCATCGACTTTGTCGACGTCAACCGCTGCTTCCGCAAAAGGCATCTCGACAACTCCTACCTTAAGATTCATCCTGTTTGACAATTGAGTCAGAGCGTACTCCAGGGTCAGTTGCCCAAGGAGGTAGCGCAACACGGCCGACCAGCCCAGGACCTTCACGACCCGCAATGGCTTCTTGCGCTCACTCTCCACCTGGCACCAGAAGTCAGCGGCACGGCGAGCCTGCGGGGTCAGAAATGCAAAGAGATTGCAGCCACAGTAGCCACCATCTTTTAGTTTTGTGACCGTTCGCAAGGTGTTGGGGAAAGCGGGTGAAATCAAATCGTAGCTGGCCACCCCGGCCAGAACATCGCAGCCGCTTTTGCGCGCTTCAGCACAAAAATGATCGACCATCTCAGAACTCAGCAATGCATGGTCCGCAGTGGTCAGTAAAACCGGCACATCTTCCGGCAAAGATTGCAGGACAGTAAAGGCGCTAGAACTTGGCGTGGCTTTTGGAGCAACCCACTGGACCTTGCCTGAGTTGACCAGGTCATTGAGCTCGGCATTCTGTTCGACGGATTTTCTTGCTGGCCCACAGAGGATACGGTTAGCCACCTCACGAGCCTCTGCCAACGCGTCAAGTACACGCAAGACCATCGGCCTGCCAGCAACCGGCGTCAACGCTTTGCAACTCACTCCCGCAGCCTGCGCCACAGGATCGTTCAATTCACGGTCGCCAGCAAGGATGACTACGGCAAACGGCTGGCCTGGCAATTTCATTTTTAGCTGAGCTCCTTCTGGTAGATGCGATATCGTTTGTAACAAACACTGCCGACCGATTCGATAATTTTTCGTATGCCATGGTTCTGTTCCAGTATCCAGGACATATCGATCTCCTTCATGCCTTGTTTGCGCGCATTCACATGTAGAGGAGCTATCATCATCAGTGCCAGAGTCGCCCCCAGTCTGCTCCCCTGATAACGACGTCTGACTCCCATCAGGGGGATTCTTGCTGACTTGGCTCCAACGACTTTCAGGCGCCACAGGAGTTTCAGCCAGCCAAACGGGAGGAGCCGACCGTTCAAATCCTTGATCATCTCATTAATGTTTGGAAACATAACGATCATGGCGGCTGGTTCTCCATCGACTTCGGCAATTCTGACCGAGTCAGCGTCCACTAGCAGCTTAAGGTTTTTCCCCAAATCAGCGAATTCCGCCTGAGTAAAAGGAATAAATCCCCAGTTTTCAGACCATGCATCTTCAAAAATGTCCCGAATTATTTCAAGGTCTTCCTCGAAACGGTCCCGGCGCATTGTGCGAATCTTGACCCGACCTGCAACCCGTTTGGCAAGAGCTTCTAAGTGCTGCGGAGGAGAAACCTCAGGATGCACCCGATAGGCGAGCAGGTCCTGCTCTTTGGCAAAGCCCTGTTCTTCAACACGCGGCCCATAATAAGGCAGAGCATGACCCAGCATAATTGCCGGTGGGCTATCAAAGCCTTCTACCAGCAAACCGCACTCGTCGTTGACTGACAGGCTGAATGGGCCACGAATTCGTCGCATTCCCTTCTGGCGTAGCCACTCTTCAGCTATCTCAAACAGGGCGTGGAATATCTCGGGGTTATCCTCGGCCTCCAGAAAACCAAAAAAACCTGTTGCATCATGGTGATGCTGCAAATGGAGTTGATCGACCTGTGCGCTGATTCGTCCAACAACACGATCATCACGGCAGGCTATCCAGGCTTGAAATTCAGCATGTTCAAAATAAGGATTTTTGGATGAAAGATGCTCTTTTCTCTCAAATATCAACGGAGGGACCCAACAGGGGTCTTTTGCATACAGTGACCATGGCAGTTCAATGAATTTTCTCATTAAACGGCTACCAGTAACAGCGATGATCCGTAATCTCCCTGCGTCTATCTTTTTACTTGCGACCCTGTTTTGCACTGCGACTCAGTTATCCATTGAAATAGGCTAGTTGTGTGCCAGAAAGAACTGACAAATTGAAGCATAGCTGATACTTCATTAGTATGTAAGAAATTTCTAGCAGCCTTTCGGACAATCAGGGCTGAAGCGAAAATTTGAATGTTTGAGGCCAGATTTTGGCTCATTTGAGAGTAATAGCCGTAGCTATTGGTCGAAAAGGAGCTGAAATATGGACCAAACAGACGAACTTGCAGCCAGTTTATTGATTGTCCGACAGGCTGCTAGCAAAGGAGGACGCACCCTGTGACATATTAGCCACACTAAATTGAAAAAAATGCAACAATTACACATTTGTAATTTGACAAATAGTGCCCTATTCCCCTACTCTATCGATTGTTTCATATATTGGCATTAACATTGCTTTTGACACGGGTAACATGAATTTTCTAAATCCTACTTCGACAGAAAGCCACATCTCTCTTCGAACCGCTGATTTTTCTAACTTGGCAGAAGCACTTGATTATGCTGCCAAAGGAATGAGTGGGTTCAATTTCTATGACGGGCGTGGAAAACTCCGCACGGTTCTCCCCTATTCAGTTCTACAGAAAGAAGCTCAGACTCTGGCAAAGCGTCTACTTGGCCTTAAGTTGGCAAGAGGATCGCGAGTTGCCATTGTCGCGGAAACCCACCCGGATTTTCCGCGTTTCTTTTTTGCTTGTCAATATGCTGGCTATACCCCTGTTCCGTTACCTGCCTCAATCCACTTAGGTGGACAGAAAGCTTACGTTGAACAACTGCGCAGCTTGCTGGCGAAAAGTCAGGCAGACATTGCCGTTGCACCAGTAGAGTTCCTCCCCTTCCTTCAGGAAGCCACAAAAGGGCTGGAACTGAAACTTGTCGGCACACCTCAAGCATTTGATGAACTCATAGAATCTTCTGTTGAACTAGCTCCACTACAAGCTGAAGAGACGGCCTATATCCAATACACTTCGGGGAGTACGCTTTTCCCAAGAGGCGTTATGGTGAGCGGAGCAGCTGTGATGCACAATCTTGCCGGTATCACCAGAGATGGATTGAAAATTCGTAGTGGTGACAGATGTGTCTCCTGGTTGCCCTACTACCACGACATGGGGCTGGTCGGCTTTGTCCTGGCCCCCTTGGCTGCACAACTTTCGGTAGATTATCTGGCCACCCGTGATTTTGCCATGCGTCCTCGCCTGTGGCTGAGCTTGATGTCCGATAATAAAGGGACCATCTCTTTTGGCCCTCCCTTCGGCTATGAGCTCTGTACACGCAGAGTTCGTAGCGATGCCGAGCATTTTGACCTCAGTCGCTGGCGTGTTGCTGGAGTTGGCGCAGAAACAATCCGTATTGAGATTCTGGAAGCCTTCACTGAGAAAATGGCCCCCTTTGGCTTTGACCGTAAAGCTTTTCTAGCCAGCTACGGCATGGCTGAGTGTTCCCTTGCCGTCAGCTTTAGCAAACTTGGACAGGGGGCGACTGTTGATGAAATCAACGCTGAATGTTTGTCAGTCAGTCAAGAAGCTCTCCCTGTTGCTGATTTTTCTGAAGACGAGTTGAAAGGCATCCACACCAAAAAACTGGTGGATTGCGGTGTTCCGTTGCCTGGGCATAAGATTGTTGTGCGTGATGAGCACGGTCAGGCTCTGCCAGATCGAAAATGTGGCACTATTTATGTGCAAGGCCCAAGTGTGATGTGCGGTTACTTTGGTGACCCTGTTGCAACGGCCAAAGTTCTTTCTGCTGATGGATGGTTGAACACAGGTGACATCGGTTACCTTCATGATGGCAACCTGGTGATCACCGGCCGTGAAAAAGATATGATCATTATCAACGGGCGCAACTTATGGCCTCAGGATCTTGAGTTCTATGCAGAGCAGCAACCTGAAATCAGGCCTGGCGATGCTTCAGCAATCTCGGTTCCGTCAGCGGATGGCTCAGAAATGGCTGTCATGGTTGTCCAGTACCGAGAAACAAACGAAAGTAAACGATCTGAAATGTTAAACCGCCTTGCTCGAATTATTCGAGAGGAAGTGGGTATTAACTGCACCATTGAGCTTGTTCCCGCACATACCCTGCCCAGGACTTCTTCAGGAAAACTTTCCCGCGCTGGCACTCAACGCGATTATTTGCGTCGTCAAGAAGAGCAGAAAAAACTGAGTGTCAAATCTTTGTTTGAAGAACAGAATATGAGTGAGAACAATTCTGATTTACGCCTTGCTGCCGTTGGACAAAGGTATGCACATTAAGCTCGTCTCTTCAGCTCTCCTCAAATGAACTCAACTGTGGCAACTATTTTGTTTACTGCACTCAATGTTGGTCTTAGCAAAGCGTAGAGTATCTCCATAGAGGCTGGACTGCGACAACCTCGCAGCTATCCGTATAATCGGCTAACCCCGCGGGTTTCATTTCAAGAAGAAATGGAACGTTTTTTTTATCAACAGCCCTATTCAACCTTTGGAGTTGAACAGCTATGACAACCACCCAATATCATGATATCTTTAAGCAGGTCGAAGGCCTGCTGCTGCGATATGCCCCGCAACAAGTACCAATTCAGGATGACACAAATCTGATCAACGACCTGGGTTTTGACTCGTTAAAAGTGATGGACATGCTGAATGAGGTAGAAGATGTTTTCGACATCACCTACCCTTTAAACGACCTGGCGTCGCTCCATACAGTTAGAGACTTTGTCTTACAAATTCAAAAGATAATAGAGAATAGTTAATGGGAATTCTAGATAAGCTTAATGCGATAGCAACAACCCGCCAGACATTGCTTCCCGAAGGGGTTGACCCTTTCAATGTCGTCATCGAGAAGATTTATTCCTCCACAGAGGGCTCTATTGCCGGGCAAAAGGTTATACTGGCCGGCACCAATAACTACCTTGGGCTGACCTTTGACCAGCAATGCATAGAAGCCGCCCAAGAGAGCCTCTCTAAAGAAGGGACGGGAACGACAGGGTCGCGTATGGCAAACGGCACTTTTTCAGGACATCGTGACCTGGAACAAGAGCTGGCCCTTTTTTACGGCTGCAGTAATGCAATTGTCTTTTCGACCGGTTTCGTCACAAATCTTGGGATGATTTCCGCATTGACCGGACCAGGCGACGTCATTGTTCTGGATGCAGACTCTCATGCAAGCATCTATGATGCCTGCAAGATGAGTGGCGCTGAAATGATCCGCTTCCGCCACAACAATATGGTCGATCTGGAAAAAAAGCTTAAGCGCCTGGGGCCACGGACCGCAAAAACCCTGATCATTGTTGAAGGCATATACAGTATGTTGGGTGATTGTGCCCCGTTAGCAGAGGTTGCGGCCCTTAAGCAAAAATACGGTGCATGGGTGATGGTTGATGAGGCGCATTCTATGGGCGTTCTAGGCGACCATGGCCGTGGTATGGCAGAGGCTGCTGGTGTTGAACAAGAGGTTGATTTCATCGTCGGTACCTTCAGCAAAAGCCTCGGAGCTATTGGTGGCTACTGCGTCAGCAACCACCCGGAGTTGGATCTGGTGCGGTACGTCAGTCGCTCTTATGTTTTTACCGCGTCACCCTCACCTTCAACCATTGCATCTGTGCGACAAGCCTTGCGAGTCGTCCAGTCTAAACCGCAACTACGCACGAAACTCTGGGAAAATGCTGACCGGCTTTACCAGGGGCTCGAAAAGTTGGGCTTAGAGCTTGGCCCTGATCCTGGCCCGATAGTCGCAATCCGTGTAGCAACCAGAGAAAAGGCATTGTTTGCCTGGAAATCGCTGTTGGATCAAGGTATCTATGTCAACCTGGTTTTTCCACCGGCTGCCCCGGCGGGTATGAGTCTTCTACGTTGCAGTATCAGTGCGGCCCATACAGCCGAACAAATTGATTATATACTGAAAGTTTTTTCCGAAATGCAAGACTCATTTTCAAATTGAAGCGCAGGTCGAGCAGAGCTAAGCCTGGCATAGGAAGTTCGTTCATGATTAAATGTGTCGCCTTTGATTTCGATGGCACTCTGGTTGATTCCAACGACATCAAAAGAGAAACTTTTTTTGAGATCGCTCACCCCTGGGATACTTCGGGTGAAGTTGTTGCTGAAGTCTATGAGCGCTGGCCACTGGCTGATCGTTATGAAAAAACCCGCAAGATAGCTGAAGGATTAATCAACAGAAAGCTGTTGCCGGAGGGTTCCTCTGTAGAGAGTTGGGGAGCACGTCTGGCGAGTGATTACACAACACTAGTGGAAAACACCATCACCAGCAGTGCAGAAATGCCTGGTGCGAGCCAGGCCCTCATGAACCTCTCAGAACTGGGTGTGCTGTTGTTCGTCAATTCAGCCACACCGATCGGGCCATTGCGGCGACTGCTGGAATTGCGTCACTGGGCGCACTTTTTTCGTGCCGTCTATGGTGCAGAAGCTTCTAAAGCCGACAACCTCAGGAGCATTGCTCTGGAAAGCGACGCAGCCATGAATGAAATCGTCCATGTCGGCGACCAACCCGACGACCTGCGGGGCGCAGAACAGTGTAACTGCCACTTTGTCGCCATGGCGGCTGGCAACGTCGTTCCTGTAATCAGAAAGTCTCCCCTTCTTGTCGAAGATTTACGAGAACTGCCTACCCTGTTTAACAGGATATCCCAAGAGACTGCATGATCAGTTGCTGTCAGATTAATAACTTTTTTCAAGCGTTCTAATAAAGGATAGATAAAATCAAATGATACGATATGAAGCTAAATCATGGCCCCCAAAACGTTATATCAAATTGTTTTATAAATATATTCTTGGGTTTAGGCAATGGTTGACACAGGATATTCATATTATTGATGGGCAGCATGACTATCGATTTCGCTGCGGAACCGTTCGCGTATACCGTCGTTACTTAAAACTTTTCTTAAAGGAACCTGGTACTGTCGATTGGATAAATCAAAATGTCAAAGATGGGGATATTTTCTATGATATCGGAGCCAATGTTGGCGTTTACACCATATTTGCAGCCACCCGTACAGGAGATAAGGGCAAAGTATATGCATTCGAACCCCATGGAGCCAACTTTGCCCGGTTGATTGACAATATTACGGCCAACGACCTTCAGCAAACTGTCTCTCCTGTCAACTTTGCACTGCACAACAAAGAGGGCTTTTTCCCTTTTCTTTACGAATCCAGTGCAGTGGGCACATCAAACAGCCAACTTACAGACAGCCGCGATGTAACCAAAGTTAAGAATGCAGCACCAATTTGCGAACGGAAGTATGCGACCACCATTGACCATCTTATTGATGCGGGTGAAATCACCCCCCCCCATCACATCAAAATCGATGTGGATGGTAATGAATTTCTCATCCTTGAAGGGATGAATCAGCTGCTGTCCAGTATACATCGCCCCATATCAATCCAGGTCGAAATGAATGACCCACATAAACCTCAGATCCTAGAGTTTTTGAAAAGTCACGGGTATTGTTTAGTACACAAGCATTTCACACGGGCGCAGTCTCGGAAAATCAAGGAAGGTAGCGAACCGGAATCACTCGGCTACAATGCGATCTTTCGCCATGAGGGTTGAACCTCTTTGCAGGAATCCAAACATATTACTTCCTTTCCAGTCGTGGGCCCATCCTTATTTTTTCAGTTTTTGGAATACTGAATCGAAATAACGCAGCACCTTGTTTTTTCCCACCATGGAGGGCAAACGCTGCATGTAGATTGACGAGAACTCTGGTTCAATGACCGGGTTGGGCTCTGGTTCCCAGTCATTACAGTCATAGCCAATGAGTTCCATATAAGGCAAAAAAGCCGGCTTAAAAAGATCCATATCCTCTTCGGTAAACCAGTGGCGCCAGTCTCCGGTGTCTTTTTTCCGGATAACTTTGGCTGTCCCGGACGCACTGGGGACGTTTGCCTCGGCCCGGACCTCGAATCCAAGATATTCATTAAGTACATCGAATTTCTGGGCCACCATATCCTCAAATGTAAACAGGATCCAATCACTCCCCAGACCTTTTACAAATCCACTCATTTCATGGTAGCGATGCTTTTCTTCATCAATGACCTCTGCGACAGTACGAGGGCTGTCATCGAACCCCGTGTAACGACAGATTTCAGAAAAAGGTATGGACAGGGGATCTTTTTCTTTTTTTAAAACCAGCTCGAGATGATTTTTAAATTGTTGCTTGCGCCCACCATACCCACCGTGCCATCTATATAACATTCGACTGACCGCTGCATCACGAGGATCACGAGACATCCAGATTTTACGATCATAATGTTCCTTACTAAAGTGCTCCCTGAAAACCTCAAAGTTTTTACCTTTACGTTCATCGTAGGTATGCTTGTACACAGCATTTTCATATTCGCCAATATGCTTGCCTGGGCGTCCTCCAGAAAAGGAACTACAGTTTGAAAGTCCTCCGGACACCTTATGAACCATGACCGTGGTGCCGGTTTTTCCTGTTCCTAATATCACAATTTTCATCTATTAACTCCTACGACCGTATCAAAAAAATCTGATCCGATATTTGTTCTGCTTTCACCTGGCTGTTGTCACCGAGCACCCGTCGAATCTTATATGTTCGATTTATTAACTCTTGGAGCGAAATACCGGGATAACGATGACGATGAAACTCCGGCGGTGCATCTTTCACCGACAAATACTTGCGAACATATTTTAGCAGGCGTCGATAGTTTGCAAAACCTTTACCTAAAAGACGATCGCTCAATGGGGGGCAAGGCAGTTCCGGTTGATGTTTCATTTTTTTTTCTAAAACATCTACAATACGCTCACATGCCAACGGTCCATCTTGAGCTGCCAGGTAATGATTGACCAGCACCTTCCGTTCAGCGCCATCAGCTGCACCAAGTTCTCCCCTGGTTATTTTTGTTAGAGTTTCCTGCAACTGATCAATATCGAAGCTCTGATGACTAATCAAATTGGGCAGCCGGTAAAACCCCATATCATATGTTTCATTGATCCGGGCACGGTAGGATATTGCCGGAACATTCATCATATAGGCTTCGACCCCTGTGGTGCAGCCGTTATGGATAACTACGTCGGTCGCCATTAGCCAGGGGACCACATTGCCTTTATTGGTGACCTTAACACGCTGGCAGTCTTTGGCAATGTCTATGTACACCTGCTGATTTTCCGTAGGGTGCGGCCGGATGATAATTGTATGGTCCGGATAATTCTGGTCAAGGATAGGAATCAACTCTTTAAAGGCATCAAGAATGGCTTCTTTGTGATCACGCAGTCCTTCAGCAAACTTACGGTCCATGCCCACCCCCGCTTTACCAAATTGAGGTTCTTCACCCACATTGTTTGTTGGCTTAAATAGATTTTGGGCTGGGTAAAAGGCATTCACATGATTAAAGTTTGTATTTAACAGGATAAATTTGCCGTAGGTTTTTAGTATTTCTGCTGCTTCCGGTTCGTAGAAGGATCGCAACTCAGGTCGCAGCAAATCGCTGCGTGGATTACCGGTGACGTGAATCGGCATGTCCTCCGGGAGGTCGGGGTACTGGCGCCATAATTCGGCATTGTCTTCACCCCAGGCAAACAGGTGCGAGTTGTACCGAATTGCGGTCGGCGACAGCCGACGAGAATAATAAGTTTCTGCTGGCAGGTGAACCAACGCCTCTTCATCCCAGGTCAGTATTTCGTGCCCGATTTTCTGCATAATACGAAACATTTTGAGATTACGTTCCGTCATACTTTTGTTGAGATACAGGCTCCTTGGAAAAGACGAAATCCGAAAATCGATCTCGCGATGCGAACCGATAATAACCGAAAAACCCCGCTTTACTGCAATGCAGGCCAGCAGCAATTTGGGGTCAAGCTCCCGCACCTGGTTTTCTACCGGTATGATCAGGCACGCTTTCTGGTCTTTTATCCTCACGAGAGGGATCCTTATTCTTTTACGAGGTCATTTCTCCGACAGTTTGTTGGGTCAGAGTTCGGCATCAAACTGCAGGCAGTCAGCAGCCTATTTTCTAAGGCCTTATCTGGAAGAGCACATCGCTGAGCTGCGTGACTTTTAGCGGGGTATTATCTTTGAGAATCTGTTGTATGCGTTCTATTTTCAATTTTATCGTATCTATGGGGATAGGCGGATAGCGATGGAGCTGGAACTCCGGCCTATTCTGAGATCCGGGCATTTTTGTTTTTAACCATTTGCGCAGATGATATCTATCGGCAATAACCCTGCGCCGGAAACGATCCGCCATAGAAAGCCCGGGGTCGTCTTTTCCGTTGTTTGCCAAAGATTCGAGAACATCGACCATCCGCGAACACGACAACGGGCCTGACAGAGAAGCCATGTAATGATCTACCAGTGCCTGGCGTTCTTCGACATCACTCGTCACCAGCTTTCCAGCTAAGATTTGATTCAGTACATCCTGTAGCTGGTCGAAGGTGAAACACTGATTGCTGACCGCATTGGGTAAGCGGTAAAATCCGTCGTCAATTTTTTCGTTTATCGGCACCCGGTAACTGATTGATGGCACATCCATGACAAAAGCCTCGATGCCCGTGGTGCAACCATTGTGGATGACCGCCCGGGTGGCCAGTATCCAGGGCACAACATTGCCCTGATTGGTAACATGCACCCGTGAACATCGTGCGGCAATTTCCTTGTAAACATCATGTCGTTCCGTCGGATGAGGCCGAATGACTATGTTCAACTCAGGAAAGGCCTTTTCAAGCTTTGGGATCAGCTGCTGAAAAGTTTTAAATACAGCCTGCTTGTGAGTCCAGAGACATTCGGCGTACTCTCTGCTCATGCCCTTGGCGGCTCTGCCGAACTTAGCAGTTTCACCGGGGTTTTGAACCGGTTGAAACAAATTCAAGTCCGGACCAAAGGCATTGACGTGATTAAAGTTGGTATTAATCAGCACAAAATCGCCATAAGTGTCGCGCAAGGCCTGCACTTCATCTTCGTAAAACGGTTGCATTTCAGAACGCAGCATGTCGAGGCGGGGGTTGCCAACGGCATGGATCGGCAAATTGTCCGGCAAATGGGGATACTGGTGCCAGAGTTCGATATTATCCTGGCCCCAGGCAAACAGTTGCGATACCTGTCGGATCGTTTCAGGATGCAGTCGGCGAGAGGAATAAGTCTCCGGCGGTAAATGCACCAGGGCTTCTTCATCCCAGGTAACTATTTCATGATCAAATTTTTTGGCTATACGGAAGAATTTAAGACTGCGTTTTGTCATGCTTTTAGAGAGATAGACACTCTGTGGATACGAATCGATTCGTAACTCCAGTTCGCGCCGCGAGCCAATAACCGACGAGAACCCTCGCTGGGCCGCAATGCAGGCCAACAACAACTTGGGATCGAGCTCCCGCACCTGGTTTTCTACCGGTATTAAAAGCAAACGCTCTTCTGTTGACATGGTCTTGCCCGTCCTCCGCGAAACTATTCTTACTACTGGCTGATTGCGTTGGCAATACGCTCTGCAAGGCTACTGCCGTCCAATTTATGGTACGCCAGTGCCTCCTGTGGGGTACCGCAGGCCGGATACTCATCGATTGCAAATTTTGTCAGGCGTCGGGCTCTTAATTCAGGGGACGACATCAGCGCATTCAATAGAAGATCGCCAAGGCCTCCGTACCCGGAATGGTTGTCCAGGGCAAACATAAATTCGCAATCGGCACTGACCTCCTCCAACCAACTGAGATCAACCTCATTGAGCCATGGCAAGTTGACAACCTTCAGGGAAATATTTTGTTCACTCAGTATATCTGCGGCCGTCAGCGCTTCATTCATCATCACCGGACCGTAAGCAAACAGGATCGTATCCTTGCCTTCTTTGATGACGGTGCCACGACCGAAAGAGAAGCTATAATCATCCGGCAGAGCGATGGTCCGGGGCGCAGGAGAAATTATCAGCCGAAGCATACAGTTTTGCTCTGCCTGGTCTACGCACCACTGGAGTGCATGCTCGGTTTCAATGCCATTGCACGGCTCAATGATCGTGCAGTTAGGCAGTGCGCCGAGCAGAGAGATGTCACGCAGACTCTGATGGGATTTTCCCGGGCCAGCCGGGATAAGCCCGGCATAATGACAAACATAGATAATTTTTGTTTTCTCGGTGGCATTACAGTAAATCTGCTCATTGGCACGGGAGGCCAGAAAAACCCCGAATGAATTGACGATTGGCAAAAAGCCATGCAAGGCGAGCCCACCGGCGGTAGACACCATGTCCTGCTCGGCAATGCCATTTTCGATAAACCTGTCAGGGTAGGCCTTTTCAAAAGGACGTAAACCGCAGTCGGCCGAGAGGTCGGCATCCAGCACAATGACGTCTGTTCTTTGCGCGCCAATTTTCAACAGGGCCTCACCATAGGCGGTGACAACCTTTTCAGCGGTACCTTTTAGTGTGACTTGATTTCTTTCCCTGGTTGCCATGACCTGCGTTTTTATAGGCTCCATCTCCAGTTTTTCAAGTCGGGTATTTATGCGATTGACAATTTCGCAATAACCGGCTTCAAATGTGTCGTTATCCGGGGCTCCGGAATGCCAGGGATACAGTCCGTTGCCGTCCTGCAGGGCCTTGGGCCCCTCCATAAAAGAGACGCCCTTGCCTTTGATGGTGTCAGCTATCAATACCTTGGGCCGGTCTTCAATCTTTTTGAGCCGGCTGAAGGCGTTCTCAAGTTCGGCAAAATCATGACCATTACAGGTTTCCGCATGCCAGCCGAACACTTCAAATTTTCTGGCCAGATCGCCTAAATCGATAATATCTTTAACGCATTTATCGGTCTGGATTTTATTAAAATCGACAATAGCGATGAGGTTGTTGACCTTTTGATAAACAGTGGTCTGTAACGATTCCCAGATTTGACCTTCCTGGAGTTCGCCATCGCCGGTCATCACCATCACCCGCCCTTTGGCACCGCTCATTTTTTTAGCCAGGGACATGCCTTTGGCCTTTGATATGCCCATACCCAGCGATCCTGTATTGGCTTCCATTCCCGGGATGCTGACATCCGGGTGGCCGTGAGTACCGTTAAGCCGTCTTAAAAGCTGAAACCGCTCTTCTGAGAGTACTCCAAGAGAATGAAGAACAGCATAGTGCCCTGGCACATCATGACCTTTTGATGAAAAGTAAATATCACGGTCAGGGTGATCGACTCCCAGCTCAGCAATGTTCATCTCATAATGATAGAGATAGGTGACGATATCCAGGGAGCTGAAGCTCGACCCCAGATGACCGGAGCCGGCGCGCTTTACTGTAGCCAGGGTATTGGCACAGCACATGTCGGAGAGCAACGCCAACCGGGCATACTTATCGATATCTGCTTTCAGCACCCGCTGAAATTCAGTTTCTGTTATCAGTTCAATTTCTAACATAATTTTGATCACTCCTGAATCTTGTATGAGGATTGAGAGATGGAAGTTAATTTCACCTGATCTGTTCTGACAAGATGCTCGGCGAGATCCCAATCGTAATTACTGTTGACATCAAATCCTTCAAATTCTTTTGTCATAAAAGGCATCACCACATTCCCGGCAATGGTTTTTTCTTCAAAAACAACATGAGTTCTGGCAATTTCCAGGCTGGCGTTTTGTACATAGACTTCAGGCAGCGACGGGTATTGACTACTGTGCCAGGGCTGTTCAGCGGGTCCCATTGGTAAAAGCGGCATCATGCGGTTGTCGCGCACGATCCACATCTTGCCGGGGTGCTGCTGACATTTTTCCACCGCCCGCAGTGAATCAACCCCTTCTTGTGCCAGAAATTCCTGCCATGCCCGTCGGATTGTCTCTGGCAGTCGAAACGGACTGGTCGGTCGCAGGATGCTGAAACAATCATAGTCCTGTCCATTGTTACGCAACTGGTTAAGCGTATACTCAACCCATTCAATATCCGGAGAGATGTCGCTGGCAATTTTCGCCGGGCGGAAAAAGGGGACTTCGGCACCGTAATGTCTGGCAATATCGGCATAGAGTTCAGAGTCAGTCGAGACAATAACCTTCTCAAATATCTTGCTCTGTTGAGCCGCCGCGATGCTGTACGCAATCAGCGGGTGCCCTGCCAGAAGGCGGATATTTTTGTCCGGCACGCGTTTGGAACCGGATCGTGCCGGGATCAACGCAACAACCGCATTTTGCTTCTCAGACATACATATACCCACTTAAGGTTGATACGAAAAGAAAAAATCAATATAGATCTATAGCAATTCCGGATTTATATTAATGAAAATATCTCTTATATCGGAATACACATCCAAGGCTTCTGTGCCGGGCTCACGCCACCCGTTACCGGACTGTTTCAGGCCACCAAAAGGCATGTGCGGTTCACTGCCATAGGTTCCGGCATTGACCACCGCCACCCCGGCCTGAACTTTCTGTGTAAATTCTGTGGCACGGTGGATGCTGCGGGTGTGAATGCATGACGTCAGTCCGTATGGGGAATCATTGGCCATCTGCAGCGCTTCGGCGAAATCGTTAACTCTATACAGACATGCGATGGGCCCGAAAAGTTCGGTGGTCGATATCTGGCTGTGGGGGTCGGCATTCTCAATCAGAGTCGGCGCCATGTAGAAACCCCCGGCATGGGAATCGTCCGTCAACCGTTCGCCACCGGCCAAAATTGTCGCACCCTCGTTCCGGGTCTGCTCAATGGAGGTCAGCATGTTGTTCAGCTGTTTTTCATTGATCACCGGGCCGAAGTCGTCATCATCAGCCGGGCCGAGTTTCAGCTTGCTGATACCAGCCAGCAACATGTCACAAAACTGGTCATAAACGCTGTCGAAAATTATAATGCGACTGGCCGACGCACAACGCTGGCCAGCATTGCTGAATGCCGAGAGCAACACCCACTTGGCCGCGTTATCCAAATCTGCATCGTCGCAGACCACCAACGGATTCTTGCCACCCAGCTCTAGAGACACTTTTGCCAGCCTTTGGCCGGCAACAGATGCAATCTGGCGCCCAACTGCCGTGGAACCCGTGAAGCTGACGACATCCACGCCCGGGTCGGCGACCAGAGGTCCGCCAGCTTCCCGACCGTAACCTTGAATAATATTTAAAACTCCCGGCGGCAGACCGGCTTCGTGAGCAATCTTGCCGAAATACCAGGCTGTGGCAGGTGTATCTTCGGCAGCTTTGAGTACCGCCGCGTTACCGCACAGCAAGGCCGGGAACACTTTCCAGGCCACATTGGCAATTGGTGTGTTGGCAGCAATGATCAATCCAGCGACACCCAGCGGCTGCCGGACGGTCATATTATATTTATTGGACACCGCACTGGTTGTAGTGCGGCCATAGAATCGTCGGCCCTCACCCGCCATCAATTCCCCTTGGGCGATGGCACCGCCAACTTCACCGAGCGCGGCAGAAACAGACATCCCGGTTTCCGCCGCCACAATGGCCGCGATTTCCTCACGCTTATTGCGCATGGCTAAAGTGATATCGTGTAGAATGTCACCACGCTGGACAGGCGTAATATCAGCCCAGGCGGCCTGAGCCTTTCTGGCCGCCTGAATGGCTGTCGTTACATCTTTTTCTTTTGAGCGGACAACTTGACACAATTTTTGGCCGTCGTGCGGGGACAATTTATCAAAAGTTAGCCCCGAAACCGCAGCACACTCTTCTCCGTTGATCCAGTTGGGAATAGTGTCGGAGATGATTTTTGGATTCATTTCAGTTCCGTTTATATGTATTTATGTTTGGTTAAATAATGATTAGAGACAACAAGGAAAGAGTCATACCAAATCACCAGGCAGTGAAACCTCCGTCCACCAGGAGTTCAGTACCAGTCACATAGACTGATGCCTGTGAAGCAAGAAAAAGCAGCGGTCCGTGAAGATCCTCAGCGGTAGCCATTCTACCCATGGGAACACGATTACAAAATTTGCGTTTAAACTCCTCGTCCTGCCCTCCTAGCACACCGCCCGGGGACAGGGCATTCACCCGAACCCCATGAGGGGCCCCATGCGTAGCCAGGTATCGGGTCAGGTTGACCACTGCTGCCTTTGAAGCTCCGTAGGCAGGCGGCTTGAGGAAAGGCAGATCCCCCGGGATGTGATCGTAAAAACGCTCATCAGGTGAAACGCTAGCGTACAGTGACCCAATGTTAATAATCGAGCCACGACCGGCGTCTGCCATGCAGGAGCCAAAGACCTGAGCTACGAGGAAAAGACCCAATGTATTGACCTCAAAGATATCACGGTTCTCCTCAAACGGGATGTCTTCGATGCGATAGCCTTTGGACGAACTGGCCGGTGGCCGATCGATCCCGGCATTGTTCACCAGTATGGTGGGGACCCCAAAAGTGGCGAGACAATGACTGCACACGACTTCCAGTGATTTGCGATCCTTGACATCAGTGCGATCAAGCTTTAAGCGAGTTTCATCAAAACGCGTTTGAAGTTTTCTGAAATTTTCCGAAACCTTCACATCCGCAAGATCAAGCGCGAAAACCGAAGCCCCTGCATTAAGCAGAGCTTCAATCCAGATCGAGCCTAATTTTCCCAAGGCCCCCGTTACAACAGCAACGTCAGCCTCTAAACTGAACAAATTTTTCACGATACCGTCTCTGCCAAGGACTCGGACCCATTTAAAGCTTTGAAGGTGATGTCATCATCTTCTTTCATTGCTTCACGGGTTACTCGCCCGATGACTTTATCGATTTCATAAGGCGGCAGAGCGTCTCCCGGCGACTTGATGGCGAGATCTTCGCGTTGGATTGTATAGCCGGCGGGCAAATCACGAGCAGCCACAAGTTTTTTACCCATTTTGATGATGGGAGCTACCTCGCTTTCATAAGTCTGCTTGACACCATTACCGATGGCGACCTGGACCCGCTCTAAATCGCGAACCATCTTACGGAAACCAGTGGGTTCCAGTGAAAAAGCATGATCCGTGCCTTTCAAGGTGTGGTTCAAGGTAAAGTGTTTTTCAACCAACCTTGCTCCTAACATATACGCTGCGAGTGCCATGGCAATACCGTTGTCATGGGAAGACAGCCCTATGGTGGTATTGGCAAATCTTTCGCGGAAAGTGGAAATTACTGACAAATTCAACTCCTCGAAATCAGCTGGGTACCCTGCCGTGCACTGTAATATACACAGCTGCTGATTAATCGGCATGATGGCGTCATAGGCTCTATTGACATCTTCCATCGTGCCCCCACCAGTGCTGATGATCATCGGTTTTTGAAACTTGGCGACATGAGTGAGCAGAGGAATATTCTTCAGGTCACCGGAAGCCATCTTGAAGGCCGGCATATCGAGGTCTTCCAGAAAATCCGCGCTGGAAAAATCAAAAGCGGTGGCAAACATCGTAATTCCGATTTCAGCGGCGTAAGCCTTTAGCTCCTTAAATTCTGCTTCGCCAAACTCCAGAAACTCCCTGTGCTCACCATAAGTTGCACCATAGCTGTTGGAGTTGTCATAGGCCCTGTTGTATCCGGCGGCGGTAAACAATTCGCGATTATTGCGTTTCTGAAGTTTTACTGCATCCGCGCCGCATTCTTTGGCGACTTTGAACATCTCTTTGGCAGTTTCAAGTTTTCCTTGATGGTTATGTCCGATTTCAGCAATAACATAGCAATTGCCATCATCTTGAATGACTTTGCCATCGATTGTAAGTTTACGCATTTTTCCTCCTTGGGGCCGCTTCTATTTTTGATACAAAATTTCCGATTTGTTGTGCAATCGCTGCAATAAGACCCCAGAGACGCGAAACCAGAACAGCTTGCGTCTTCTTTAGGTCCACCGCCTAGAAAAACAAAATCCTCTTTGCCGCAGTAAAACCGGGGAGATAGAGTGGTCGTGTGAGCGACAAACTATCATCTGAAGAGGTGGGGCGATTATGGCATAGGGTGTTATTCCTTTCCAGCACAAATTCAAGGCTCCTCCTGGAGGTCTCGCAAGCGGAGCCGGGATTGTACTGCAGGGGGTTGTGCTTTCCAAAGAGTAATGGAAATGTTATCTTGATTTGATATGTATCAATCCACAATTAGACTCAGAAAGATCGAGAATGACAGCCTGTCGGTCTATCAATGAACTGGCTTCTAGAGAGAGCAAATAATCCAAAATGCACCTGATGATCAAATTCGCCCGTAATTATCCTGGGCAGACTCTGATGACGCTACTTGCCCTGATCCTGGCTGGAGTAGTCGAAGGCTTGGGCCTCACCGCCCTGTTACCCCTGCTACAGAAAGCTATCAATCTCCCTGCGCCTCATGCTGCTGACCCATCATCAAACTCAGATATTGGCACTTCCATAAATTCTACTTTAGCGTTCTTCGGCATTCCCTCAACAGTTGGATCACTGTTGACTGTCATCATGGTCGGGGTGCTTTTACGAAGTTTGCTGATTCTGCTTGCCGACCGCAAGGTTGGCTATACGGTTGCTCACGTGGCCACCGACCTTCGTCTGGCACTGCTTCGGGCTCTTTTGTCAACCCGCTGGGGGCATTTCCTCGACCAGCAAGTCGGCAGTATGGTAAATGCCACAGGAACCGAAGTAATGCGCGCCTCGTCCGCCTACCTCCAAGCAGCAACTGCTGTCGCCATGGCGATTCAGGCCTTTGCATATTTCACTGTAGCCTTGCTGGTCTCCTGGAAGGTAACTTTGGTCTTTATGACTGCAGCCTCTCTGATCCTGCTCCTGCTTTATAGCCTGGTCAGCAAAGCCAAACGCGCAGGCAGAAAACAGACCCGCCTGTTGCAGTCTCTGCTTGCGCGACTCTCTGACAATCTGCAATCACTTAAGGCATTCAAGGCTATGGGTCGGGAAAACATGGCTGATGAATTGCTTTCTAAAGACACCTGGAAGTTGAATAAGGCATTGCGTAGACAGGTTTTCAGTAAAGCAGCCCTGCGTGGCATCCAGGAGCCCCTGATGTCCCTTCTGGTGATCGTCGGCCTCTATACGATGCTGGTTTATCTGAAGATGGACCTGCCCAAGGTCATGGTCCTGGTCTTCCTTATGTCACGCATGTTGACGCAGGCAGGAAAGGTTCAGCGCAGGTACCAGATGATGGCAATCTGCGAAAGCGCTTACTGGTCGCTCCAGGAAAAGATCGATAATGCTCAACTGCAGCAGGAACCCACGGGCGGAGAAGTCACAGCAACCTTGGCGCGCGGGATTGTCCTTGACCGGGTTGATTTTGGTTATAGTGACCACATGATTCTGACAAATGTCTCGCTTGAGATTCCCTGTCGAACATTCACTTCCTTCATCGGCCCTTCTGGCGCCGGGAAAACAACCCTTATTGACTTGATAATTGGATTGTTCCAGCCCGTGAAAGGAGAGGTCCTGATAGACGGGAGCCCACTTCCAGAGATCAATATGCAGAGTTGGCGCCGCATGATAGGATATGTCCCTCAAGACTCTATCTTGCTGCATGACACTGTTCTCACAAATGTGACGCTGGGTGAACCTTCTTTCACTATCGAAGACGCGCAACAGGCCCTGAGGGCGGCCGGGGCATGGGACTTCGTGTGTGAAATGTCTGAAGGCATTCATACGATCGTAGGCGAACGCGGTGCAAAGCTCTCGGGTGGTCAGCGGCAGCGTATAGCGATTGCCAGGGCGCTGGTCAACCAACCACAACTGTTGATTCTTGATGAAGCAACCAGTGCCCTCGACCCGGATACGGAGGCATCAATTTGTCAAACCTTAAGGGAACTCAGTGGACAATTGACCATCCTGGCGATCAGCCACCAGACAGCCCTGGTCGACGTAGCCGACCGGGTTTTCCAAGTTTCAGGCGGGAGTGTCTCACAAATTTCCGCTCAGAAGGAAGGGCAAGAGGCCCTGCAAGCTTTATCTCAGACTGGCAACGTATAAGTGGAGCCATCTAAGATGAAAACTCTCCATCAAGTAGTTACCGTCACTTTAATTGTTGGCTTTTGGGCTCTTCTGACAGCCGGTGGCCCGCTCAATCAAGAGGTTGAAGAGAGTAACCAGAAGATTGAAGGAAGCACAGTCGTCCTTGAAAAGGTTGATGAGCTCCTGAACCACGGAGAGAATCAGCAAGCATGGGAGATTTTACAGGAACTTCCTGAGGATGATCCGGATCCTGCAGAGAGACTCTGGCGCATGGCTCGCACGCAGTACGAGATGGGACAAGTGTCTGATAAAAAGAATGCGAAGCCATTTAAATCAGCAGAAAAATATGCCCGTGCCGCCATAAAAAGTGATCCCAACAGTAGTGAAAGCTATAAATGGCTAGCAATCGCTCTGGGAGCGCAATCGAAGTACTCTAGCACGAAAGAACAAGTTCGACAGTCAGGTGAAATCAAGGAAAATATAGAGAAAGCAATTGAACTAAACCCTGATGATGATATTGCCTATCTCGTGCTAAGCCGCTGGCATTATAAGGTATCTGCCCTGAGCGGGATCGCTAGAACTTTTGCAAAAGTCCTCTATGGCGGTGTTCCAAAAGCTTCCCTTAAAAAAGCGGAAGACTTTTTATGGCAAGCCATTAAAATTCATGACCGGGTTGCCCACCGCTATAATCTTGCCAAAGTTTACAAACGCATGGATCGACACGAGGAAGCAATGGAGCAGTTGAGTCTGACTCTGCTCCTCCCGGTGACTTTCCCCGAAGAAGCTGAGGACAAGGAAAAGGCCAAAAGAAAACAGAAGAGTTGGAAATAGTTGTTTTCAAAACAGCAGTGCGCACTCATAAAGCAATCCGAATATCAACCGATACTGGCCAACTCCAGCCGACCTCCCCAACGTTCTTTGAGAACAGCTTGTACCTCTTTAGACTCCCTGAATTCAGAGCTTTCTGCATAGGCAAAGGCATCTTGGCGGGCTTCTTCAAGGAGCCGTCCGTCACGCAGGATGTTGGCGACACGGAAGTCTGGCATGCCGCTCTGGCGAGTACCGAGAAATTCTCCTGGGCCACGTATTTCCAAATCGGCTTCAGCAATTTTAAAGCCATCGGTTGTCGAGCGCATAACTTCAAGTCGTTTCTTGCCATCTTCGCTGCACTTGTATGATTTCAGCAAGATACAGACACTGTTTGCTTCACCTCGGCCAACCCTGCCACGCAACTGGTGAAGCTGCGCGAGACCAAAACGCTCGGCATGCTCAACCAGCATAACCGTGGCATTTGGCACATCGATACCGACTTCTATGACAGTGGTTGCGACCAGAATGTCGATTTCACGGTTTTTAAAGCAGGCCATAATCTCTTCTTTTTCTGCAGGCTTCATACGCCCGTGCAACAGGCCAAGCTTTGCCTCTGTAAAGACTTCATTCTTGAGCTTTTCGGCGCCCTCGGTTGCTGCCAGTAAATCACTTTTTTCAGACTCTTCAACCAGAGGATAAACAATGTATGCCTGATTGCCCTTTTCAATCTCCTGGCGCAATCGACTGTAAGCCCTGCCCCTCTGTGCCTCTGAAGCAACGACTGTCTCAACCGGTGTCCGTCCAGGCGGCATCTCATCGATCACCGACAGGTCAAGATCACCATAAACTGTCAACGACAAAGTTCGTGGTATGGGCGTAGCGGTCATGACCAGAATATGCGGGTGGGTTCCCTTCCCTCTGAGCACAGCTCGCTGGCGAACACCGAAACGGTGCTGTTCATCAATAATACCGAGACCAAGCTTCTGGAACTCCACGCCTTCCTGCAACACCGCGTGGGTGCCGACAACCAGGTTGATCCGCCCTGCCTTGAGTCCTTCCAGAGCTTCCCGTTTCTCAGCCGCTGGCATCTTGCCGCGCAACAGAGCCACTTTCAAGCCAAGCTGATCAAGCCAGTCATGAAACTGCAAGTAGTGTTGCTCGGCCAGAATTTCTGTCGGTGCGACAATGGCGACCTGTGTATCATTCTCAATGGCAACCAGAGCGGCCATCATGGCGACAATGGTCTTACCGCAGCCGACATCGCCCTGAATCAGGCGGTTCATGGGGTGCGGCGACATCAGGTCCTGTTTGATTTCACCAAGAACTCGTCGTTGGGCGTTAGTCAATCGGTATGGCAGCAGGCCAGCGAGTGGTTTGGTGTATTTGTGGGTCACGTTAAAGGGTATCCCCTCCTCCAGTACAACTCCACGCCGTTTGAGAGCAAGACCCAGCTCAAGAAAAAAGAATTCGTCATAAACCAGCGAACGGAGCGCGATGGTGTGATTGTTGTCGAGTTGCTCCATCCTGGTATCGTTGGAGGGCCAGTGAACCTGTTGCAACGCATCGGCCAGAGGGAGTAGTTGATGTTTTTTGATCAGAGAATCCGGCAAATGAGACGGTACATAGCGGGCAAAGAGATCGACGGCCTGCTTCCATATCTTGCGGGCAGCGTGCTGAGTCAGGCCCTCTGTGAGAGGATAAACTGGCAGGATGCGGCCAAAAGCCATGGGATCAGAGCTTTTATAGTCGGCAAGAGATTGGCCGGGGGCGAGGAATTCGGCGTCAGGATGGTGGATTTCCCGCGTTGCCCCGTAGCGTTTCACCTCACCGGTACAAACCGCACGCTGTCCGACAACGAAACGCTTTGCAATCCAGTCCTTGCGATAGTGGAACCATTTGAGCACAACCTGCCCTGTGCCGTCGCTAACGACAGCCTCAAAAAGTTTGCGGCGACTGCGCGATGTCGTTGCTTCTCCACTGGCCAGAATCTCTCCTGAGAAGACTTCATGCACTCCGTCACGAAGTTGATCTATCTTTCTGAATTCTCGACGATCTTCATAACGATGAGGTAGGTGATAGAGGAGGTCCTCTATCGTATGGATGTCAAGTTTGGCGAGTTTTTCGGCGAGACGTGGCCCAACCCCCTTGAGATGAACAACAGGGGTGGACAGCTGTTGACGAGATTGGTCTGTGGACGCCTTGGTCATCTCCCCTGCTCCAGGAGTCTGGCTGGCTATTCTAGTACCATGCAAACCCTAACCTGTCGCATCTTGCTGGTTATTTGGCGCGCTAGCTACGTTGCGACTACAGTTGCATAGCTATGGCTATGGAACTGTAATCACGCCTTGCTAGCACACCAAATCCCGTCGCAATATTGCGACATTTTAAAGTGTACAAGGTACTAATCGAAGATTGCGTTCAAGGCGGTTAGAAGATCTTCAACATCAAGACCGTGAGCCGTAGCTCCCTGCTCCAGCGTCTCATGCTGAGCACCCATGCAACCAACGCAGCCGAGGTTGAAAGAGCCGAGAACTTTAACAACTTCAGGACTCTTGCTCATAACCTCGTGGAAAGTCATATCTTTAGTAATTGTAGCCATTGGGGTCTCTCCTGTTATACGTACTCAATATCGATAATTTCGTAAACACGTGTACCTGACGGCACTTTGATATGAACTTCATCGTCTGCGCTACGACCGATCAAGGCTTTGGCAACGGGGCTATTGATCGAGATCAGCCCTATTTTGAGATCGGCTTCGTCTTGACCGACAATGCGATAAGTCACTTCACTTTCCGATTCAACATCAAACAACTTGACGGTGGCACCAAACACAACTTTATCTGTATCCATTTCAGTGGGATCGATAACTTGCGCACGTGCCATCTTGCCATTGATCTCGGAGATACGACCTTCGATAAAACCCTGATTGTTCTTGGCGGCGTCATACTCGGCATTTTCCGAGAGATCACCGTGATCACGGGCCTCAGAAATATCCTGGATAACCCTCGGACGCTCAACCCGAATCAGGTGCTTCAACTCTTCCTGAAGTCTTCGGTGTCCTTCCGGTGTCATTGGTACGGTTTCTGACATAACGCTTTCTTCCTTAGCTTATTAATAAAATTGTCCGGGCAGGAAAAACCCACCCGAACATAAGTATATTTATATAATAAAAAACGGGTAGTGAGCTACCCGTTTGAAGGATAATACTCTTGTATCGGCGTAACGTCAAGGCTTTCCCGCTGCAAGGCCAGGATACCATCTGCTGCGGCCTGGATTCCAGCCACGGTTGTGAAGTAGGCGACGTTGTGCATTAGCGCCGAACGGCGGATGGAAAATGAGTCGATAATCGTTTGCGTGCCGAAGGTGGTATTAAAAACCAGAGAGATCTGATTGTTCTTGATCGCATCGACACAATGCGGGCGCCCTTCCTTAACTTTATTGATCGGAATCGCCTCAATACCGTAGGCACGCAGAAAAGACGCTGTACCGCTGGTAGCCACGATGTTGAAGCCAGCATCACGCAACTTGCGCACCGGCTCAACGACTGCCGTCTTATCTTCTTCCTTAACGCTGACAAAAACCTGGCCAGAGGTCGGTAAGCGCACATTCGCACCGAGTTGGGCCTTGGCAAAAGCTTTACCGAACTCGAAATCGATCCCCATAACCTCGCCGGTCGACTTCATCTCCGGGCCAAGCAGGCTATCGACGCCGGGGAACTTGGTAAACGGGAAAACTGATTCTTTGATCGAGATATGTTCCGGGATAATTTCCTTGTCAATACCAAGCTCTTTAAGCGTTTTACCGGCCATGATACGTGCGGCAATCTTGGCCAGTGGCCGACCTGTCGCTTTGGAGACAAAAGGTGAGGTACGACTGGCGCGTGGATTGACTTCAATCAGGTAAATCTCGTCATTCTTGACGGCGAACTGGATATTCATCAAGCCACAGACGCCTAGTTCCAGAGCCAGCGCGACAGTCTGACGACGAATCTCATCAACCACAGGCTTTTTCAACGAATATGGAGGCAGCACACAGGCCGAGTCGCCGGAATGGATACCTGCCTCTTCAATATGCTGCATGATTCCGCCGATAACGACCTGTTTGCGGTCCGAAAGGGCATCTACATCGACTTCGATGGCCTGGTCGAGGAATTTATCAATCAGAATCGGATGGTCAGGTGAAGCCTCTACGGCGTACTTCATGTAGTTGCGTAATTGGTTCAGATCATAAACGATCTCCATGGCCCGGCCACCAAGCACATAGCTTGGGCGCACCACAACCGGATAACCGATAGATTCGGCAATTTTTTCCGATTCGGGAATGGAACGGGCAATCCCGTTCTCCGGTTGTTTCAGCCCGAGTTTGTGGAGAAGCTTCTGGAAACGTTCCCGATCTTCAGCACGGTCAATGGCATCAGGGGTCGTGCCGATAATTGGTACACCAGCCTTTTCCAAGGCAATCGCCAGTTTGAGTGGAGTTTGCCCGCCGAACTGGACGATAACCCCATCTGGCTGCTCAACATGCACGATTTCGAGCACATCTTCAAAAGTCAATGGTTCGAAATAGAGGCGATCAGAAGTGTCGTAATCGGTCGAGACAGTCTCTGGGTTACAGTTGACCATAATGGTCTCATAGCCATCTTCAGCGAGGGCAAAGACACCATGTACACAGCAGTAATCAAATTCAATCCCTTGGCCAATACGGTTTGGTCCGCCGCCAAGAATGATGATTTTTTGGCGATCAGACGGGGCTGCTTCGCATTCTTCTTCATAAGTTGAGTAGAGGTACGGTGTATAAGCTTCAAACTCTGCACCACAGGTATCGACCCGCTTGTAGACCGGACGGATATCGAGACGATGTCTCAGTTCACGGACCTTGTCCTCGTTGACGTCCCAAAGTCGTGCCAGGCGCAGATCAGCGAAGCCCATTTGTTTCGCTTCACGTAGTAATGAACGAAAGACTTCGCCTTCCGGTTGCTCCAGAAGAGTTGTGGCCTTAACCAGACGATCCTCCATTGCCACGATCTTGGCAATACTGTACAGAAACCAGCGGTCGATATAAGTCAGTGCAAAGATTTAGTCAATGGATATGCCCGCTCTCATTGCATCAGCGACGTACCAGATTCGCTCACAGTTCGGGATTCTGAGCTTCTCTTGTAACTCACTCAGCTCAGACTCTTCAAGCTTTCTCCGGTTCTCAGCTGATTCATCAAAATAGCGGCTCTCAAAACCGCATGAGCCGATCTCAAGAGACCGCATCGCTTTCTGCAGACTTTCCTTAAAAGTCCTCCCGATTGACATGGCCTCACCAACTGATTTCATCTGGGTCGTCAAGGTGGCATCAGCCTGGGGGAATTTCTCAAAAGTGAAACGCGGCATCTTAGTGACCACATAGTCGATGGTTGGCTCAAAAGAGGCGTAGGTCTCGCGCGTGATGTCATTAGGGATTTCATCAAGCGTATAGCCAACAGAGAGTTTGGCCGCGATTTTGGCGATGGGGAAACCGGTTGCTTTGGAGGCCAGAGCAGAAGAACGTGACACACGTGGATTCATTTCAATGACCACCATACGGCCGTCATCTGGATTGATACCAAACTGAATATTTGACCCACCGGTTTCCACGCCGATTTCGCGAATAATACGAATCGAAGCATCACGCAGCAGTTGGTACTCTTTATCGGTCAGCGTCTGCGCCGGGGCGACGGTGATCGAATCACCAGTGTGCACACCCATCGGATCGAGGTTTTCAATCGAACAGATGATGACCACGTTGTCTGCGGTGTCACGCATAACCTCAAGTTCGAACTCTTTCCAGCCAATCACCGATTCTTCGACCAGAACCTCATCGGTCGGCGAAGCGTCAAGGCCGGTCAGAATGATCTGTTCGTATTCCTCCATATTGTAGGCAATACCGCCACCTGTACCACCGAGGGTGAACGATGGCCGGATGATCACCGGAAACCCAATCCGCTCGACAATCTCCATCGCCTCCTTGCGACTGTGAGCAAGGCCGGATTCCGGCACAGCAATACCAATGTTCTCCATCGCCGCTTTGAACAGAGTGCGATCCTCAGCTTTCTCAATAGCAGGCAGTTTGGCACCGATCAACTCAACGCCGTACTTGTCGAGTGTACCGTCCTTGGCGACGGCCACAGCACAGTTCAGAGCTGTCTGACCACCGAGAGTCGGCAAGAGTGCATCTGGCCGTTCCTTCTCAATGATGCGTGTCAGCGTCTCTGGATTCACCGGCTCAATATAGGTACGGTGAGCAAAGTCTGGATCTGTCATGATCGTCGCAGGATTGGAGTTGAGCAGGACGACTTCAAAGCCCTCCTCTTTCAACGCCTTGCAAGCCGGAGTGCCGGAATAATCAAACTCGCATGCCTGACCGATGACAATCGGGCCAGCACCGATGATGAGGATTTTTTTGATATCAGTTCTTTTTGGCATTAATAAATCCGTTACTGGTTGTTGAGGGGCAAGGGCTGATAGAACCAGCCCACAGCCTTCAGTTGCTAGTTACTGCCTTTATGCTTTTCCATCAACTCGATGAATTCACCGAACAAGTAGTTGGCATCATGAGGACCAGGTGAAGCTTCGGGATGATACTGCACCGAAAATGCCGGAAGAGTCTTATGCTGCAAGCCCTCTACCGTATTGTCATTAAGGTTGATGTGGGTGATGACAGCATCCTCCTGCAAAGAGTCTGCATCAACAGCGAAGCCGTGGTTCTGAGAGGTGATCTCGACATTATGCCCTTCCCCACGACGAACCGGCTGGTTGCCGCCACGATGACCAAACTTCAATTTATAGGTCTTGCCACCCAGAGCGATAGAAAGTAACTGATGACCAAGACAAATACCAAAGAGTGGTACCTTGCCGAGTAACTTGCGAATATTCTCCTGTGCATAAGTAATAGGCTCAGGGTCACCTGGGCCATTACTCAGGAAAACTCCATCCGGTTGCATTGCCAGCACCTCCTCAGCGGGGGTATTTGCTGGTACGACTGTGACTGCACAGCCTTTACTGACCAGATTGCGCAGGATATTGCGTTTGATACCGAAATCGTAAGCAACCACTTTAGAGCTGGTTGGGCCTTGTATCTGTTTGTAACCGTCGGCAAGGTCCCAGGTCGTCTCATTCCACTCGTAGCTTTTCTCACAAGTAACGTCCTGAACCAGGTCCTGACCAACGATAGACGGCGCAGCCTGAGCTTTTGCTACCAGGCTATCGGCATCCAGGTCTATGGTCGAGATAATACCGGTCTGAGCACCCTTGTCACGAATATGACGAACCAGGGCACGGGTGTCGATTCCGGCAAGCCCGATAATGTTGTTTTTCTTCAGATACGCGTCAAGCGACATTTCGGAGCGCCAGGTGCTCGGGATATCACACGCTTCCTTGACAATACAACCAGACAGATGTGGCCGCGAAGATTCAACGTCTTCGCTATTAATGCCGTAGTTGCCGATCAGCGGATAGGTCATCGTCACGATCTCGCCACGATAGGACGGATCGGTCAGGATCTCCTGGTAACCGTACATACTTGTATTAAAAACGACCTCACCGGAAACTTCACCGGAGGCGCCGAAGGACTGGCCGTAAAAGATCCTGCCATCGGCCAGGGCCAATACTGCTTTCATATTCAACCTCTCTTATATGCGATTTTGCCAGCAACGATGGTGCAGACTGCCGCACCCTTCATCTGCCAGCCATCAAACGGAGTGTTCTTGCTTTTACTCGCCAGCTTTTGTGCTTCAACGGTCCATTCGAGATTCGGGTCGATGACTGTGATATCAGCGGCTCCGCCTACTTCCAGTTGGCCCACAGGTAGCCCCAGAGACTCAGCAGGGCCGCAGGTCAGAAGAGCAACCGCCTTCGGCAGGTCGATGACCCCTTCTTCAACAAGCTTTAAGGTCAGCGGCAGAGCTGTTTCCAGTCCGACAATGCCGTTCATGGCAATGCTGAACTCCACGTTCTTCTCATCAATATGGTGAGGAGCATGATCTGTGGCAATCGCGTCAACAGTGCCGTCTGCGATTCCCTGGCGCACAGCTTCTCTATCCTCTTCACTGCGCAACGGTGGATTCATCTTGGCATTGGTGTTGTATCCACGTACCGCGTCATCAGTCAAGGTGAAGTGATGGGGAGCCGCCTCACAGGTGACATTCACACCACGTTTTTTCGCCTGCCGAACGATATCAATCGAACCTTTGGTGGAGACATGAGCCACATGCAGGTGAGCGCCGGTAAATTCAGCAAGCATCACCTCTCTGGCTGTGGCAGAGTCCTCAGAAACCCAGGGAATCCCCTTGAGACCGAGTTCTGTGGAGACCGGGCCTTCGTTCATGACTCCAGAGCCGACCAAGTCAAGGTCCTCGGCATGCGAGGTGATTGTCAGGCCAAAAGGTTTGGCATATTCCATTGCTCGGCGCATCAGTTGTGGATTGCTGACTGGCTTGCCGTCATCGGAAACAGCATAAACGCCTAGCGCCCTCAACTCACCCATTTCTGTCAATGATTCGCCGTCAAGACCTTTTGTAATACTGGCAATTGGGAAAACCCGACAGTGCCCTTCATCTGCCGCTTTTTTCAGAATATAGCTGGTCACAGTCTGGCTGTCATTGACCGGATCAGTATTTGGCATGCAAGCAACTGCGGTAAAGCCACCAGTAACCGCCGACAACGTCCCGGAAGCAATATCTTCTTTGTACTCAAGGCCGGGATCGCGCAGATGGACATGAATATCAACTAGGCCGGGAGTAACCACCTTGCCGGAAGCATCAATCACCTCGGTGCCCTTGCTATCCAGCTTTTTGCCAATTGCGGTAATTTTGCCCTTTTCGATCAGGACATCACAGATATCGTCAAGTTTTTGTGCCGGGCTGATGACCCGCCCGCCCTTAATCAGAATTTTCGCCATGATTTCACCTGTTCCTTATTATTAAAGTGCCTACTTGGTTTGCATTGATTCGACGCCACTGACCAGATAAAGCAGCGCCATGCGTACAGCAACACCATTTTCAACCTGGTCGAGGATGACATTCTGCACGCCGTCAGCAACTACGGAAGAAATCTCCACGCCGCGATTCATTGGCCCGGGATGCATAACGATGGCATCAGGCTTGGCCAGCAACAAGTTCGTTGGATTGAGACCGTAAAAACGGGCATATTCCCGTAGACTCGGTATCATAATGTTGCTCTGCCGCTCCATCTGAATGCGTAGCATCATAACCACGTCGGCATCCTTGATAGCTTCCCGCATGTCGGTACAGACCTCAACATTACCGAGACGCTCGATACCGATCGGCAACATGGTTCCGGGGCCACAGAGGCGCACCCTGGCACCCATCTTTGACAAAGCATAAATATTGGAGCGCACTACGCGGCTGTGGGCAATGTCACCAACAATCGCGACTTCCAGCCCTTCTATGCTGCCCTTATGCTCGCGCATCGTCATCAGATCCAGCAGTGCCTGGCTGGGATGCTCATGAGTACCGTCGCCAGCGTTAATGACCGAGCAGCCAACCCGCTCTGCCAGATAGTGTGGTGAGCCGGAGTGGCCATGTCGAATAACAATGATATCCGGAGACATTGCTTCAATATTTTTGGCCGTATCCTCCAGAGTCTCCCCCTTAACGACGGACGAGGTCGAACCGGAGATATTGACCGTGTCGGCAGACAAGCGTTTACCGGCGATCTCAAATGAGAGTCGGGTACGGGTGCTGGCTTCGAAGAATGCGTTGATAATAGTTTTACCACGCAGCGTCGGCACCTTCTTAATCTCTCTGGAGTTGACTTCCTTGAAGGCGTCAGCCGTATCAAGGATCAACTTGATGTCCTCTTTTGCCAGCTGTTCAATGCCGAGAATATGTTTGTGCGTAAATGACATGCCTTTCCTCCATGACGGTTATGGCTTGACCAGTTTTACTTCAACCGGGTTCTGATTTTCATCGAAGACAACAACAACGTCCTCTTCACGGGCTGTCGGCACGTTGCGGCCCACATAATCCGAGCGAATCGGCAGCTCACGGTGACCACGATCGATCAGTACAGCAAGTTGGATTGTGCTCGGACGGCCAAAATCCATCAAGGCATCCATCGCCGAGCGAATTGTTCTGCCGGTATAGAGAACATCATCAACGAGGACAACATGTTTCCCATCAAGCGGGAACGGAATTTCAGTCTTGCCGATCGGCTTGCTGCCACGTGCCGCTAGGTCGTCGCGATACATGGTTATGTCAACCGCACCAAGCGGCACTTCAATCTCTTCAATTTTATTGATACGCGATTGGAGAAGGCTCGCCAGATGATCACCACCGGTGCGAATCCCAATCAGAGCAAGATCCACACAGCCCTTGTTGTATTCCAGGATTTCGTGTGCAACCCTGGTGATGGCGCGGTCTATGCCCGCCTTGTCCAATATTATTGTTTCCGCTTTGGCCATTTTCTTCCTCCCCTTGTACTTAGGACAAAAATGAATTCAGGACAAAAAAATACCTTTCCGCAGAGTACGAAAAGGCACAGGTCTTATTGTGGGTATTTATGTAAGTCATTTTGAGCCACCCTTGCCGACCTCTCTGGATCGGCTTAAAAGGAGACGTTTTATCGTCAAATTTTCAGCAATATATCAAGGGGAAAATAGTGAGTCAACAAAAACAAGCGGCTTATTATTCAAAGGGCTAATTTAGAAATAAAGAATGGTATGAAGAAGCCTCCTGGAGAGCCCCAGGAACTATAGCTTGGACACTATACAAGCAGGATCAGACTCCCCGCCACCGTCAGAAAGATGTTGGCAAAAGCGTATGCGCCGGTATAGCCGAGGGATGGTATGGTGCTCTTGGCCTCTTTATTGACAATACTTAGACAAGCACCGCTGGTCATCGCTCCGGTTATTGCGCCAAGCAGCAGTACGGGATTGATCTTTAGAACTTTACGGCCAAAATAGTAGCTGAAGAGAACGGGAATGACGGTGGTCAATATTCCTGCCACAATCAGGGATGGGCCGGATTTTTCCAGAGCAGCGACAATGCCATGACCGGCCTTAAGGCCGATAGCAGTCATGAAGAAGAGCATGCCCAGTTCCATCAACACGTAACGTGCAGCGCTTGGCATACGCCCGAAGGTTGGGTGGATTGAACGTAGAAAGCCAATCACCAGGCCGACAGATAACAGACCGCCAGCGGCGCCCAACCCAACATCAACGCCCATAACGTTGATCGTATAGCTACCAATCAGGATGCCGGCAGCAATACCAAGGGCAAAAGTTAACAGGTCGGTTTCATCGATATTACGTTCGGCGTGACCGAAAGACTTCTGCATCCGCTCGATACTGACACTAGGTCCAGTAACATCAAGAACGTCACCACGTAGCAATACCACATGGGGATCAAGTGGCACGGCAATACCCAGACGTTTTACGCTGGAGAGAACACAGCCATACTTCTGAACAATACTTTGACGCGAGACGCTCAACCCCGTAGCCTTCTTCCGGGTGAGGACAATCTGACATGATTCAGTACCGGCATCCAGTAAGTCAGGGTCTATAATTTCCGGGCCAAGCCTCTCTGCTCCCATGATTAACTTGTCCTGAGCACCGACAAAGGAGGCTTTGTCTCCGAGTTGCAGGACTGTGTCGACGTCAATCGGGATGAATTCTTCACCCCGTTTGAGCTTGTGCATCGTCACAGATCCGGTGCCGGCTTTCAGAAATTCTCCCAGGGAAATGCCAACAAACTCTTCTTTTGTCACCAGAAATGCTCGGGTGACGATCTTGCCGAGGCCTGCCATCTGATTGCTGTTCGACGCCATGTCTTCGCCGGCCAGGGCTTTAGCTTCCTCAACCAGATCGACCTTGGTCAGCTTAGGAATCAGGCGAATCAGCAGAATCAGTCCGATCAGGCCGAAGAGGTAGGTAATTGCATAACCGGTCATGATGTTGTTCAACATCATCTCTTTGGAGAACCCGTCCGGGGGGAGAATGATGCCAGAGCGGATGGCATCTTCGGCGGCAGCTAACGTTGGAGTTGTCGTCAGAGCCCCAGCCAGGATACCAGCAGAAGAGCCAGGATCAAGAGCAAAAAACTGTGCGGTTACCGACGCAACGGCAAAGCCACTGGATGCCACAACCAAGGCGAGGACAAAATAGCGTAAACCATCTTTCATCAGGACAGAGAAGAAACGCGGTCCGGCCTGCAAACCAACTGAGTAGATAAACATCATGAAACCGATACTTTGCACCGGCAGATTCTCACCATACCCATAATGACCAAAAACCAAACCAACAAACAGCACTCCTGCGACCGAACCAAACTCGAAGCCCTTGAACTTGATTTTGCCGATCATGAAGCCGAAACCAAGCACCAAGAAGAAGAGTAATGCCTGATTCTCATGCAGTAATGTGGTGACATAATTAAGAAACATAGGATATCTCACAAAATACTAAGTAGCTTGGATTGTAATTGATAGGTGATGAAATGCAAGAGGCGCCCTCAAAATTGAGATGCGCCACTTGTTTACAATTAACTATGTCACGACGTCAGTTACGCCACTTCTGAATCAGTCGATCATGCGCCCAATACGGCTCCAGCGCGGTGAAAATTTTTCACTGTCCCAGGACCAGTATTTGATAAATGCTTTACCCTTGATCGCCGTGCGGTCGACAAATCTCCAGAAGCGACTATCGTAGGAACGATCACGGTTGTCACCCATAACGAAATAATTGTCCTGTGGCACTGTAATCAGAGGCATGTTGTCGCGTGGACCAGCAGTCATGTTTCCGTCTTTGTAGACGGCCTCAGGGGTCAGGTAACGTTCACCATTGACGTAAACGTTTTTGTTGCGAATTTCGATCTTATCACCAGGCACACCGATGACTCTCTTGATAAAATCACGACGCTTGAAATAAGACTTGTCCTTATCTTCCGGGAATTCAAAAACAATGATGTCGCCACGCTCCGGATCGCGTATTGACAGGATCGGTTCATCACTGAATGGTACCTGAAGGCCATAGATAAACTTGCTTACTAACAAATGGTCCCCAATCAACAAAGTATCTTCCATCGAACCGGACGGAATCTTGAATGCCTGTATCACGAATGTGCGTATGATCAAGGCCAGGATTGCCGCAACAATCAACGCTTCTCCCCAATCGCGTAACTGCGACTTTTTGGGTTTGGCTTGTTCGTCTGCAACCTTGTCTTTCGAGAAGAACTTCATTACTTACTTTTCCTTGACTTTCAGTATAGCGAGAAATGCTTCCTGGGGCAGTTCCACGTTGCCGACCTGCTTCATACGCTTCTTGCCTTCCTTCTGCTTTTCGAGCAGCTTGCGTTTACGTGATATGTCTCCGCCATAACACTTTGCCGTGACATCTTTACGTAAAGCTTTAACTGTTTCTCGGGCGATAACCTTGTTTCCTATGGCTGCCTGGATTGCCACTTCAAACTGCTGACGAGGGATAAACTCCTTCATTTTCGAAACCAGGTCACGACCACGATATTGAGCTTTGTCGCGATGCACAATCAAAGAGAGCGCATCGACGAGTTCACCGTTGATGAGGATGTTGAGACGGACCAGTTCACTCGGACGGTAGTCGAGATGCTCATAATCAAGAGAGGCATAGCCACGTGACAGGCTCTTGAGACGATCAAAAAAATCGAGGACTATTTCGTTGAGTGGTAGTTCATAGATAACCATGACGCGATTAGCGGTGAGATACTTGATCTCACGCTGCATACCACGTTTCTCTTCGCAAAGAGCCAACACAGCACCGACAAACTCATTGGGCACGTGCACTGAAGAAAGGATGAAAGGTTCCTCAATCTTCTCTATATTCTGAACATCGGGAAGTTTATTGGCACTATCAACATTGATCACTTCGCCTTTTAAGGTGGTGACTCGATAAACAACAGTTGGTGCGGTCGTAATCAGGTCAACGCCGAATTCCCGCTCCAGACGCTCCTGGATGATCTCCATATGCAGCAGGCCAAGGAAACCACAACGGAAACCGAAGCCGAGCGCCATTGAGTTCTCCGGTTCAAAAGAGAATGAACTGTCGTTGAGACGCAGCTTTTCCATAGCGTCACGCAAGTCCTCATAATCACCTGAGTCGATCGGGTAGAGACCGGAGAAGACCATCGGTTTGACTTCCTTAAAGCCGGGAAGCGCTTGTTCTGCCGGTCTGCGGACGTGAGTAATGGTATCTCCGACCTTGGCATCCTGAATCACCTTGATGCTGGCGGTTATAAAACCAACTTCTCCTGCGGTCAGTTCATTCACCGCCATCGTGTGCGGAGCAAAAACACCGACCTTCAGGACCTCATGTTCTGTGCGGCTGGCCATCAGGCGGATCTTGTCACCTTTTTTTATCGAACCGTCAATCACACGCACAAGAACAATAACGCCCTGGTAAGGGTCGTACCATGAATCAAAGATCAGAGCCTTGAGGGGTCCATCAGCATCACCCTGAGGTGCCGGAATTTTCTGGACAATAGCCTCGAGGATCTCATCAATACCGATGCCTGACTTGGCACTGGCAGCCACAGCGTCACTGGCATCGAGGCCGATAATCTCTTCAATCTCAGCGCGAACCCTCTCCGGATCTGCGCTGGGCAGGTCAATTTTGTTCAAAACCGGAAAAACTTCCAACTCCTCGTCGATAGCCAGATATACATTAGCCAGAGTCTGTGCTTCGACCCCCTGGGCGGCATCAACGACCAACAAGGCTCCCTCACAAGCAGAAAGAGAACGACTGACTTCATAAGTGAAGTCAACATGGCCCGGGGTATCAATCAGGTTGAGAATATATTCCTGGCCATCGACTGCGGTATAATTCAGACGCACGGCCTGAGCTTTAATGGTGATACCGCGCTCACGTTCGAGATCCATTTTATCGAGAAACTGGTTCGTTTTTTCACGGTCAGAAAGTGCACCAGTGACTTCAAGCAGGCGGTCAGCCAGCGTCGATTTACCATGGTCGATATGAGCAATAATGGAAAAGTTGCGAATTTGTGACTGTTTCATAGATTAGAAGACATATTCCTCGCAGCCAAGGTTTAGATCTGCGGATAGTTAGTGTCCATCCGGAAACTCCAGATGGCACAGGTGCCGTTTTCGATTTGGAAGCGAGCAATTTTTCGCAAGGTCAAGGAAACCAAGTATTTGAGCGGAGGCGTAGCACTTTACGCCGCACAATCAAATGTGCAGATTGACGCAGAGATTGCGGAAAAGGGCCGTTTCCGGACGAAAACCAGTTAGCGAACGGATATAACTCTGAAGAACAATGAAAAATATCGGAATCTTGACGTTTTGTAAAGAAGCAAAAGATCGTAAATGTTTTTTTGCAGGTCTCTTTAAAGAACAGTCGTCAGGCTTTGTTCTTGCTTTGCAGGCAAGCGCCTGTTTAAGATGAGTAGAATATAGTTGCAAGCATATTAACTGTGGAGAATGATTGATGTCACTCATTATAGAGATGTTGCAGAAAAGCTGTCACAAACAACCAAAGAAAACGGCACTACGTCAAAAAGTGTCTGGTCGTTGGTCCGAGTACAATTACGAGCGGATATGGCAAACATCTGATCATATAGCTGCTGGCCTGTCTGAGTGGGGCCTTAAGGCCGGTGAACGTGCTGCCCTGCTGGCCCCCTCTTCTCCAGACTGGGTGATGGCTTACTTCGGTGTTCTTAAAAGTAATGCCATTGCCGTACCGATTGATAAGGACCTTAAGCAGGCAGAACTTCGTCACATCCTTAAGGACTGTGGTGCCCGAGTGCTCTTTACTGAGCATGCGTTTCTCGAAATAATTCTCGACATTGCCGAGAGCTTGCCATCCCTTGAAAAAATTGTCTTTTTGAATTATGTTCCAGCACAGGATGGCTCGCTTTCACCTCGGGCTGAAAATGCACTGTCGTCATTGGTCAATGAATGGCACCTACTCAGTCATCAATACCAAATCAGTAAAGCTGACGCAGAAAAATTTGAGAATCTGGCCAAAGGTTTCCAGCAGCTGATCGTACCTGAAACAGTCAAGCCAGGAGAGGAAAAGAAAAGTTTCTTTTCACGCCTGTTACACACACGCAACAAGGAGATACCACTCTTCAGCGTGGAATCACTAACCGATTTCCAGAAAACGCTGCCTCCTCCCCTGTTGCAAGGTGAATCGTACGACCCTGCAGTCATCCTCTATACATCAGGAACGACTGGCCGATCCAAGGGGGCCATGTTGAGTCATGCGAACATCATCAGCAATGTCCGTGCGGCGGCAGATCTTTTTGAACTTGACGCCAGCATGCACACCCTTTCCTTTCTGCCTATTAACCATGTCTTTGAGTTGGTTGCTGGTATCATCCTGCCACTCTCGGTGGGAGGGGCTGTTTCCTTTGCAGAGAGCCTGCGAAAGCTTGGTGACAACCTCGGCGAAGTTAAACCAAATTTTCTACTTGGTGTTCCGGCAGTTTTCCGTTTACTTGTCGATCGTATGTCGCGCAAGATCGAAAGCCAGAAGTTGTCGCAAGCGCTTTTCAACTTTGCCCCAACCCGGTCGATTGTCACCAAGAAAATCCGCGCAGCCTTTGGAGGCAATCCTGTGTTTATCAGCGGTGGAGCGGCTCTCGACCCGGTCATCGCATCCAGGCTCATGGATCTTGGTCTCAACGTCTATCAGGGCTACGGCATTACAGAAACCTCACCGGTCATTGCAGTGGAGACTCCCAAGGTAAACCGATTAGGTACAGTTGGCAGACCAATGCCAGGGGTCGAGGTTAAAATCCATGAGCCGAACGCTGAAGGTGTTGGTGAAATATGGGCAAAGGGGCCGAATATAATGCTCGGCTACTACAACAACCAGGAAGCCACTAACGAAGCGATTACAGATGGCTGGTATCATACCGGCGATCTGGGTCGTATCGAAGAAGATGGATATCTGGCAATCTGCGGACGGGTCAAAAATCTGATTGTTACGGCAAACGGCAAGAATGTTTACCCGGAGGAAGTAGAAAACGAAGTATCAAACAGTCCTTTCATTGCAGAAATCATGGTTTACGGTCACAAGGTTGACAATACCTCTGAAGAAGTTTATGCCATGATCTACCCTGACCAGGATGCACTTGATGCTTATGCGTCAGAAGCTGGTTCAGCTCCTTTTGGCACCCAGGAAATAGAGAGACTTATTCGCAAAGAGATCTCAGAACGCGGCAAGAATTTGGCTGACTACAAAAGGATTAAGAGATTCACTCTGCGTGATATTGAATTCCCCAAACCACGACACGTAAAATCAAACGCTTTGTTGTGGAGGCGGACATTGATGCGGAAGCCTAACTTGCTTTGTGGGAGCATTACTTAGTTCTGAAGTTATTATTTTGATTTCTGGATAAATGCTGGTAATATGAAGAGGTTATGCGTTTTTTGTGCATTTTTCGCCGCCATCAGTTTGACATGGTGTCAGCAATGATCAGAACAAACAGATCCAAATGGACTGTGCGTTTTACTTTTTTTGGGCGATTGAAAGTTGCACAACAATAAGTCCCACCGGGGAATTTGGAGGAGTAATGGCAGAAGGCACAGTGAAGTGGTTTAACGATGCAAAGGGTTTTGGTTTTATCGAGCAGGACAATGGACCAGACGTGTTTGTTCACTTTTCAGAGATTCAGGGAGACGGTTTCAAATCTCTCGCTGAAGGAGATCGGGTAACTTTTGATGTTACCGAAGGGCAGAAAGGCCCTCAGTCATCGAATGTATGTAAAGTTTGAGTTAAATTTACACTGCTTTAGTAAAAACACCCTGCGGGTATCCGCAGGGTGTTTTTTTGTGATTTAAGCAACTTATATGGCTTGTTTGACAGGACGACCGTCTAATACCCATTGTTGCAATCCACCATCAACAACAACGACGTTTTTAAATCCTTTGCCAATCAGGTAACGTGCTGCTGTAGGTGCTCTCTGCCCCTTTAGACAAATAACAACAATCTGTTGGCTTGGATCCAGCGCAGATATCTGGACGCTCTTCACGATCAACTTTTATAGAAATGTAATTCTGGTTGAGAAGTTCGGCGACCTCTTCGTCTTCGAAGCATTCGTGGGCCATAACATGACACCAGTGACAGGTCGAATAGCCGACAGAGAGAAAAATCAGCTTGTTTTCACTACTGGCACGTTCAAAAGCTGAGTCCGACCATGGATACCAGTCAACGGAATTGTCGATGTGCTGCAGAAGATATGGACTGTTTTCTGTATGAAGATGATTCATGGGATAAAAGTGCTTGGAAATACTACTTTCAGATGGTGTCAGTTGCGATGACTAGCCTTTCTTCACCGATCGTCCTGACTGACGCCATTGGCTCATATGCCCGTTCAGTAATTCAAGATTTTTGTAACCTTTCCATTTGAGCATGGCCTTGGCAAACTGCGCACGAGGCCCATGTTCGCAAATGAGGACCAACAGATCTTCCTTGTTATTGGAGGCGGTTCGCGCTGTCTTCAGGAAACTGACCAAAGGCGCATGAATGGCCCCACAAATATGGCCCGACTTGAATTCAAAGCCACTGCGAACATCCAGGACAACCGGAACTTGACCGGTCTTGATGAGTTTTTCTAGCTCCTCAGCTGTCACAACCACCCTCTTTTTCTAAGTCCATTCCGGGTGTTTCCAGGCTGACCCTGCCGATCAGCCCGGATCGCAACTCACGCAGAAGCAGTTCTGACGCTCGCTGTAGGTCAACGTTGCCCCCGGCAATCAGGCAGCCACGTTTACGACCAATCTGCTCAATCAGTAAAGAGGCACTTTCCGGCATATCAGCGAGTTTATAACGAGCAGCAAGTGGTCCACTGTAATGGTTCATTAGATATTCCGCGGCAAAAAGAGCGACCTCCACATAATCCATGCCGCCCTCGCCTATCGCACCGCTGGCCGCTAATCGGTAAGCGCCCTTCTGATTGCGAATGTCAGGCCAGAGCAAACCGGGCGTATCGGCGAGGTGAATACCGTTGCGCAGATCAATCTGTTGTGGACAGGTCGTTATCGCCGGCTTATCGCCAACCCTGGCCATTTTTTTACCAGCCAGAGTATTGATCAGAGTCGACTTGCCTACATTGGGGATACCAACAACCATTGCCCGTAAAGTTTTTCCGGGTACGCCGCGATGGGGCATCAAACGACGACAAAGTTTAGGAATCTGGCCCACTGCTGAGCGCTTATTTGCTTCAATCGGGATGGCTTTAACACCCTCCATCTGATCGAAATACTCAACCCATAAGTCGGTCACGCCAGGGTCAGCGAGATCGCTTTTGTTCAGGACTTTGATACAGGGTTTATTGCCACGCAGCTTTTCCAGCATCGGGTTGGCACTGGAGGCTGGCAGACGTGCATCAAGGACTTCGATGACCAGGTCGATCTTCGGCATCACTTCGGCAATCTGCCGTTTAGCTTTTGCCATGTGCCCTGGATACCATTCAATCTTCATGTACTACATTCCTCATTGCGGGCCAATCCACGTAAACAGAGAACGGGAGACTGGCTGTTAGACGTTTTAAAATACACGCGAAGTTAATATGATTTACGGAAAATCGTTTTATGACACTTCGGGCAAGGCGGAATCCGGGTTGTTTTGGTCATATGCATTTCAGCTTCACACTCTTTGCAGGTTAATGTACCCGGACTTGTGATCTCACCCGTTTTAAATTCCAGAGATTTTTCCGATTTCTCAGCAAGCTCTGTGAGTGTTTCAGCAGCACTTGTGAGGATTCGTGTAAAAGCACTCTGCACCCCAGCAGCTACACGCTGCGGTTCTACAGCTTTTACGACAGCATCTTTGGCCTTGTTGGCGTTCTCTTTCAAATCTCTTCGGACATATTCACCAAGCTTGTCTGCTTGCTCTCGCGAGAAATCGCCTGCGGTAGAAAGTTCCTCTTTAGCCTTTTTGAGCGCCTCGTCAAAGGTTTTCTTTCCCTCCTCCAGAAGATCCGCGGTACGAGAGGCCAATTTTTCATAAAGGCCGACTTCTCCCTGTTCTTCTCTTTTGTCATTCTGATCGGTCATAGCATCTCTCCCATATTAAAGTAGTTTTCAACAAGTAGGTGCATAGAGACTACCACAAAGGGTGGTTCTTGATGTTCAAGGAAATACAAAATTTCAGAATTTGCTGTAAAACGGAGAAGACACAAAAGCAGCACACCGATTGACGGACGGAGAAACAATTGAACAAACCTTCAGGACGTGAGAAAATGGTGTGTTTTATAAACTATAAACGGATGAAAAGATGGAGGTAGAGATGCATAAGCGATACATCATGACCGCCTTTGGCAAAGACAGGCCTGGCATCGTTGCCGATGTGACAGAGGTTTTGTATGAGAACGACTGTAACCTTGAAGATACATCCATGTCGATGTTGTCCGATGAGTTCACCATCAACCTACTCTTTTCATCTAATAACGACAACATCGAAGCAACCCTGCTTGAGAAATGCAATAATCTGGAGCAGCAGAAAAACATCTCTGCCTTTATTCGGCCTCTTAAAGAGCGTAGCCAGATAAGCCAGGAAGAGTTTTCTACTTGTACCTTGCACGTTGAGGGGATGGACCAGGCAGGGATTGTTTTCAAAATCAGTCAGTTTCTCTCTAACAATTCATTCAATATCGTTGATTTGAAATCAACGGTGAAGGTAACTCCGGAGAGTGGAACAGCTCTTTATCTGATGGATATTCACATTCAGGTCCCTGAATCTACTTCGACAAAAACCTTCGGAGAGGGCTTGAACCTTGTCGCTGAAGAGCTTAATGTCGAAATTACTGTTACCTATTAACAAGTCACCATCATTCACAGGGCCTGGCTTACGTCGCCGGGCCCTGTTTTTAATCATTACTGTTGCAGCCCGGCAAAGTCATATTTCTTTGGTAGAATGCTTTAGTGACCTCTGTTACAGACCTTGTATCGCAACGGGTGAGGTAATGCCATGCACAAGGATAATGTGCTGAACGTATTGCAACAGTCAGCTGAAAAACATTCACGTTTTTTGCAGGCATGGAAGCGTGGGGTGATTTTCCTTGGGCCACATTTTTTTGGCCCAGGAACCCCGGAATCCGCAACATGTAAGGAGGATTTACGGCCACTGCAGGATGTCGTTGATGCTGCGTTCGAAGATGAAAGTGAAGGAGAAGAGCAGTTCCTTGCGGCGATGGTCAGTTTTTATGACCCTGCCTGGGGTGAAGAGTTAGCCAGTCGCATTGAGTGTCACAAATCACTCTGTGGGCTAACTTTTGATCTCGATCATGAATGCACCGAGGTCGTCTGCGAGCTGCTTGCAAATTTCGAAGGTTGGTAACAGACGCGAACCAACAAACATAACCAAGCTTGCACAGTTACAACGCACAGCAACCCTCTCCACCGTTCACAATGACTCAATGACGTGATTAATACCCATCCGGCGCTGCCTTGCAGACACTTAAGCCTCACCTTCCATTGCAAAAGTTCCGTGTAGTTCATTCCGCTTGCGGCGGTACGGAGCTCCACACAACAAGATTACATGAGCGGCGCGGTAGTGCTCAATTTCTGAGCCAAGCTTGCGGAACTTCATTTTCACAAACCACATAGCAGAAGCCCACAGTAGAGCGACAAGCCATACCCACAAGGCAAAAAGAACTTTCACACCTGCGAACATAAGAAGCCCGAGAGAGACAAGACCGCCGAAAACATATGGCAGCACATAGTAACAAAAGAGCCCAAGAGCAACTCCAAAAAGCGGCAAAAACACAGCAAAAAGCAGAAAAGCACTGACGACACTTAATAGAAAAACTTCCATATTCTTCTCCTTCCCATTTCATTCTCCCGGCTAAGACAATCAAAGCCGGGGCCAATTTTATGGCAACCCGGCTGTCCGAGGAGGTTTTTGAGGGCGGATCCGTAGTTTTCCGCGCCTACCTTACGATAGGGATGGCTTTCACATTATTTAATACTCTTATAAGATAGTTTCACAATGTCAACGGTCAAGATAAATTAATTTTCTGCAATCTAAGTACAGCAGTGCTGTCAACAATTCAAAGGAAATACATTTGCAGCAAATAATGCTTTCTACGGGGTGAAAAAGAATAAAAAGCCGTTATACTCTATTCGAAGCAACGTTGCTCGTAACGCCAACCCCTCACAAGGAGGTTATGCCTATCGAAAAAAAGCCTGATCATTATATAAGTTTTCAAACGAACCGGCGCTTTATTGTGCCGGAAGAACCCGTGATTAGGGTGAGAAGATAGGTAAATCAAAGACCTGCGCAACAAGTGGCAGGTCTTTCATTGTTTCATTGATACAAACAGTCACTACAGAGCAGCTATCAGAATCAATCCTCGGCATAGTTAACACGACGTTCTTTCAGAATTTTCGCATGTCTGGCTTCCTCACCGGCCAACCAGGAAAAAGCCTCCTTGCCATCCTCTGTTTGTGCAAGCTCACTAGCTCTGGAAAAATATTCTGCGAACTTCTCTTCAGCCTCGATCGCCATATCCAGCGCTTGAATATCTGCAGAATCTGATTTTAGAATCGACTCCAGGCGCTCAGCATCAGGGAAAATCTTTGTGGCGTTAAACTGGCTTAGATACGGTAAAAATTCCTCCTCACAATCAGCAAAAACACCCTCTTGATAGTTGGCCTCCAACTGATTCAAGCGCCGGAGATGCTCAACTTCATCCTGGGCAAGCAAGGAGAAGAGCTCTTTCAATAATGGAGCGGATGCCTGCTCAGCCATAACAGAGTAAAAACGATGGCCATTCTTTTCAACTTCTTTTGCAGCCAGAATAACTTCCAGGCCACTGAAATACTTGGTACCACTCATAAGAACTTATCCTCTCTGTAGAAAACATCCTTGTCGTCCAAGGATTGATGGTCAATTACCAAACAGCTTCTGTAGCGAATCCTGCAACAGCTTACGCGCCGAATCCTCTGCAGGAGCAGTCTCTTCTTCCTGTTGTTCAGTCCCCTGTCCTGGCTCGGATCGTTTGAAAAGTTTGTCGATTTGACGACTTAACTCGTTGGTCAATGCCTTTGCTGCCTGTTTTTTCACCCCCTTGGGATCCAGGCCGAAGCTTGGTGAAGAAATGTCTCCTTTGACCAATAACGGCATCTGGGTCCAACCATCCTTATCTGCAAGATAGCTTGAGACAGCACCTTTTTTATCCAACCGTGCAGACAATTCAGGACTCAGACGCGTATCAAGGCCTAAATTTAGAGAGCCGTCCAGGCCGATAGTACCCTTCGGGAAAAGTTTGAGCGTTTTACTGAGTAACTGACTGTCCATAATGACTTTACCATCCACGACCTTGAACTGACTATTAAAGTTATCAAACGGGATATCAGTCAGTTCGGGGAGATGCAAAAAGGAACTCAAGCCATTTACCAAACCCGGGCTGACCAGGCGTCCATCCACAACCAGCAGATTCCCGGCACCAGAAAGATTACGACTGAGGGTCTGCCACTCTGTTCCTCGTCCATCAAGAGCAAAGGTCAGATCCAGGGCTCCCAGGAGGCTACCAGCGGCCTTCGGTGCAAATACCGTCAACAACGGGTCGACCTGTATGCTTTTCATTCTTAGATTAGCAGAATATGCCAAGCCCTTTTGCCCAAGTCAACACGTGCGTTGTTATTAAAGGATCCACCAGCAACCTGCCCATCCATTTGGGCAAGTTTGAAAATATTGTCTTTGAGCTCATATTGGGCGATGAAGTCATTAATGACCAGCTCTTTCCATAAGGCCTCAGTCACAGTTATCGTCCCCTTGGCGTGTAATGGGATGTCAAAAGGCCCCACCTCCTCTGATACTTCCTCCTCTACATCCTCTTCACTCTGATCCGTCACCACCATTGATCCGGCACTGCCAACAAGAAGCGGTTCTAACAGGAAACGTTCTGATGAGATATCGGCAGTGACCGTAATCAGATCGGAAAAAAGATGATTGGCATCAAAGTAGATATCGGCATGGTTGTCGCCAAGCCTCAACTGTAAGCCTTCTGATGACATTTTATCGCCAGCGAGAAGCAGCTGTCCTGAGAATGCGGGGCGCTGTCCACCAACAGTGGCCTGGACATCTTCCAGATCAATCGTTGCTGACTTCAGGAGACCCTTAGCTTCATCCATATTGCCAGACACGGTTGCCTCAATCGAAAGCGATCCGGCTGGATCCAGTGAGCCGACATCACCGAGCAACCCTGAAGGAACAGCATCAATTGCTTGTCGGATTTGCAGTTCCGGGACTGTAACTGCCAAATCAAGAGCGAGAGCACTCAGCAAGCCGCTGACCTTTCCTGTGGTGTTGACCTTAATAGTGTTGTAATCAAACCCTAATTGGCGGATATGCAACGTCTCTTGATTCAAAACGAACAACACATCGTAACCAATGCCCAGTTGGGCATTTTCCAGCGGCGCATCAGGCATTGCATCGAGAAGAAAATCAATGTCTGTAAAGGACAGGCTTCCTTTGAGTCCGATTTCATCAGGAGTTCCGGAAACCGTCGACTCGAGGTTCACCTTCAAGCCACCCATTTCACCAGGCAGAACATCCTGCAAATATGGCTTAAAAGCAACAGCATCCAGATCCTGCAGTTCAACCTTAAAATTTACGGCCAGAGGCAGAAGGCTGACATGACCATCGAGTGACAGTTGGTCACCGTTGAATTGACACTGCACAGACAAGGGGATTTCTCCTGTAGAAGAGATACCTTTCGCTGCTATTTGCAGGGAGGAAATTTCATAACGATAGGGTGCCTCGTCATTAAGGGTATGATCAAGAAAGGTTAAATGTCCATCCTGTAGCAGAAGGTTTGAGACCAGAAGGCTGAGTGGGATACTGTCCTGCTCATTCGAGGGGTTTGAACCTGCAGAGGGGTCCGATGGACTTGATTCATTGTCAGACGGATTCAAGAGGTCACTGAAATTGAACTGTCCATCTTTGAAACGTACGACCCTGATACTCGGCCTCTCAAGCCGGACTTCATCGATAACGACCTTCATCACCAATAGTGGTAATAATTGATATTTGAGCCGAACCAGATCAGTCGACACAAAAACATCGTTGCCGTCCTCTTCATAGACTGTCAATCCGTGAATTTCAATCCCCGAGAAAAGACTGATCTCTATATTCCCCAGATCAATCTTGCGATTAAGATTCTCTTCAGCGAGGGGCAGAAGTGTTTCCTTTACCCGTTCCGGGGTGATCAATACATTAGCCAGCACAACCAAGGCGACGACCAGGGCAACCAGGAGGATTACGACAACCGAGAAAATTTTTGTCCACTTCTTCATAGTAACAGCTCCGACCAGACCTGATGCATAAGGTGAGCACTGGTCATAAAAAACTTATCCTCAAGGTGTTAATGGGTCTTCCATTTCATTCATCGCGAGGACGGCTTGCCATTCTTCAATAGTGACAGGTTGTACTGACAAGCGATTGCCCTTGCGTAACACTCCCATTCCAGAGAGCAGAGGATGCTGACGCAACGCGTCTCGGCTCAAGGGATGAGGAAGGTGGCATAAATACTGGACATCGACCATAAACCAACGGGGCTGATTGTCTGTGGCTTTCGGGTCAAAATGCTTCTCTCTGGGATCAAGTGCCGTGTGATCCGGGTAACCATCACAAACGACTCTGGCCAAACCAACGATTGAAGGTTCCGGGCAGTTGCTGTGGTAGAAGAGGACACCATCGCCAACCTTGATGGTGTCACGCAAAAGATTACGCGCCTGATAGTTGCGCACCCCGTCCCAATGCTCCGTCATATTCGGCATCTGTTTCAGCTCATCGAGAGAGAAGCAAGAAGGTTCAGACTTCATTAGCCAGTAGTTCATGGACGACTCCGGAGCCAGATGCTGGATATTCTTAATCAGTCCTCAGCCTCACATTTTTTTAATTTTCTTGACCTCTGTCAAATCCAAGGAAGCATGCAAAAGCGTACATTCGCATCAACGCTACGAATTGTGATTCAACGATAGCAAATCATAGCACTAAATTTGAGAGACAATACCCAAAAACCTGATAGAGTGTAAAAGTTTTGAACCAACTGAATCAAAACAATTAACTCAACCACACGAATGGAGGAAAAAACCATGTCTATGTTTTGTTACCAGTGCGAGCAAGCGTCCAAAGGTAGCGGTTGTACTGTTGTTGGTGTCTGTGGCAAACAACCTGATGTAGCAGCTCTGCAGGACCTTCTTGTTTACACGATGAAGGGCATTGCTTTCTGGGCCGACAAAGCCCGTGCAAATGGTGTTAAAGATCAGGAAATCGATCGCTTTATGATCGATGGTCTCTTCACAACTGTGACCAATGTAGACTTCGACCCTGAAGCCATTGCCAAATTCGTTACAGAAGCTGTGCGCCTGCGCGGCAAAGCCAAGCAACTTGCTGGCAACTATGATGGCGATGTTCCGGCAGCAGCTCAGGACTGGGATTTACCCGCCACCTTGGAAGAACAAGTCAAACTGGGTGAACTTCATGGCGTCAAGGATTTCAACGTTGATGCTGACATCCACTCGGTGCGCGAACTCATTACTTACGGTATCAAAGGCTACGCTGCTTATGCCGACCATGCACGCACCCTCGGTAAAGAGTCGGATGAAGTCTATGCTTTTACCCACCAAGCGCTGGCCGCTCAACTTGATGACAGCCTCGACCTAACGGCTAATGTTGGCATCGCACTTGAAGCTGGTCGTATCAACTACGTCACCATGGAACTGCTCAACCAGGCTCATGTTGAAGCTTACGGCCACCCTGTCCCAACTCCAGTGCAGCTTGGTACCAAGGCCGGCAAAGGAATTCTGGTTTCCGGTCATGACCTCAAGTTCCTTGAAGAGCTTCTCAAGCAAACTGAGGGAACTGGTGTCAATATCTACACTCATGGCGAGATGCTGCCAGCTCACGGCTATCCCGGCTTAAAGAAGTATTCCCATCTGGTTGCCAACTACGGCGGTGCCTGGCAAGACCAGCACAAGGAATTTGCCGCATTCCCCGGAGCAATCATTTTCAACACCAACTGTATCCAGAAGCCTTCAGAAAGCTATACAGATCGTCTCTTCACCTGGGGCCTGGTGCAGTGGCCTGGCGTCAAGCACATGGAAGGTTGGGATTTCTCTGAAGTGATCGCAAAAGCCAAAGAGTGTGGCAACCTTGAAGAGAACCCAGGCAAGGAAATTCTTACCGGATTTGGCCACAATGCCATTCTTGGCGTAGCTGACAAAATCATTGCCGCCGTCAAGAGCGGTGACATCAAACACTTCTTCCTGGTCGGCGGCTGCGACGGTGCCAAACCAGGGCGTAACTACTTTACCGACTTTGCCGTACAGGCACCAAAAGACACAGTCATTATGACTCTTGCTTGCGGTAAGTATCGTTTCAACAAACTTGACTTTGGTGATATCGGCGGCATCCCGCGTCTACTCGATGTCGGCCAGTGCAACGATGCTTACAGCGCCATTCAGGTTGCCGTTGCTCTGGCAGATGCCTTCGAATGTGGTGTCAACGACCTGCCTCTTTCCATGATAATCTCATGGTATGAGCAGAAGGCTGTAGCGATTTTGCTGACCCTGCTCCACCTGGGTATCAAGAACATCAAACTCGGTCCGACACTGCCGGCTTTCGTTACGCCGAACGTACTCAACTTCCTGGTTGAGAACTACAATATCGCCCCGATCAAAACAGCAGAAGAGGACCTCAAAGAGATGCTCGGCTAAGAAATGGTCACTACATCAACAAGGGACGGCTCTCAAACGAGTCGTCCCTTGTTTGTTTCTGCTCTCACACTCCTTACATATTTCAAGCCTGATATTCTTCTTGCTTAAATCGTATAATTCGAATATATTGCCTAATAATGAATTTAAGGGGTTGATCATGCCATTATTCGAATGCCATTGCGAGCCATGCGACAAAACATTTGAAAAGATATCCAAGGTGCAGGAAGAGACAGCACCCTGCCCTGATTGTGGCCAAGATGCATTTAAGGCTGTTTCTCTCTTTGCTCCCAGCAGCTGCGCGGCCCCAAGTGGGTCAGGCTTTGGCTGACGAGCTTAATCTTTGAGCGCGTGACGCTCTGAAATAAAGGAAAACAAGAATGGCGCAACCAAGGGTTTAATCCTTTGTAGCGCTGTTATTGTTTAAACCAGACACCGACCACGTTAGCAAACACGCCTTGCTACAGAAAGGATGCTATAATCTGCTTAAAGCCAACATCATCCGATTATCGGAGGCACTATGCCAGAAACTGTAAAAACCGAGTGTAAAGATCCTGCAGGACATTGGTTACATCTCTGCCAATTGAGGAAAGATGGAAGGAAAGAGGAATTAATGGACCTTATGAAAGATCCTGGCCATACCTGTCACAATTGCAACGCTGTCGCTAAACATGCTGAGAATCTATGCAACCCAAGTCCATTTCTCAAAATATGATATTTATTGACAGAATAACTCTGTTCACAGAGTAAAATTAACGTAGTCAGCTCCTGACTTGGGATTTGTCATTAGTCAATAGCTGGCCCTGTTTAGACACGTTCATGGGCTGAGGCAAATCGACGATCAAAGGCGACAAACAGACCTCCAATAAAAACACAGATGCCTGCGAGCATTAAGGGTAAGAAAAACCCCTGTTGGATATCTGCCAAGATACCAGCAAGAACAGGTCCAAGCATCTGGCCAATGCCAAAGCTCGCCGTAAGGACTGCTGCTGCGCGTCGCCCATCGTTGGGTAGACGAAGATTCCCCTCAGCCAGAGTCATGGCAACAATTCCCATAAAGGTCCCACCGAAGGAAACAGCGACAAACAGAACTTCAATAATTGAGTCGGCATACATGCTGACAAAAATACCAACACCCTGAAAGGCGTAGGCAATCAGGAGAGTTCGTTTGTTGCCAATTCGCCGAGCAACGTAAGGCCAGAAAATAGTCGATGGCACGGCTGCAAGTCCGACAGCGACCCAACTGTAGGGAGCAAAAGCTGCCAGACCTGGTGTGGCGGCAATAATCGTGACAATAAAGGTGGCTGTGACAATGTAACCGAGGCCTTCAAAAAAATAGGCAACGGAAAGCATTCGGAGGTTAAGTAACCCACTCTTTTGGGTTGATGTGTCTATAGTAATTGGCTGAACCAGGTCCCGTCTTCTGCCAATAGCAATTCCGATGACCGCAAGCACTGTCGCAAGGGCTCCAGCCCCGATCCAGGTACCACTCCATCCCCAGACTTTATCCAACGGTGGAACAATAAGGCCACTGAGTGCGATACCGATGCCAACGCCACCATACAAGGCTCCGACCCAGTGTGTATAGCCACGCCGAGCGAGAGCTTCGGTCACTTCGGCTGAGATGATGATAAACAGTATGGCACTTGCGACTCCGCCGCTAAAGCGCATCACCCCCCACCAAAGGGCCGAGACCGTAAGACCCATAAACAGAGTGGTTGCGAGACTCAGCAGCAAAGAGCTTATAGCCACCATTCGAGAAAGAAGAAGTTTAGGAGAGAGCGAACAGGCTATCGCTCCAATCAGATAGCCAAGGTAATTCAAACCTGCCAGCCATCCGGCAACGGTATTGCTCATGGCAAGATCACGCTGCATTAACGGCAGGATCGGCGTAAACACAAAACGACCAATCCCCATGGCGACCACCAAACCAAGCATGCCGCCGATCAATATTTTAAGAGCTTCCCGATCACGTTGCGGCAATGTGTAGTTTGTTTTTTTCTCTCTATTCATAGTCGGCTAAAATACCGTTAAGTTGAGTCTTCCCAGAAAAGACAGTCCATTTATCAAAACATGTGAACGAATGGTCCTTCACGGAGACCCGTTATGGTTCGACCACTTGAGGAGGGTTCCTAAAGTAAATAATTATTTTATTTCCCCGTAACGTTTTACTAACTCTTCTGCTACCGCCATCATGCCGATCCCGGTCGGGCAAGCGCGGTCACAACGCCCACAGGCAACACAACCAAGCTCTCCCCAGCGCTCAACGTCTGCAACTAGCTTATGGTGAATCCGGCGTCGGGTGCGCAAAGCTTCGGTACCAAGTGGGTTATGCCCGCTGGCTTCGCGCATAAAGGCATCAAGCTGATAGGAATCCCAGACCCGACTGCGTTCTGTACCATTTTCACTGGTTCGGTCCTGCATGCCAAAGCAATTACAGGTTGGACAAGCCAGGTTGCATCCGCTACAGAGAATACAGCGATCAGCAATCTCCACCCAGAACTGGTCCGGCACCTTGTCATCCGTAAGTAATTGACTTGCCTTCTGCAGGAGATCCTGATGTCCAGAGTTGCTCTCACTGAATTTGCGTAATGCAACCATCCTTTCAGGGTCACCATCAGGAAAATCGAGCAACAACCGCTCCCCGGCAACGGAATGTCCTAAAGCCATCCAGCCTCCCCTGATCGCAATCATTTCGATATCACAATCACCCACAGATAACGGTAAAAAGCTGTTATCCGGGCCAGCCGCGCCGGTCAAACCAATCAACAAAGCACCACTTCGATTGCGCAGATAAGCGTCATCTACTGGCGCTGCCAGGAAGAAGCGATCGAGAAAAGTGACCCCAGCCAGATCTGCTCTGTTCAGCCCAAACAGTGCCAGTGGCTTTTCCGCCTGCACTGGCACAGAAACTGTCCCAGAAGTATCTATAGTCAGCAGTCTTTCTATCTGAGGGAAAAAGTAGGTGGTCGGTTTACGATGTAGTACGGCACCCGACAAAGAGATTGCACCGTCCCTGTAGGGAGCCAGCTGTCGGGTGCCATCGGCCAGCTGTTTTGGGACTTTAAGCCGATATTCGACCGCCAGTTTATCCAGTAGCTGTTCGAGTGCTGGTCGATCTAACTGTGTCAGCATGGCTCGACCATCACTGCACAGACCTTGAACTCAGGAATGCCCGACTCTGGGTCAAGGACGTTATTGGTGAGAACATTAGCGGCCCCTTCAGCAAAATGGAAAGGGATAAAAACCTGTCCAGGCG
>JAJRRB010000054.1 GCA_024279915.1 Deltaproteobacteria bacterium
CCGAATCGACTTTGTCTCTGTATTGGTGATGTCTCTGGAAAGGGAGTCCCTGCTGCTCTATTCATGGCGGTCGGCAAGACTTTGATCAAATCGCGTGCGTCAAGCGACGATTCTCCGGCCAGCCTCATGACATATGTGAATGATGCTCTCTGTGAGGGCAATGACTCCTGTATGTTCATCACACTTTTCCTGGCTTACCTGAATGTCAAAACCGGGGAGTTGGTTTTCACCAATGCTGGTCACAATCCGCCGAACATCAGCAAAAGGTCAGGTGAAGTTGTTAGACTCGCCGAACGGCATGGGCCGGTAGCCGGAGCCATAGAGGGATTGGCCTATAAAGAGAGTTGCACGAAGCTTGAGGAAGGCGATGCCCTGGTGCTCTACACTGACGGTGTCACGGAAGCGATGAACCCGAATGAAGCCCTGTTTGAGGAACACCGCTTGGAAAGCCTGCTAGCTTCTCAGACCTTTACTGACAGTCAGAGTTTGAACCAAGCCATCATAACCTCGGTCAAGGAATTTGAACAGGATGCAGGGCAAGCTGATGACATTACCATCTTAAGCTTGATATTCAACGGCGACCCGGATGCAGGACGTGGCAAACGTTTAGACACGTCGATCACTAACGATCTTGAGCAGATGTCTGGTTTCATGGATGCCTTCGAAATCTTTGCAGAACAGGCCGGGTTGTCACTTGTTGTTCAGAGTCAGGTGGCCATGGTTTTTGACGAGCTGCTTAACAATACGATCTCGTACGGCTATCAGGATGATGATGAACATATGATAGATATAAAGGTGGATGTCTACCTAAGCTATCTATCTGTTGTGATTCGTGACGATGGTGTCCCGTTTAACCCCTTTAGTTTGGAAGATCCAGACACAACTCTTTCGATTGAAGAACGCGAGATTGGTGGTTTAGGCGTACATCTGGTGCGTAATGTCATGGATGATGTTAGTTATGAACGGAAGGTCAATCAGAATGTATTAACCCTGATAAAACGATTTGAGGAGTAAGGAGAGGCCTTTGTCCGGTTGGTCTAAATTGTTAAACACACTATTCCCGGCTTTCGAAGAAACAGAGCGAACAAAGCCCAAGGGCATGTTGTATATAGCCGAGGAAACGCCCGGGTTTCCAACAGCCTTTGCAGTAGCTGGACAGCATGCAATCGTTCTGTTGATGCTGGTTGTTTATACGGTCATTGTAGGTCGTGAAATTGGCTTGTCGCAGGAAGAATTACGCGGATTTGTCTCCATGGGGATTGTTGCAGCCGGAATTGCTACATTCCTGCAAGGGACAACGACTAGGTGTGGCTCTGGCCATCTGGTTGTCCATCTGCCCACACCGGTTACCATGGCTGGCTTTATCGCGGTCAGTGTGACTTTTGGAGTTGGTGCTGCTGCTGGAGCAACGATCCTCTCCGGAATCATTGTAATGGGTCTTTCCCGATTCTTGCCGAAACTTCGCTCTGTCTTCCCTGCGGAAGTAGCTGGTGTTCTTCTTGTTCTTCTCGGCCTTAGCCTTGTCGAAGGAGGGGCCAGGCGTTTTACCGGTTTTAGCGGGTCGGGGCTTGATACACCTTCCATATTAATCGCCACAACCACGCTTGTGGTTATTATTGGTCTTTCAGTATGGACATCTGGTCGTTTGAAGTTGTTTGCTATTGTGATTGGCACCGCCTCCGGTTTAATTGTCGCTACTCTTCTGGGAGAATTCGGACAAGAAGAGCTCCGGATGGTCACAGAACAGCCGCTCTTCTCACTTCCTTTCAGTGGCTATACCCTACCGACACCCACACTTATATTGGCTGCGACCATACCGATACTCCTCATTGAAGTGATCTCTGCTGTTGACAGCATCGGTACCGGTGTGGCCATCGATAAGATCAACAATGCCAAGTGGCATCGGGCCGACATGCCGATGATCGCCCGTTTGGTCACCTGCCATGGGATTGGAGTCCTGCTGGCCGGGTTGTTCGGAATTAACTCAATCGGCACTTCATCAGCAAATCTTGGTTTAGCTCATGCTTCCGGTGTAGCTTCAAGAAGAGTCGGCCAAATTGCCGGGTTGATGCTAGTGGTCCTCGCCTTCTTGCCTCAGGTCTCAACCTTTATTACCCAGATACCACAGCCTGTTGTCGGGGCGATCCTTGTCTACACCGCCGGGTACATGCTGGTTGCCGGTATGGAACTGGTTCTGTCCCGCATGTTGAACAGTCGCAGAACATTTATGATTGGACTTGGCATAACGGTCGGTTCCGTGGTTCTGATGATGCCTGAAATAATCTCTGGTGCTCCGGAAAATCTAAAACCAATACTTGGTTCGGCACTGACCCTCGGTACTGTTACAGCCATGACGCTCAATATGATTTTTCGAATCGGTATTGCTCAATCCGGAACCATGCAATTGACTGGTATAGAGTCTTTGGCCAAGCTCACAGACTTCCTGGAAGAAAAAGGCGAAGACTGGGGAGCCAGACGTCAGGTCATGATGCGAGCCGGTATGGCGGTTGGTGAAGCCCTGGAAAAACTAAGTGGCTCCGGTATCACCAAATGGCCGGTGGAGTTGAAAGTCTCTTACGATGAATACAAGATAACCCTTGAGTTGGATTATGAAGGTGAACCGATCTACCTGTCTGTTGCCAAGCCACTTTCTTTGGAGGACCTGATGGAGGATGACGACGATGATGCTCTCGATGAGCTGGTGTCTAATGTCTCTGGTATGTTGATTGGTCAATTGGCAGACAAGGTTGAAAGTAAATCAGACAATGGTCGTGCCACCCTGAGGCTTGTTTTTGATCACTAAATAGAATCTTAACAAGATAATAAGGATAAACTTATGCTTGTAGAAAACCGCGAAGACGTAACGATTCTTGCCCCACGCCATCGTTTTGACACCAACACCGCTCCCGAGGTCGAAAAGTCCATCTGGGAGAATATTGGCAATGGTGATGGCAAAATGGTCATCGACTTTTCCCAGGTTGACTACATCTCCAGTGCCGGGTTGCGTGTGCTTCTGAAAACCGCAAAACAAATAAAAAAGGGTGGCGGCAAGCTAGGTTTATGTAACCTGAATGACCAGATCAAGGAAGTACTCGAATTGAGTGGTTTCATGGGGATTATCGATTGCCACGATTCAGTTGATAGTTGTATCGCTGCATTCGAGTAACGGAATGATGGGCTAGTGGAAAACGAAATTATCCTTCAGACACTGAGTATTGCAGTTTTTCTCGGAATGCTGGCGCAGTTCATTGCCTTGCGCCTTAAAATCCCGGGGATTATTCTGCTGATGGTTTTTGGCATTCTTGCCGGTCCGCAGGTGTTAGGTCTTTTGCATACGGACCAGATACCGGATGTGACGGCAGCCCTTATTTCTGTGGGTGTCGCCATTATTCTTTTCGAAGGAGGAATGACGCTCAATCTTGCAGATCTAAAGCTCGCGCCCAAGGCCATATTCAATATCATCCTGTTTGGACCGATCATTACGATGGTTGTGATAGCAGTCTGCGTGCATTATATCCTGGGTATCAATTGGGGCATCTCTTTTCTGACCGGATCGATTCTGGTTGTTTCCGGCCCGACCGTGATTGCGCCTTTATTGGCGCGAGTAAGGATCGCTAAAAACCTAAAAGAAATCCTGACCTGGGAATCGATCATTGTTGATGCCGTTGGTGCCATAATAATGGTCGTGGTGCTGCACTTTATCATCTCGGAGTCAGACACCCACTTGCAAACACTCGGTCACTTCTTTTCTCGAATTGCTGTGGGCGTTGTCGTCGGTTATCTGACGGGAAAATTCCTAGTCTATCTGGTCCCCAGAAAGCTGATCATCCACGAGCATTTGAGCCTGAGTATTCTGAGTATAGTTATATTTACCTATTGGATTTCCAATCATTTCGCTTCTGAGTCCGGCTTGCTCACTGCCACGATTGCCGGCTTGATGCTCGGTCAGTTTAAGCATCCGGCCATAGAAAGAATTCGAGAATTCAAAGAAGGATTGTCGACACTTATCATTTCGATATTGTTTGTCCTGCTCTCTTCACGTATTGATCTTGCTAACATCACCCGCTACGGATGGAAAATTATTCTGGTTGTTCTGGCTGTCTTGTTTGTTGCCAGGCCGTTAATGGTTTTTCTGACAACAGCCGGCACGTCTCTTAACCTGCGGGAGAAGCTGTTCCTGACCTGGATAGCCCCTCGGGGGATTATTGCGGCGGCTACGGCTTCACTCTTTACCTTTGTGTTGGTTGAACATCATTTCCCTCAGGCTGAGGCGCTGGAAACAATCATATTCCTCATCATCATCTCTACTGTTGTCCTGCAGGGATTGACGATCAGCCTGGTTGCGAACTTGCTTGGTGTCAACGCTTTGCCTCGTGATGGGTTTCTGCTGGTGGGCGTCCATCCTTTTTCAATTGCTATTGCCAAACACTTTAAAGATATCGGCATCCCGGTCAAATTGATCGACAACAGTGCCGAGTTTATCGAGGAAGCCAGAGGCCAAGAACTGGATGTACATGAATGTAATATTATGGATGAAGAGACCCTCGAAGGGCTCGGCCTCGAACGTATGGGAACCATGCTCTCTCTCACTGATAACGATCAGACCAACACCCTGGTCTGCCGTCTGGGACGTAAACTGTTTGGTATGGAGAGTGCCTACCAGGTCGTCAATACATTATTTTCCGACATCACTGACGATGTTTTGCTCAATTTCGAGGGAAAGCTCGCATTTGATATGAAGCTTTCAGTGAAGGCTTTGAATGCCAAATTGCTGACGGGCCACCTCGCTGTGCAGCGCTTTGAGCTGCA
>JAJRRB010000055.1 GCA_024279915.1 Deltaproteobacteria bacterium
CATCGGCGATGAGCGTCTGCCCGGGCTGGTCATGTGGTAACTGGAAGAAATCCTGGTTTCGATTAAGACTTCACCCTCATGGTCAATTGCTTCCCTGGCATTCTTGACGAGATTGAGGAAAAGTCGGGTCAAAAGGCTCTCATCACCCTGGACCGGTGGGATACTCGGATCGAGTTCCAACAGGAATTTGATGTTCTGACCGTGTGCCGCTTCCCTTTGCAGCAGAATGATATCGTTTAGAACCCTGGTCAGTTCAACATCGCCGATCTCAGGTGGTCTTGGATTGCTAAGATCCATCAACTCCTCAATGATGAAATTGATTCGCTCTACTTCCTTAATCATGATCTGTGTGTAGTCCAGCATGGAGCTTTCTTCACTCAGTTCCATGGCGAGCAGTTGTGCTGCACCCTTGATTCCTCCCAGCGGATTCTTGATCTCATGCGCCAGTCCGGCAGCCAGAGTGCCCAGCATTGACAGACGGTCAGCCCGCCGCAAGGTCCCTTCAAGTTCTTTGATCCGCGACAAGTCGCGGATGATCATGACCGCTCCATCCTGGTTGCTATGGCTGGTATAAATTGGTGCAGCATAAGCGTTGACAGGTAAGGGCGCGGCGTTTGACCGGTGCAGGTAAAGACCTTCGTCATCAGTAATGGAACGGCCTTCTTGCAGGGCAACGTTGACCAGGTAAAGCAGAGTCCTCTGATCTTTGAAAAGCTCCTGGTAGTGCTTACCGATTATCTGGCGGGCTGAGCGCTCCATGAGTGCTTCAGCGGCTGGATTGAAAAGAGTAATACAGCCTTTCTGATCGAAGGCAACCACGGCACGGTCGATGTTCTCAAGAATCATGCCATAGAGAGCTGAGCCGGTACTGGGAGATGCTCCGGATTTAGGCTGATCTGGCAGCATTGGCAAAGAAACCTTCGAGCAGGTCGCTCATCTCAGTGGTTGTTCTGGTCTGGTTGATCTGCGCACGGAATTCTGCAGCGTTTTCCATACCTCGTACATACCAGCAGAGGTGCTTGCGCATCTGGCCAAGTGTTTTGCGTGGGCCAAAGGTCTCCAGGCAGAGTTCAAAATGATCTCTGGCCACAGTCAGTCGTTCTGCCAAGCCTGGTTGTGTTGCGGGACGTCCGGCGAGTAAATCCAGAGCCTGGCCTATAATCCAGGGGTTGCCGTAACCCCCTCGGCCAATCATGACGGCATCACATCCGGTCTGTTCAAACATGGTTTTAATACTCTCAGCAGAAAAGAGATCTCCGCTGCCAATGACCGGGATTGAAAGGTTCTCTTTAAGGCTTTTGATCTGATGCCAATCAGCTTGCCCTCCGAACATCTGTGAACGTGTTCGCGGGTGCAAGGTGATTGCATCGACCCCTTCCTCGACAGCGATGTGAGCAACCTCCAGAAAATTGATCGAGTCGTGATCCCATCCGGAGCGGAACTTGATCGTCAGTGGCCGGGAGGTCGCGTGACGTACAGCAGAGATAATGCGAGCAACCTTGTCTGGATCGCGTAGCAGCGCGCTCCCGGCTCCCGAGCGAATAACTTTGCGGACCGGACAGCCCAGGTTAAGGTCAATGAGTTCGCCACTCTCTTCGACCTGCTTAACTGCTTCTGCCAGTCGTTTCGGGTCCTCACCGAACAACTGAACACCAAGTGGGTGCTCCTCCGTACGGGACTTCAGCAGATCGCGGGTGGCTTTGCCGTTAAAGAAGAGTCCATTGGCGCTGATCATCTCGGTAAAGACTAGAGCAGCACCGTGGCGCTTCATAATGAGACGATAGGGCAAGTCCGAGATGCCTGCCATAGGTGCTGAAATGATTGGGTTTTCGAGTTTCAGGGAACCGATTTTCATAAATTATATGCCTAATTATTGTGCATATTAGCATGGCAGCTTGGTAATGCAAATGAAAAGAAAGATCTCTTCATAAAAAAGAAATTGCATACTGTATACAAAATCGGCTTGACACATTATGGGTGACTTGTTAGAACGTTATTTGGAAAGTGAGAAAGGGTAAAGAATCACAGGCGTGATTTACCATCGTTTGGCAAGCATGATTTACCTTTGATCGCCTTATTACTTTTCCCGCCGCATTTGTTCTCCAACCTGGTGCGGATGCAACGCACTAAAGGCTGAGTTGTCGGCGGGTTGATTTGTCATATGACAGTTGTTGTTTGCTAAACAAGGGACAGTTTCACTCTGGTGGGTTTTGCCCACCACCATTCCATTTCCCAAAGGAGAGAGCTTATGTCAACATTGAAAGACGTTCTAAGCGCAAAGATTGATGCGCATCGCCCCCGGGTTACACGCCTGGCCAAAGAATTCGGTGATGTCAAACTTGGTGATGTCACTATCGCCCAGACTATCGGCGGTGCCCGTGGTATCAAGAGTCTGGTAACGGACATTTCCTATCTGGATCCCTTTGAAGGTATCCGTTTCCGCGGTCTGACCATCCCTGAAACTTTTGCTGCTCTGCCGAAGGTTCCAGGCAGTGACCAGCCTTATGTTGAAGGCTTCTGGTATATGTTGTTGACCGGTGATGTGCCGACTATGGAGCAGACTCTGGAAGTTGTTGCAGACTGGAAGGCTCGCTCTGAGGTTCCTCAGTATGTCTACGATGTACTTAACGCCATGCCGGATGATACTCATCCAATGACCATGTTCTCTTCCGCAGTTCTGGCAATGCAGCGTGACTCTGTGTTCTCCAGTAACTACGCAGCTGGCAAGTTCAACAAGATGACTTGCTGGGCAGATATGTTTGAAGACTCCAACAACATGATGGCAAAGCTCGGTCCTATCGGTGCTTTCATCTACCGTAAGAAATACAAGAACGATGAGCAGATCGCTGCTGATCCGAACCTCGACATGGGCGGCAACTTCGCTCACATGATGGGCATCGATGCTCCTTATGACGATGTTGCACGTATGTACTTCATCCTGCATTCTGACCATGAGTCGGGCAACGTTTCTGCTCATGCCACTCACCTGGTTGCTTCTGCTCTGTCTGACGCATACTATTCCTACAGCGCCGGTCTCAACGGTCTTGCTGGTCCTCTTCACGGCCTGGCAAACGAAGAAGTCCTCCGTTGGACCCAGGCTTTTATGGAGAAACTGGGCGGCGAAGTTCCGACCGAAGAAGGTCTCAAAGCAGCTCTGTGGGACACTCTCAACAGCGGTCAGGTTATTCCTGGTTACGGTCATGCCGTTCTGCGTAAGACCGACCCTCGCTACACCTCACAGCGTGAATTCTGCATGAAGACCGATGGTCTCAAAGATTACCCGCTATTCCAGTTGGTTCGTATGATATTTGAAGTTGCTCCTGGTGTTCTCACCGAGCACGGCAAAGCCAAGAACCCCTGGCCAAATGTTGACGCACAGTCTGGCGTCATCCAGTGGTACTACGGTGTTGAGCAGTATGAGTTCTACACTGTTCTGTTCGGTATCGGCCGTGCACTCGGCTGCCTCGCTAACATCACTTGGGACCGTGCTCTTGGTTATGCTATTGAGCGTCCTAAGTCGGTTACGACTGCGATGCTGGAAGAAGCTGCTGGTATCTAAACCCAACAGTTCATATGCAAGTAAAAAGGGATGCCTCGCGAGGCATCCCTTTTTTTGGGCTTCTTCCACAGAATCTGTGGGTAGATGGAGTTGAAAAATAAGACTGAGATGAGTGTTAGTTTGATCCGTGTAGATCAGATTTGATCCGTGTCCAAATGATTTTTTAGATCTTCAGGTACGGGGTACAAAAGGTCCCGGTTCCTCGTAGCTATTGTAATCATGACGCCGCCATTTGAATGGCAGGTCTACGATCTCACCTGGGGTCGTTATCGTGTAAAGGGCCTTGAAGGCTTCCAGTACGACAGCACGTTGTTGCTTCACATTCCCCGGTTCACCAAGCGGGTGACCAAAAGGCCATTTCAAATAAACACTGCGTGGCGGTTGTACCTTTTCGGTAAACTCTCGCACAATCGATATCCCTATGGTTGAGATGCCAGCTTTCTCGATTTCTCTTTGGATCAGTCCCACGGACTGATTGCAGATGCCTCAGGCTGGAGTTAACAGGACGACGTCGACCTGGTCCTGTTTGAGCTTTTCCACGACTTGTTTTGCTGATTGTCCAATCAAGGTGGCGATGTGTCGACCGTCGATATGACCCATGAATGAGTAGTGGCTGTCGGCCAGTTGACCAATCACACCTTCTTGCTGCAATTCCCTTAGTCTGTCGAGTGGAAAGATGACGTTGAGATCCTTTTCGGCATCGCTGTGATCATAGTAGTCGTGGGTAATCTTGTAGTTGTTGGTAATGGTCTCACCATCGATAGCCCGTAAGGTCGGATCACCATCACTGTCCTGCATGTCGAAAGGCTGCTGTGCTGTGTGGTGGATACCAGAGGTGGTGACCAGAGCCAGTTTACAGTCGTTTAATGGCTTCTGTAGTGGTGACCAGGGTACTGCCTCTCCCGATTCCCACGGCTCGTAGGCGGTGATAAAACGCTGAGCAAGGCTCGGATAGCGGGTGATCGCTTTGGCGATCAAGCGGTTTTTAAATCGGCTGGTCATCGACATGGAATTCTCCTGGAAAATTTACTAAGTCAGTATAGTCATATTATTGCGATGGATACTAGTGTCCCCATCCGGATCGCCGGATGGGGACATGTGTTTCAACTTCAGAAGAACTGGGGCTCACGAGAACGGGGGGTCGATCAGTTCCGCAACAAGGCGACTTCTTCGTGTTGCGTAGACTCTGCATTGGCAACGATCGGTAAACTCGGATTGTTGGCCCATTCGATCCAGGAACCATCGTAGTTCTTTACCTGTGTGTAGCCTAATCCTTGTAGCACCAGGGTGGCATAGGAGGATCGGATGCCGGTCTGGCAATGAGCGATTACTTCCTGACCGGGCGTAATGCCATAGCTAGTGAGCAGATCGCGAATTTCTGCCTCACTCTTTAGCACTTTGACGCCATTACCCTCGTGTTGCAACTCCGTCCAGTTGAGATGGGTCGCACCGGGGATATGTCCACCCCGATCTGCGCGAACTTGGCTGCCGTCGTATGCTTCGGGGGTACGGGTATCCCAGATGACGACTGCAGGATTACCCAATTGAGTAAGTACGTAGTCTGCTTCGGCGCGTGCCTTGCCGGGAGCGGAGACACGATAGTTACTTGGAGTCGCAGCCGCTGTCAGTAGTAACGATGTTGGACGATCCTCCTTGGCCCATTTCTCGTAGCCACCATCAAGAACCAGTGTTTTCTCATGGCCGTGATAACGTAGGGTCCAGGCCAGACGAGCGGCATAAGGGTTGCCGTCTTCAGCATAGGTGATCACGGTGGTCTCAGGAGTGATACCAAGCTTTTCCATCAAGGCCTCGAAAGCGGTGGTGGTTGGAACCAGACTCTTTACACCATTGCGTTTGTCGAGGAATTCACTGCGTGGAACGTGATGTGCTCCTTCAATGTGGCCCAGTAGAAAAAGTGGCGTCTGGCGGGCATCGAGGATCACAACGTTCGAGCGATTCTTGGCCAACCAATTGGTTTGTACAAAGTAATCTCCCAGTGTGGCGCTTGCCAGGGTCGGTAGTCCGACCAGGAGTAAAATGGTGAGCGTAAGGAATTTTTTGAATGACTGCATGGGGTTCTCCTGTCGTTGAGTATTGTTGATAGCGTGACTAAGGAATAATACGGGCCAACAACAGTGTCAAGGTGTTTTTAGAAAAAAATAAAATACGGCAACTTGATGTTATATGCCTGGGGAGCTGAAATGCCTTAAAATCAGGGGCTTTACGATCTGAAGAAGTAGAAATTGTTTCCAAGCCTGCCCCTGTGATA
>JAJRRB010000056.1 GCA_024279915.1 Deltaproteobacteria bacterium
AACCAGGCTGGAGCGGTCATGATCATCCGCGACTTGTCGCGGATCAAAGAACTCGAAGGGACCTTGCGGCGGGCTGACCGTCTGTCAATGCTGGGCACTCTGGCTGCCGGACTGGCGCATGAGATCAAGAATCCGCTGGGAGGAATCAAGGGTGCAGCACAACTGCTCGCCATGGAACTGAGGGAAGAAAGCTCCATGCTGGACTACACACAGATCATGCTTAAGGAAGTAGAGCGAATCAATTTCATCATTGAGGAGTTGATGGATCTTAGCAATCCAAGACCACCTGAGATCGGCTATGTTGAACTGACCAGGGTTCTAAACGATATCATTCTGCTGCAAAGGGAAGCGGCACACGGTCAGAACATCAAATTCCTGTTGGATCTCGATCCGAGTATCCCACCGGTCCAGGGTGATGAGAGCCTTTTGACCCGACTTTTCCTCAATCTCATCAAGAATGCCAGGGAAGCAATTGACCATGAGGGTGAAGTCTTAATCGAAACCAGGATTTCTTCCAGTTACCACATGACCAGCCCGGGCAGACGCTCATCGCCGATGGTGGATATCACGATCAGCGATACAGGCTGCGGTATTAATCCAGAGGAACTGGATCGTATTTTCACTCCCTACTTCACCACAAAGGTTAAAGGGAATGGGCTCGGTCTGGCAATTTCACAAAAGATCATTGAAGATCACCATGGCTTACTGAAAATTGAAAGTTCTCCTGGTGAAGGAACGACGATGATTGTTTCATTGCCGCTACGCCGCTAGCAGCCCTGATTGTCCGACAAGATGCTAGGGTGAGGTATTTTTTCAAGGAGTGTTATAAATGTCGATCAAACGGATTCTGGTTGCGGATGACGAAGAGAGCATACGCTGGGTACTTTCCAAGTCTCTGACCAAGCAGGGGTTTGAAGTTGACTTGGCCAGCAACGGTAAAGATGCTTTGCTCATGAGCAGGAAGCAGAGCTACGACCTGGCTGTGCTTGACATCAAAATGCCGGGGCTCTCTGGATTGGAGTTATTAAGCAAATTCCAGGTTGAATGTCCCCTTGCACTGGTCGTCATCATGACCGCTGAATCGTCAATGAGCAACGCCGTTGAAGCAATGAAACGTGGCGCTTACGATTACCTGACTAAACCGTTTGATCTGGAGGCTCTCGACGCCATCATTTTTAAGGCTCAGAAAGCTGCGGATGTTTCTGCCGAGGTGTCACTCCTCAAGCAGGAGATTAAGAACCATTACCAACTGGAACGCACCATCATCGGACAGAGCCAACCGATGCAGAAGATCTACAAGGTTCTTGGTAAAATTGCTCCTTCCGATGTCACCGTTCTGATTTACGGTGAGAGTGGCACTGGCAAAGAACTGATTGCCCGGGCCATTCATTTTAACAGCTCACGTCTTGGCAGGCCGTTTATAGCTCTCAACTGTGCCGCAATTCCCAGAGAGCTGCTGGAAAGTGAGCTGTTCGGCCACGAGAGAGGAGCCTTCACCGGCGCCACAGAAAGAAAGCTAGGCAAGTTCGAACAGGCCAAAGACGGCACACTCTTTCTTGATGAAATCGGCGACATGCCCCTGGAGCTTCAGGCCAAGCTGCTGAGGGTTCTGCAAGAGAAGGAAATAACCCGAACCGGTGGTAATGCTACCATTCAGGTGAACACTCGCATCGTTGCAGCAACCGATCAGGAACTCAGGGATAAAGTTCAGCGCAAAGAGTTTCGCGAGGACCTCTACTATCGCCTGAACGTAGTCCCTCTGGAGCTGCCACCGCTACGCGATCGTCGCGAAGACATCCCGAATCTGGTCGACTACTTCCTGATCAAAGCGAGCAAAGAACATAACACTGCGGCAACAGGGCTCTCTAGGGAGGCGATGGACTTGCTCTGCAATTATGCGTGGCCAGGTAACATTCGTGAGTTGGAAAATATTATCCAACGAGCGGCGCTTCTCTCGCCTGACGGGCTTCTCAATACAGCAGATTTTCCCAGTCTGACTACGGGAGATGTCAACCCGGAGAATGGCACTTCGCTGGAAGGGTTGATCAATCAAAAGTTACAGAGTTCTCTGGCACAGATCGACATTCAGGAGATGAACAACCTTTATGAGATGGTCCTTCATCAGATGGAAAGGCCACTGATCAATATCGTCCTGGAGAAAACCCGGGGTAATCAGGTCAAGGCCGCAGAAGTGTTGGGAATCAACCGCAACACACTACGGAAAAAGATTCAGACGCTCAACATCACTGCCAAGCGCAACTAATCTACCTCACAAAATGCATCGACAACACGATACCACATCTCAACCAGGCATACCCAAGGTAGCGATCATTGTGGCCATGACCAAGGATCGGGTCATCGGCTCAGGTAAGGATCTGCCCTGGCATCTGCCCGAGGATTTACAGCTCTTCAAGAGCCTGACCATGGGCGGCACAATCATCATGGGCCGTAAAACCCATGCAGCCATCGGCCGACCCTTGCCCGGACGGCACAATATTGTTCTGAGTCATTCCCAAAACAAACTGCCTGGAGTACAACTCTGCAACAGCTTCATGTCTGGGTTAATTGCCGCAGCCCAACTCGGCCGTCCGGCCTTTGTCATTGGCGGAGCAGAGCTCTACCTGAGAGCGCTGCCGATTGCCTCGGAGTTACATATCTCCTGGGTCAAGGGGACTGTTTCCGGTGATGTGTACTTTCCTGAGTTTGATCTTGCAGACTGGTCCGTTTACGAAGAGGAGGGCCATCAGGGCTTTCACTACAGGCACTATAAGCGCAAAGAGAGCAAGTAAAGGCCTCTATGCTATTTCCACTTTTCTATTCTTCATAATTACCCTGGAATCAAAAAAGGCCGGCCATCTCTGACCAGCCTTAAGCTGTGTAATCATCATTTCGCTGCGATCTACTCTCGAAGCGCGTAAATTCACCAAGGAATGTCAACTGTTCTATTCCGAGTGGACCGTTACGTTGTTTACCAATAATCACCTCGGCCTTGCGTTCGTGGTTTTCGGTACAACTGTTGTCGCGCCTTTTGCAAGCATCACAATAGACCGCTTCCCGGTAGAGAAACATAATGACATCGGCATCCTGCTCAATGGCACCGGATTCACGTAAGTCAGAGAGGATAGGTCGTTTGTCAGTGCGGCTTTCCAGAGAGCGGTTAAGCTGCGACAACGCTATAACCGGCACATTGAGCTCTTTAGCCAGTGCTTTTAGCGATCTGGAGATTTCAGAAATCTCCTGCTGACGGCTTTCTGTATTTTGACCTGTCATCAACTGTAAATAATCGACGACTATCAGCCCAAGGTCCTTTTCTGCCTTAAGACGGCGCGCTTTGGCACGGACGTCAAGTACGCTGATCGACGGAGTATCATCAATATAGATCGGGGCGTCAGCAATGCTGCCAGCAGCATTGACCAGTGTCGGGAATTCTGACTGGGCCAATTTTCCGGTACGCACCCTGGTGGCATCTATACGCGCAATAGAACAGAGCAAACGTTGAACCAGCTGTTCTTTACTCATCTCCAGTGAGAAGACAAGTGAAGTAACGGGTTTATCCGCATGCATCGAAGCATTCTCAACGAGATTGAGACAGAAAGCAGTTTTACCCATTGATGGCCGCGCTGCGATAATCACTAAATCGCCACCCTGCATACCCGCAGTCATATTATCGAGGTCTTTAAAGCCAGTCGGGACACCTGTGATCATCTCTTTACGATCGTAAAGTTTCTCAATCGTCTTGATCGTTTCCTTAACGATATCCTTGGTCGCATAGAAGGACTGCTTGGCCTTCATATTCGCGATTCTGAAGATTTCACCTTCAGCCCAATCGAGTGACGACTCGACATCGCCTCCCTCGTAACCCTTACTGACGATCTCAGTAGCCACACTAATCAATTGGCGAGCGACGGCCTTCTCTTTGACGATTTTACAATAATAGGTGATATTGGCCGCGGTCGGCACGTAATCGACCAATGTCGACAGGTAGGAACTGCCACCGACTTCCTCGAGAACATTCTGAGTCTTCAAGACTGCCGTCAAGGTTACCAGGTCAGCAGGTTCGTTACGTTCGTAGAGAGTGATCAGGGCGTTAAAAATTTTGCGGTGTGATGGGCGGTAGAAGTCTTCTGGTCGTAGATCTTCCAAAGCCCGGCTAAGGGCCTCGTTTTCCAAAAGTATCCCCCCCAGAACAGACATTTCTGCTTCCAGATTCTGAGGTGGTAGGCGATGTTCAGCGTGATCAGGCACGTTCGCCTTCATAAGGTAAGTAGGGGTCTGTGGCAATAGACCCCCGGAACCAATTACAGTTTATTGATATTTAGATTCAGACTCAGTGGCAGCGGTTACAGCCTAAGGCTCAAGCCTCTGCCCTAACAACGTTCACTTTGATCGTTGCGTTAACACCAGCATTCAGTTTGATATCAATCTCGTGCTCGCCGAGTTCCTTAATCGGTTGATCAAGGAGAATCTTGCGGCGATCGATTTCAACACCTTGAGATGCCAGACTATCAGCAATCTCCATGGTAGTCACTGAGCCAAACAGCTTGCCTTCTTCACTGGCCTTGAGTTCAAATGAACAGATAACGGCCTCAACGCGAGCCTTTACATCAGCAGCTTCCTTGCTCAACTTCTCTGCTTTGTGAGTCAGTTGGCGCTTGTGATGCTCCATCTCATTGAGGTTGCGATCATTCGCCTCAACAGCCAAGCTTTGCGGAACCAGGTAGTTACGGCCATAACCAGGCTTAACCTTGACCACTTCACCAATGGTCCCAAGACCTTTAACGTTTTCTGTCAGAATGATATCCATCTTTTTATCCTCCCAAAATCTTTATGATTTAGGTTTTTTGGGTTTGCGAAAATCCGCCCACATGTCAAATATGCCGAGACCGGTGACTACCATGGGCAAAGGGTTAACTAATGTGACTAACACGTAGCCGACAGCTCTAAACATTGGCGAAAAGGCTTTACGCCGAAAAAAACAGTCGATCACTGCCAATCCCTGTAGAAAATAGATCGGCAAGAGAATCACCAGCAGGTTCAGGGCAAAGATTCCCGGCAGTCCATCAACAAAAGCGACCAGGAAACCAGAGACAATCAATATCCAGACCAGTTGCTCAGGAACTTTCCATTCCGGGAAAGGTCTGCCAGGCACGGTATACCTGCCACGCGCCAATACCGACAGTAGAAAGACCAGACCAACGGTCATCAAACCGCTGACAGTGATCGCGATACCTGGATAGGCGTTTTGCAGGAAGACTGCCATCTTTTCAACTGCCAGGCCGACCTCTTTCTTTTGGTCTGCCGGAAGATCAGCCTCTGCAAACATCACTTGCATCGCGACTGTGGTCTGAGCAATCTCCTTGCCGATCAGCTCATTGGCCATTGCCAACGGAGACTGGCCAGCGACTAGCGAAGCGACAAACAGGCCACCGATACTAACAGCAACCATTGCCCATAGAACAGCGACAGTTGCCTTATCCCAAGCTAAACCATGATTCAGTAACCACGGCAGAGCCGCGGCAGGAATGCCAAACTGAATCAGGTACATAAGCGCCGTTGACAGATCACTGCTCAACAAGACAAGTAGTGCTGTCAGCACCACAGTGACACCAGCGACACTCGAGCCAAAACGCATACCAACAAAAGCTGCTGGCAAGGGCGTTAAGAGGCTCACTGCTACCGCAGCAAAGCCTAATACGGCAAAGCTGCCAAAGAGTGCATACCCGGCAAAAGCACCGACGACAACATAAAGACCCCGCTGCATCTTCATTGTACGATCGCTATATCTAACGTCTCTCGAGAGCGTGGCTGGCTGTGAAAGGCAGCAACGCAATATTACGAGCACGCTTAATTGCAGCCGTCAGCTTACGCTGATGCTCCGAACAAGTACCGGAAATCCGGCGAGGTGTAATTTTGCCACGCTCAGAGATAAAATAACGCAGAGAGCGGACATCTTTATAGTCAATAGTAGCTTTTTTATCAGCGCAGAAACGGCAAACTTTGCGACGGCCATAACGCCGACGAGGTGCACCGGAACGACTTCCTTCATATGCCATGATTATTTCTCCTTCTTCATCGTCGTAGGTTGGTACGGAAGTTAGGCTTCTTCCGTCTTCTCTTCGGCATCAGCCTCAGTTGCAGCTGTCGGTTTGACAACTTCCTCAGTGGCCTCAGGGGTATCAATAACCTCAGCGGTCTCACTTGTCTCAACAGCTTCGGCAGCACCCTCTGTCGCCTCAGTAGCACCCTCTGTCGCCTCAGTAGTAACTTCTTCAGGGACGACTTCAACAACCGGAGGAGCAACATAGCCACCTTCCAGAATGACCGTCTGGAACTTGATCACCTTTTCGTCGATACGCATACGGCGCTCGTACTCAGCAATCACAGTCGCAGCAGCTTCGAAGATCACCAGGACATAGCAGCCCTTGGTTTGTTTTTTGACCGGGTAGGCCAGTGTCCGAACACCCCAGTTGTCTACTTTGAGAACGTCCGCGCCTTGATCCGTCAAGATTGTCTTATACTTGTCGATAATCGCGATCTGGTCGTCCCCGACAACATCCTGGTGTACGATGAAGATTGATTCGTAGGTACGCATTAATAACCTCCTCTTGAGTTGTTAGCCCCGTCTAGTGCGGAGCAAGGAGCGAAAGCATCCGATATGCTTCCGTCTAAAGAACTTTGTTTTCTACCACACCCCACTATTGCGAGGCAATGGATTTTTGATAACACAGGAGACAAAAGAGGGAAGGGAGACAAAATCCAGTCTCCAGCCACAAGAGTCCGGCCGCCGGCTATTCAGACATTAAAGCGGAAATGCATAACATCACCGTCTTTGACGACGTACTCTTTGCCTTCGAGGCGCATCAGTCCTTTTTCTTTCGCGCCGGATTCACCCCTTACTGAAACAAAATCGGGATAGGCAATGACTTCAGCACGAATGAAACCTTTTTCAAAATCAGTATGGATCACTCCGGCGGCTTGTGGTGCTCGGTCACCATCACTGACAGTCCAGGCTCTGACCTCTTTGACTCCAGCGGTAAAATAAGTAATCAGACCAAGCAGACGATAACCAGCGTGAATCATTCGAGCAAGCCCCGACTCGGCAAGACCAAGTTCATTGAGGAACTCCGACTTCTCCTCCTCTGGCAGTTCTGCTATTTCAGATTCGATCTTGCCACAGATAATGACGAGCTCTGCACCTTCAGTGGCAACATGTTCTTTCAGTCGAGCAACAAAGGGATGCTCACCGGACAAATCGTCTTCGGCTACATTGGCAACGTAAAGAACGGGCTTGGCTGTAATCAGGAACAGGTCGCGTAGCAATACCCATTCTTCATCTATCAGTTCGGCACTGCGAGCAGACTGGCCATTATCGAGGCATTTCTGGATTTTCTCCAGAACAACCAGCTCTGCCTGCATCTTTTTATCGCCGCTTTTTGCCTGTTTGCTAATACGATTGACTCGTTTTTCAACAGCGTCAAGATCTGCCAGGTTGAGTTCGGTCTGAATCACTTCAACATCACGGAGCGGATCAATACTGCCATCGACATGCACAACATTATCATCATCAAAGCAACGCACGATGTGAGCAATAGCATCGACCTGACGAATATGACCAAGAAACTGGTTACCTAATCCTTCTCCCCGGCTAGCCCCTTTTACCAGACCGGCAATATCGACAAACTCCATAGTGGTCGGCAAGGTCTGCTGAGGGAGAACAATGTCTGCCAGCTCATCAAGTCGTTGATCAGGAACAGTAACAATTCCAACATTCGGCTCAATGGTGCAGAAGGGGTAATTGGCGGCCTCCGCACCAGCGGAGGTAATTGCATTGAAAATGGTCGATTTGCCAACATTCGGCAAACCGACGATGCCACACTTGAATCCCATAATCATTATATCCATAAAAGAACGATAGCCAGGGAAAACCCCGGCTATCGTTACAGTCGTTTTATGTCAGCTAACTCTAGGCCAACAGAGGAGCAATAACCAGTGCGACAACACTCATCAGTTTGATGAGAATGTTCATGGCCGGACCGGAGGTGTCTTTGAAGGGGTCACCAACAGTATCGCCGATAACCGCCGCTTCGTGAGCAGCACCACCCTTCTCCTCGCCCTCAATCTTACCTTGCTCAATGTACTTTTTGGCATTGTCCCAGGCACCGCCACCGTTGGACATCATCAGCGCCAGCAATACGCCACATACGGTAGCACCGGCAAGCATGCCACCGAGTGATTCTTTGCCAAGCACAAAACCAACCAGTACCGGAGCAGCAACGGCAACGACACCGGGCAGAATCATTTCACGCAGTGCAGCTTGAGCCGAGATGTCGATACATTTCTGGGAATCAGGCTTAACCCCTTCTTTGCCTTCAAGAAGACCCGGAATCTCACGGAATTGGCGACGGATCTCATCGACCATCTTGCCGGCAGCACGACCGACGCTGGTCATGGTCAAGGCACCGATAAAGAACGGCAGAGCACCACCGATAAACAGACCGATAACAACCTTGGGCTCAATCAGGTTGATCGTTTTGAGACCAACTGTCGTGGCATAAGCCGAGAAGAGCGCAAGGGCAGTCAAAGCAGCAGAACCGATGGCAAAGCCTTTACCTATGGCAGCAGTGGTGCTACCGATGGCATCAAGACCGTCCGTAATTTCACGAACCTCTTTCCCGAGACCAGCCATTTCAGAGATTCCGCCAGCGTTGTCAGCAATCGGGCCGTAAGCGTCGACCGTCATGGTGACACCAACAGTTGCTAGCATACCAACTGCGGCAATACCGATACCGTAAAGTCCGGCAAATTGATTGGCAACAAAGATAGAGACGCAGATAATCATAATTGGAATCGCAGTGGACTCAAGACCAACCGCAAGGCCATGAATGATATTGGTCGCTGCACCAGTTTTGCTCGCCTCAGCAATACGCAGTACAGGTGCATGTGCAGTATAGTATTCAGTGACCTGACCGATAGCGATACCAGCCAGAGTCCCGGCCAGAATGGCCCAGAAAACACCCGTGCTCAAACCGAGGTAGCCAATAAAGAAGAACGCGGCAATCAGGAAGCCACCTGCAGCAACAAACGTAGTGCAATGCAGCGCTTTGCCAGGATCCATCGTCTTGAGAACTTTCATCGAACCAATACCGATGAAGGAGAAGACCAGACCGATCATAGCCAGGCCGAGAGGCAGCAGCATCGCTGCACTTTGAATAGCTATACCTGCATCATTTAAAACTTCTTTCCCACCCGCAAACGTGGAAACCGAGGCAACATCGACGCCACCTAAAGTAGCAATCAAAGAAGTACTTGCAGCCGCAGAAATCGCGATAGTCGCAATAATCGAACCGACATAGGATTCGAAAATATCCGCGCCCATACCGGCAGTATCACCGACACAGTCGCCAACATTGTCAGCAATAACGCCTGGGTTACGAGGATCATCCTCAGGAATACCGGCTTCCAGTTTGCCGACCAGGTCAGAACCGACGTCAGCAGCCTTGGTGAAGATACCACCACCAACACGGGCAAAGAGAGCAATTGAAGAGGCCCCCATGGCGAAACCGTTGATGTACTTGGCAGTAGCAGGATCGCCGCCAAACATGATGTAAGCAATGCCGACGCCAACCAGGCCGAGGGAAGCCACGGCGAGACCCATAACGGCTCCACCGTTAAAGGAAATCTCAAGGGCTTTAGCCTGACCCGATGCGCGGGCAGCTTCAGTGGTTCTCACGTTAGCGCGAGTCGCTGCTTTCATACCGATAAAGCCACAGGTCATCGAACACAGAGCACCACCAAGGAAGGCAAAAGCCGTCTCTTTGTTCATGCCCACAGCAATTAAGCAGAAGACGATGACAATAAAGATCGCCAGAACGCGGTATTCACGGGCAAGAAAAGCCATTGCACCGTTATAAATATCGTCGCCAATCTCTTGCATTCTTTCGTTGCCAACAGGTTCAGCTTTAACCACGTGGTACAGGACAATAGCGATCACAAAACCTATTACACCGAGAATCGGTGCAAACATCTGCAGTTCCATTTTTTAGTTCCTCTCTGTTTTTCGTTAGATTAGGTGGTTATACTTAGGTCAATACTTCTCGATTATTATAACTGTTCATGGCTTCCTGAGCCCCTTCTCGCAAGAGCAACTCCAGAGCATCGGCAGCCATTTCTACATACTTTTGCAACGAGCCACGTTCCGACGCATTGAAACGACTCAAAACATGACCGGAGACGTCTCCACCTGCCGGCGGTCGACCAACCCCCATACGCAATCGGTTGTAACCCGTTTCACCAAGTGCCGCACCGAGACTGCGTAGACCATTATGGCCACCATGGCCACCACCAACCTTGATACGCAGACAGCCGAAAGCCAGATCAATTTCGTCATGAACCACAATCAAATCCCCCGGCGTAACACCGAGGGATTGACAGGCAGGAGCAACGCTTGTGCCACTGCGATTCATATATGTCTGGGGTAGCAGGATCGTTGCCTCTGTACCAGCTACTCGGCCAACCCCGTAAAAGCCCTGGTAACCCTTACGCTTTAGAGCAATTCCGGACCGCTCTGCCAAATAAGCAGCGACCATGAAGCCAATGTTATGACGTGTTTCGGCATATTGTGTGCCTGGGTTCCCCAACCCAACGATCAGCTTCAAAAGAGACCTCTTTTATTCTGCGGCCTCTTCATCCTCAGAACTCTCTTCAGTTTCCTCTTCACCCTCAATCAACTCGTCTTCATCGGTTTCTTCAACTTCTTCAGCCATGCGGCCAACAACTGTCAGAACCGTAAAGTTAACATCGTGCTGAGATTCAACACCTTCGGGGAAAACAACTTCGTCAACATGAATAACATCGCCAACACCCAACTGGACCACATCGATTTCTATTGAAGTCGGGATATTGGTCGGTAGACAAAGGACTTCCAGTTCATGGCGAACCAGCTGCAGTGTACCGCCTTCGATGACACCCATAGCCTTGCCAACCGGCTGCACAGGAACCATGACAGAAAGCATCTTTTTCAGATCGATTGCCAGGAAGTCGACATGCTGAGTATCACGACGGATCGCATCAATCTGCATATCCTTGAGAATAACGACCAAGCCGTCAAATGGACCATCACCCTTCAGGGTAATCAGAGTATTCCAACCGGCTTCAGTGGCAACTGCCTGCTGCAAATCTTTTGGATCAAGGCGAAGGTTAAGTGATTCAATCCCTTTGCCATAAACTACAGCTGGCACTAAGCCGTCGCGACGGACTTTACGAGAGCCGCCCTTGCCCATGCGAACTCGCGTTTCTACATTCAGTACCGAATTGGCCATTTATCTGTTCCTCCATCCTTAAATAACTTCGAGTATTTTTTCTGCAGCAGCTCAAACTCTGCAAGAGCTTAAACAAAGAGCGAACTGACAGATTCATCACCATGAATACGGCGGATCGATTCCGCCAACAGGTTTGCCACGGAAACAATCCGCAGACGAGAGCATTTTTGAACCTTATCTTCCGTAGGAATAGTATCAGTAATCAACACTTCCTTCAGGGAACTTTCGTTAATCCGATCCAGTGCCGGACCTGACAGAACCGCATGAGTCGCCGTTGCGTAGACATCACCAGCGCCGTGCGCTTTAAGCGCTGCAGCAGCCTGGCAAAGAGTTCCGGCGGTATCGATCATATCGTCAACGATGATGCAGGTCTGACCATCAACGTCACCGATGATATGCATAACTTCAGAGACATTGGCAGCACTGCGGCGCTTGTCAATAATCGCCAAACCGGCATTCAAGCGCTTGGCAAAAGCCCGTGCACGCTCCGTGCCTCCTGCATCAGGAGAGACAACCATCAGGTTTCCAGGGAACCGGGATTTAATGTCCTCCAGAACCACTGGAGCGGCGTAAAGATGATCAACGGGGATATTAAAGAAACCTTGGATTTGACCAGCGTGCAGGTCGATACATAAGACTCGCTGTGCGCCTGCAGTCGTAATCAGATCCGCGACCAGTTTGCTGGTAATCGGTGTACGAGGTGCAACCTTGCGATCTTGACGTGCATAACCAAAATAAGGGATGACAGCTGTAATACGAGCGGCCGAAGCACGCTTCAAGGCATCAATCATGACCAGGAGCTCCATCAGGTTCTCATTGGCCGGCTGGCTGGTCGGTTGGACAACAAAAACGTCTCGCCCACGGACGTTTTCCTTAATTTCGACCATGATTTCACCATCAGAGAAAGTCTTGACGGTTGCATTGGCCAAGGGCACAGACAAGTGTTTACAGATTTCCTGCGTCAGAGCAGGGTTTGCATTACCGGAAAAAATCTTCAGTTCTTTAAACACTTAATGTCACCTGTTTCTTGAAATATTCAGTCCATGACAAATCACAGACTGCGTCTCAACACAATTCGATTATCAACAGCGTCCTCGACATAAGCCGAGTACGCAGAGATTTCAAGTGGCAGGGGCGACAGGGATCGAACCTGTGAATGCTGGAATCAAAATCCAGTGCCTTACCGCTTGGCGACGCCCCTATATCTACTTGTTAATGAAGCAAACTTCTATAGCGGGTTGACAACTTCAACCCACCAGTTACTTTCTGCAGAGAGTGTTTGAGCAGCCTGTTCGGCACGGGATGGCTCATCGAAGAGTCCAAACACTGTCGGTCCGCTGCCAGACATGAGCGCTCCGTCAGCTCCACTGGCAACTAAACGTTCCTTGATAGTCGTAATCACAGGGTAGTGTTGGCAGGTGACAACCTCAAGATCGTTATGCAGCAGACACACAAGGTCACTCGCTCTCTCGGGAAACCCCGGAATTCTAGCGGTTGGTCCAGGGCGTGTCAACCCCAAATTTTGAAAAACCCAACCAGTCGAAACCGCAACCCCTGGATTGACAAGTACCAACGTAACGGGCGGCAATCCTGGCCACGGTTGCAAGCATTCGCCTACACCAGTCGCCCAGGCTGTTTGGCCATACAAAAAAAACGGCACATCAGCACCAAGGCGTAACCCCAAATCCATTAATTCAGCACGGGGCAACTCAAGTCCAAGCAATTCATTAAGTGCTCCCAAAACGGCCGCAGCATCAGAGGATCCGCCACCGAGACCGGCAGCAACAGGGATATTCTTCTTCAATGAAACAGCAACACCCTGACTTGAGTCTACATGATCAAGCAGCAAACGGGCTGCCTTCTCAACGATATTCTGCTCACAGTTGATCAGTTCCAATCCAGGGCAGGTCACACTTACTTCACAGCCAGCAACCAACTCAACATCAAGGACATCGAACAAAGCAATCCGCTGCATAAGCATAGCAAGCTCATGGTAGCCATCTACTCGTTTCGCAAGAACATGCAGACAGAGGTTAATCTTGGCTGGTGCTAGCACCCTTTTCATTGTTGACATTGACTACCCTAACCCGTTCTTCAGGACATTCATGAACGAGAAAACATCATAATGACCAAACCACCGATATCGTCAAGAAGAAACATTTAATACTATTCCCCAACATAACCTGACTGGCGATTGGATATCAGTCTGTCTATATACCTTACAAGGGCCTACAAACAAATGTTTTACAATTGCAGAGCTCAAAAAACTAAAGCAGCCCAGAGAGTTTGTTTGAATCGATCAATGACTGAGTTTAAACGTTTACATCGTGACCGCCCAAAGGAGAATTAACCGACAAATCTTCATAGTCACAACCATAACCTGCCGGTTTTATTTACCTAACAACCAACATTGAGAAGAAAGCGACTACCGACTAAAGGGCTAATTTTAGCCACAAAGCCAAGGAAGTGGCCGATGTCGGCCAGGAATCCATTTAAGCCATGGAGCGCAACGGCAACAAACACCCTACATGCTTGTATTTAAAAGATTTATTCGAAAAACGGACCCAGAAATTTGGCTCGGCACAAAGACATAATGTGGGTTGACAGCAATATTTGTTAATATTTACAGACACATACACAACAATATTGGGCTAGCAAGTCATGAATCCATTCTATTATAAATCATCAATAACCGGGTTCACAATCACGGCTAAAGTGCTTCTGCAACGTGTTGATAAGAAAAACTAATCAACACGCCATACTCTTTTCTAAACACCTGACTTCTTAGGACAAATATTCTTCTGCATGTTGCATTTCAAAATTCTGTTTTAAATTCCACAAGCATGTGGCACCCAACTTGCTCTTAATAAAATTATAGAACCGTGCGATTGCAGACCTTTTTAGTCATGCTTGGTTATCGTTCTTATGTTAAAGTCACTCTTTCCAGCTGTTCAAAATACGGTATGAGTCAATTCAGTCTCACAGTGTTGCGTATTGTGGCAACATTAAGCATAAACCCCTTTGATAATGAGGAGTACAAAATGACAAAGAACAAAATCTTACTGGTAAGTATGATGGTCGCAGTAGCGTTTGTTGCTTCTGCAACGGTTTCAATGGCTGCACCCATTGTAATCAAGTTCTCCCATGTTGTTGCTGAGAACACCCCTAAAGGCCAGATGGCCAACAAGTTCAAGGAGCTGGTTGATCAACGTCTAGCTGGCAAAGTTGAAGTTGAAATTTTCCCTAACTCCCAACTGTTCGGCGACAACAAAGTCCTCGAAGCCATGCTGCTCGGCGACGTCCAGCTCGCCGCTCCGTCTCTTTCCAAGTTCAAGAAGTACACAAAATCCCTGCAGATCTTCGACCTGCCGTTCCTCTTCAAGGATATGGCCGCCGCCGAGAGATTCCAGCAAGGCCCTGTTGGCCAGAAACTGCTCATGGCCACCAAGAGCAAAGGCCTCATCGGCCTCGGCTACCTGCATAACGGTCTCAAGCAACTCTCGGCCAGTGATCCTCTCCGGGTCCCGGCTGATGCTGCTGGCAAAAAATTCCGCATCATGAGCTCTGACGTCCTCGCTGCCCAGTTTGAAGCAGTTGGTGCCATGCCGTTGAAAAAGCCTTTCTCGGAAGTCTTCACCCTTCTGCAGACCAAAGCTATCGACGGCCAGGAAAACACATGGTCTAACATCTACTCGAAGAAGTTTTTTGAAGTTCAGCCTTACATCACCGAGTCAAACCACGGTGTTCTCGACTATCTGGTCATCACCTCGACTGCATTCTGGATGGGCCTGCCGGAAGATCTCCGTGCTGACGTGAAAAGTTCTCTGGACGAAGCGATTGCTTTTGGTAACTCGGTCGCCGCCAAGAAGGCAACTGACGACCGCCAGAAGATCATCGACTCCAAGCGTTCCACAATTATCGAGCTCACCGACGCCGAGCGTCAGCAGTGGGTCGACGTCATGAAGCCCGTCTGGAAACAGTTCGAAGATGAAATCGGCAAAGACTATATTGAAGCCGCGATCCAAGCGAATAACTGATCAACGATGCTCAAATTCACGGACCTCGGCAACGGGGTCCGTGATCTTTATGCAGCAACTTCTCAGCGAGGTTTGTTAATATGTTTAGCCGAATTATAAACGGCCTGGAAGAGGCGATCATCGCCGGACTCCTGGCCACGATGACTTTACTGGTCTTTTTTGAGGTGGTGATGCGCTTCGGCTTCAACACCGGCTTCATGTGGGCCCAGGAGTTAACCCTTCACCTCTCCTTCTGGATGGTTCTGTTTGGGGTCTCTTACGGGATCAAGGTTGGCTCTCATATCGGCGTTGATGCCTTGGTCAAGACCCTGCCTGCCAAAGCTCGCAGGATAGTCAGCGGAGTGGCAGTTGTTTGCTGTCTGGCATACTGCGGCCTCTTCATCAAAGGAGGCTGGACCTATCTAGTTATGGTACACATGATCGACATTGAACTCGAAGACATGCCGATTCCCAAATGGGTTGCCCACAGCATCCTGATAATCGGCATGGTCATGATAGCAATGCGGTTGTTGCAACTCTTATGGGAGATTGTTACCGGCAAAACTGACAGCTTCAAACTCGTTGACGAAGCCGAGGAAAGTCTGCATCTAGCCGAGGAAACCAAAACATCGGCCACAAACCAGGGAGGCGACTCGGCATGACCACCGCTGCACTTTTTATTCTTCTACTGCTTTTCCTGCTGACCGGTATGCCGATCGCATTTGCTCTCGGGCTTTCCAGTGTCACCACGATACTCTTATTCTCGAACGATTCACTGGCCTCAATCGCGCTGAAACTCATTGAGTCCCAGTCCGAACATTATACTTTGCTGGCAATCCCTTTTTCATCCTTTCATCGACTTTTTTGTCGACCGGAGGGGGTGCCAACCGCATCATTAATTTTGCCATCGACTGCATCGGCTGGATTCGTGGCGGCCTGGCAATGGCCTCGGTCCTCGCCTGCATGATTTTTGCAGCGGTGTCCGGTTCTTCCCCGGCAACGGTCGCAGCCGTCGGCTCGATCGTTATCGTCGGCATGGTCAAGGCCGGTTATCCGGAACAGATGGCGGCCGGGGTCATCGCCAATGCCGGCACCCTCGGCATTCTCATCCCGCCCTCCATCGTCATGCTGGTCTACGCTGCAGCAACAGAGGTCTCGGCGGCACGACTCTTCATGGCCGGGTTTCTGCCCGGTATCATGATGGGCACCATGCTGATGATCGTTATCTACATCGTAGCCCGCATTCAAGGATTGCCAGCCCAACCATGGGTAGGTTTCAAACAGCTCACCCGCTCCACCTTTAGCGCCAGCTGGGGTTTGATGCTGATTGTAATCGTACTCGGCTCAATTTACGGCGGCATCTGTAGCCCCACTGAAGCGGCGGCTATTTCTGCGGTTTACGCTTATTTAATTGCCATCTTTGTCTACCGTGACATGGGTCCGCTGAAAAATGTGCCCTGGCGAGTCAGCAAAGAGGATTCAATTCCCAAGATCATTTTTCATAACCTGAGCAAGACGATTATGGCCCTGCCAAGATCCGCAGCTCACCCGGATACACGTAAGGTTTTCATGGATGCCTCCAAGGTCTCCATCATGCTGCTCTTTATCATTGGCAATGCCATGCTCTTTGCCCATGTATTGACCACAGAGCGAATCCCGCACCACCTTGTCGAGCTCATCGTCAGCTATGGTCTTCCAGCATGGGGCTTCCTGATCGTTGTTAATATTCTACTGCTGGTGGCGGGCAACTTTATGGAGCCTTCTGCTATCATCCTGATCATGGCACCGATTCTCTTCCCGATAGCGGTTAATTTGGGGATCGATCCGATTCACCTCGGGGTCATCATGGTTGTCAACATGGAGATTGGGATGATTACGCCACCGGTCGGACTCAATCTGTTCGTCACATCGGGTATCACTGGAGAGAGTCTGACCTGGGTCATGCGTGCCGCGCTGCCGTGGCTGACGATCCTGCTCTTCTTCCTGGTCCTGATCACCTATATTCCGCAGATCTCTTTGTGGCTACCTGAGTATATCGATCACCTCAAGGGGTATTGATCCAGGGCACAACATGACAATAAAGGGGGGGAGGCATTTGCCTCCCCCCTCTTTTTATTTGCACTGGCGTAAAATAGTGTAAAATAATAGCAGAGAATGAAACCTTCAGAATCTTACCAAACATCGCAAACTAGGAGGAGCCATCATGTTGCCAGCCTACAAAAACATCTTGATCGCAACTGATCTGACCCCAAACTCGGAGCATGCCTTCAAGCATACAGTCCTCCTGGCCAGGCATTCGAAAGCAAAAATCCACCTGCTACACGTTGTTCCAGAAGTTGACTCAAGCTTTCGCAGCTATGTCTCATCCATGATGGGAGAAGGAAAATTGGAAGAGTTTGAAGCACGGCATGAGGACCATGCACGGAATGAGCTAAAAAAAGAGCTGGAAGAATTTGCTCGTACTGAGCTGGTAAATTTTCCCGAAGATTTCAAGAACATCGCCAGCATCGAAGTTGTTCACGGCCGCGCGGTTTCTCAGATACTACAGACTGCGGACAAAATTGCAGCTGATGTCATCGTTATGGGAACGCACGGCAAGGGCGTTCTTGGGCACACTTTTCTTGGCAGTGTCGCTGAGAAAGTTTTGCAAAAATCGAAAAGACCGGTTTTCATCATCCCTATACCGGAGTAGGCAACCCCACAGCAAGCTTACAGTGAATGAGAAAAGAGGAGGACCGCTTAAACCGAAGTGGCCCTCCTCTTTTGTATTGTCTGCTTGAAATTCTGCCATCTCAGGGTTCGAGCTACCAGAAGATTAGAATTACGTGGACTGCTTTTTACCAAATACCGACCGAATCCAAATACCGCTGAGCAGATAGGAGTAGAGCCATGTACCAAAAATAATAAAAACAAAGGCCTTGACGATGTCCATTGTCGTTCCATCGAGTGAGAAACCGGGAACGAAGCCAAACAGCAGAGGGCCAAGGTAGAGGAACTTGGCAAACTTGAAGGCAGAAAATGCGGTCTTCCACATATTGGCCTTGGCAATGGTGGCACCGGCAAAGGCGGCGATACAAACCGGCGGAGTAATATTGGAATCCTGAGACAGCCAGTAGACTATCATATGAGAGGCGAGCACATTCACACCCAGGTGAGTCAGAGCCGGAACGGCAACCACCGCCGTGATCAGATAGGCTGCGGTTACGGGAACTCCCATGCCCAGGACAAGGGAGGCCAGAGCAATCAGCACGATGGTCATCAGCAGCGAACCGCCGGCAAGCTCAATGACGATATCAGCAAAAGTCAAAACCAGTCCGCTGTAGGTCAGAACACCGATAATAATACCGATAACCCCAACTGTTGCACCGATTTTGAGACTGCTTTCGGCACCGTTGCGTGCCGCTTCCAGGAATTCCTTCGGGCCAATTCGGGTCTCCTTGCGAACCCACGCGACAGCAATGCAGGAGACAAGGCCAAGGATGGCTGCGTAACCAGGTGAGTAGCCGTAAAGCATGAAAATGGTGATTACTATAAGGGGTAGAGTGTAGTACCACTCTTTCTTGAAAATCTCCCAGGCGCTGTGTTCTGATTTTTCTCCAACGATATTCAGTTTCTTGGCTTCGTAGTGAACCATGACGAAAACGCTGAAAAAATACATCAGAGCCGGAAAGAGGGCGACAAGCATGATTCGCGAGTAGGGTTCTCCAGTCAATTCGGCCATGATGAAGCCGCCGGCGCCCATGATCGGTGGCATGAACATGCCACCAATTGAAGCGGCAGGTTCAATACCGCCCGCCATGTGCGGTTTAAAGCCGGCCTTTTTCATCATCGGAATGGTGAAGGCCCCGGTCGAGACGACATTGGCGATGGCACTGCCCGAAATAGAGCCGAACAGGCCGGAAGCGATGACGGCAACCTTGCCAGGGCCACCAATCTTATGCCCCACAGCCGCCAGAGGGAAGTCGATAAAGAATTTCTGCGCGCCGCATTTTTCCAGAAAGGCACCGAACAGGACAAAGAGCAGAATGTAAGTAGCCAGGACATTAGCCATGATGCCGAAGATGCCGTCGCTTTTGTAAAAAATTGAGACGCAAAGCTCCGGGAAACTCGCACCGGCATGCGAGATGAGATCCGGCATGTAGTCGCCGTATACGCCATAGGTGAGCATAACGACACCGATAACGACAAAGATATTACCAACCACACGTCGGGCCAGTTCAATGCTGACCAGGACACCGGCAACAGCCATGACTGTGTCCAGGGTTGTTTCGATGCCGGTGCGGTAATTGATGACTTCAAAGTTGTAAATCCAATAACTGATGGTTACAACTGAGACGGTAATCAAGAGATAATCGACAACCCGCATCAATGTAGATTTAGACTTGTACAAGAGGAACACGAGAACATAGGTGATAATGACGTAAATGCCCCGATGGTACTGGGTGGCTGCCGGAGAGATTACAGCAGCATAACAGTAGAATAGCAGTAAAAAGAGAGCGCATACGTCAAAAAATATCTGCTCAAATCGTTTTAAGTCTTTATACACGTAGAACCTCGAGGAAGTTGAAGATTCAGTAAAAATTTGGGAACACGTAATAATGAATAAAAGGGATGAGCCAGTTATTCACTATTTCCTGTTCCCCAAGCCAGCAGAAGGTATCGGGACAGGACACCGGAGCGTCCTGTCCCGAAAGAGGTGCAGTTACGAGAAGGACTTAGAGAACCCCTTTCTCTTTCCAGAACTTGATTGCGCCCGGATGCAGCGGAGTGACGATGCCATCAGCACCTTTCTTGACAGACATTGCCTTAAAGGTCTTCTTCTGGGCAACCATGTGCGCCAGACCTTCGTCGGTGAAGATTGCGGTAAGAAGCTTGTAGACGACGTCATCAGAAACATTCTTGTTGGCTACCCAAAGAGCTGAATCCTGGAAGGACGGTGTGTCGACGTCGACTCCCTTGTAGGTACCTGCGGGGACAGTGAGTTTGCCGAAATAGGGATATTTTTTGTAGAATCCTGAGGATTCTGCATCAGCACCCAGATTGACCAATTCAATATCGTTGGTCTGGGCTGCCATAATTACAGCACCAGAGGGGAATGCGGTGAAGAGCCAGAACGCATCCAGCTGCTTGTTGCCGAAAGCAGCCGCAGCATCATTGTAGCCCATGGCGTTGCGCTCAATTTTATCCCAGACGCCCATGTGATTGAAAAAGAGGTCGCAGTTGGCAAAAGCACCTGAACCGGCATTACCTACGCCGACTTTTTTACCGACCAGATCCTTGACCGACTTAATGCCGGAGCCCTTGCGTACAACCAGCTGTGCCGGGGCGCCATAAAGGAAAGCAACCGCACGGACATCAGTATATTTCTTCGTATCATTTTTCATCAGTCCATTAGCGCCGAGATAAACATGACCGGAATAAACTGTAGCAAAGTCCATTTTACCGGCATTGACCTTACGCAGGTTTTCAACCGAGCCAGCCGAAGATTGTGCCTTGACCGTAAAAGACTCTATCGCCTTGACCGGTTTGTACACCTGGATGGCGTTGGCAACAGTCTGGAATGTACCACCAGCCGGGCCACCACCAAAAACGATACGATCCTTGGCAAGAGCCGGCATTGCCAGAGCGAGAGACGCCACGACCGCTAACGAAAGAACTTTGCTGAGCATTCTCATTTCTCTTCTCCTTTGTTGGGGTTATCTTGCAATCAACCGCGACATAACAAGCGTTCTTCTTTCCTCCTCATCTCAACAAGAAGAACAGTATCAAGAAAAGAGGAATTTGAAAAACAATTATAAGTTACCATTTTGACAAAGTTTTTTGGGGTGTCAAGTCTAAGTTAGAATTGTATTAGAAGGGAGCTTTGGTAAAAATTGAGTAAGAAGTGACAACCTTGATGAATAATGATCTATTTCACAGAGGTTGCTTCCGGGATGATTGCAGGCAAGTTGAGGGTAAACCGGGGGCCACTTCCCGGCATGGCATCCAGAAGATGCCGTGCCATGAACGCATCGGCAAAAAAAGCCGACTGGCGTTTCAGGTCCTCTGACGAGGCAAAATGACTATTGCCAATCGGTCCGCCGATATGGGTAGGACGATTCTGGGACCCTTCAGCAACATCAAGCCTCATCAAAGCAGGTTCCTGCAATCAGGGTCACAGGTGCCTCCAGGTAACTCCTCAGAGAATCGAGGAACTCGGCAGCATCCGCTCCATCAAGAATCCGATGGTCTGAAGAAAGAGTAACACGCACCATAGGCGCGACCACAAGCTCTTCATGTTCGTCGACCACGACTTCACCCTTGACGGTACCAACGGCCAGAACAGCGGCCTGCGGCGGGGTTACAATTGCAGCAAAAGACTCCACCCCGAGCATGCCCATGTTGGAGATAGTAAAAGTTCCACCTTCCTGATCATCATCAGAAAGGTGACCACGATGAGCCTTTTCCGCTAAGGCTACAGCAGACTGGCCGAGCTGTTTCAGAGACAACTGCTCGACATTTTTAATAACGGGATAGTACAAGCCACCTTCTGTCGCAACAGCCATTGCCAGATTGATATGGGGTTGCTCAACCGCCTCTCCATCGACCCAGTGACTGTTCACCCAAGGATGTTCTTTCAGCGCTGCTGAAGCTGCCGCCATAATAAAGTCGTTGATTGTTATGCCAAGGTCCTTGCGAAAACGAATAATATCTGTCATATCAACAGCGATAGTCACAAAGAAATGTGGTTTATTCTGCCAACTATCAACCATTTTTCGTTCCATCAAACGACGGACACGCACCAACTTCTTGCCACTTGAATCAGCTTTCACTGAAGTACCGACATCATGCTCTTTCTCAGACATAACAGTAATCCCTTTAAGGCTGTTTAGAGTTGTAACGTGAGATTTGGACAGCAATCGACTCCGAGTTGTACAGTGTGGATCCTCTAGCGTTTCATTGTAAAGCAGGTAGCTATTAATTACTAGGAGGTGTACATGGGATGGAGGAGTGAATGAATCTTTCAAATCAGCACTTCTTGTAACAGTACAATAAACTGACGTATAGCCATCACGTTAAAACAGAAAAAGCCCAGAACAAGGGTTCCGGACTTTTTTCTGTTATCTACATTATATCGGCTCAGCCAAGAAAAACATTATGGCTACGAGCACGATTAGCTAGAATCGTCGGGTCTACCACCTCACCACAGGAGCAACACTTCCACGCATCAAAAGCACGTACAAAATCATAATATTTTTCAGCATACATGCGGGCTTTACACTTGGGACATCTCATGGCTTTCCTCCTGTTCAATCTAATTACAAAAGATCACGTATTTATCAGAATGTATATATGGAGTATTACACAAGACGTGCCAACTTTATGACAATTGGCGACCGCGAATGAAGATTATTTTAGTGACAATTTAACTTCACTACAGAAACAGCAACTTACGCATCACCAAAGAATTCACTCCAATTAGAAATTCGTTTTTTACCAATACCTTTCACCCTGATCAAGGCATCTAAACTCCCGAAATCGCCATTCTTTTGACGGTCGTTTTCTATCCGGTCAGCAAGGGCAGCACCGATCCCTGGCAAAAAAGTCCAATCATTAATATTCATACGATCCGGGTGCAACGGAATTGACATTGCCACACGATGACTCGCTGGCATCCAACCACGCTGTATGATCTCAATTTTCCGATCTTTTTTGACGATTTGAAAACTTTCCCCTCCGTGCAACGGTTGAGACCAGTCAGAATCATCTGACAAAAACTCTGCCTGCGAAACTGTCGTCAATTTAATGACGGCAGAAAGGGGTAAACCGTCATAAATTTGATACACCCCTGACACCAGATCACCCCCCTTCAACTCAACATGCACAAAACCCTGCTCCACAGGCAAAAAAGCGGGGAGGTCTTCCTTTATGGAAGCCTCCCCGTTTAAAAGTACATATAAAAAAACCAGCATCGCCAGCACAGTAAATGCTGGCGGTGCCTGAGAAAAGGATTTAGTCAGCATGATCACGCATCAACTTGTACTGCACGGCATCAACCAGAGCATGATAAGAAGCATCGATGATATTGTCACTAACACCAACGGTCCCCCATCGTTCAGTCTTATCTCCAGACTCGATCAAGACCCTCGTCACCGATGCAGTACCTTTCCCAGCTGGCAACACACGAACCTTGTAGTCAAGCAGTTTCATCTCTTTAAGTTGCGGATAAAACTGTGCAAGAGCTTTGCGCAGAGCATGGTCAAGAGCATTGACAGGACCACTACCCTCAGCAGCAGTATGTTCAATTCGCCCACCGACTTTGATCTGAATGGTCGCTTCTGAAGTCGGCATTTCATCTTCATGTCGTTTGGTATCGATCACCCTGAAACCGATGACGGAGAAAAAGTTCTGCAGTTCCCCCATGGCTCGTCGCATCAGTAGCTCGAAAGAGGCTTCAGCGCCTTCAAACTGGAAACCCTGGTTCTCAAGATTCTTAATATCTTCGAGGATTTCCAGAGTCACCGGGTCCTTGCTGTCCAGGTTGATATTGAACTGTTCGGCCTTGGCAAGGATATTGGCTCGGCCAGAAAGATCGGAGATCAGCACACGAGTCACATTACCAACCTTTTCAGGTCGGATATGTTCGTAAGTCTCCGGGTGGCGCTGGATAGCGGAAACATGTACACCACCTTTATGGGCAAATGCAGAATTCCCGACATAAGCATGGTGTTTGTTCGGCACCAGATTGGCAAGTTCGTAAATATAACGTGAGGCAACCCGCAGACTCTGAAGTTGCTCATCAGAAACACATTCACGGCCCATTTTCAATTTCAGGGCAGGAATAATCGAACAGAGGTTGGCATTACCACAACGTTCACCGAAACCGTTGATCGTGCCCTGGACATGCACTGCGCCTTGTTCGATAGCAATCAAAGAATTGGCCACGGCACACTCGCTGTCATTGTGGGCATGAATGCCGAGTGGGGTCTTAATGCTTTTCTTGACCTTTTTGATGATATCGGCGACTTCATAAGGCATCGAGCCACCGTTAGTGTCGCAAAGGACGATACAATCGACAGCCGCCTGTTGTGCAGCTTCCAGAGTTTTGATTGCATACTCGGGATTCGCTTTGTAACCATCAAAAAAATGCTCGGCATCGTAAACAACTTCCGGCACATTCTCTTTCAGATAGGCCAGTGAGTCATAGATCAGTTCAACGTTTTCTTCCAGACTGATACGCAGTGCCTCACGCACATGAAAATCCCAGGTTTTGCCGAAAATTGTAACCGTATCCGGCTCCGCCTGAACCAGGGTCTGGATGTTATTGTCCTGGGCTGGAGTCGTCTTGGCCCGACGCGTCGAGCCAAAAGCGGCGATCTTGGCATGATTAAGGGTAATCTTCTTAACGTCTTTGAAAAATGCAATATCCTTGGGATTGGAGCCAGGCCAACCGCCTTCGATATAGTCGATACCAAGATCGTCAAGCATCTGTGCGATGCGGATTTTATCCGCGACCAGAAATGAAACATCTTCAGCCTGGGTACCATCACGCAAAGTCGTATCGTACAGGAACACTCTACTCATCGATCTACTCCCCAATCCTTAGCTCAAAAGATAAAGCCATCAGCTCAAAGAACAAGCCCCTATTCCTCAGTAATCTGCCCTTTATCTAATTCGAAGGCTGCATGCAGGACACGAACCGCCAGTTCAGTGTATTTGTCATCAATAACACAAGAAACTTTAATTTCACTGGTCGAAATCATCTGAATATTAACCCCCTCCTCGGATAGGGTTTCAAACATCTTACTCGCAATTCCCGAATGTGATCGCATACCGACACCAACGATCGAGACTTTGGCAATTGCCTCGTTGCTTTCTACCCCAGCAGCGCCAATTTTGGTAGCGGTATCCTCGACAATTTTAAGAGCTTTCTTAAAATCACCACGAGGTACTGTGAAGGTTAAATCGGTAGAGCCTTCATGAGAGATATTCTGAATAATCATATCCACAGTGATGTTTGCTGTAGAGAGAGGAGAAAAAATCTGCGCTGCAATACCAGGCATATCCGGGACACGCACCACTGAAATCTTTGCTTCATCTTTATTGTATGTAACTCCTGAAACCAGGACCGTTTCCATATCAGCATCCTCCTTCATCACCAGGGTCCCTGGATTGTTATTTAGGCTGGAACGTACGTGAACGATGACATTATACTTTTTGGCAAACTCAACGGAACGGATCTGCAGTACCTTTGATCCAAGCGAGGCCATTTCAAGCATCTCATCATAAGAGATCTTTTCCATCTTGGTGGCCTCGGGGACAAGGCGCGGATCCGTGGTATAGACGCCGTCAACGTCTGTCAGTATCTCGCAAACATCTGCCTTCAATGCCGCGGCAACAGCGACTGCCGAGGTGTCGGAACCACCACGTCCCAAGGTAGTAATATTATTTTCACGATCAATACCTTGAAACCCGGCAACAATAACAATCGTGCCATTGTGTAGATCTTCGCGGATATTGGTATCCTGAATTTCTGAAATCCGGGCTTTAGAAGAAGAATCGTCCGTATAGATCGGGATCTGCCAACCGAGGTAGCTCTTGGCTTTGTAGCCCATCGATTGCAGAGCCATCGACAGTAGGGCTATTGAGACCTGTTCTCCTGCAGCGACCAGAACGTCATATTCACGCTCACTCGGAAACTCGCACATCTCTTCAGCTAAAGCGACCAGTTTGTTAGTTTCTCCAGCCATGGCTGAGACAACAACAACCATGTCGTTGCCCTCATCATAGGTGCGCGCAACCCGCCGAGCTACATTCTGTATTTTTTCAACGGTGCCCACCGAAGTGCCACCGTACTTTTGTACAACCAATGCCATCTGTGGTCGTTCCTTCCCGGTCTGTCTCCATCAGGAAACCTACCAATGTGAGATTTGCCCATACGGGCTAGATTGCCTTTAATAACAGTATTCATCTTGGCCGTCAAAGGTTTTAACGGCGATTCACATAGGTTTGTCACCCAACCAGGCAGTTCTTGCAAGTTGACTCAAGAGGTCTCTGCCACGATCATCCAGTGCTTTAAAGGAGAGTTTACGTTGGTGCTCAGAAAGATGTTCAATAAAAACGTCGACAGAAGCCACCAACACACCCGTCATACGATCAGCCCATTCGACCAATGTCAAACCGTCGCCCTCGGCAAAATCATCGTAGCCTAAATCTGTAAGATCATCGACTTGAGAGAGACGATAGAGATCAAAGTGATAAAGAGGCAAACGGCCATGGTGGATATTCAGCAGGGTGTAACTCGGGCTGGTGACCGGTGACGCTGCAGAGACTTCCAGACCACTGGCCACGCCCTGAGCAAAGCAGGTCTTCCCAGCGCCCAGATCACCATTCAGAAGAACAACCAGCCCGGCAACAGCAAATTCCCCCAGTAGTCGTCCCAGGTCGCGGGTTTCTTCTGGAGATCCGGTTGTCGCCTCCCAATGCTCCAAGATTACTCACCCATGCTACGGATAATATCGAGACGGGCAATTACTCCGACCATCCGTTCATCGGCAACAACTGGAACCAGGTGTACCTTGTTATCCACCATCAAACTGGCAACGGTGGCAACAGGAGTATCCGGTGCGCAGGTCACCACCTCTTTCGAACAGATTTCACCCACTTTGCGCGCCGTAATCTTACGAACCTGATCTGAAAAGTTTTTCGGGCTTTCCAGATAGATAACCCAGTCAAAGAGAGAGATGACGGTGGGAATATGCAGAGGTTTGTCCTGTTCGACAAGGTCTGTCTGGGTAACCATACCAACCAGTACGCCATCATCATCGACCACCGGCATGGCATTGACATTGTGCTCAACAAAGGTTTTTGCCAGAGCTTTGACCTCAGTATCCAAGTGAACGGTGTGAATTTCCGTGGTCATGATATCGTTTGCTGTCAGCATTTACCCCTCCTTTGATAAAGCCTGCCGAGCGGCAGGGATTTCATAGATAACGTCAGTGGCCAACAATCCGGCATCACCGAAGGTTGGCAGAAGTCGATCAGCAGCAAGGCCATGCAGATAGACACCGAGGGTCGCCGCGTCCAGTGCGGTAAGGCCCTGGGCCAAAAGACTACCGATCAGCCCGGTTAAGACATCTCCCATGCCTCCACTGGCTAGGCCAGCATGGCCAGTGCTGTTGACATGAACCCGTCCATCCGGTGAGGCAACCAAAGTTCGGGCTCCCTTGAGCACTAACACGACATGGTGGCGGACAGCAAAATCACGCGCTACGGTAAATCGATCAGCTTGAATCTCAGCAACTGTCAGTCCCGTCAGGCGCGCCATTTCACCCGGGTGAGGAGTCAATATAGTTTGGCGACCCGCTTGGATATTAAGGAGATGTGTGTGTCCACAGAACGCGGTCAATCCGTCAGCATCAATAATTATCGGCAAAGCAGAAGCCTGTACCAGACGGCGAATCAAATCACTGGTCTCTTCACCGAGCCCCAGTCCAGGACCAATCGCCAGCGCCTGTTTCCCTTCGGTAAGCGCCAACAGATCGTCAAAAGCCTGCCCGCTGGTCTCACCGTTGACATCAGGCATAGGAACGGTCATGACTTCGGCAAGTCGAGAAGCAATCGTCGATTGGACACTCTGTGGACAAGCCAGAGTCACCAGACCAGCACCGCCACGCAAGCCAGATTCGGCAGCCATAACTGCAGCGCCACATTTCCCTGTAGAGCCAGCCACGACCAGGAGATGACCAAAGGTTCCTTTGTGGCCATCTTGATTACGTATCGGCAACAGCCGTCCAGCGTCTGCGGCGTCAATCAACAAACAGTCTGTAGAAACCTGCCAGGCAATCTGTCTTGGAACTCCGATATCCACGATCACCAATTCGCCAACCAGACCGGCACCAGGGTAGCTGACCAGACCGACCTTGGCAAATGCGAAAGAGACCGTCAAAAACGCATTGACAGCAGTTCCAAGAACCCGTCCGGTCGAAGCATCAATGCCGGAAGGGATATCAACAGCAACGACCGGAGATGCTTGCTGATTAAGCCACTCTATGGCCTGTAGATGGAAACCATGCGCTGGCTTGGTGAGCCCGGTACCGAAGATAGCGTCAACCAATACCGTAAATTCACCAGCAGCGGCAAGGGACGTCTGTAGAGCCTCATCACTCAGGACAAAGTTAATCTGACCTCCACAGTTTTCCAAGGCTGACAGGTTCACTGCGGCATCGCCCTTGATAGCATCACGCTCTGCCAGAACCAGGGTGGTCACATCCCAACCCTTATTCAGCAAATGCCTGGCAATTACGTAACCATCACCACCATTGTTGCCCTTACCTGCCAGAACCAGTGCACAAGAGGAATCAGCCGCGGGGCAGCGCTGTATGATTTCTTCAGCGACACCACGACCGGCATTCTCCATCAACACGACCCCGGGTATGCCGATTTCGTCGATAGTCCAGCGATCAACTTCCCGCATTTGTGCAGCAGTCAGAATTTTCATAAACGTTCCAGAATCACTGTGGCAACGGCATAGTCGCCATCATGACTATAGGACAAGTGTACCATCTCAACCTGCTTTGCGGCCGCAATTTCAGCGGCCCGACCTGAAAGTTGTAAATCAGGGCGGCCCAACTCATCGGGGACAACTTCCATATCTTGCCAGCTAATCCCCTCTCGTAAGCCGAGACCAAATGCTTTCAAACAAGACTCCTTGGCCGCGAAACGCGCCGCTAGATGTGGAGCCGGATCTTTTTTGGCAAAAGCATATTCGCGTTCCCCGTGGGTAAAAAGCCGCCCCAACAGGGCGGCCTTATTATCGACAACAAATCTTCGGAAGCGTTCAACCCTGGCCAGGTCTGTTCCCAAACCGACAATCGGCATACTCCCCCCCCATGCACCAGATCAGCCATCTCCCGAACCGCTCGATCAAGCCCGATCAGCACAGCCCGAGAAATAATACTATGCCCAATGTTGTATTCCTCGACCCCGCCCAACGCAAGAACCGGCTTAATATTCTGATAGTTGAGACCGTGCCCGGCATTCACACCCAGGCCGAGCTTCTTGCCAGCCTTGATAGCCTCTTCAATTTTCGTTAATTCAGAAATTTTGGCCTTGCCCTTGGCATCACAGTAGGTTCCGGTGTGAATCTCAATATAATCGGCCTTAACTCTGACACTGGCCTTCAACTGCTCCAGATCGGGGTCAACAAAGAGACTGACTGTGATACCCGCCTGGTGCAAAAGATCAATCTGCTTGGTCAACTTCTGCTTGTGTTTGACAACATCCAGCCCACCCTCAGTGGTCAATTCCTGTCGCTTTTCCGGGACGAGAGTCACGTAGTCTGGTACCACCTTCATGGCGATTGCTACCATTTCATCAGTAGCAGCCATTTCGAGATTCAAGTGTGTCTGCACGGTACGCCGCAGCAGCATGACATCGCGATCCTGGATGTGCCTGCGATCTTCTCGAAGATGGACCGTGATGCCATCAGCACCAGCCAACTCCGCCATGGCCGCAGCAGTGACCGGGTCTGGTTCAGTCCCCCCCCTGGCCTGGCGAAGGGTTGCAATATGATCTACATTAACTCCCAGCTTGGGCATACTCACTCTCCTGATCTCTTTTCGCCGATCAAATCTTTCACAAGCCGGGCAATTTCATTGGCCATAGCAGTTATCTCACCTTGATCCTGGCCCTCAAGCATAATCCTCATCAGTGGCTCTGTTCCAGAATAGCGGATCAAAACCCGACCACTATCACCCAATCGATTCTCAACATCTTTGATAACTTTGACAACCTCAGGTAGTTCCGTGATATCCCGTCGCTCACGGACCCGGACATTGACAAGGACCTGGGGCAGCGCTGTCATAACCGAGGCGAGCTCCGAAAGCGGTTTACCGCTTTGCTGCAGAATGGCCAGGATCTGCAACGCCGAAATCATACCGTCGCCTGTCGTATTGTGATCAAAAAATATCAAATGACCAGACTGTTCACCACCAAAACGGTAACCGTTACGACGCATCTCTTCTACTACATAACGATCGCCAACATCAGTTTTAACCACCCGCCCGCCAGCCTGGCGCAAGGCAATATCGAGTCCCATATTCGACATCACAGTCCCGACTACAGTGTTTTGCGGTAGAGCGTCACGCTTGATCATATCGATAGCGCAAATCGCCATGATATGGTCACCATCAACCTCATTGCCGTGTTCATCGACAAAGATACAGCGATCCGCATCACCATCAAGAGCGATCCCCAGATCAGCGCCATGCTCACGAACCGCCGCAGAGATCACTTCGGGACAGGTAGAGCCACAACCGGCGTTGATGTTGGTTCCATCAGGCTTGACACCATAGGCAAACACCTCAGCACCCAGCTCTTCGAGAACGGCCGGAGCCACTCGGTAGGCAGCTCCGTGAGCACAGTCCAGAACAATTTTCAACCCGGTCAGATCCAGCTCTCTGGGGAAAGTATGCTTGAGAAAAACAATGTAGCGGCCGATAGCGTCATCAACACGAAAAGCCTTGCCAACATCATCGGCTGTAGGCCGCAGAGAATCTATCCGATCAGAGAAGATCAGGTCTTCAATCTTCAGTTCCAGTTCATCGGGCAGTTTGAAACCATCGCGGGCAAAAAACTTGATGCCATTGTCCTGATAGGGGTTGTGTGAAGCTGAGATCACCACACCAGCATCGGCACGCATCGAAGCAGTGATAAAAGCAATTCCGGGCGTCGGTAACGGACCAACCAGCAGGACATCAACACCCATTGAACAAATACCCGCAGCCAGAGCATTTTCAATCATGTAACCGGACAAACGGGTGTCTTTACCGATAACGATCCGGCTACGTCGATCATCATGCTTGAAGACATAAGCCGCAGCACGCCCCAACTGCATAGCCATTTCTGTTGTTATCGGATGCATATTGGCAATACCACGCACCCCGTCAGTACCAAAAAGTTGTTTGGCCATTATTTTGTCTCTTTCCTCTCCGCACTCGCTGCTTCAGTCTCAGTTTCTGGTGTTTCTTCGGCTGGCAACGGTGGAGCATAGTCAGGATCCGGCTGCAGTACAACCTGGACTTCAACTGTTTTCGTTTCTTTCAAGTCGGTATAGTTACCGATGTAGCTGATTGCAACAGCTTGGGAGAAGCTTTCCTGGACATGGGTCAAATCAATTCCTTCGGTGACAACTTCGGAAACCCCTTTAAGCTCACTCTCTGCACCGGAAACGGCAACCTTCTCAGTAATCGTCTTGAATGACTTGACAATAAAACCAGGCGCCGGTTCACCGGTCAGAACAACACGCACCGGAACATCCCGGTCTCGAATCCGCTCCAGCTTGACGTCAACATAGGAAGGTGATATCCGGGTAATTTTCAAGCCGCTGGGTATGTTCAGGCTCTCTTCAAGGCGTTTAAACGATGTCACACCTGCCGAAAGACCTTTCAGGTCAATGCCGAGACTGATATCGTTTGGGCTGATATTCACTTGCAGCGCACGTGGACCACTGATCCTGATCGAAGCCGAGGTTGGCACTTCGTTGGCAATCATCAGATCATTTGAGAGGTTTTCATATTCCAGTGGCGCAACATAAGTGACTTCCATACGACTTTCGCCCATGACGAAAAACCAGAGGACAACGGCAAAAGCCAAAGAGACGAATTTCAACACCCAGTTTTCGAAAACTTTTGAGATCATAGTCAGCTCTTCTTGCCGCGTACTCGACGCGGTTCAAGCAGGCGTTTGAGAACTTTTTTCAAGGTTGTCGCTTCCAACTCGCGAGTGATTTTTCCGCCGATGACCACGGAAACCTGCCCGGTCTCCTCGGAGACAACAATAACCACAGCATCAACCAGTTCGGTCAATCCGATTGCTGCGCGGTGACGAGTGCCAAAGCGTGGGCTGACATCTGGATTCTGTGTCAACGGCAGGAAGCAACCGGCTCGGGTGATCCTGCCACGCTGGATAATCACAGCCCCATCATGAATAGGGGATGCGTGGTGAAAAATAGCCTGAAGCAGATCGCTGGAGGGCTTGGCATCCAGTTCAGAACCGACTTCAAGAAAGTCGTTAATTCCGGTTTCGCGTTCAATAACAATCAGAGCACCCAGATTCTTTTGCGAGAGAGCAACACACCCCTTGCAGAGCTCATCAATAACACGGGTCTCTTCACGAAAAGAGAGATCGGCAAAAAACGGGTTACGCCCGACATGAATCAGGGCACGGCGGATATCGTGTTGGAACAGGACAACGATTACCAGGATGATTGAAGAAAGGAAGTTGTCGAGGATCCAGTTGAGGGTATAGAGACCGCCAATCTGGGAGGCCACATAGACAATCAGAAGGACTGCCAAACCGAGCAGCATCTGAACTGCCCGCGTGCCTTTAATGAGCAGGATGATTCGATAAATGATGAAGGCGACGAGCAGGATGTCGAGCAGATCCAGAAACCACCGGAAATTTGTCAGCATCTCGAACATCCAGAACATCCCCAATAAGAAAAGTCAGGTCAGTGAGTAGGCCAATCGGATCCACAACAAACGGCTTGGGCCATCAAGGCCGCTTGATGCGCAGCAGCAACATCATGAACCCGGAAGAGACGAGCTCCTCCGGCGTAACCAAGTGCAATCGTTGCCAGGGTTCCGGCAAGTCGATCATCAGGGTCTTCCTGAGTCAGGACGCGGCCGATGAAACTCTTCCGTGACGTACCCAACATAATTGGTCGATTCAGCTCAGTAAGGGCAGCTGTCCGACGCAGCAACTCAAGGTTACCAGTCACATTCTTACCAAAACCTATACCTGGATCGATGGCGATTCTGTCACTTGGGATTCCAGCTGCCTCGGCACGCTCAATACTCCGGCCAAGAGCCGCAACAACTTCCTCAACAACATCAGCGTACTCTGTGTCCAGCTGCATGGATTCAGGGTTACCACGGGTATGCATCACGAACAGGCCCGCACCTGATTTGGCGACAACGTCGGCCATTAGTGGATCAAACATCAGGCCACTGATATCGTTAACAAACTCAACTCCGGCTGCAACGGCCGCAGATGCGACAGCACTCTTCGTGGTATCTATGGAAAGAGGCAGCGCAAGTTCACGATGCAGGGCCTCAATGACCGGGATGACCCGTTCCAGTTCTTCTTCTACAGTGACCGAAGGTGCTCCGGGCCGAGTACTTTCACCACCAACATCAATCAGTGCAGCACCTTCTTGTGCCATGCGCTGTCCCTGTTCAAGCGCTAAAGCAACGTCACAGAAACGACCACCGTCGGAGAATGAGTCAGGCGTGACATTCAGGATACCAACGAGACACGGAACCTTCAGATCTATCCGAACTGTTCGACCTGCCAGATACTCCGGCTGTAGGCCAGAATATACTTCGAGCCCTTTAATTATTCCTCCACGGCAGAAGGTTCTGCAGGAGTCGTTTTATCATCAACGGCGACAGACTCTTCTGAATCCACATCTTCCGAATTCACTTCTTCAGATCTTGTTTCCTTAGGCTCTGTTTCTTCAGACTCTGTTTCTCCAGATCCCGTTTCTTCAGATTGTGCTTCCTCAGGGCCAAAAATCATTTCTCTAATTTCACTGCCGTCCATAGTTTCTCGTTCAAGCAAAGCTTCGGAAACTTCTATCAAAGCATCTTTGTGCTCGGCAAGAATTTCGCGCGTAAGCACATGGTTTTCTTCTACAATCCGCAGAATCTCATCATCGATGATCATCGCTGTTGCTTCGCTGTAATTCTTGACATGACCGAAATCACGACCGAGAAAGACCTCACCCTCTTTTTCACCGAAAGCCAAAGGTCCAAGCTTATCGCTCATACCCCACTCACAGACCATTTTGCGAGCAATCATGGTAACCCGCTCCAAATCGTTGGAAGCACCGCTGGTGATACTTTCGAAGATCAATTCCTCAGCGCCTCTGCCACCGAGAAGGCAGCGTATCTTGATATTCAAGCCAACCTTGGTTTCGTTGTACTTCTCCTCTGCAGGCAAATACATAGTGACGCCCATAGCTCGGCCACGTGGTATAATTGAGACTTTGTGGACCGGGTCGGCACCCGGAGTATACATTGACACCAGAGCGTGCCCGGCCTCGTGGTAGGCAGTCACTTTCTTTTCTTCTTCGGTGATCACCATTGAACGGCGCTCAGCACCCATCATGACCTTATCTTTGGCACTCTCAAGGTCCTGGCGGTTGACTTCATTCTTATTGGCACGGGCTGCCAGGAGGGCCGCCTCATTAACCAGATTCTCCAGATCCGCCCCCGAGAAGCCGGGTGTACCTTTGGCAATAACCTGAAGATCAACATCCTCGCCCAAAGGAACCTTGCGTGCATGCACTTGAAGAATCTTGGTCCGGCCACGGATATCAGGAAGTGGCACAACCACCTGGCGGTCGAAACGTCCGGGACGTAGCAGCGCCGGATCAAGCACATCAGGACGGTTGGTCGCAGCAATCAGGATGACACCTTCATTCGACTCAAAGCCATCCATTTCAACCAGCCACTGATTGAGAGTCTGTTCGCGCTCATCATGGCCACCGCCCATGCCAGCACCGCGATGACGGCCAACAGCATCGATTTCGTCAATAAAGATAATGCATGGGGCATTCTTCTTGCCCTGCACAAAGAGATCACGGACACGGCTGGCGCCAACACCAACGAACATTTCGACAAAGTCAGAACCGGAGATGGAGAAAAACGGCACACCAGCCTCACCGGCAATCGCCCGCCCCAGCAAGGTTTTACCGGTTCCCGGAGCACCAACCAGCAGCACACCCTTTGGAATACGCCCACCGAGGCGAGAGAATTTTTTCGGGTCTTTCAGGAAGGAGACAACTTCTTCAAGTTCATCCTTGGCTTCGTCGATTCCGGCCACATCATTGAAGGTAATCTTGGCCGAGGACTCGTTGAGCAGTTTAGCACGGCTCTTACCAAAGCTCATCGCTTTGCCGCCACCAGACTGCATCTGCCGCATAAAGAAAATCCAGACAGCAATCAGCAGCAGAATTGGTCCCCAGGAAACCAGCATGGTCATCCAGAAACTATTGGTTTCATCAGGCTCCGCCACAATCGTGACGTCTTGTCCACGCAGAGTATTAATCAGGTCTGGATCATTAGGAGCATAGGTTTTAAAAGCCGAACCATCATTATATGTTCCTTCGATATTAGAGCCCTGAATCTTGACATCAACAACCTCACCTTCTTCTAAGGCGGCTAAAAAGGTTGTATACGGCACAGGCTTGAGATCACGACTCTGCTGGGTCATCATATTGAACAGCATGATCATCACCAAAGAGATGACCAGCCAGAGCGCTAAATTCTTATAAAACTGATTCACAAATACCCCCTGAGACTAAAAACACTTGGAAAATACGGTGTTTGGCGTTGTAAAAACACTGAAAACCTTACCATAACGGCCCCCTGATCACAAGCCGATTATGGCACACATTTAAGGTTTGATAACGATTCGCAGAACCGACTCACCGTCCTTGGGTCGTCGCCCTTCTGACCGGCGTAAACCAACCACCCAGAGGACTTCATCGTCTTTAAGAACCACCAAAGTCTTTTGGCGTTCTTCCTTAGTCAGCTTGAGATCGACAAAGAGGTCCTGGAGCTTTTTCGTTCCACTCATACCGGAGGGTCGAAGTCGATCACCCGGTTGATAATGTCGTAATTGTAGAGGAAAAGGCACAGATGCTGCGGCAAACTCAACCGTCACAGCGCCCTCGCCAAAAGTTTGTTCATCCAATAACAAGTGAAGTTGCCGCCCGTCTGGCATAGAATAACAGCCAGGCTTACTCAAAACAGTTTCAAAATACGCGTCGATTTCTGGCTTCTGTTTACTGAATAAAAGCTTCTCGTAACGACGGGCAATCCAGACACCGGGCAGGCTCAGCTCACCTTGCGGCGCATCAGCTCGAGCCAACTTTAAAATATCGGCAACGTGAATTGCCGTCACGCCGCGAAGATCACCACGAACCTGTTGCAAAACAGCTCTGATCATGCGACCAATCAGTGCCGGTGCCAGTTCAAGCAGCAACGATCTCTCCAGAGTATAACGACCCTCTAGCCATTTGCCACACCTGGCCACCTCTTGAGCAACCAGTGTGACCCAGAAATCATCATCCTGTCGCATTAGTTCACAAAGACCAGCAAGCTGACCACGGATATTCGGATTGTAACTTTCAAGAAGCGGCAAAAGGTTATGACGGACTCGATTGCGCGTGAACGCCTGGTCAAGGTTACTCTCATCCTCCCGCCAGGCAATTTCATTTTCTTGCAGGTAGGTCAGAAGCTCGTCGTGATGAAATGACAGTAAGGGTCTCACTACTGGCTGATTGACCAGACGCATGCCCGCCAGACCGGCCGGTCCGCTACCACGCAGCAGTCGCATCAGAAAAGTTTCAGCTTGATCATCAGCATGGTGCCCGAGGGCAATCAACTGACAATTACAATTTTGTGCTACATTTTCCAGAAAATCCCGGCGAATGTCTCTGGCAACCTCTTCGAGATTACCTTTTCGTTGTTTGGTAACGCCTGCCACATCCCGTCGCTCAAGCACCAGAGGAATCCCAAGATCGGCGCATAACTGTTCGACAAATCTGGCATCAGCAGAACTCGTATCACGCAAAGCATGATCGAGATGAGCTGCTTGCAGTTGTAGCTCCATGCTGTCGGCTACTTGATGTAACAGAGAGATAAGTGCAACAGAGTCGGCACCACCGGAGACGGCAACCAGAACACGACTGCTGGCTGGAATACAACCGGTCTGCATCAAGAACTTGTGAAATTGATTCAACAGGGACATCAGCAAAAGCCCGAAAGGACAAAACCCTCTTCCTGAGCTGGAAGAGGGTTTTGTCAGTGTGGTGGCGGTGCAGAGATTCGAACTCCGGACACTGCGGATATGAGCCGCATGCTCTAACCAACTGAGCTACACCGCCGAAAACCAGCAAGCCGTCTCACTGACGACCATTTATTTATTGGTAGCGGGGGGAGGATTTGAACCTCCGACCTTCGGGTTATGAGCCCGACGAGCTACCTGACTGCTCCACCCCGCAACAAGGATTTGGAATCTACCCGCACACCTTACCCTATGTCAAGAAAAAACGACCCATTTAGCGCCGCCTGACAAGGGCCGACAACCGCTCTTTTTCCCTGAGCAAGTCTGCTGCTTGATCAGCTTTTTCCCGATTTTCGTAGGGTCCGGTCAAAACCCGGTACCAGACACCTTTGTCACCAAGGTCTGCTGACTCAACAAAGGTTGTCAGATTATAGCTTTTGAGACGAATAGCCAGTTTTCCGGCATCCTTACTGGTGCGAAAAGAAGCAACTTGCACTACAAAGGCACCATCAGATGAAGCTATCGGTGCAGTCACCGGTTTCTGGCGCGGCGCAGAAGACAATTTGGCAGGTTTGATGACAGTTTTCTTCTTTACTGCTGTTGTAGTCTTCTTCTGTTCTGGTGGCAAGTTGATCCCGCTGCCGAGTGGAGCCTGTCTACCCTTGGGAAGGCTGTCATAAAATGTCAGTTTCTGTGGTGGAGTCTCCGCCGCTGGTGGCGGTGGTACAGGCCTGGACACCATAGGCAATTTCGGTATTCCTGCATCAGCAGAGAACCCTGGCAATGAGCGACCACTCTGACCGAAAAGGACACCGAGAAAAAAGCTGACACCCGCCACAGAAAAAATTAAGACAACGATAAGAACAACCTGCTTACGCTCTAACCGTCGCTGCGACCGTGTCACCATTCCTTGCACCATAATTCCTGTCTCCTGCGACTTGCGGTCACATCCGTTCCGGAGCATCAACCCCAAGCAGGTTCAATGCGTTGGCAAGGACAGTGCGAACACCCTCGACCAAATAAAGTCGTGCCTGAGTCGTTGCTGAATCCTCAACCAGAACACGCTGTCGGTTGTAGTAACTGTGAAACTGGGCAGCAAGCTCCTGCAGGTAATAGACAACCCGGTGAGGCTCGCAATGCTGTGCGGCACCTACCACCATTTCAGGGTAACGCGCCAGCTGTTTTGCCAACAGGAGTTCTTCAGGCAGAGTCAGGCTGTATAGATCGACAGCGCGACATTCAGGCAAGACAACGCCCTGTTCTTCGGCGTTACGCTTAATACTGCAGACACGTGCATGAGCATACTGAACATAATAAACCGGGTTATCACTGCTTTGACGCTTGGCCAACTCCAGATCGAAATCAAGCTGACTATCGGACCGGCGCATCAGAAAATAGAACCGACAGGCATCACGACCGACCTCGTCAACTACCTCGTTTAGAGTGATAAAATTTCCGGAGCGCTTACCCATCGTGTATGGCTTGCCGTCACGAAGCAGATTGACCATTTGAATCAACAATACGTCAAGATCTTCCGGCGGATGACCGAGACCGGCCACCACGGCTTTCATGCGTGGCACGTAGCCGTGGTGGTCAGCTCCCCAAACATCAATAACCCTTTCGAAACCACGGGCGAACTTCTCCATGTGATAGGCGACATCTGAAGCAAAGTAGGTCGGACTACCGTCAGATTTGATCAGCACCCGGTCCTTGTCATCACCATAATCGGTGGTGCGCAACCAAAGTGCGCCGTCCTGCTCGTAGGAAAGTCCTTTGTCGGCAAGTTTAGCAAGCTCAGTATCGACCATGTCGCGGTCGTAAAGGCTCTGCTCGCTGAACCAGTTATCGAAGTTAATACCGAAGTCTTTGAGGTCTGCTGCGATCCAGTCGAGGACCTTGCTCACACCAAAAGCTGTGCAACGCTTAATGGCTTCATCTTCACCAAGTTCCGTGACAGTGGGATCTTCTTCACGTAGATTTGCAGCCAGATCACGGATATACTCACCCTGATAACCATCTTCAGGAAAGATCACCGTCTCACCGCCCTGCTCACGCATACGCAGCCAAATGGAACGACCGAGAGTCGCCACCTGGTTGCCAGCATCGTTGACATAGTATTCACGTTGTACATCAAAGCCAGTGGCTTGCAAGATTGAAGCGACAGCATCACCGACAACAGCCCCTCGACCATGACCGATGTGCAAAGGTCCGGTAGGGTTGGCGCTGACAAACTCGACCTGGACTTTGCGGCCCTGACCAACCTGCGAGAGACCGTACTTCTCGCCCTTGGTTATTATGTCATCAAGAACTTCATACCAGCAGGTCGGCGCCAAAGTGAAGTTAATGAACCCTGGGCCAGCAATCTCCACTTTACTGAGAAAATCACTATCTCCAAGCTCCGCAACCAACGCTTCGGCAATCTGACGTGGAGACTTCTTCTCGGATCGAGCCATGGTCATCGCCAGATTAGAGGAAAAATCACCATGATCAGGATTTCCCGGAACTTCGATCTGCACCTCCGGTATAATTGCCGAGTGTAGGGTATTTTTATCAAAACAGACTTGCAGAGCACTGCTGATCTGCCGCCGTAAACGGTCCTTCATAAGTGAGTTAATCCTTTTCTACAACTATAGTGTTTTTCCGCTCATTTAACTTTGCGCAGCGTAAGCCCTCAGGCAATCATTACAAGGTTGAAAAAGTAGTATATGTTAGCGTTGCCCAAGTGGGGTGTCAAGCATTCACGAAGCATTCACGAAGCTGAAAATATTACTGGAATTAATTGATAGAATTATGACTTGAGCGAGCGCAATAAAGGCCCATTCCACTCAAGTGAAAGGGCCCTGATATCTCGATCAGTCCACAAACAGACTATTTTAGACTATTTTCAATCAGCAAATTGGAAGACCAGTTCATCATCACGAACCATTCCTAGTTCAGTGCGTGCGATCCGCTCGATGTAACGATGATCACTTTTCAATGCTGCAATTTCGACTCGCAGCTTTTTATTCTGAGTTTCAATTTCAGTAAGCTCCTGCTCCAAAGTGGCCTTATGACCGGAAAGATTCAGCATGTGCAGCATCCCCCGCTCACCAAAGAGAGCAAAGCCTAGCATAAGCACAACCAGTGCCAGTGGCCAGAGATTAAGTCGCCCTCCAACAGGGCTTGAAGTTTGAACAGGGTTTCCCGCCATGACTAACCCTTACGCAAAAAATCTACTGGTTCACAAGAATAAACCCATTAACGCTGAGATTCTTCCATCAAATCACATTAAAAATCAAGGTTTTTCGCAAGTATGTTCACTCACACTCTTGACATCTTATTTTATAAGCGTGAAAAACCAATCCGCGCGAATGATAAAAGGCCTGCCGAATGGCAGGCCTTTTGTAACAGATTAATCAACAGTCAGCCGTTCTTTAAACTTGGCTAGCTTTACTTGTCCGACCCCTTTAATTTCGGTCAGTTGATCTACACTTCTGAACGGTCCGTGCTCAGTCCGATAAAGCACAATTCGTTCAGACAACGCTGGCCCGACACCAGGCAGTGCCTGTAATTCTTCAGCGGTCGCCTGGTTGAGATGAATGGTTTCAATTGCTGAGATTGCAGCAGGATTTTCAGCGGCAAACACAGAAATCGGTAGCAGACAGGTCATACTCACAGCAACCAACAGGGCCATCATTAACAGATAACGCTTCATTACATTTCCCTCCATAATTAAACAACAAAAGAACCCAATGTAGGCATTAAATCCTGCAATCCCTCCTGAAAAGCACCTCCCCTCCGGATCAGTATCGCCGCCCAACCTGGCTCACTATGAACCACATCGGATGATTGGCAAAGTCAGGTGAAGATATCAAACTTTTCACCTTTGTCAATTTTATTAATTTTTGCAAGTCCCAACAAACCTGTTAAAAACCACCACCGAAACCCTGACCCATGCCTAGACCCGAGAGGACAAAAGAGATCATAATCTCTTTATCATCCTTTTCGAACTCTCGGTAACGATTGCGGTAGGTCATAAAAATACTCCAGCATTTTGAACGATACTCAAGCCCAACAACCTTTTCCAGGGCACGGTTGTCACGGAAATCGTAGCGCTCTTCAAGACTGACATACACCGGTTTCAGAATAGGTGTATCAACCTTAACCTTGACATAATCAGTGGCAAGGCCAAAGAAATCTACATCCTTGTAGGAATAGTCAACTCTCAAGGCGTTACCTCGATCGTCCCTTATGGACGCACCAACGCTCAGAGTTCGAAAACGTGCGTCGGCATAAACAGGGATCCGGCTATCGAGGACCAAAGAGATATTCGGTGTCGGGCGAAGAGCCAACTCAACTCGCACATCAGAGAAAGGCTGATCCTCACCTGAGCGGTTGTTTCTTTCTTCATCAATATCGTAGCTCTGGGATAGACGCAGGTTCAGGATCTCACGGTAAGCACTCGAACCATCTGCGGCCTTACTGCGGGCAACCAGGCGATTGACCAAGGCATAAGCGATATCATTCTGACGTTCAATTCGGTCACTGAGATCAAACAATGGCAGATCATCCTGGGATTCATCCGGCACATAGGTGTAGGTTGCTTTCGGCTCAACACTGTGCTGGATACGATCCATTCCCCAGTGGTTGACATCGAAGCTCTTCACCAGTCTGGTTGCGAGAGACAAAGATAATTCAGGGACAAATTTCTCGTCATCGCCACTGTTGGTATTATAAATGCGTTCATAGAGAGCGACTTCAGGAATAATCTCAAGCCATGAACCAGGTTTGAATACTGCTGCTAATGAAGGTTTTAAAAAAAGTCGCTCGCCATCTTCACCTTTATCACGCCAGAAACTCGTCGCATAACTCTCCAGGCCAGCATAAAAAGACGTATCACCGAGACGGTAACGGGCCTGACTAAGCCCCACTTCGGGGAGTCGCTGTAAAGTCCTGTCGTTGTTAGTTTCAAGGTCCTTGGTGTAACGCGCATAACCAACCAGGTTGAGTTTCTGCCAGTTACGCATTAACATCAGAGACGAAACCGTTTTATCCTGGCTATATTCCTCAGCCGTCTCACCAAATTCTTCAAAAAAAAGTTTATCCTCGGTGTACTCAATATCGGCCATCAGACGCCAGTGACCAGGCAACTTACCGCGATGCTCCCACTTCAGATAATAAAGATCGGGAATATCTTTATCCTCTTCAGGCCGCTTGGGGTTTGGGGTCTCTCCTAATCCGGTGACATGATAATAAAGGGCCTTACCGTTATTCTGCTTTGCCAGGGCATAACGGTATTCAAGCCCCTTGCCGAGGCCAGTCTCAGAAAGATAATCAAGCGAGATCGTAGCGTCCATATTGCGATCAATAACTTGATACCAGGCCAGAGATGCCCGCGTCCCTTTGTTATTCGAGTAGCCAAATGAAGGCGTCAGGACCCCTGATTCTCGCTCTGTCCTTACCGGAAAGCTCAGGTAAGGCGTATAGAGGACCGGAACATCGTTGACATGGAACCAGACATTCTTGGCACGGGCATAACCACCCAGGGTAACGTTGACTTCACTGGCAGAGAATTTCCAGTCAGGAATTTCACCATCACAAGTGGTGAAGCTACCTTGTTTAACGAAATACTCTGTCGCACTATGCTTTTCAATCTGTTCACCAATCAAATGGAAGTTGCCCTCGCGGACGAAGACCAGACCATCACGAATCTGGCCCTGGCCAGTGGCCATATTGTACTGCAGGCGTTCACCAGAGATCTCTGCTTCAGCATCATTGAGGAAGACGGAACCTTGAGCGGCAACATCCTGAGTCGAAGACTGCCAGAGTAACTCATCCGACTTCAATTCGACTCCAGCCTGGCGGAGGATGACATCACCCTTCGCCTCGTAGCTATCTTCCTCTGCATTGTACGCAAGGTAATCAGCAACCAATGAGACTTGTTTCTTTTGGTCAGCTTTTGGTGAAGGGTCTGTGGGTGAGGGTACCCCACTTTCTTTTCCAGCGCTAAGCTCAGGCAATTCTTCTGCGACATCAAGATGCTGGGCAGGAGCATGTTCTTCTTGTTGTGTCATTTGAGGCTCAGGGGACACTGGACCTTGGTCTGTGTCTGTATCTGACACAATAACGGGAGCATCTGCGGGTGAGGAAAGTTCAGGGAGTGCCGGAGTTGTCTGCCGAAACCCAGGAGTAACAAAGCTGCTGGCTCCGAGTTTTACCAGAAGAGTTCTGCCAGCGTGGCTTTCGTGTATTGTCAAAAAAGCCGATCTTATTTGCTGACGTAAGATGTCATTCATCCCTTGGCGGGCGACGACGGCACCAGACAAGGAGCCAGAAGTATGCTCGAGATGTCTGACCAGAAGAGAAAACTGAACTGCCGACATTTCATCGAGAAAATCTTCGCTGAACCAGGCAACATCAACTTCACGGAAACGAGTCAACCATAGATACAGCTGGTCTTCGGTAGCGAAACTGCGGATTTTTACCGGGATGGAGAGTTGGCTTTCCAGAATGCGGCTAAGCTCTTGCCCCTCTTCGGAAGAGGGGACTGGTCCACTCCCATCAACGGCAACACCGAGGGTGATCCCAGCCTGAGCAACCGCAGTCGTGAGTAGAGGTCCAAGAAGGAGTAGAGCAACGATAAACAATGTAAAGGGCATTGCCCCTGAAGTCAGACTTCGCATGACCTTACCCGTCATTGAGAACCTAAGTTAGTTCGTCGTTTCAAGCTCAGAGGACAAGCCCCCCTCCAGCACCCATTGTCGTAGCTGCGCAACCAGATAAAGAGAACCGCAGACCACAACCGGTTCGTTTGGTTTGGCTTCTTTAAGGGCGGCGGCTAAACCATCAGCGGCAGCAACATATTCAGAAGTCGGCAGAGTTTGGCTCCTGGCCCAGGCAACGACTTCTTTGGTCGGAACAGACTGTCCATAGGGAACCGGGACAGCATATATTGCAGCGGCGTATTTTACCAGTGGCGAGAGGACCTCTGCCGGGTCACGCTCGCCACTCAAGCCTGTAACCAGATGAATCCGCGCCACCTTTTGCTCTGTAAGATAATTGGCTAAACATGTGATTCCTGCGTAATTATGCGCCACATCCAACAGAATCTGTCGAGAGTTCCCCAACCATTCCAGGCGCCCCGGCCAAGTCACTGTTCTGCCAGCCTTGCGTATGGCGACATCGGTGATTGCAACACCCTGCTCACGCAGTTGCAAGGCACCGGCAACAGCTTGAGCAAAGTTATCAAGCTGATGGACACCGGCCAAAACACAACTCAAGTCAGCAAGAGAACTATCGCCGACCTTAACCAACAGATGGTCATGATTGCCCTGCCAACAATAATCGCGACCGGCGAGATGTACCGGGGCGTGCCGCTCAGTAGCTGCCGCCAGAATCACTTCGACCGCTTCCCGGCTCTGTTTACCAACCACAACCGGAACTCCAGACTTTATGATACCAGCCTGTTCAGCTGCAATTGCAGAGAGGCTGTTGCCTAAATGTTCACTATGATCCAGACTGATCGGAGTAATCAAGCAAAGCTGAGGTTCGACACTATTGGTGGCATCGAGTCGGCCGCCAAGACCGGTCTCAACAACCGCAATATCAACCTGACATTCCTTGAACGCCAGCAAAGCCATCGCCGTCGTCGCTTCAAAAAAAGTCACAGGGAGATCCCCCGCGACCTGACGTATCTCCTCGGCAAGAGCTGCTATTTTATGACGAGTGATCGGCACACCATCAATGCGGATCCGCTCAGTGAAGCAGTGTAGATGGGGTGATGTGTAAAGCCCTACTCGCAATCCAGAGTGTTTGAGTATTTCGGACAGCAAGACGCTGACTGAGCCCTTGCCATTGGTTCCGGCGATATGAATGCAGGGTAAATGTCCTGAAAAGATCGGTAAGCGACCCTTCAGAGCCTGCATATTTTCCAAGCCAAGCTTGACGCCAAAGCGTTGCAACCCGTAGAGATAATCGAGACTCGCTGAGAAGTCCACCGACTACTGCTTGGTAAAGATACGCAGAGCCTGCGACAGTTTTCCCTTCATCTCCTGACGAGAAACAATCATATCAACCATGCCATGTTCCAGAAGGAACTCCGAACGCTGGAAACCTTCCGGGAGCTGCTGACGGATGGTTTGCTCGATAACCCGGGGGCCAGCAAAGCCTATCAGAGCTTTCGGCTCGGCAACGTTGAGATCGCCAAGCATGGCAAAGCTGGCAGTAACACCACCTGTGGTCGGATCTGTCAGTACCGAGATGAAAGGTATCCGGGCTTTTTTCAGCTTGGCGAGGGCAGCACTGCTTTTGGCCATCTGCATCAAAGAAAGGATACTCTCCTGCATGCGCGCACCACCTGAAGATGAAAAGATCATAACTGGCGCTTTTTTCTCCAGACCCAGTTCGATTGCCCGCGTCACCTTTTCACCGACAACCGAACCCATGCTGCCGCCAAGGAAACCAAAATCAAATACAGCAACGACAACTTCCTGATCATTCATCATTCCGGAACCGGTAATAACCGCATCGCCCGCGCCGTTCTTCTTAACGGCGGCCTTGATCCGGTCGCTATATTTCTTAGAGTCCTTGAACTTCAAAAAATCCACAGAGGACATCTCGGCATCAGTTTCGACAAATGTCCCCTCGTCAATAACCAGAGTGATCCTTTCGCGAGCGCTGATGCGGAAATGATAATCGCATTTCGGACAAACGTTCAAATTGCGCTCGATCTCTTTGGAGTAAATAATCTCCTCGCAATTCTTGCACTTCGTCCAGAGCCCTTCCGGCATTTGTACTTTTTTACTTTCCACTTGCGCAATCGGCGCTTTTGATTTTTTAAACCAGGCCATTTTTTACCTCGCAATTCAGACAGTTCCAGTGTTTAAAGAGGAACCGTTAGGTGCCGTTCTATATCCGACAGTGCTTCTGACAGAATACCAGCTTCACACTGATCTATTCAAGAAATAGGGCTCATATTAAATATTTTGACTGCTGCTTCCAGTTTGTCCAGTTGGACAAGATTCTTAGTCAGCAAAATCAGATCGCCGCTTTAAATTGTCTGGCAAAGTTTCGACCCTCGTCCAGCAGGTGCGGCGAATCGCTGAATTCAGCAATCAGCTTGACCAGGGCGCTGCCGACAACAACAGCATCGGCAACCTGGGCAACAGCTCCGGCATCTTCAGGCGAGGAGATGCCAAAACCGACTGCTACGGGAACCGAGCTTAATTCTTTTAGCTCCTTGACAGAGGTAGCGATTGATCCTGCATCCACCTTTTGGCTGCCAGTCACACCAGTCATTGAAACATAGTAGAGGCATCCTTCACCATCAGCTGCCAACCGGGCGCTGCGTTCCTTGCCTGTGGTCGGCGCAAGCAGTGTAATCAAGTCGATCCCGGACTCTTTAAGGAACGGATGCAACTCATTGGTTTCTTCTGGAGGCAGATCAACCAGTAACAAACCATCGACGCCAGCAGTAGCGGCATCAAGAGCGAACTGTTCGGGGCCATAATTGAAGATAGGGTTGTAATAGCCCATTAAGACAATCGGCACATTACTATGTTGGCGAACCCTCGCAACCATATCAAGCACGCCGCGCAGTGTCGTCCCGGACTCCAGAGCTCTTTCTGAGGCAAATTGTATTGTCGGTCCATCAGCCATTGGATCAGAAAAGGGGAAACCTAGTTCGATCAGATCGACGCCAGATTCAACAAGTGTATGAACGATCTGTTCACTGGTCCCCAGATCCGGATCACCCGCAGTAATAAAAGTAATAAGGGCTTTTTCACCACGCGCTTTTAGCGCATTCAATGTAGAGGTAATATTTGACATAAATAAAATCTTTCCGAAAACTTTCATTTTATCGGATTGGACCGACCAACATCAACCGTTTTTTCACTTCAACAACGATTTGACCTGTTCAAGCAGGTCAAGAAACATTGTGTCGTGCATCCGACCGGTTTGAACATTGTACCGGCTGGTGTGGTAACAATCGATCAACCAGACTCCATTGGGCAGCAAAAAGCTATTGCCATGGCCGAAAGGAACATCCGCCATCCGTTTGATCAGCCCTTGAGACTGAAAGAGTTTCAAGAGGCTGGTATGCGCCCCATGCCCCAGAGCAATAATGACCTGTAGATTCTTCAAAACCTGCAGTTCTGTCTCAAGATACGGCCGACATGCAGTAAATTCATCCGCATTCGGACGATTCTCCGGGGGCAAACACTTGACCGCATTGGTGATATAGAGGTCGTGCAGCTCCAGGCCATCATCAGCAGAGATAACTTCTGTCTGATTGGAGAGCCCGGACTGATGCAGCAAAGGATACATAAAGTCGCCAGCCCCATCCCCGGTAAAGGGACGACCAGTTCGGTTTGCACCATGGGCACCGGGAGCCAGGCCGACCAGGCAGATACGCGCCTGCAAATCGCCGAAACCGTTCACCGGACCATTATGATAATCAACTCGCAAGCGTCCTTTAGCCGGTGCAAGTTGGGCCATAAAAGCCACACGTCGCGTACAATGAACACAGCGATCCAGACCATCCAGGCGAAAACTAGTCACCCTATCTCACCTCTTATGACTCGGCTTGCCACCAGAACGCCGTCCCCTCGGCGGGTGTGATTTCCCCCCACCACCTCTTTTGTCATGCACATGGGTCTTTTTGTGCGGCACACCACGTTTGTAATCGTGGCAGAGATCTTCGTCCTGAGGAACGGTACTCGGAATTTTCTGGCCGATATACTCTTCAATGTCGGGGAGAAAATAGGCCAAGTCCTCATCGGCAAAACTGATCGCCTTCCCGCCTGCTCCGGCCCGGGCCGTTCTGCCGATGCGGTGAACATAGTCCTCTGCATCCTGCGGCAGGTCATAGTTGACCACGTGTGTTACGCCATCGATATGCAGACCACGCGATGCGACATCAGTGGCCACCAGAAAGTTCAATTTGCCATCCTTGAAATCATCGAGAATGCGCATACGTTTTTTCTGAGGAATATCGCCGGACAGAACGGCCACCTTGAAGCTATTCTGTTGCAAACGTCCGGAAAGGTGCTCCCCTTCCCGCTTGGTATTGACAAAAACCAGGACTCTAACTTCCTCAGCTTCCTTCTTGAGCAATCCGAGCAACAAGGGAAATTTCTCCCGGCGTGAGACATGATAAACAATCTGTTCAACACGTTCGGCCGTCACCTGCTCAGGTTCAATGCGAACCTTTTCGGCAATGTTCATAAACTCATAGGCGAGTTCCATGACACGTTGTGACAAGGTGGCCGAGAAAAGCATCGTCTGACGTTTTTCAAAAGGCGGCAGTTTGCGCAAGATAAAGCGCAGATCACGGATAAAGCCCATATCAAACATCCGGTCAGCCTCATCGATAACCAGAGATTCAACATATTTCAGAGTAAAAACATTCTGCTTGGCATAATCAATCAGACGACCTGGGGTCGCGACGATAATATCGACACCATCCTGCAAAGCCTTTCGCTGTTTTTCATAATCAACACCACCAAAAATGGCCTGGACCTTAAAGGGACAGTGGGCCCCCAGGCCATTGGCATCGGCACAAATCTGCACCACCAGCTCTCGGGTCGGTGCGAGTATCAGAGCTCGTGGACCGCGTTTTGATGCTGACGTATTTTTCTGCAACCGGGTAAAAAGAGCAATCAAAAAAGCCGCTGTTTTACCGGTACCGGTCTGGGCTTGAGCAGCAACATCACGCCCCTGCAGTGCCAGGGGAATTGACTCTTCCTGGACTGGTGTCAGGTCAACAAAGCCGACCTGTTCAATGCCTCGCATGAGCTCCGAAGGGAGCTCTAGTTCCGTGAATTTCATAAAGTATACTGCGATCGGCACAATCTCAGGCAAGAAGAGCTTATTCCCTTCTCATCCCTCGTCCTGCGTCCCGCGTCCTAGGTCCTGGTTTTAAAGTTCTACACCCATTGCTTCAGCAACAGTATGAATGTCCTTGTCTCCGCGACCGGAAAGGCAAACGAGGATGACTTGCTCTGGGGATAGTTCCGGAGCAAGCTTGAGAAGATGAGCAATTGCATGAGCACTTTCCAGTGCCGGAATAATCCCTTCCATTTCCGTCAACATCCGGAAAGCCGCCAAAGCCTCATCATCAGTGACCGAAACATATTCGGCACGACCCAGGTCGTTGAGTAGAGCATGTTCAGGGCCAACGCCAGGATAATCAAGACCTGCAGAGATCGAGTGGGCGTGTTGAATCTGGCCATCATCGTCCTGCAGGAGATAGGTCTTGTTGCCGTGTAAGACACCGACCCGGCCAGCTGAAATGCTGGCTGCGTGTTTATCGGTTTGCACACCGAGACCGGCCGCCTCAACCCCGATCAGACGCACCGAGGAGTCGTCAATAAATGGGTAAAAAAGGCCCATGGCATTTGACCCACCACCGATGCAAGCCACAGCCGCGTCGGGCAAACGTCCCTCTACATCGAGAATCTGTGCTTTAGCCTCACGCCCGATAACAGACTGGAAATCTCGAACCATCTGCGGATACGGATGTGGCCCGGCCACTGTGCCAATCACGTAAAAGGTGTCACGCACATGGGTCACCCAGTAACGCATGGCTTCGTTCATGGCGTCTTTGAGCGTGGCGGTACCGCTGGTCACTTCGTGGACGCGAGCACCAAGGAGCTTCATGCGAAAAACGTTGAGAGACTGGCGTCTGATATCTTCAGTGCCCATGAAAACATCACATTCCAAGCCAAAGAGAGCAGCAACTGTCGCAGTCGCAACACCATGCTGACCTGCACCGGTTTCGGCAATCACCTTGCGCTTGCCCATGCGGCGGGCCAACAGAATCTGGCCAACCGTATTATTGACTTTATGGGCACCGGTATGATTCAGATCTTCACGTTTCAGATATATTTTGGCACCACCAAAATGATTGGTGAGCCTTTTGGCAAAATAGAGAGGACTCGGACGACCGACATAATCCTTGAGATACGTCTCAAACTCAGACAGGAATGAGGGATCAACCTGGCATTGTTTATAGCTTTCCTCCAACTCCAGCAGAGCTGGCATCAGAGTTTCAGCAACATAACGACCACCAAACTGGCCGAAATGCCCTCGAGGATCAGGCTGTTGGTAACTCACTTAAAGGGCCTCCTTGGCCATGCGGATAAATCGCGCTACCTTTTCCGGGTCTTTCTGCCCGGGTTTCTCTTCGACCCCACTGGATACATCCACGCCATAGGGATGAACCTGGCGCACGGCCTCGGCAACATTCTCCGGGTTAAGCCCGCCAGCGAGGATCACCCGATGCTGCGCAGCAATATCCGCCGCCTGCTGCCAATCACAACGATGACCTGTACCACCAAGCTGGTTCGGGACATAGGCATCAAGGAGCAAGGCAGAAACTTGGAATGACGCAAAGAGGCTGTTTTCCATAGTGGGCTTCAGGCGCAACGCCTTGATCACCCGATATGGAGGGTAGCAGCACTGGTCAGGCTCTTCATCACCATGCAACTGTACTGTATTCAAACCGCAAAACTCCATCATCTCACGGATACGTGCTGGCGGCTCATTAACAAAGAGGCCGACAGTAGAGACCAGCGGTGGTAAATCGGCAATAATCCTCCTGGCCCGATCCGGATTAACAAATCGAGAGCTGCCTGGATAAAAGACAAAGCCGAGGGCATCCGCCCCGCATATCGAGGCATGCCGAGCATCCTCTATATTAGTGATACCGCAGATTTTCACCCGCGGCACACCACAACCGGCCATCAATCAGCCAACCTTGGGTAAGTGCGACAAAGATTCCTTGATTGCCGCCTCAGGATACTCATAATCTTCCAACTCGTTGTTGAAGTAAGCATCATACGCTGCCATATCAACATGACCATGGCCAGAGAGGTTGAAGAGAATAGTTTTCTCTTTGCCTTCTTCTTTGGCCAGCAGAGCTTCATCAATTGCGCCACGGATAGCATGAGATGACTCAGGCGCCGGAATAATCGATTCGGTTCGAGCGAACAGGACAGCCGCTTCGAAACAGGCCGTCTGCTGGACTGCTCTTGTTTCAACAACCCCTTCATGCACCAGTTGTGACACCAGCGGAGAAGCACCATGATAGCGCAGGCCACCGGCATGAATGCCAGGCGGCATGAAATCATGGCCAAGAGTATACATACGGGAGATCGGAGCCATCTTCGCAGTATCGCCATAATCAAAAGCGTAAACGCCTTTGGTCAGAGTCGGGCAACTGGCCGGCTCTACTGCCAGCAGCCGGACATCCTTGCCATTCGCCTTATCCGCAACAAAGGGGAAGGCAAGACCGGCAAAGTTAGAGCCACCGCCGTGACAACCGATAACAACATCAGGATAGTCGCCAACGATTTTGAGCTGCTCCTTGGCTTCGAGACCAATAATCGTCTGATGCATACAGACGTGATTCAGTACGCTACCGAGCGAG
>JAJRRB010000057.1 GCA_024279915.1 Deltaproteobacteria bacterium
TAACCGGTTAATTGAACAGGTTGATGGTCTTAAAGGCATCTTGAATGTTGCTCAAGTCGTGGTCTCGTCACTAGATCTGGACGAGGTGTTGCAGAACATCCTGCACAGCGCCATGGCTGTTATGGATATGCCCGCTGGAACCATTGCTCTTTACGATGAGGATTCCTCTCAACTTGAGTTGCGTGCCCACGCAGGTCTCAGTGAGAGATTTGTCGCCCTTGATCGCTGGCGAGTCAAGCCAGGTGGTCTTACCTATGAAATCCTTGATCGTGGGGAACTTTTTATCATCAAAGATACCGAGACCACTGAATTCTTCAATAATCCACTGGCAATCAAAGAAGGTATCCGTTCGCTGATTGCGGCCCCGCTAAAAATTCAGAGAAGAACGATCGGTGTCCTCTATTTAGACGATTTCAAACCACGAGAGTTCTTCGCAGAAAAGCTTGAACTGCTCTCTGTTCTCACTTCCTTTGCGACCATGAGTATCGACCACGCCCGGTTGCACGAAAGGACAGCGCAGCTCGCCTGTACTGACGGCTTGACAGGTCTTTATAACCACCGGCAATTCAAAAAAAACTTTGCCGAGGAGGTCGCGCGCGCCAGTCGCTACAACAAGCCCCTGTCGATCGTCCTTTTTGATGTCGATGATTTTAAAAAATTTAACGATACTTATGGCCACCCTAACGGTGATATTGTTCTTCAGGAAATGGCCACTATGTTGCGGGAATTGTTGCGTGATTGCGATACTATTTACCGCTACGGAGGTGAGGAGTTTGTCGCCTTGCTTCCAGAGACCGCGTTACCGGAAGCGATCAAGGTGGCGGAGCGTATCCGGATTTTCGTCGAGACAGAATCACCTCGTTATTTGACCGGTATTACCAAAACCCATGGCATCACGGTCAGTGTCGGTGTTGCTGCGCTCCCTGATGATGGCTCTGATACTGCAATGTTGTTGAAAGCTGTCGATGATCTGATGTATCGGGCCAAGGGCGATGGTAAAAACAAGGTGTACCACAATGGCTTGTAAATTATAGCAAGAGGCTCTTGCGAAACTCAATAAAATCCATTTATCGTCATTCTCGCGCATGCGGGAATCCAGAAGGTTTGCTGGAATATTCAAAAAATGGATCCCCGTTTTCACGAGGATGACGACTTTTGCAAGAAGCTCAATAATGGTGGACTTATAACGAATTATGGCCTCTGAACGTATTCTGATAGTTGATGATGAAGATGGTATGCGCCGTCTGCTGGGTCGTGTCCTGACCAGAGAAGGGTATGATGCCTCTACGGTAGGGAGCGGTGCAGAAGCGTTGCGTCTGGTGGCCAATGAGCGTTTCGACCTGATCGTTACTGATATCAAAATGCCGGAGATGGATGGTCTGCAGCTGCTCGGGGAGCTGAAAGAGTTTGAACCATCGCTGCCGATTATTGTCATGACCGCCTATGGGACGATTGAGAACGCTGTGCAGGCCTTGCGTCTTGGAGCTTATGATTACATTACCAAGCCTTTTGAAACCGATGAAATTAAGCTGACTGTCGCCAAGGCATTGGAACGGGAGCGTCTGTTGGCCGAGAACCGCTATCTGCATGCTGAGTTGGAGGGGCGTTACGACTTTTCCGGTATCATAGGTGGCTCGCCAGCGATGCAGCAGGTCTATGAGATGGCTTCGTCGGTTGCGGTCAGCAACGCGAATGTATTGATTACCGGCGAGTCGGGAACCGGTAAGGAGTTGATGGCTCGTTCAATTCATTACAGCTCGCCACGCAAGGAAAAACCGTTTGTGGTGCTGAATTGTTCTGCTCTTTCGGAAAGTGTGCTGGAAAGTGAGCTTTTTGGCCATGAAAAAGGTGCTTTCACTGGTGCTATTGACCTGCGCAAGGGCCGCTTTGAAAGAGCCGATCAGGGCACGCTCTTTATTGATGAAGTGGCTGAAATGAGTATGGCTGCACAAGTTAAATTGCTGCGAGTGATTCAAGAGCATGAGTTCGAACGGGTCGGTGGCAACAAGACAATCAGTGTCGATGTGCGCATTGTTGCTGCCACTAACAAAAAACTGGAAGATCAGGTGAAAGATGGCAAATTTCGGGAAGATCTCTACTATCGATTGAACGTTGTCAATATCAATATCCCGCCATTACGCTCCAGACGTGAAGATATCGAGTCTCTGACGCGACATTTTCTGGAAAAATATGCGACTGAAACCGGCAAGAAGATCACCGATCTGGCTCCTCGCGCTCTCAGTTGCCTGTTGGCTCACGATTGGCCAGGAAACATACGCGAGCTACAGAATGCCATTGAGCGGGCGGTTGTTCTCTCCAAAGGCAGTGAGTTGACCCCGAGGGATTTCCCGCAAGGTTTACAAGGCGACGACCAGATCTGCCTGCAGGTCCCGGAGAAAGGCGGCAGCCTTACCGAAATCCTCGAGGATCTCGAACGTCAATTGATACTGCAAACATTGCAACGCGAGGACGGTTCGCAGACCCGTGCTGCCGAAACTCTGGGGATCAAGCGGACTACGCTACGTTACAAAATGGAAAAGTATCGTATGATTGATTAGACTCTCCATTCGATCATCCCCCGTTCACCACAGTTGATTGATTTGCTTGAATATAGTAATATCGTTGGTTTAGCTTTTATTTGATCCGCCATATTGGCTTTTGGATGAGGGTCAATAGAGGGCGGTACGCTTATGTGCATGGTGCTCTTTTTTGTTTATTGGCCATAGCTTTTAAGCGAAGGTTGATTCAGGAGGATGTTGTGGGGAGAGGAGGGGATAATAGCTTTAGGATCTGAAGCCGTCTGGGTCGCGTTGTGCGGTTGGACGGTTTTTTTATTTAGCGGCGGCCCCCTGTAAGTGTGTCCCTAGTGAGTGCCCTGCGATCCCATAAAGAGAGGATTGAGAACCAAGTATGATGACTCCCGAGCTTCATAGCCAGACGTTGCAAAGCCAGCGTTTCGAGGCCTTGTACCACTTGACTCAGATGGATACGTCCGACCTGACGGCGATCAAAACCTTTGCTCTTGAGGCCGCAGTTCAGGCGACCCAAAGTCGTATCGGCTACATCTACTTTCTGAATGAGGACGAGACGACCCTTACTCTACACGCCTGGTCGGCTTCGGTGATGCCCGAGTGTCGTGTCGCTGAACCTGCAAGTGATTACCCGATCGCTCACACCGGTTTGTGGGGCGAGGCTGTAAGGCAACGCAAACCGATCATCACCAATGATTACAAGGCAGAAAGTCCTTTCAAAAAAGGCCTTCCGAACGGGCATGTCGATCTCCAGCGTCACATGAACCTGCCGATCTTCGACCAGGGCCGAGTTGTCATGGTCGCCGGGGTTGCCAACAAACAAGATCATTACGATGATGAAGACATTCGCCACCTGACTCTGCTGATGGAGGGCCTCTGGTCGATTCTGGCCAGAGTCAAGGCGAACGAGTCGTTGCGTGCCAATGAGCTGAGCATGCGCAGTTTTTATGAAGACAGCCCGGCGAATTACCAATCGTTAGATAAAGAGGGCAGGTTCAGGGATATCAACCCAGCCTGGGTTGCTACCTTCGGCTACAGCCGGGAAGAGACTATAGGTCGCAAGTTCTCAGATCTTATGACAGAGGTTTCTCAGGACTTGGTCGTCGATCGTTTCACTGGTTTGAAAAAGCATGGCAAACTCAATGACGCTGACTTCGAAATAATTCACAAGGACGGCCATACATTGCTTGTCACGCTCAATGGTCGGGTCAGTTACGATACTCAGGGCAAATTCCAGCACACCAACTGTATCCTCACTGATGTAACCGAGGCACGCAGGGACGAAGCGTTGTTGCGGCAAAGTGAAGAAGCCAACCGGTTGCTCTCGATGCAGTTCCAGTCGCTGCTCGATAGCATCACTGATCGCATTGTGATGCTTGATCGCAATTTACGCATCGTTTGGACCAATCAGAAAGAGACTCCGTTACGGGAACCCTTCAAAGTCAACCCCATAGGCCATCTCTGTTACGAAATTCTGCTAGGACAGCCAGAGCCTTGCTCAGATTGCCCTGTGAACAGGGCTCTTGAGTCAGGTCAGATTGAAGAGCTCGAGCGCCTTAATTCCGATGGCCGAACCTGGTCCATGAGGGCGTTCCCGATTTTCGATGAGCGAGGCGAGGTCGTTAATGTTGTCGAAATCGGCCAGGATATTTCCGACAGTATCAAACTGAGAGAAGAGATCGGCAGAACGGCGCAACTCGCCTCCATCGGTGAATTGTCAGCCGGAGTCGCTCACGAAATCAATAACCCGATCAATGGGGTGATCAACTATGCCCAGCTCATAAAGAACAGTGTCGCACCGGAAACCAGGGAACATGATCTGTCCGAAAGGATCATCAAGGAAGGTGACCGGGTTGCAAGGATCGTCAAACAGTTGCTCTTTATTGCGCGTGATGATCGGAGCGATAATTTGCCTGTGAATCTGTGCGATGTTCTGGCCGACACTCTGATGCTGGTCGGCAGCCAGTTCAGCAATGAGGGGGTCGATCTCGAGGTTAAGCTGGATGAGAACCTGCCGTTGATCAATGGGCATGCGCAGCAGTTGCAGCAGTTGTTCCTCAATCTTCTCAGCAATGCGCGCTATGCGTTGAATCAGCGCTTTCCGCAAGACAACCCTAATAAACGGCTCGAAATTGAAATTCGTCTTACAGAGAGTGAGCACGGCCCAGAACTGTTCGTGCGCTTTTATGACCGGGGCGGCGGCATCCCCGCCGAGTTACTGCAAAAGGTTCTGCAGCCGTTTGTTACCAGTAAACCGTCGAATGAAGGGACTGGGCTTGGTTTGAGCATCAGTAACGATATTGTGAAAAAGCATGGCGGCTCTCTGCATATCAACAGCAATGAAGGAGTTGATACGGAGCTCCTGATTCGCTTTCCGGTTGTAGAGGAGCAGGTTTAGGGGGTTGGGTAACGATGCAAAAGCGGTTGTTTAGAGTTATGCCTTGCTCAAAAAAAGAGTCGGGGAGTCGGAAACATAATACCAATTCTAATGTCACTGTACTTGTCGCCACATTTCCGGAGAAATAAACAAAATGGTCGTTGGGAACATTAGGAAGATGTCAACTCACCTGAATGATCAGATAAAGTATGTCCTGAATCTGTCAGAAGATGTGAATATGAACGACCTTATTGGTCAGGAGATTCACCTTGAGTGGCGTGGCGTTATTCATTGCATCAAGTGTTCTAAGGTTACGAAAAAATCGTTTGGCCAAGGCTTTTGCTATCCATGTTTTAAAACCGCACCAGAATCGGCTGAGTGTATTATTCGACCGGAACTTTGCCGTGCGCACCTCGGCGAAGGCAGAGACCCGGAGTGGGAGGATAAACACCATAATCAGCCTCATATTGTCTATCTGGCGGCTTCCAGCGCTGTAAAAGTTGGCGTAACACGGTGCGATCAGGTTCCAACCCGCTGGATTGATCAAGGCGCAACTGCTGCAATACGCCTGGCTGAGGCTCCCAATCGTTATGAAGCGGGTAGGGTGGAAGTGGCTCTGAAGGAGTTCTTCACCGATAAGACCCATTGGCAAAAAATGTTGCGAAACGAAATTGATGAGAGCATTGATTTGTTCTCTGAAAAAAAGGCTCTGGAAGATCGTCTGCCGGCTGACATTCTGGACCTTTTCTCCGAAAATGATGAAGTTGTCCATTTGAATTATCCGGTTCTGGAGTATCCCCAAAAGGTCAAGAGCCAGAATTTCGATAAATCACCAGTTGTTCACGGTAAGCTGGTTGGGATCAAGGGACAGTATCTGCTCTTTGCCGGTGGAGAAGTGATAAATATGCGAAGACATACCGGATACTATGTGGAGATCAAATAGTTCGATTTCGCGGCCTTCAAATCAGGTAGGACGCTCTTAAAAAAACCATTTTAAACACGCCTCGACAGAAACCTGTCACAAGCTGTCTTGAAGAGACAGCTCTTTTTCTTCATCCCACTGAAATAGCACAGTTTTTAGCTGATTAGGCTGGTACGTTCCTTGCTTTGATAATGACTCGACCTGTGACATCTGTGGCGGGTATTAAGTTATTCATCAAGGAACGCTGTGTATCGTCTGTTTATTATAACTGCCATTTTGCTCATCGGGGTAATCTTGAGCCTCCCTGGTTGTAGCGACATTCCGACGGATCGGACCTACGCGCTCTGGCTGGACCATGCCCCGACAACGACAGATTGGGACAGAGCTTTGCCACGCAAAGTGAATGTCCGTGGTGGCCGTCCCCATAAGTTGCGTACTTTTACTGACATTGACGAAGACACGGTCCATACCTCTACTGCTTCATGCCATCATGGTTCACGGGTACCGGAGCCGGTTCCGGTAGATATCCGCGCTTTTTATACTGATAAAGACCTCTTCCTGCGTTTGAGTTGGGAGGATGCAACGCGCGATCAGTCGATGTTTGACTGGCTGTTCGACGGGGAAAAGTGGCAAAATACTGGTCAGCTGGAAGATGGCTTCGGTTTACTGTGGGATGCAAAAGGGCAGTTCAATACTTTTTCCTGTTCTTATGCCTGTCATATCAGTGACTTTGGTGTTAATAAAGACAGCTTCCATGCCAACAACAAGATGCGTATGGCCCAAAAGGACAGTTGGCTGGATCTGTGGAACTGGAAAGCTGCCCGAACCGCAAAACTTGGTTTCGCCGATGATCGTTACCTGGATTCAGAGGGCATGCACGGCGACATTCCGGGCGATCTTTTCACCGAAAATTCCAAAGCCCATTTGAACAGGCAGGATGGTGTCCGACCTTTCGGTGAGGGTGATAGCCCGATCTACGATGCTGATCGACTACCCGCCAATGAGGGCTTTCGTCCACCGGGTAGTGTCGCTCCAGGCTACCTGATTAAGCGGCCGGTTGGTGGTCGGGCTGATGTCCTTGCGGTGTCTCGTTATGAACAGGGCCGCTGGATTGTGACCCTGCGACGCGCTTTACAGACCGGGGATCCTCATGATGTGGTCTTTGTGCCTGGAGATGAGATGGGGGTTGCCTTTGGTATGGCGTTGATGGATCATTCGCAGTTTGAACATTATGCTTCAAACACCGTCGAGAGATTGGTGTTGCTGAGGCGGCAATAGGTTAAAATTAAACGGTATGATAACCCAAAAAAGTTTAACGCAGTCGCAAAGAACGCAGAGGGAAAATGCTAAAACTCGTAAAGAATGGCTCAACTCTGGCAATTATTCTCTGCGTCTCCGCGCCTTTGCGTTAAATAAACAGCTTAAGTTGTTCTTTGCCTTGGTTTGGGTTGTGGGTTTGAAAGTAAAAGGTTAAAAGGAGAATCTCTTTGAATAAACTGCGCTTGATCTTCTTGTTGTTTGTTGTGATGTCCTTGCTTGCCGGGTGCGACAGCGATGAGTCCATATCGGCGAAGACGTCGTCCGGGAAGGGTCATCTGCAAGGGCAGGTCACCATGCCACTGGAAGATGTTCGGCTCTATGTCTACAAGTCAGGTATGGATCTTTATGGTCCTGCTTATGCGATTTCGACAGCGACGGGTAACGATGGCAAATTCGACATTGAACTTCCTGATGGCGATTACGTGGTCGTGGCTAGAAAGCGCGCTAAAGGTGAGGAGACTGGCCCGGTCGTGGCCGGTGACAACCGCAGTGAATTCATAAAGGTCAGCGTGCTGGGTGGCGTCGTTGATATGCATATTTCAGCCCCGGTGAAGATTGGCGACCAACGCAACTTTACTGGTGATATCGAAGAATCAACCACCGGTCTTGCCGGTCAGATCCTTGATAGCGACGGTCAGCCTGTCGTCGCGGCCAGAGTGCACGTCTACGATCATGTGCAGATGTCAGAAAGGCCGAAATTTGTTTCTGAGAAAACTGGTCCGGACGGGCGTTATTTGATCTACCTGCCCGCTGGCGGCACCTACTACCTGGCTGCCCGGGATAACTTTGGTGGTCCTCCCAAGCTTGGTGATCTCTACGGTCGTTACGATAAAGGCACAATCGAGCCCTCTGCTGTTGTGGTTACAGAAGGACAGGTGCTGAAACCGATTGATATAACAGTGACCAAGGTCTGGTAAAGATGTTGCGATATTTTCTCACAATCTTTTGTGCTCTCATACTGTTCGCTTGTACTACGGAACCGGTGATTGATCTGGAGCAACTCGAAGCCAATGCTCGTGGTGGCGATCAGCAGGCTACGATTCAGTTGATCGACTTATTGTCTGCTCAGGAGCCCGGTGTCTCGGATCGCATTTACGCGATTATCATCGAGATTGGTGAGCGAACCGCTCCTGCTTTGCTGAAGCAAGTCAACTCAGCTGACAAACAGAAGCGTGAATATGTGATTGCCGCACTCGGGACGCTCAAGGTTGTCGATGCTGTTCCAGCTATCAGCGTTGTTTTAGCTCAGCATGCTCTGGAAAGACGCTACGTTGCAGCCTGGGCGCTCGGTGAAATTGGTGGACCTGTAGTCCTTCCGGCTCTGCTTGGTGCTCTCTCTGACGAGAACAGCGAGGTGCGCCGTTACGCGACGCGCGCATTGATCAAACTGAACAAGATTGCCGTGATGCCATTGATTGGATATTTGGCCGATGCTCGTGGTGAAGGAGCCGCTGCAGCCATTCGTGCTCTCGGCGATATCGTCGACAAACGAGCCCTGGATGTGCTGCTGGTTCAAGCGCAGGGCGAACAGCGGGCCGAGGCTTTTTTGGCTATAGGAAAATTGCGTGATGCTCGGGCCGAATCTACTCTGATTGCTGGATTGGAGGACCCTGACTCATTGGTGCGTATGAATGCTGCTATGGCGCTTGGTCCTCTCGGTGGGCCGGCGGCAGCGACCGCTCTACAAAAAACCCTTGAAGACGACGTTCATGTGGTGCGTGAGTGGTCGGCACGTTCTATGGAGAAAATTACCGGAAAACCAATATTATACCGTAACAGTCATGACGAATATGTTCGCCCGTATCAGGTTTATCATTAAAGACAGGAGCACACCCCGAGAGTCTCTATGCTGAAAAACATTCTCGATATCCCCTTTTTCGGGGCGATCATTCGTTCAACCTGGACTTGGCGGTTGCTGCGTCTGGCAATGCTTGGACTGCTGTTGGTGATGATTGCCTACGGTTGGCATCAGCACGCCATTCCCGGTGTGGATGTGCGCGATCCTTTGATGTACAGCAACTTTACGACCTTCAACCTCTGGGTGTTGTGGATGATGGGCATGGTTGTTGTCGCCATGTTCCTTGGGCGCTCCTGGTGCACTGTCTGTCCGGTCGGCTGGCTTAATGGCCTGATCAGTCGTTTTGGACTGCGTCGTGAGATGCCATCATGGCTGAATAACTTCATTCCGGTTACCCTGGTGCTGGTCTTATTGCAACTGCTGGTTTATTTCTTCTCCATTCATCGTTATCCCGATTATACCGCTCTGTTGCTGGCCTTGATGGTTGTCCTGGCTCTTGTTATGGGCCTGATCTATCGTCGCAGATCCTTTTGCTTATTGTTTTGCCCGGCAGGAGCCGTCTTCAGTCTCTATGCTCGCCTGGCCCCCTGGCAATTGCGCGTCAAGGAGAAGACTGTTTGTGAGAGTTGTCAGGCTAAACCGTGCGTCTCGACAGAACAGGTCTGGAAACAAGCCTCGATCAGTAGTTTGAGACTCAACTGGCGAACCCGAGCGGAAGGTTGTCCGGTTGCCCTGGTGCCGGCAGCAATCAACGACAGCGCCGCTTGTACTCTTTGCTTGAACTGTGTTCAGACGTGCTGTAACGATAATGTCTCTCTTGGCTTCCGTAACTGGCCAGGTGATTTGCGGCAAGGTGGCCTGCGTCCCAGCGAGGCACTTTTCTTCATGGTGCTGCTCGGTATGTTGACCGCTAACTTTGCCAAGGTTTATGTCACTCTGCGTGAAGCGATCTTCTGGCCGCCGGAGAATCTGGCGCTGTCGCTTGGCTGGGACGCTGCCGGATTCTATCCGCTGGCAATGATCTGGGTCGGTCTGCTCTTCCCGTTGTTGATCATGCTGCCTGGATTGCTCATTTATCTGGTTGGACAGGTCAAAATCTCAACACTGGAGGGAGAGCCTGACGATGCGCCAAGGGAGGCCACGGCGACATTCACCCTGTCAGGCTTCATGACTCTGCTGGGACAAATGGCCTTGCCATTACTGCCACTGGTTCTTTCGGCTCATCTGACTCTTGCGATTGTGAAATTGAATGCAAAATTTGGTTATTTGCCATTAGCACTTCAGGACCCTTCTGGTGTGAAAAGTTTCCTGGCGATCAACGTTATGCAGACGATGCCACCTCCAGGCGTACTCATTGCACTGGATATCCTGAAGTGGGTGATTGTTGTGATTCTGATTGTTGGCTTTGCTCTCTCTGTTGCTGCGGCATGGACTGTTGCTAAAAGCGAAGATAATGGTCAGCAGAAAATAGACCGACCATTTTTTGTGGCGGCTCTTGTGACCCTGTTTATTCTCTCTGGTTTTTATGGTTCTACGGTGATGGAATGGCTATTCGTACGCTAAATGGAATTGTTCTGACTCTATTGCTGACTTTGCTGGTCAGTGTGCCAGCACAGGCTTGCTTTGGACCGAAACTATTTGTCGGGGCAGGGCAGAGCGTGCAAGATGAAGCTCTTTTCGCCCTGGTTACTCTCTATGTGCAGGAAAAGACTGGCGTTGGAAGTATCCGCATAGAGGTCGAATCAGGGCAGGACCCACTGGCCTTGTTCGCAGCGGAAAAGGCTGATCTGATTTTTGTAGCGTCAGATTCTCTTGAGAATACGGTTCTGCAAATAGCAGGTATGCCACTGCTGGTGACAGGCCCGCGTCCGCTTGAGGAGCTACAGTTTACCACCGTGCTGCCAGCCATCCGAAAGCTTAATCGGTTGTTGAAAAAAGAAGATGTTGAGCTGATTGTCAGTCAGATTGAAGCTGGTGAGAGTGCCATGGCCTCCGCCCGTAAATTCCTCATGGAACTTCGATGGATATGAAGTTAAGCTGCTGGAAAATAACTTGTTTTGTGGTTGCCATTGTTGCGGCTGTGACTTCCTGTCCTTCTGCGTCGTATGCCGTTGATATGGTGCAGGAGTACTCAGGAGCATTTTCTGGCGACTTGGTTTGGCAAGAGTCTGTGACTATGACAGCTGATGTGCTGATTCTTAAAGGGGCTACTTTGACAATCCGTGCAGGTACTCAAATCAGTGTTGTGCCCGCAGAAGGAACCAAGATCGATCCTGAGTATTTGTCACCACTGACCGAGCTTCTTGTCAGAGGAAAACTCGACATTCAAGGGACGCCTGAGAAGCCAGTGCGTTTTATCATCATAGAGACCAGCGAAACCGAAGAGATTGCCTGGGCTGGTATTACTCTTGATAACGCTGTTGAGAGTTATATCCAGAGGGTTGAACTGGAACGTGCCGACACTGCAATCCGTTGCGTCACATCGTCTCCAGAGATAATAGAAGCCAAGATCGCCAACTGTCGCTATGGCATTGTTGCCCAGCAACAGAGCCACCCGAAAATTCTCGGTAATATTCTGGTTGACGGGGAGGGCGGCATCTTCTCTTTGAGTGGCTCCAATCCGTATCTGAAGAATAACCAGATCATAAACCATGATGAAGAGGCCGTGTTTGTCGACGCCAGCAGCCGTCCCTGGTTGGATCGTAACACGATCAAAGGTAACGCTATCGGTCTTGCCCTTTATCCCCGTGACTTGCCCTATGACTTGACTGCGGTCACAGACAACCAGGAAAATGTCCGATGGCTGGGTCGCCAGGGACAGGCAGACGTCAAATGATGCGCTTATGGAGTCTCTTTTTGTTGCTATTGGTCGCACCGGTATCGGCGATTGCTGATGAGGTACTGGTCTATCAAGGCGAACAAACCATCTTTGAGGATACCGTCTGGAATGGTGATATCCTGATAGACGGAATCTTGACGGTAGCGGCAGGGGTAACGCTGGAAATCCGACCTGGTAGCCAGATCCGCTTCACTCGTTTTGATAGCAATGGTGACGGCATTGGCGAACATGAAATTTTTTCTCAAGGGATCATTCGTGTCATCGGCACCGTTGACGAACCTGTCCTCTTCACTTCGGCCGAAGCAGAACCACGCCCTGGTGACTGGGGGGCGATCAATATGATGGTGAGCGAAGAGGAAAACCTTCTGGAGAACTGTATCATCGAATATGCTTATCGTGGATTTCATGCTCATTACTCACAGGCAAGGTTGCTGAATAGTACTTTCAGAAACAATATGCGCGGCGCGCAATTCCAGGAATCACAGGTAGTTATCGACGGCTGTCGTTTTCTTGACAACCGTAACGGTATGCAATTTCGTGACAGTAAAGTCACCTTGAGAGGCTCGACGATCTCGGGAAGTCACTGGGGTCTCCGTTGTGTTTACAGCGACCTGAAAATGAGCGGTTGTACGATTGAAAACAATCTGGTTAACGGTGCGAACATCCGTGATGGCAAGATCGAAGCACGAGGCAACCGGATCGTTGGCAATCGTCGCGGACTTTATCTGCAGCGCAGTGAAGCGCAGATTGTTGGCAACGATCTTTCTGCAAATAGCGAGCACGGCATTTTTCTTGAAGAGTCAACAGTTGAGGTGGTCGATAACCGTCTTGCCAATAACGGTCGCGCTGGTGTGCGCTGGTTAAACAGCAAGGGTCGGTTTGCTCGTAACATGATCGCTGATAACGGTGTCTATGGCTTCATTAACGATGGCACCACTGCTGTTGAAGCCCGTAACAACTGGTGGGGATCAGCAAAGTCCACTGATATCGTTGCTGCAATACGTGACGGCAGCGATCGTTCCGGGCTCGGACTTGTTGATAGCCGGTATCCATTGATGCAGCCTTTACCATTTAACCTTTTGTCGGAGACTCCATGAAGTATCTGATCCTGATTTTCCTCCTCTGCGGAGTTTTATTAAGTGGTTGCGAACAGCCACTCGAAGGCCCTCCGATTCGCATTGGCTATATGAATTGCAACAGCGAAACGGAAACCATGCAACGTTTCCGGCCACTGACAGCCTACCTGTCGCAAGAGCTGGGGCGTCCGTTCGAAGCGGTGCCGGTTGATACTCAAGATTTTGAGTCGCGTTTTGCCGCTGGAGAGTTCACATTCACTCATGGTAACAGCCTGCTCTACATCATTATGCACGAGAATCAGGGCTTGCGACTGCTCGCAACCGAAAAGCGTGGTCAGTTCGGCTCCCGTACTGCTGGCTCCATCATTGTTCGTAAGGATAGCCCGATCAAGACGATTAAAGATCTACAGGGCAAGCGCATGCTCTTTGGCCCACAATTGGCTCCGACCGGTTACCTCGCACAGTATGATCTGATGTTGCAGGCAGGCTTCGACCCAGAAGTTGGTCTTGATTATTACGCGATCCCGCGCGGCGCGTATAAACATGAAAAAGTCATCTACGGTGTTTATTTTGGCGAGTACGATGTCGCGGCAGCACCAACTCTGGATCTTGAGCTGATGACACGTGAAGGACGTATCTCAGCTGATGATTTTCGGATCCTGGCCCAGAGTGAAATTATACCTTACTGCACATTTGGTGCGGATAAAGATGCTGATGCAGAATTAGTGGAGAAATTCCGTAAAGCTTTGGTTGAATTGACCCCGGAAACAACGGTCAAAATAGATGGCGAGACAATCAAAGTGCTTGACTCGGCGTGGATTGATGGCTTTGAAACTCTTCTCGATGAGGATTACGACCCCATCCGGGCCATGGCAAAGCGCGTCAATATGCCGCCTTACCAGGAGTTTTAATTTGATGCTGCGTGATCGATTCGATCAGTTGATGATCGTCGCTCTGGTGGGCGTTCTGATCTTTACTGCCGTACTGATGGCTGGTGCTGGGCCGCGTGAAGATAATCGTGATGCTCAGGCCGCAAAACGTCAATTAGAACGTGAAATATTGCATCAAGCTCGTGTGGCTTATATTAAACGGCATTACACTCCCGTTATCACCTTGCGCGATAGCGGCGCCTTGCCTGATGCCCTCCTTAAATTGGAAGAGTTGAGCCGGACTTTACCCGGTGAAGCCCATAATGATTTGTTAAGTGGCGATATTATGTTGCGCATGGGCCAGTTTGACCGAGCCATAAGCAAGCTTGCCTCTGCAGTAAAACACAACGCTGATTATGTTGATTCCGCAAGTCCCTTGAGTCAACGGCCATTGATTGAAGCCGCTGTTTCAGAAAGTTTACCGCTGATTCGTGATCGACTACGTGTACAGCCGGAAAACCGCACTCTCGCGCAAGTATTGAAAGATGGTTACTATTTGCAGAGCCGTCTTGCCGGAGGTTGCGAATGAGCTCAACCTTGCGTGACCGTCATTTCTGGGTCGTTGTGGCAGCGGGTGCCGGGCTTGGTATTCTCGGGGTGCTGCTTGCTGTTTGGGGAAATCCTCAAAACAGTGGGATTTGCGTTTCCTACTTTATTGAAAACTCATCCGGAGCGCTCGGTTTGCATGATAACGAGCGCATGCAATATCTGCGGCCGGAGTTGATTGGTTTCGTGCTTGGTTCAATTTTGTGTGCGTCACTTTTTCGTGAATTCCGTTCGCGTGGGGGCAGTGCACCACTCGCACGGCTGGTCTCTGGTATCTTTCTGATCGTTGGCAGTGCGGTTTTTATCGGTTGTCCGATTAAGCTTTTTCTCAGGCTGACGGCCGGGGACATCACCTCTGTCGCTGGTCTTGTTGGCTTGGTAGCTGGTGTCTGGATCGGGTTGCAGGGGTTGGCCAGGGGCATTGACCTGGGTCGAGCTGAAGACGAACGTGGTGCCACCGGCATGTTGGTTCCTGCTGGATTTGTCCTGTTGTTGGTCTTTCTGCTTGCTCGTCCGACTTTTATTCTCTTTTCCGATCGCGGCAGCGCAGCTCAACACGCTCCTTTGCTGATATCGTTGGCCGTTGGCCTAACCCTTGGCGCACTTGCTCAACGCAGCCGTTTCTGTATTACCGGCAGCGTCCGCGATGGCATGTTGATGGGTAGCCGCAGCCCGCTGTTCTGGGGCTTGTTAGCTTTTCTGGCCGGTGCTTTTGTAACCAATCTGGCGATGGGACGTTTTAACTTCGGCCTCTATGGACAGCCGGGCGCGCACCTTGAATATCTCTGGAGTTTTCTGGGCATGCTTTTGGTCGGGTGGCTTTCTGTCCTGATCGGTGGTTGTCCTTTCCGTCAGTTGATTAAAGCCGGGGAGGGTGATGCCGATGCCGGTCTGGCTGTCATCGGTATGTTACTCGGTGGTGGTCTGGTTCAGTCCTGGGGGATTGCAGCTACAGCAGCCGGAGTCTCTATGTCCGGTAAAATCGCCGTTCTTGCCGGGTTGGCTTTTGTGCTTGTCATGAGTCTGCTCTTTCGTGATCGAACTGCTTAGGGATTTAGAAGCTATTGCTAAACCGTTTAAAACATAAGAAAAATTAGCCGCGATGAAAGTCTATCAAGATCGATGGTTTTAACCTGGCCAATCATTGTTTTTATCGATTTTCATAGATTCTGATCGCGGCTGAATAAAGGTTTTGTTTAAGTTTGATCAGCGTTCATCAGATTTGATCAGCGTCCCATTGTTTTTTGCTTTTAAGGGACTTACATGTTGTTTTCTGTGTTGAAAAGGATATGAATTGTGAATAATCCTCTACGTAGCCCCGATATTGTCTGGCGAGTTGAGAAACGTCGTCAGGCTGAAGTGCTCAAGGCTCTGGAAGCTGGTGAAGATGTTGACGACAGTGGCACGGTGATCCTGCTGCAATCAGGTATGATGCATCAGCTTAATCTGGTTGGTGGCTTGATCTGGCAACAGTGTGATGGGCAACAGACGCTTGCAGCGATTGCTGCAGAGCTGGCCAGAGAGTTTTCAGTGGAGCAGGAGGAAGTTGAGTCAGATGTTGACGAGTTTGTTACTGATTTAAAAGAGAGAGGTTGGTTGATCAATGGCTGAAGTCACGGAAATGTTTTCTGCACCTTTGACATTTAATTGGACACTTTCGTATCGCTGCAACTTTGTTTGTGAGCATTGTTACAGCCGCGATGAAGAGTGCCCGGAACTGGCGATACAGGACATCAAACGGGTGGTCGATATCCTGGTCGAACAACAGGTTCCATTTATCAACTTTGGTGGTGGTGAACCGTTGATCCGCAAGGACCTGTATGAGGTCGCTGAATACGCTTCCAAGCGTGGTCTGAATGTTTCGATGAATACTAACGGCTGGCTGCTTGATGAGGTCGCTGCTCAGAGACTCAAAGACGTCGGCTTTAAAAGTGTCGGCATCAGTATCGATAGTTCGGAAGCGTCGGTTCATGACGCATTTCGCAATATGCCAGGATCTTATGAGAAGGCCGTGCGTGGGCTTGACGCCCTGCGTAAAGTTGGGTTGAAGAGCACCATGAGTTCGGTGATCTCGCGCATCAATTACCAGGCCTTTCGTGAATTACTAGATCTGGCTCGCGAACACGGGGTTAATCAAGTTTATCTGCATAACTTTAAATGCAGCGGTCGTGGTCTTAAAAATCGCGAAGAACTCGATCTGACTCCTGCGGAATGGCAGGCATTCTATCTTGAAGCTCTTGCTGTCAAGCACCAGACCGATGATCTGACAATCTCCTTTGACGACCCGGTGATTGCCTCCCTGCCTGAATATCAGGAGAAAACCATGGTCAAGGGGAGTAGCTGCGGTAAGCTTTCACTACATTTACGACCGAATGGCGATATCACCCCCTGTGGTTTCATCCCAGTCGTTGTCGGTAACATATTGAAAGAAGATTTTGAAAAGATCTGGTTTGACTCGCCAGTTCTCAAAGCAATGCGTGCTAAGGAGGCCACTGGCAAATGTGCCGGATGTTCAGCCTTTGACGATTGTCAGGGTGGTTGTACTGCACGCGCCTTTGCGACCACCGGTGACTTTAATCAACCAGACCCGCATTGTTGGAAATAGAGGGTCGGAGTAACTTTACGTCTTTGCGTTAGATGCTTTTTGTTTTCGTGAGCACCAACACTAACTTGAAAGGAGAACAACTATGAAAAAGTACATCAAACCTGCTGTTGTTGGTTCCAGTAACGTTCACCCTTGCTGAAGACTCGCTACCTAGTTTTCGTCCGGAAACGGCCCTTTTCCGCAATCTCTGCGTCAATCTGCACATTTGATTGTGCGGCGTAAAGAACTACGCCTCCGCTCAAATGCTTGATTTTCTTGACCTTGCGAAAAATTGCTCGTTTCCAAATCGAAAACTGCACTTGTGCCCATCTGGGTTTCTGGATGGACATTAGCTAACGGCATTGAACTTACGGTGTGATTTTGATATGGGTCTAGACCTGTTAGATACCCCGGTTCGCTTGACCTGGGATTTTCCTGATGATGCGACCTGTCAGGCAAGTACTTGTCTGCCTGCTATTGCTGACTCTATTGCCGATGGCGGTGTGTTCTTTGTCACATTGCAGGGGAGTCCTTTGTTGCACCCTGCTATCGAAGAGGTGCTGGAACTCCTGGGCGGCGGTTGTCAACTCCTGATTTCCTGCCGGGGTAGCGCAAAGGAGCTGGAGCGTCTTAAGCAACTGCCACTTGCAGGATGTCAAATACTGCTGGATGTTTCAGACTTTATTGACAATAATCATGGCGTTGCTACGGACAGACTTCATGCCGTTGTTGTAGCGCTTCGTCAACTGGCGGTAAAGCCTGTTGTCACTTTAACACCATTGCGTAACAACCTCAGTAATATCCCTGAGTTACTGCGTTTCTGCAGTGAACATCAGATCGCCAAATTAAAGTTGCCAAACGCCCATATCGGTGATAGCTTTCAAGGATATTTGACTGCGGATCTGCCGCGTTGGCAAGACCTCGAAGACTTTCGCAAGATATGGCTGGATTTTATGGAAAATCCTTGCCAACTACCAACGCTGGAGATTCATGATCTTTTCCTTTGGGAGATCATGACCCCCGGGCAACAACAGAGTCGTGGTGAATATGGTGGTTGCCAAGCTGGCAACAGTCTCAGTCATGTTGATATCAAGGGTGTTGTTCATCCTTGTGCAGCATGGCCACAAGCCCTGGGCAAACTGCCTGACCAGTCATTAGAAGATATCTGGTCTGGGAGTGAACGTATGGTGGTGCGCGAGCAGATTTCTAAGGTTGCAGCGGGCTGCCATGGCTGTCGTGATCTTGATATCTGCTTTGGTGGTTGCCGTGGCCTGGCTTTTCACCTGAATCGGTCTGGAGAAGAGCGAGATCTCATGTGCTCTGGCCCACGTTGACAAAACCTATAGCAGCCTGTTGGACAACCAATGAACTTGCTGCAAAGATCTGGTCCACTCTGAATTGATGCCTATCTATCTTGACAATGCTGCCACATCTTTTCCGAAGCCGTCACAAGTCATCGAAGCGGTTGAGGGAACATTGCGGCAAAACGCTGCCAACCCTGGTCGTGGCGGGCACCAACTTTCCCTTCAAGCCGGTCGTCTTGTCATGGAGTGTCGCGAAACTGTGGCTCGCTTCTTCGGCATCAGCGATGAGACCCGCATTGCTTTCACCGCAAACGCAACCGAGGCTATTAATCTTGGTCTGTTTGGTGTCCTGCAGCCCGGCGACCGGGTTGTCACTACATCGATGGAACATAATGCCGTGGTTCGTCCACTACGGGAGTTAAGCGACCGGGGCGTTGAAGTTGTTCGCGTCATGGCCGATTCTATCGGCTTTGTTAGCCCTGATTCGATACGTCAAGCTTGTCTTTCCGGCACTCGTCTATTGATTATGAACCATTGCTCCAATGTGACCGGAACTCTCCAGGCGATTGACGAGATTGGCCCCTGGTGTCGTCAGCAAGGGATCCTATTTATGGTTGATGCCGCGCAGAGCGCCGGTGTCTTTCCGATTCATGCCGAAGATATGGCGATCGATCTGCTCGCAGTTCCTGGACACAAGTCACTGCTTGGTCCTACCGGAACAGGTTTTCTCTATGTTCGCAAGGGACTGGAGCTACGCCCGCTACTTTATGGCGGAACGGGTAACTTCTCTCAATCTGCAATCCAGCCGACTGAGATGCCGGAACGGCTGGAAAGCGGGACACTTAACACCATCGGCCTGGCGGGTCTCAAAGCTGGTGTGGAGTTTATCGAAAGTGTTGGTCTTGACTCGGTTCGTGCCCATGAACAAAAGCTTCTTAGTCAGTTGATAGAAGGTTTAAGTGACGTTGCTGGCCTGTCACTTAATGGCCCGCTCGATTCTATACGGCATGGTGGTGCGCTTTCATTCAATGTTAGAAATATGGATCCATCAATGCTGGGCTTTCGCTTGGACCACGAATATGGTATCTGTTGTCGCGTTGGTTTGCACTGTGCTCCTGAAGCACATGACACTATAGGCACGCTCCCAGAGGGGACCGTTCGTCTCAGCCCCGGTTACTTTAATAGTGCTGATGATATTGAAAAAACACTGATAGCGATTCGTGCGATCATTGCGTCAGAGCGTTGAACGTTTATTGACCTGTAGTCGCTAAGGAGTTGGTATGAAAAAAAAGATCTATTCTCTTGTTGTCTTTGTCTTGGCGGCGTTTCTTCTTGTCTCCTGTTCCTTGCCACCTACCCATCCGGTCACACGCCAGGAATTGATGAGATCACGTGTCTACAACAAATACATTATTCACGAATCTCCTGAAGAGCTTCTGTATGCTCTGAACACACGCGGGGAGATTATTATAGAAGGTAATCGTAATATTCCGGGGCGTGATTTTCCGGTTTATATCAAGCTTATGGCGACTACGGAAGGGATCCACCTTAATGAATATGACCGTTAATTTGTTGCCCGGGGGAGTGGCCCTTTCATGAAAAAAACATTCGTTATCGATACCAACGTGTTGTTGCATGACCCGCAGGCCCTGTTTCGTTTTGAAGACAATGATCTGGTCATACCGATGACAGTGATCGAAGAGCTTGATCGGTTCAAAAAGGAACTCAGTGAAACCGGGCGTAATGCGCGGCAATTCTCCCGTATCATTGACGGATTGCGTGTCAAGGCGAAACTGATCGAAGGCGTGAAGTTGGAAACTGGCGGCAATCTGCGTGTCGATCTTTATACTGAAGAGCATATGAAGGGTTTGCCGCCTGAATTACGCACGGATCAAGGCGACAATCGGATCCTGGCTGTGGCACTCGATGTCAAGAGCCGCTCCGATACTCCGGTCGTCTTTGTCACCAAAGATATCAACCTGCGGATCAAAGCGGATGTCCTTGGTTTGACTGCAGAAGACTACGAGTCGGACAAGGTCTCTCTGGATGAACTTTACTCTGGCACCGCAGAAGTCCAACTCTCACGTGATGATATTGACCTCTTTTACGACCAGGGCTTTTTGCCTCTCGAAAAGGAGTTCCTCTCCAACTAGTGTTTAACCTTGATCGATTCGGCTAATCCCACACATACTGCATTAGCGCGTTATAGTAGGCCCCTTCGCCAGGCCGTAGCATTGCTACGTGCACCGAAAGATGGCTTATGGGGGATCCACCCGCGCAACCGCGAACAGCAGTTTGCCTTCGACATGCTGCTGAATGAAGACGTTCAACTGGTGACCCTGGTTGGAAAAGCTGGAACCGGCAAGACTTTACTGGCGATTGCTGCCGGTTTGCATAAATCCGCCGATGAAGGTCAATACAGCCGTTTGCTGGTTTCTCGCCCGATCTTCCCTCTTGGCCGTGACATTGGCTATCTGCCTGGCGATATCGACGAGAAATTATCCCCCTGGATGCAACCGATTTTCGACAATGTCGAGCTGCTGCTTGGCTCTGTGGAAGAAGGCAGCAAGCGCAAGCGTGGTTATAAAGAATTGGTCGATCTTGGTCTCCTGGAAATTGAGCCATTGACTTATATCCGTGGTCGCTCTATTCCCAAGCAATATATGATTGTCGATGAAGCGCAGAACCTGACGCCGCATGAAATCAAGACAATTGTTACACGTGCAGGTGAAGGGACGAAGATTGTTCTGACTGGAGATCCCTACCAGATTGATAACCCGTATATTGACTCCTCCAGTAACGGTTTGACCTATGTGGCCGACAAGTTCAAAGGCGAAGACATCGCTTGCCATGTTACCCTGGATAAAGGCGAGAGATCTCCGCTGGCTGAATTGGCAGCAAATCTACTTTAAAGGCAGTGACATAGCGGCTGGGGACTGGGGACTTGAACATTTATAACCAGCCTCTAGCCTCAAGTCCCCAGCAACTATGCTAGTCCTCTGTATCGAATCCTCTTGTGATGAAACTGCTGCGGCTGTCATTCGTGATGGTCGTGAAATACTTTCGAATGTGATTGCGTCTCAGGTCGATGTCCATGCCCGTTACGGTGGGGTTGTCCCTGAGTTGGCCTCACGTCAACATGTCGAGGCAATTTCGGTTGTCATCAATTCGGCGCTGGAAGAAGCTGGCGTGAGTATTGACCAGATCGAAGGCATCGGTGTCACCCGTGGCCCAGGTTTGATCGGTGCTCTGCTGGTGGGGCTTTCCACGGCCAAGGCGATGGCCTGGATGCTTGATGTCCCTCTGGCGGCTGTGCATCATATGGAAGGTCATATTCTGGCTACATCTCTGGAGAATCCCCCCGATTTTCCTTTCCTGGCCCTGGCGGTGTCCGGTGGCCACACTCACCTCTATCGTGTTGATGGTATAGGCAAATATCGGACTCTCGGTCAGACTTTGGACGATGCTGCTGGTGAGGCTTTTGACAAAGTGGCCAAGCTTCTTGGCCTGGGTTATCCGGGAGGGGCAGTGATCGACCGCCTGGCCCAGGCTGGCAACCCGGAAGCGATAGCCTTCCCGCGTCCAATGTTACATAGGCCAAACTTCGATTTCAGCTTCAGCGGCATCAAGACAGCGGTTCTGCAGTACGTTAATAAATGTCAGGAACCGATTGGTGAGCAACATACTGCCGATATCGCTGCCAGTTTCCAGGAAGCAGTCGTCGAAGTGTTGACTCGCAAAACCTTGCGTGCAGCTGAATCTGAGGGCTTGGAACGCATTGTTGTTGCAGGCGGTGTGGCCTGCAACTCTGGGCTAAGAACCCGGTTTGATGAGCTTTCTGTGAAGCACGGCGTCAAGGTCTTTTTCCCGAGTCCGATTCTTTGTGGCGATAATGCTGCTATGCTTGGGGTGCCAGCAAATTACTATCTAGAGAAAGGCTGTTATGCAGACAATAGTGTCAATGCTGTGTCGAGTTGGACGCTCGACAGTATCTGTTTAGACTGAAATTATTCTGAATGTGGAGTGATTGAGATTGATGTGGCGTGGAGTCGGATTCATTCGACAAGCTAAGCTGATGTTGGTGCGCTTTGTCCGTATGCGCGGCTTGCCAGAAGAGATTGCCAAAGGCGTGGCTCTTGGCATCTTCATCGGCATGACTCCCACTTTCGGTTTCCAGATGGCGATTGCCATCTTTTTTGCTTATCTGCTCCGTAAAAATCGTCTTGCCGCAGTATTGGGTGTATGGGTCACAAACCCGGTGACAGCGCCTGTCATCTATGCCATTGAATATGAAATCGGTCGCATCCTGCTTGATGTGAAACGGGTTCATTTGCCTGCGGACTTTACCTGGGAGGCTTATGCAAATCTCGGTTGGGATATCATGTATCCCCTTTGGGTTGGCGGGCTCATTACCGGGGTTGTGCTCGGTACACTCTCTTATTTCATTACCTTAAGAATAGTGCCATTTGTCAAGAACTGGCGTGTCCCACGCTGGCCACGCCGACATTGGCATAAAAAAAACACGAGGCGCGATTAGCGTGGCGCGTGGCGTAAAGATTCAAAGACCTTTTTCGCCACTCACCACTCGCTACTTGCTACGTTAATTTATGCATCGACCCAGAAAACGTTTCGGTCAGAACTTCCTGCACGATCAGCATGTGTTGGATTGTATTATTTCGGCTGCTGATTTTCAGAAAGATGACCGAATTCTGGAAATCGGTCCGGGTCCAGGCGCATTGACATCTCGTCTGCTCGCAACTGGCTTGCCAGTGCTTGCTGTAGAGATCGACCGCGATCTTGGTGCCGCTTTAGAGGCTCGTGAAGAGAAAAAACTTGATGTTAAGATCGGCGATGTACTCCGACTCGACTGGGCGGAGCTGCTACAGGCCCCTCCCTATAAACTGATTGCCAATCTGCCTTACAATATTTCCAGCCAGGTTCTGTTCAAAGTTCTCGATCATCGTCATGCTTTTCGCCGTCTTGTCCTCATGTTCCAAAAGGAAGTCGGCGAACGTCTGATGGCAGAAGAGGGCAGCCGTAACTACGGCATCTTGACTGCTCTCATCCAGCCCTGGTTTCAAATTGATAGGGTTGTCAAAGTTCCCCCTGGTGCTTTTCATCCGCCGCCTAAGGTTGATTCCGTCGTTCTTTGCCTGGAGCCTCTGACAGAGCCCCGCCTGGCGTTGCATGATGAGGCCTTATACCGAAAGGTCGTGCGAGGTGCTTTTGCTCAGCGGCGTAAAACCCTGCGCAATAGTTTACTTGGCTCCGGTTGGTCTGCGGAAGTGATAGATAAGGCTTTTGTCGAAACCGGAATAGATCCTCGTCGACGTGGTGAAACGCTCAAGATCGAAGAATTCGGAGCTCTGGCAAATTTGTTGAGCTCTTATGATTTAGGAGAGCAATAATGGATGATCAACTGGTTGCGACTGTTAACGGTGCGCCCATCGATATAAAAGCCCTCAGTGCTACGATGCAAAGTTTGGCGCAAGAACATTTCCACGCCACTCTGGAAGAAGTACCACAGGAGTCACATGCCGATTTGAGAGCTATGGCATTGGAGAGACTTGTAGCCCGTGAGCTGATTTTTCAGTCTGCATTGTCTGAAGGTTTTGTCGCTGACGAAGCAGCAGTAGAGGCGGAATCTTCCAGAATCCTGCGTATGATGGGTAATCCTGCCGATTTCTGGAAACGTCTTGCTGAACGTGGAATGGATGAAACGTCTTTTCTCCGGATGGTTCGCAAGGATGTCACGGCAGACCAGCTGTCCGCACGTAAGCTTGAAAAGGTGGAAGAACCGAGCGAAGCAGAGATCAAGCAGTTTTTTCGCGCATATCCGGAAAAATTACGCGATCCTGAACGAGTACGTGCCAGCCATATTTTACTTCCTCTGGACCCTGATGATCCGGACACTGCCCTGGAGCGTGCTAAAGCCCTAAAATCCAGAGCGGAAAAAGAGGGGTTTGCGGAAATTGCCAAGCTACATTCTGTTTGTACCAGCGCCCCGGGTGGTGGCGAGCTCGGTTATATCCGCCGTGAGGACGTTGATCCGTCTTTTGCCGATGCAGCCTTCAGTCAAATTGTCGACGAAATAGGCCCACCCGTAAGGACGCCCTACGGTTATCATCTTATCAAGGTGTCCGAACGCGAAATCCCGTCGCCACCGACAATTGACGAGGCGCGCAATAAAATTGTCAGCTTTCTCAAGAAAACCAAAGGTTCGAAGCTTCTCGAAGGGTGGGTCGCCGAACTGCGTAATGGCGCGGAAATTGTGATGCTCGTCGATTGATCGTCTTTAGCCCTTGTTTTTCTCTTCAAGAGCTTGAAATGTGCTCGTCATCTCATACACTTAGTGTTTGTATTACAACGAACACTTGAGAGGCTGTAATGGAACTTATCATAGAAGAACGCGGTAAGAGTTTCGGTAAGGTGCACTAGGCCCGAATCGCGGAAATTCGTCGCCATATAGAGACTATGACCTCTCGTGAAGATGCTGAGTCTCTGTCGGTGCTGGCTGACGCCCTGCTGGTCTACAGCCATTCGCAGGTGCTTCTCAAACGCTCTGGCGAGGAGTTGCTGGAATGGTTTAAGGTCTTTCTCGATTTTCTTCGATGTCGCGACGAAGAGGTTATAGTCGCTTCCTTTCAGCCGGAAAACTCCGGTTCATCATTCCTGCTGGTCAACACGCCGGATGTCCCCTTTCTGGTTGATTCGTTGAAAAACATTCTGCATCGACTGCCGCAGCGAGCCATGATCATTTCACATCCGATTCTCACTGCTCAACTCAATAATGGCCGTCTGACTCAGTTGTCAGAACAGGTTGATGGTGATGCTCAGGAATCGTTCATGTTGATTCAGTTTGAAGGAGTCCGTGATCTTGACACCACAACAATCGAAAAGGATATCAAAAGAGTTTTTCGGATAGCTCAAGAAGTCGGTCGTCAGCGCAAAAGCCTTGGGGGTAAACTCAGAAATATTTCGAGTGCAACGAAGAAAACGCACAAAAAGGCTTTTACTGAATGGTTGTTGAACGGCAATTTTATCTGTTTCGGTTACGCTGCTGTCGAAATATCAGCGCCTAATGGCGGCTCGATAAAAGCTCGCTTGGCTGAAGACCCTGTTGGGTGGCTGCCGCAATCGCTTATTCCCCGTGGTAAAGGTGCTCAGAAGGCCAGGGGGGGAACTCAGATTTCATTGCCTCTGACCGATGTGGCAAAGAAGCTCTTCAAACGGAAAAAATCTCTGGTCGTTGAAGTTCTGGAAGAGGAAAGCCCTCTCTATCAACAGGACAACCTGATCTACCTCGGTTTCCGTGATTCCAACAAAAAAGATAAAAAATTGAGCATCTCTTTGTTGGTCTCTTCTCGCAGAATAGTGTCAATGAGTTGGCCATCAACATCCCGCCATTAAGAGACAAACTCTTGTCTGCGTTAGAACGTCAACATGTTCATTACGAGAGTTACGATTACCGTAAGGTTGTCGAGATCTTTAATACCTTCCCCAAGGTGGAGATGTTCTTTCTCTCTGATGCGGAGCTTGACCGATTGGTGCAATCATTCGTCAGCCTCCAGCGCCAACAATCGGTCAAACTCGTTGTAACCCGCAGCCTCAGTTTGCGTGGAATCACGCTTCTGGCCATTATGCCTCGCGATTACTACAGCCGTGATTCGGTACGGCGCATAGAGTCTTATCTTGGCAGGTTTCTGACTGCCGAACATGTCTCATCCAGGGTGATCCATTTTTACTCCGACTATGTCAGCTTGCATTTCCGGGTTGTGTTACGTGATGAACAGGTCAGGATTGATGTAGATGCCTTGCAAAAGGTGCTGACGGATATGTCACGCCCATGGGAAGAGAAACTGCGTCTGTTGCTTCTGCGTGGGGAGGAGAGTCACCATGGTATGCAGCTGTGGCGTAAGTATGCCAATGCCTTTTCTAAGGAATATAAAGATCTGATTCACCCCCGCTTTGCTGTCAGAGATGTTCGCGCTATCGAGCAGCTTCTTGCCAGTGGTGAAGATGGGTTCGACCTCTGGGGGCCGTTCCAGGAGCGCCAGGAGTTTTATCGTCTGCAATTCTATAGTCTCAAAGAAAGCTATCTCAATGAATTGATGCCGTTCCTTGAAAATCTGGCATTGGCTGTTGTTGATGAAGTTGACTTCTTTGTCGAAGTCGATGGTCGTACGGTCTATATGAAAAGCTTTGCAATTCGCAATAGTGTCGCCGAGGCAAAACCTCTGGTTAATCAGCGTGACAATCTGTTGGAGATTCTTACTGGTTTGCGTAAAGGGACCATTGAAGATGATTACCTTAATCGCCTTATGGTTCTGACCGGGCTCGATTGGCAGGAGATTGATGTTTTTCGAGCGTATCGCAACTATTACTTCCAGATTGGCAACCCCTTCACCAAGCGTCGTGTTGCGTTCGCGCTCATAAATAACCCACAGGCTGCATTGCTCCTGTACCGATATTTTGAGGCACGTTTTCAGCCAAATCCAGACTGGCAGGATCCCATGCAGCGTGAGGAAGAAGCGCTGATGCCGATTCGTATGGATTTGTCTCAGGCGCTTGATCAGATTCGAGACATCAACGAAGACCGCATTTTACGCAGCCTCTTCAATCTTATTGACTCTACGGTACGCACCAACTTTTTTCTGCGTCGTAATGATCCGGATTACTTCCTATCTTTCAAAGTCAGTGCCATCGGCATTATCGATATGCCGTTCCCGCGACCTATGTACGATACCTACGTCCACTCGGCAACGATGGAAGGGATCCACCTGCGTGGCGGCAAGGTTGCCCGAGGTGGTATCCGCTGGTCTGATCGTCCTGATGATTTCCGTACTGAGGTCCTCGGTTTGATGAAAACACAGATGACTAAAAATGCTCTGATTGTTCCGGTCGGTTCAAAGGGCGGATTCGTGGTCAAAACACCTTTTACGACCCGGGAAGAAGGTGCTGAACTCTCGCGACAGGCGTATATTACCCTGATGCGTGGTCTTCTGGATCTGGTTGATAATCGGGTTGCCGGAAAGGTTGTCGGCCCTGCAGGGCTGGTGGTTTATGATGATCAAGATCCTTACCTCGTGGTGGCTGCCGATAAGGGCACCGCACATCTCCCCGACACAGCAAACAGTGTCAGTCTCGATTATAATTTCTGGCTGGGCGATGCTTTTGCCAGCGGGGGCTCGGTTGGTTACGATCATAAAAAGTTGGGCATTACGGCACGCGGTGCATGGGAGTGTGTCAAGCGCCATTTCCGCGAAATGGGCAAGGATATTCAGAACCAGGATTTCACTGTCGTTGGCATAGGTGACATGAGTGGTGATGTCTTTGGTAATGGCATGCTGCTCTCAAAGCACACTTGTCTGCTGGCAGCTTTCAATCATATGCATATCTTTCTCGACCCAGATCCCGATCCGGCTAAATCGTGGCAGGAGCGTAAAAGACTTTTCGATATGCCTCGTTCGACCTGGGCTGACTATGATGCTGATATGATCTCCACTGGTGGTGGCGTCTGGGAAAGAGCTTCCAAGAATATTCCGCTTTCGTCTGCGATAAAGAAATGGCTTGGTGTCCGACATTCCACTATGGAAGGTGAGGAGTTGATTCGTCGTCTCTTGATCGCCGAGGTTGAACTCCTTTGGAATGGTGGTATCGGTACCTACATCAAGTCTTCCAATGAAAAGAACGCTGACGTTGGTGACCGTGCCAATGACAATTTACGTGTCAGCGCACCGCAAGTAAAAGCCAAGGTGATCGGTGAGGGCGGTAATCTTGGTTTGACTCAACCAGGTCGCATCGAATATGCCCTCTGTGGTGGCATGATTAATACTGATGCGATTGATAACTCTGCAGGTGTTGATACCTCCGATCATGAAGTTAATCTGAAGATATTCTTCCAAACCTTACGTGAAAGCGGTGTTATCAAGACAGAGAGAACCCGCAACCTGCGTTTGCAGGAAGTTGAAGATGACGTTTGCGACATGGTGCTGGCCAACAACTATACGCAGAGCCAGTGTCTCTCTCTCGACTTCCTGCGTTGTCAGTACGACAGCGATCCTTTCATCGATCTCTCCGAGCGTCTGGTCAATACCGGGTTACTCGATCGAAAAGGAGAATTTCTACCCTCACGTAAAGAACTCACAGCCAGAGGTTGTGGCTACCTGCGTCCGGAGCTATCGATCCTGCTCGGCTACAGTAAAATGCATCTCTATCAGACGCTCCTTGAGAGTGACCTCCCTGATCAGGAGCCAACCCAGAGCTTCCTTAAAGCTTATTTTCCGGAAAAACGCGAAAACGTTACAACGCACAGATCAAAAACCATCCGTTGAAGCGTGAGATTATTGCAACGATGATCACCAACCGGGTCGTGGATCAGGCTGGTTGTGCCTTCTTGAGCACTCTGGCTCAACAATCTGGTGCAACGATCATTGAGGGTGTTACCGCCTATCTGGTCTTTGATGAAGTCTTGAATGGTGCGGCTATCCGTGAACAGGTTGCAGCTGCCGACAACAAAATGTCTTCAACCCGCCAATAGGAGCTGTTGCAGGTCCTGGAGCGAGCACTGGCGGGATTGTGTCGTCAGGTTTTTGAACAAGCTTTACCAATGCGGTTGGATAACTACTGTGTTAAAGACTACCGCCAACGCTTAACGACCTTCCGAACACATTTTAAGGAGCTTCTTCCTAAAGCCGAATGGCAGCTTTGCAAAGACGCTGCTGCCGTCCTTGAAAAAGAGGGTTTCTCGGACGAAATGGCCCTTGAAATGGCCGGATTCCGTTACTTGCCCGGTTTCTTGCCTGCTGTCTATATTGTTGAAGCGACCGGAGCCGATCTGCTGGAAGTCACGACAGCCGTTGGCGAGATGCGTCTGCGTCTCAAACTTTCTCAGGTCATGGAGAGCCTGAACGAGTATATGCCGCACGATCGATGGGATCGGGCTGCTTTGGTCAGTTTGCGTAGTGCTTTTATCAAGCAGGCGATCAAGCTCACCAAGAGCGTTGTCGCCGAGGGAAAAGGAACATCGGCTTTCCTCTCAGCCAGAAGACAGCGACTTGATCATTATCTTGGCCTGATTGAAACTTTGCGCTCCGCTCCGCCAGCTTCGACCAGCCTTTACGTGGTTCTCTTGCGAGCCCTGGAGGCTGTTGAGGATTAGCGGCTTATCGCCTGGATTTAGGATCGGGTGATGTATGAACCGCGTCTTTCAAGGCTTGTTTTGAGCTTTGATAGATCTTGCTGGACTCTAATAATTGCTTATGTTATAGAATAAAACGCTTTTTGAAACCCGTTGTTTTTGGGCCCGGAACTTGTGCCGGAGCCATTAGGAAAACCGGGTAGACCAACATACCGCCTGGATCCGTGAGACTGGGACGGCAGTAGTAGCAAAGGAACACGACTGGTGCTTGGCGCCGGTCATGCGACTGCCTTCCGTACCATTTCGGAGGGCTTTTTTTGTTCCCAAATGCTGTAGTCCTGTAGGATCGTACTGTAGCCATGAGGACTGGTAAGCTGCTGAGAGAGGTTGATTCCATTGAGCAAAACAGTAAAGAAGCGTAAGACAATTCTGGACCTTCAGACGATGAAGGCTAAGGGTGAAAAGATCGCGGTTCTGACCGCCTATGATTACCCCTTTGCCCGCATTATGGACCAGGCTGGAATCGATGTGGTTCTGGTCGGTGATTCAGTCGGCTCTGTCGTTGCTGGTTACGACAACACACTACCGGTTACTATGGAGGAAATGCTCTACCATACCCGTGCCGTTGCTCGCAGCGTTACGCAAGCCCTGGTCGTTGCCGACATGCCCTTTTTGTCCTATCAGGTTGATCTTGTCGAGGCTCGCCGCAATGCAGGCCTTTTGATTAAGGAAGGTGGTGCTCAGGCGGTCAAGCTGGAAGGGGGTGTGCATGTTGCCGAAACAATTCGTGCAATTGTCGTCATGGATATACCTGTGGTCGCACACATTGGCCTGACACCGCAATCGGTACATCGCATGGGTGGCTACCGTGTGCAGGGCCGTGAAGAAGCTCAGGCGAGTCAACTCCTGGCCGATGCCAGAGCGGTCGCCGATGCAGGTGCTTGCGCCGTTGTCCTCGAAGGAATACCGGCAACGTTGGCTGCTGAGATTTCCGCTGAGTTGACGATTCCGACAATAGGTATCGGAGCTGGGGTTAATTGTGACGGTCAGGTCCTTGTGATTCACGACATCCTTGGTCTATGCGAGAAATATTCGCCGAAATTTGTCAAGCGTTACGCTGATGTTTCTGGCACGATTCGCCAGGGTATTGATGATTACATCAGTGAAGTGAAGGACGGCAGTTTTCCTGGACCTGAGCATTCATTTTGAGGACGGAGGCTGGGGGCTTGTGGCTTGAGCCAGCCCCTCGGCCCCAGGCCCCGATTCTATTATGGAAATAATCTCAAATATCAAAGAGATACAAACTCGTTGCTTAAATGCCCGTGCAGTTGGTCAAATCATCGCCTTTGTGCCGACCATGGGTTTCTTGCACGAAGGTCATCTTTCCCTGCTACGTGAAGGCCGTAAACGTGGCGATCTTCTGGTCCTGTCGATCTTCGTTAATCCGACTCAGTTCGGTCAGGGTGAAGACCTCGATGCTTATCCGCGTGATTTTGAACGAGATGAGAGATTGGCCCGTGAATGCGGTGTTGATCTGATTTTCTATCCTGATGCCGAGTCGATCTACCCTCCCGGTTATGCAACCTATGTCAGTGTAGAAGGTCCTTTGACGACGTCTCTTGAGGGAGCCTGTCGTCCCACCCACTTTCGTGGAGTCACTACAGTTGTTACCAAGCTTCTCACCATTGTTATGCCGCATGTGGCTCTCTTTGGTCGCAAGGATTTTCAGCAGTTGGCGGTGATCAGACGAATGACAAAAGATCTCAACCTGCCGGGGGAGATTGTCGGTCTGCCGATTGTGCGTGAAGATGATGGTCTGGCAATGAGTTCACGCAATGTTTATCTCAGTGACGATGGGAGAAACGACTCGCTTGCTCTGGTCGAAACTTTGCGTCAAGCCGCAGAAATGGCGCAAGATGGTGAACTTGCATCTGAAAAAATCCTCTCATCAGCTCGTCAAAGGTTGAATGCAGGGGGGACTTTGTCAATCGATTATGTGAAACTCTGTAATGCCCATACTCTGGAAGAAGTTGCTACAATTGATCACAATACGGTTATGCTCCTGGCGGTGAAGGTTGGTAAAACCCGCCTTATTGATAACGGTCCCCTACTAGGCTGATCTATGCCAAAGAACCAGGAAACAGCACGCGCGACACTGGAAAACCTTTATCGGATTTTCACGATTCCTGAGGCTCCGGATTCGACTCTCGGTGAAGTTGATCAAGCTATCTCCAGGGATGTTGCCGGCTTTTTACAGGCTCATATTGTCGCACTGGAACGCAATATTGAAGAGATCGAGGCTGATTTCTCCCTCTCGTTCATACCAGAAGAGCCGACTTTCGTCTCAGAATACGCCGAATTCGTTAAAGAAAAGCTGGTCGCCCAGTCGGTACATACCGCCGCGCCTGGTTTTATTGGTCACATGACTTCGGCTCTCCCTTACTTCATGCTGCCGCTTTCGCGGATTATGACAGCGTTAAATCAGAATCTGGTCAAGGTTGAGACATCCAAAGCCTTCACGCCTCTGGAGCGTCAAGCTCTCGCCATGCTTCACCATCTTGTCTACCAGGGTGAAGAGACTTTCTACCAACAATGGATCCACAACAGCCAGCACGCCCTTGGATCATTCTGCTCGGGCGGCACCATTGCCAACGCTACTGCGCTCTGGGTCGCACGCAATGCACTTTGTGCTCCGTCTGGCAACTTCCGTGGTATTGCTCAGGAAGGCCTGGCCCGCGCATTACGGCATTTAGATTGTGATGGTCTTGCTGTACTCGTCTCCAGTCGTGGACACTATTCTCTTGGCAAGGTGGCTGACCTGCTTGGCATCGGTCGAGATAATCTGGTTAAGGTAAATACTGATACGAACAATCGCATCGACATGACTCAACTTAAGGAGACCTGTCGTCGTTTGCAGGACGAAAACATCCGTCCTCTGGCTCTGGTCGGGATTGCCGGCACCACCGAAACCGGATCTGTCGATCCCTTGAACGAGATGGCTGATCTCGCTCTGGAGCTTGGCTGCCATTTCCATGTTGACGCAGCCTGGGGTGGGCCAACGCTCTTCTCTGATCGCCACCGCCATCTTCTTGATGGGATTGCCCGAGCAGACTCGGTCACTATTGATGCGCACAAACAGCTCTACGTGCCGATGGGGGCAGGGATGGTTCTCTTTAAAGATCCCACTGCGCTCTCTGCCATCGAGCATCATGCCAACTATATTTTACGCCATGGTTCCAAGGACCTTGGTAGTCATACCCTCGAAGGCTCTCGACCCGGCATGGCCATGTTGGTGCACGCCGGGCTCTCAATCATTGGCCGCAAAGGTTACGAACTTCTTATCAATCTTGGCATCGAGCGTGCTAACTCCTTCTCAGAAATGATCCAGCAGCATGCCGATTTCGAACTGACCAATACACCACAGTTGAACATTCTCACCTATCGCTACTGCCCGAAGCATGTGCAGCAGGCCTTAGCTCATGCGACCCTGGAACAGTCCGGAGGAATCAACCTCTTGATCGATCAGGTCAATCAATTGCTACAAAAGGATCAACGTGAAGCAGGCAAGACGTTCGTTTCCAGAACCCGACTGCGGATTCCCATTTACGAACAGGAGCTGACTGTCATGCGTGTGGTCCTGGCAAATCCGCTGACCACCGACGAGATTCTGATCTCGGTCCTCGATGAACAGTGCACGATTGTCCTGCAACAGGATATCCAGTCTTTGTTGCAACAGGTGAATGCTCTCTGTGCACAAATTGCTGCGCCAGCTGTGTCGGCTTGCGCTTGATGACGTCATGAATGGTCTGACTCTTTATCGTGCCCGTTTTGTCCTGCCGATCACCACTCCATTAATTGATGACGGTGCCGTACTGGTTGAATCAGGGCTTATCCAAGCCATTGGTGACTACCATCAACTGGCCGCTGCGCACCCCAGAGCGACAGTCGTTGATTTTGGTGAATCTACTATGTTGCCACCGATGGTCAACGCCCACACACATCTCGAACTCAGCTCCTTTTCTGACTGGGCCACTACTGCCGGTGAGTCTGAAGCTCCGCAGGACTTCGTCGACTGGATCCTCTGGTTGGTTCGGGTGCGACGGAGCGTTACAGAGGATCAACTCCGAGATTCTCTCATCGATGGGTTACAAGCGTCTTTACTTGCAGGTACTGGTGCAATTGGTGACATCTCTACCTCTCTGGAGTGTGTTTCAGCGTATCAAAAATCGCCCTTGCGAGGTCGTGTTTTTGCGGAGGTTCTCGGTCACGACCTCACACTGATTGCAGAACGTCTTGCGACAATCGAAAAGACTGTGCAAAACCAACCCGGTGCGTTCCTGGAATGGGGGCTTTCACCTCACGCACCCTATACTCTTTCTGCGACGGCAGCAGATCGGGTCTTTGCTTTTGCAGGTCGTCAACAATTGCAGTGTAGTATTCATCTTGCTGAGTCTGCTGATGAAACCCAATTCTTGCAGAGTGGCTCCGGAGCCATCGTCGAGAAGTTGTACGCAGCAGCAAAATGGAATCCAACTGTCGATCCTGCCCCCGGTTCCAGTCCAATCCAGGGGTTTTGCCGGCAGGGGAGGTTAAGTTCGGGTGATCTGCTGGTCCACGGTGTTCAAGTAAGTGTTGCAGATATTGACCTGGTCAAGCATGCAGGATGCTCGGTTGTTCTCTGCCCGCGCTCCAACGCAGCTCTCAATGTCGGTAAGGCGCCAGTGTCCGCTTATCTTAAGGCCGGTGTCCCGCTTGCTCTTGGTACCGACAGTCTGGCCAGTTCCTCAAGTCTGTCAATCTGGGATGAAGTTGCTTTTGCCCGAGATTGGTTCTCAGGTGAGGCCGCACCTCATGACTGGCTCAAGATGGCGACTTTGGGTGGAGCCAAAGCTCTTGGTTTGCAAGCGCGAATGGGGCACCTCTCTTCTGGTTGTGAAGCTTCTTTTCAGGTAGTTACGCTACCGTTCACGCCTCAATCAGGAGAGCTTGAAGAGGCACTTTGTGCTGACGGACATGACGTCAAAACGACACATCTATATTTAGGTGGATGCCGGACTTGACGGACCGTAGCGAGCAACGGGCTAACCTGCTAGAATGAAATAACCCTTAATGATCGCGAGCGACTTATTATGATTGAAGAAATCGGCACAGTTATCGAACTGAAAAGTAGACTTAACGCAGTGGTGATGTGCCAGAAGAGCATCCTTTGCGAAAACTGCGCGACCGATGGCAATTGCGTTTTGGGAGATGATGATAAAACCCGCCTGATTGAGGTACAGAATCCTCTTGGCGCCACTGTCGGCGAACAAGTTCGTATTGCAACGACAACGAAGTCTTTCCTGCAGTCCTCTTTTCTGCTATATATCGTGCCCCTGATCGCGCTGGTGATCGGGGCCATTGTCGGTAAACTAGTCGGTGAAAATCTGGCGGCCGGTCTTAAACCAGACTTGCTCTCCGCTGTTTTCGGTGTTTTCTTTATGATTGGCAGCTTCGTTATTTTGCGTGTTGGCACAAGCGTTCTGCTTAAGGAAAACTATATGCCGAAAATCGTAGAAATCCTCAGGGAGGATCTCTAAGCTTTAGCTGTAAGCTGTAGGGTTTTACTTACAGCTAACAACTTATAGCTTACAACTGGGGTTTATCATGGGCTTAAAAATCATCGCCAACAATAAAAAGGCATATCACGAATATTTCGTTGATGAGGTCTTAGAAGCTGGTCTGGTTCTGCAAGGTACCGAGGTCAAATCAATACGTCTCGGACAAGTGAGTATCAAGGAAGCCTATTGTCGCATCCGTAACGGCGAGGTGTTTGTCGATAATATGAATGTCAGTCCTTACGAGCAGGGAAATCGTGAAAATCACGATCCGTTGCGTGCGCGTAAACTGCTTCTGCATAGTCATGAGATAGAGAAGCTGAGCAAGAAAGTCGCTGAGAAGGGTTTGACCCTAGTACCGACCAAACTTTATTTTACGGGCGGCAAGGTCAAACTCGAAATAGGCGTTTGCCGTGGCAAGAAACTATATGATAAACGTGAGTCACTTAAACGTCATCAAGCTGACCGAGAGGCCTCACGCGCCATGAGTGAGCACTCGAGGTAAACGACGTATCTCGTTGTTAAAGTGAGGGTTTTGTGAGATACTAACTCTTGTAAACGTAAAAAGGAAAATGTGAAGAGTGGTTATCTTTTAACCTCTCTCATTTCACGTTCACAATCAATAAGGGGGTGCAAAGGTTTCGACGGGGATTGGAAGCGCTGGTTGCATGCCGGAGTGGGCTGGCTCCGATAAAAAGCCCAACACATACAAACGCCGATACTGACGTTCGTTACGCATTAGCAGCTTAATTGCTGTTACGTCTCTTGATTCATCGCCCATGTGGGGCAAGTGACGTTAATTATAGTGGGATAGTTTCAGGGAGTGTCTGTGGCCCTGTTGCGAAACTTTAGCAGACTCGCCTGTAATATATCCTGTTCGTGGGAGATCTTGCCGGTTAATCAAAACACGAACTATGCATGTAGACGCTAGATGTGAAAGATTTTCGGACGCGGGTTCGATTCCCGCCACCTCCACCATATGAAAAGCCCGACTGATTGTCAGTCGGGCTTTTCTCTTTTGCTTCCGTCGTCCGTTTGTCCCTGTTGTAAATGTAGAGCGTTCTTTGCTCATCCAAAAAGATATATTCTCGACGGACTCCCGCGGGATATTTTCCTATTAATAAATTATAGATCTTTAAATAGTCTGTAATATTGATATGTTATATTATTGTTCTGCATGAATCTTCAATTAAAATATTAATAAATACTCTCCATGTGTTAAGATGGCCGTGGAGGTTGGTTATGAGAAGCATGGAAAAATTAAAGAAACATCTGCGCACGGGGCAGGTTTATCGGCGGGCTGATCTTGTTAAATGGTCCAAGAGCATTGATCGACATTTGGCCCAATTGATGGATGATGGCGTGTTGGTGAAGCTTCGTCAGGGGTTGTACTTGTGTCCACGGTTTTCCCGTTTTGGGCAGGTTGCTTCAGATCCGGCAAAACTGTGTCGGGCTTTTTTGAAAGATGATGATTTTTTATTAACTACGCCGAATGATTATAACGCCCTTGGTCTCGGGATGACCCAGCTCTACAATTGTTACACTGTGTATAATCACAAACGTCACGGGCGGTTCGAGCTGGAAGGTCAGCTCTTTAATTTTCACATGAAGCATCGCTTCCCGAAAAAGTTGACACCAGAATTTTTGCTGGTTGATCTGGTTGATAATCTTAATCAGATCGCTGAAGAGCGTGAGAAGGTGCTTGAAAGAGTGAAGTCCAAACTACCTGAACTTGATCCGCAGCGCCTGCAATCGGTCATCAAGCGGTTTGCCAAGGTTTCGACACAAAAAATTCTTCGAGGGAATCTGTGTAGCTTTTTGTGACACTTACTGGGGACAGGGATTAGTGACAGGGACGAGAAAGTGTCACCGATTCGCATATGAATCCACTCGTGATCTTTATTATTCAGGGATGGTTCCCTTTGGAGAGATTCTTGAACGGATACGGGTAAATATTCACCGGCTTTGATTTTTTCAAGCGGAGTTTTGAGAAGAACTGTAGGTGTTGTATCTGCAGCTTCTACTCCTGTTTGTCTTGAAAACGACAATGGGTAACAGTTTGGGTAAAGATAAAGTCTGCATATAATTAGGCTTGCAAATACAGAGGGTTATACGCTTATTAAATGCCCGCCACCTCCACCATATGAAAAGCTCGACTGATCGTCAGTCGGGCTTTTCTTGTTTTTTGTCCCGGGTAGGTAGAAGAGGGCGGATGCTGTTGGGGTCATTTTGCTAAATCTCCACTTGAAATAAGTGTACGGCCTCGGAACATTCCTGCTTGGACAAACCAAGTTTTCTTGCTCTGTCTTGCCATGTTCCAATCACCTTCCCAACTCTCTCGACAATGACCTCAGATTGGTTCTGGCTCAATCGATAACAACCGGCAGTTTCAATAACGACACCAATGTCCGGTTGGCGGGTATGGAGATCCAGAGCCAGCACATGCTCATCTTTCTTGAAGGAGGGGTTCATGTCGAACGCCGGCGACAGGCACCATCCGGCTGGCCTTCTGATGAAACCGTGGTTTCGCAAATGGTCATCTCTGTTTGCCGTCATGACATTGAAGACGACTCGGGTATAGAGCTCCTCCAGGTCTTTTTCAATTCGTTCCACATCTCCGTAAGAGGATATAAAATCCGCCAATTCAAGGTAACTGGCATCTTCTGTGTCGATGTGATTCAGCATGGTTATGGCCGAGGCATAAAAAACGCGACCATTTTCAATGCGGTCAAACCGCTTGACCATGAAGGTATGGTATCCATTGCCAAGTTGAAGGTTTTGTGACTCCGGTACGGTGATATCACAGTCGCGTGCCATGTCATGCAACAACTTCTCCCATAATGCGACATCATGGTCGTCGTCGGCAGAAGGGAATTTTGCAATCCAAAGGTGTCCCTGGTCATCAGAGAGATTTGCTTTCGGTCGGGCACCACCAAGTGAAGAGCCCGGCGCCACAAGAACTTTGAGCCACTCTGTGATTTTGTCGGAATCAATCTGTTTCTTTTTGGTTAGCTCAAAGGCGATTGCTTGCAATTCAGCAATTCTGGCAACGGGTGGGGCAGTCAATGCTTCGCTGGCAAGAAAATTACGCTCGTTGGGCAGGGTGAAACGTAGCGCTCCCATGCGCGTACAATCCTGGATTCCCAGGAGGAATTCCCAAGGCCCAAGAGTCCGTGGAGTGCGTCTTTCCTCCTTCGCCTCAATGATCTCTCTACGTTTCATGAGGATTTGTCCCCAACGGTCAGGGCATGAATCCATGAACACACCGAAGTTGGAGCCACCAGGATAAAATTCACCGGAAAACATGTCCAGCTCTGGATCAAGCTGGAAGGCGTGTGTATGTTCAAGCCAGGCGGGTTCGTATTCGAAACTTACGCTTCCGCGGTCGCCCTTTGAAAGGGTGCCGATGTGTTGTAGGGGGGCGAAAGCAGGGTCGTCGAGCCAGACCCATACTCGTTCCCTGTTATCTTTGGCCATACTGGCCTCCATTTAACTCTTTTTACGTGGGGCTCTTTGCCTTTGTGGCATTGACTCATCTTGCAGACGTCGGCCAAGAGAGTCTTCTTTCGCAATTAGAGCTAAGTCGTCCAGCAACCCCAGAACCCTCAAAACTTGGACGAAATTCCCGAATGATACTGAGGGCTCTCCCTGCTCAATCTTGTACAACGTGGGGCGGGAAATGCCCGCTCTTATGCTAACAGTTTCCATTGAAAACCGTCGACGCAAGCGCGCGTCCTTGAGTCTTTGACCTAAGGCCGACAGCTCTTTTTGTGAGCCAGGGTACATGTATTGCGTCTTTTTTGCCATAATGTCAAATATAGTTATCAAAAAGGCGACATATTGTCAAGTATACTTACTCTTATACTGCCCGTATGCAATCAACTTTTTTAACCGACCCATCTCATCTCTAGCGTCAGCTGATTTACTCGCCTTTTCCCCTTTTATTATCAAAGTCAGAGAGAATCTTGCTTCTCTACCAAGCGGTAATGCAAAATGGCTGTATGATAGTTATAATACTTTAGCTCCTCTTATTTGAGAGCCATAACCAAAGGATATAGCAATGTTTAAAGCCAAAGCCTATTCAGCCTCCAGCGCCACCTCACCGCTGACCCTTGACAGCATCCAGCGTCGCGAGCCTAGTGAACGTGACGTGCAGATCGAGATACTGTTCTGCGGCATTTGCCACTCAGATCTTCATACGGTACGTAACGAGTGGAGTAGTGTTATGCCCACGACCTATCCCTGCGTGCCGGGTCACGAAATTGTCGGCCGTGTCATAAAGGTCGGCAGAGATGTCAAGAGCTTCAACCCTGAAGATATAGTCGGGGTCGGTTGCTTGGTTGATTCAGACCAATCTTGTCCTGCGTGCCAGGCCAACGTCGAACAGTTCTGTCCTGACTCAACTTTCACTTACAACTCAGCGGATAAACACCTCGGTGGTGTGACCTACGGTGGTTATTCAGAGAGTATTGTTGTTGATGAGAAGTTTGTGCTTAAGATTCCCGGCAATCTCGATCTGGCCGGTGTCGCGCCACTATTGTGTGCGGGGATTACGACCTATTCACCTATCCGTCGTTGGGGCGACATCAAAGGGAAGAAGGTCGGCGTGGTCGGTCTTGGTGGCCTCGGACACATGGGGGTCAAGTTCGCCAGAGCGTTTGGAGCCCATGTGGTTGTCTTTACAACCTCACCGGGCAAAAAGGACGATGCTGTGCGTCTCGGTGCCGATGAGGTCATCATCTCTACCGATGCAGAACAAATGAAGAAACACGTCGGCAGCTTTGACTTTATTCTTGACACCGTATCGGCCGATCACGATATCAACGCTTACTTGGGCATGCTGCGCATGGACGGCACCATCACCCTGGTTGGCGCACCTGAGAAGCCGTTGGCCGTCTCTGCTTTCGCCTTGATCTTCGGCCGTAAAAACCTCAACGGTTCACTGATTGGCGGGCTTAAGGAAACCCAGGAGATGCTCGATTTCTGCGGCGAACATGAGATCACCTCCGATGTTGAGGTCATTCCCATTCAAAAGGTTAACGAAGCCTATGAGCGTTTGGTCAAATCAGATGTGAAGTACCGCTTCTCCATCGATATGGCTTCGCTCAAATCAGAGTAAATAAATGGTCGGGGGTGCATTAACATGTGCCCTCGACTATATCTTCGGGGGATTTTTTTATAAGTCACGATTTGCAGTAACGGCTCAAAGCTGCAAGGCGCGTTTACTGTAAATCTTCTCGCATATGGTTCTCGGTGTGCGTCAAGATAGTTGCTGCTATAGGTGACCCGAATGGCGTACAAGCTAATAACCGTAATTGCGATACCAATACTGCGTGTACGGATAAGGTTTATACCCTGAATCATAGGGGTGGCTGTGTGGATCATCGTCTTGGCCGACGTAGTACGGGTAGGATGGGTCTGAATTGCTGTGAATGCCATAACGGAACGGGATGTCCCACAGGTGGATTTCGGTCATGTCTAAAATCGGATAGTTGAATTCATGTTCTCCTGATAGCCTGGATTCCAGGCCGAGTACAACTCCCGCCAGAGTGACCAGCGTCCCCGGTTCGTAAATTGCCGGATCGAGTATTTCGGATGTTCTCACCAGGAAAAGGCGACCAGCGTCATCAAGATAAATAGGCTCACCCCAACGGTTCAACTGCCATTCTATAACTTCCAGGACACTGCCTTCTTCACTACTTTCTATTGAAATGACAACTCCTCCAATGAGAAGATGCTGGTCAAGAAATGCTGCGGGGTTCTCACTGACCATAGCGAAAGTTGTTTGTGGATCAATTTGATCGCGGACTTCTTTGGTGATCGGGTGAGCACAGGCGACAAGGAGAAGGGCTAACAAAATTGTGGTTAATTGTAATGTTTGTGCAAATCTCATCTGATATCCTCTGCTTGATAACCGCTTAGCTGATTATATCAGAAAGAGATGCTGAATTAAATGTATGTAAGGGGCTGACATTTGTTGACCTGGAAAATATGAATTTGCTAGAGTGCCGCAGCAGAAAGATTATGCTTTGCATCAGGAGTCTGATTTGACCCGCATTGAATTTATAAAACTGGATCGTCCGGAACGTGCCCGGGTTCTCTGTGAACTGGCTGAAGAGTTTTATCTTGCTGGGCAACGAGTTCTGGTGATGGTGCAGGACGACAATCAGGGCGTGACTCTTGACCGCTTCATGTGGAGCTGGAAGAAGGGCGCTTTTGTGCCACATGTTTATCAAAATGGTTCCATCGAATGTCACGACGAGTCGGTGGTCATCGTTGCCAGCGAAGAGAATCCGAACGGCTCCGAGGTCTTGTTGATGGGAGCGCCTTGCAGCCTGGAGCTTATCCGGCATTTTCGACATGTGATTGACTTCGCCGAAACATTCGACGAGACACGTCTGGAAGTATCGCGTGAACGATTTAAGGAATATCGGGACAATGGATGTGCACCAGTCATGCGTAAATAACGGTGGTCCGGCTAGCCTGGTCAGACTAGGTCATGTGCCGCAGCTTGATGATGAAATCCAACTGTCGACTGAGGCTCTTGCGGCGCTTTCCCACTGGCATGCCAGGCTCGGTGAGGTGCTGACAGTGGTCGATCCCGAGGCGACGTCTTACCTCGCACGGATAACCTGTCTTGATCCTGAACAGGCCACCTGTGTGCCATTTCAACGCCTGACGAAAACTGTAGAGAGCCAGCTGCGCATCGAAGTTTACCAATCGCTGCCCAACAAAGAGCATTTTGAAGTTGTGCTGCAGACGTTGACGGAACTTGGCGTGTCTCGTATTGTGCCATTGGAATCTCAGCATTCTTCGACTCTTGAAGAACGTGACAATCTGCAGAAAAGCTCCCATCGTTGGTCGGAAGTGATTAATGGGGCGTCTCGTCAATGCCGACGTGCCATGCTGCCAGAACTCCTGTCGGTACACACTTTCACAGAAGCACTTGCTTGTGCCAGTACTGCAGAATTGAAGCTAATGCTTTATGAGAGTGACGTGTCCTGGTCTTTCACAGAGGGGATTGGTTCATTTAAGCCGCAAAGTATTGCTCTGTTGATTGGTCCGGAAGGTGGTTTCTCTCAAGACGAAGTTGAACAGGCTCAGACGGTAGGCTTTCTTCCTGTCAGTCTCGGACCACGTATTTTGCGTACCGAAACGGCGGCTATTGTTGCTACGGCATTGGCGCAGGGTTACCTTGGTGATTTGGGATGAAGCAGCAGCTTACAACTTACAGTTAGGGTTTAAATATGAATCTCAATAATCTCAGTGTTGTCCTTGTCGAATCCCGTGGCGAACGGAATATCGGTTCTGTAGCCCGTGCCATGGCTAATTTCGGTGTAACTGATCTGCGCCTTGTGGCTCCTAAAGTTGATCACCTTGATGATGAAGCCCGCAAGATGGCGGTCAAGGCGAGTGTTCTGCTGGAGCAGGCGACTCTTTATCCTGATCTGAAGTCGGCTCTTAACGATTGCCATTACGCTTATGCGACGACTCGGCGCTTTGGTAAATACCGGGTTGATTTTCATCATCCTGATAGCGCAGCAGAAGAGTTGCTGCCTCTGCTTGACGGCGGACGTGTTGCCATGGTCTTTGGTCGCGAAGATAAAGGCTTGAAAACTGAGGAGTTGGATCTCTGTCAGCGTCTGATCACGATCCCGACTGGTGGCAGTATCGCCTCTATGAATCTGGCCCAGTCTGTGGTCATCTGTCTCTATGAAGTGGCTAAACAGCATGGTGAGGCAAGTGGTAAAGGGCAGGGGAACAGAAAGCTGGCGACCGTTGAGCAGCTGGAAGTTCTCTTTGATCATATGCGTGACACTTTACTCAAGATCAAATACCTGAACCCGCAGAATCCTGAACATATCATGCGCTCCTATCGGCAGATGTTTGGACGCGCAGCCTTGGATGAGCGCGAAGTCCGCATCCTGCGTGGTCTTATGAGTGAGATAGATCTTGTTGAAGAAGAGCGGCTTGAACTGCTTGGTAAATCTAATGACAACGATTAAAGAAGAGCACATGTTAATTAAAGAGGAATTTCTGGCTAACGGCCTGCAGATCAAGTTTAGCGATGAGAGTAATCGCTATTTCGGCGATTATCACAGGGTCTGTGTGGTGGCCACAATCATTTGCAATTTGCACGATTTGCCGCAGGCAACCGCTGATGATGAAGCCTTTCGTAGTCAGACTATCGAGACCCTTGGTGAGCAGCTGTCCATTGTAAAACGTTTCGAACGGATGGGGGTCGCATCAACGGATGTTGATGAGGTCCGTAATGCTTTGGTTGACGACTTTCTGCAGCATACTTCTGCTTATATTTCACGTCCTGGCTATCTGAAATCCCTCGTCAGCGCTGAATTGAAAAAGGGCACTACGCATCGTTATTATGGTTGAAATCATCAAAGACCTCGACATCTCCTCTCTTGTTCATGGCGGGCGTGGGCTTGGTCGTCACGACGGCAAGGCTGTTTTTGTGCCTATGACGATGCCCGGCGATCGCGTCTCCTGTCGGGTGATCAAATCTAAACGAAGATATGTTGAGGCTGAGCTGCATGAGGTTCTTGTGCCTTCACCACTGCGACGTGAGCCTCCATGTCCATTTTTTGGTTCTTGTGGCGGTTACCAGTGGCAACATATTCCCTATGCAGAGCAGACTCGTTGGAAAGAGAAAACTTTTTCTGACCTGATGACCCGCAACCAAGTCGTTGCTAATGACCGTATCAAACCTATAATTCCTGCCCCGGATGAATGGAACTACCGAAACCGGGTTCAACTTAAGTGCCATTTTACTGCTGGGGAGCTTGTTGTCGGTTTTTACCAGCACGGTTCACACTGTGTGGTCGATGTCGATAAATGCCTGCTGGTTGCGCCACCGATACAGAAGGCTCTGGACCTTTTACGCAACGAACTGCCGGAAATGCCTTGTCAGGATTGTCTTTCACAGGTTGATCTGGCTTGTGGTGATGACGACAAAGTCAGAATCATTCTGCATACTCGTCCAAAAGGTCGTCGGCAACTAAGGACATGGTTACAGGAATTTTCTGGTCGTCATCAAATTAACGCCTGCATACAGTCTGGCGGCAAGGGCTCCCTCGAGGTTGTCAACGGTGAGAGTGATTTGACCATCAAGGTTGATCAACCAGAAATTGCTCTTCGTTATGGTCCCGGTGGTTTTGTGCAAGTCAATTCAGCCCAAAATCGCAATATGATTTCAGCTATGCTGGAGCTGCTTGCATTGGACGGCACGGAAAATGTGCTTGATCTCTTTTGCGGTATGGGCAACTTCAGCTTGCCTGTTGCCCGCAGGGCCGGTCGGGTCGTCGGTGTTGAGGATCATGCCCCATCCATTGCCAGCGCCCGCATCAATGCCGCAGCCAACAAAATCAATAATGTTGAATTCTATGCTGCCGATGCAGCCACTATCATGGCCCGTTATCAGTCTGCTACTGATCTGGATCTGGTCATTCTTGATCCACCGCGTTCCGGAAATTACCAGACAAGCAATGAATTACTGAAGGTGCTGCCAGAACGGATACTTTATGTCTCTTGCGACCCAGCAACTCTGGCTCGCGATTTGACGCCTCTGGTCAATGATGGCTATGAAGTCCTTTCCAGCCAGCCTTTTGATTTCTTCCCACAAACCTGGCATATTGAAAGCATGACTTTGTTGGGAAGGGCGTAGGACTCCAGGGCGGGAGGCTGCAAAGCTAGCCTCTGGAGCTTTATAGTTTTACAACATTGTTCATGATTTTCCTTGCATTGACCTGCGAACTTTGATACTAAATCTGTAATTAACTTTTCATACGAAAAGTGAGCCTGACGGCTCGCTTTTTTTGTTTTGGAATACAACAGAATGCAACAAGAAAACCTGACAAAAATTGAGACGCTGGTGATGCCGATCCTTGATGACCTTGGCTTTGAAATGGTCGATCTGCAAATGCAGCAAGATGGCCGCCAATTGGCTTTGCGTATTTTTATCGATAAGCCTGGTGGCATCACTCTCGATAATTGTGTTGCCGTGAGCCGGGAAGTCAGCGCGATTCTTGAAATAGAAGATCCGATAAAATCAGCTTATCGCCTTGAAGTTTCATCACCAGGGCTCGATCGACCTTTGAAAAAACCGGCTGATTTTGAACGTTTTGCCGGGCAAAAAATCAAGCTGAAAACGCTGCATCTGATTGATCCTGATCAGCGTGGTCATACCCGTAAAACTTTTTTCGGTACTTTGCTCGGTTTTGAGAATGATCACGTTCGCCTTGAGCAAGACGATAAAAAAGGTGGTCTGGCATTAATCCCGCTGGCCGAAATAGAAAAAGCAAACCTGGAAGAAGAGTTTTAATTTAACGTTTTACCAAATACAGACTTCAACAGCAGCCATTACCGCAAAGGTGGAGGGTATGCAGGGGGAAGGTATGAATATCAACCTTAATCACATTATCGACCAAGTGGTCAAAGACAAGGGCATCGAACGTGATGTATTGGTCGAAGCTTTGGAAGCTGCGGTACTCTCTGCGGCAAACAAAAAGTATCGCAATACCCGCGACCTCGAAGCTCACTTCAACCATGAACTCGGTGAAGTGGAGGTTTTCGAGTTTGTCACTGTTGTTGATGAGGTGGAGAACTCCTACCAGGAAATCGACATTAATGAAGCGAAAGAAATTGATCCTGATGTCGAGAATGGTGATTCCCTGGGCATGAAGATGGATGCGAGCAGTTTCAGTCGTATTGCTGCCCAGACGGCCAAACAGGTGATCATTCAAAAAGTTCGCGAAGCTGAACGTGAGGGTATCTATAATGAATTCAAAGATCGTCTTGGTGAACTCGTCAACGGTATTGTCCGTCGCTATGAGCGTGGCGATCTGATCATCGACCTTGGCCGTACCGAAGCACTGCTTCCGCATCGTGAGCAGGTCCCTCGTGAAAACTATCGTCAGGGTGACCGGGTACGTGCATACATCTCTGATGTGCGCATGGCCACTAAAGGACCGCAGATCATTCTTTCAAGGACGCATCCTAGTTTACTGATTGAACTGTTCCGCATGGAAGTCCCTGAAGTTTCTGAAGGCATTGTAGAAATTATGGCCGTCGCCCGCGAGCCAGGTAGCCGAGCCAAAATCGCTGTGTCCTCCAATGATCCTGATGTCGATCCAATTGGTGCCTGTGTTGGTATGCGCGGCGCTCGTGTGCAGAATGTGGTCTCAGAATTGCGTGGTGAGAAGATAGATATTATCAATTGGACGCCTGATATCGCTCGTTTTGCTTGCGCTGCACTTTCACCAGCCGAAGTCACCAGAGTCTATGTCGATAATGATGAGGAATCTTTGGAGATGATCGTTCCTGATGATCAACTGTCTCTGGCGATTGGTAAAAAAGGACAAAATGTCCGTCTGGCTGCTAAGTTGACTGGATGGAAGATCGATATTATGAGTGAGACGCGTGCTGCAGAAGCTGATCTCGAAGAGTTACTTAGCGGTGGCGGTGGCGATGAGGAGTCTGAAGAGACTGCTGTCGCTGAACTTTACAGTGCTATGACTGCCAAAGATGCGATTACTGCAATTAAGTCATCTGAATCGACTGAAGAGATCACAAGTATGGCCGAAGGTGAAAAACGTGTGACTGTATTACGTGCCTTAGAAGCCAGAACGGCTGAATTAACCGACGCGGAGAGTGCGGAGTAGAGGTGACGAAGGTTTGTAGCCAACCTCAACGCACCTGCCTGGGCTGTCGTCAGGTCAAGGACCAGGACCAGCTGGTTCGATTTGTCCGCTCACCGGATGGTGAGATTCTGACCGACCTCAAGGGGCGGTTACCGGGCCGCGGAGCTTATCTCTGCAACAGTCGCAGCTGCATCGAAACAGCTGTAAGCAGGAAGCAGTTTGATAGAACATTTCGGCAACCTTGCCAGCCGATTACGGTTGATCAACTTGCTGATGGTATAGCAAAAGAGTTACTTGCGCATATGGCCAGCCTGCTTGGTATGGCGCGCAAATCAGCACAATTCGTTTCTGGCGGTAATGCCGTACAAGACGCCCTGACGCGAAGGAAGCCTCTGGCTGTTGTTGTCCTGGCCAGAGACATCTCACCACAGATTGGTGAAAAGGTCAGGCGTAAGGCGGAAGTGCAAAAAGTAGTTACGACGAAATTGTTCGACAAAATAGAGCTTGGTCGCATTCTCGGGCGTGCGCAAAGAAGTGTTGTTGGTTTGCCCGATGGAAAGTTGGCGGAGGCATTTTTAAGTGATTTGCTCCGATATCAGGATATCTCAGGGGAAAGTTGATGGCTAAAATTCGTGTTTATGAATTAGCGACCAAATTGGGCTTGGACAACAAGGTAATCGTTGACAAACTCAATCAGGCCGGTATTGAGGTCAAGAACCATATGAGTGCACTTGAAGAAGAGGTTGCTCTCAAGTTTGAGACTGGCCTGACCAGTCAGGCTGACGAGAATGTTGAAGTCAAAGTCAGTGAGGAGCGTATCAGCTCAGGGCTGATCCGCCGGCGCCGTAAGACAGTTGTTAAAAAGCCGGAGCCTGAAGAAGTTGCTCCTGAGGCAACAGAACCTGCCGCTGTCGAAGAGGTTCCTGAGGTTGCAGAAACAGCCGAAAAGATAAGTGCTACTTCTGCTGAAGAGCCCGCTGTCGATGCGCCGGTTGATGAGGCCCCTGCCGGGAAAGTTAAAGAACCTCAGGCAGAGGTTGAAGTTGTAGCATCCGAAGCTCCTGCTGCAAAGGCTACTCCTGCGAAGAAGAAAGTAAAGAAGGAAACGAGCAACACCGCCAAGATACTTGGTCGGGTTGAACTGCCGCCTCCTGCCGCGCGGCCTCGTCGTCAGGCGGTTACTCCTGAGAGAGGTAAAAGACCAGCGCCCGGGGCCCGCACCCGTCCAGATCGGCCAAGTCGTCCTTCTACGCCTCGTGGACCTGCTCCAACACCCATGATGGCACCGGATGTTCTTGCAGAAAAGGAGGGTCGTTCCAACAAGAAGAAAAAGAAGGGTGGGCGCGATACTGCTGGTCGTCCTGAGTCTGGTGGCCCGCGGCGCAAGAGCAAGAGAGAGGTTTATGAGCCGGATCGCAATGAGCGCTTCCGTAAAGGCCGTAAAGCCAATCGTCCTGCCAAGAAGACCGAGATTACCCAGTCGAAGGCGATCAAACGGAAAATCAAAATTACTGACGTTATCACGATTGGCGAATTGGCCAAGCGGATGGGGGTCAAGGCTAACGACCTGATTAAAGAGTTGATGGGTCAGGGACAGATGGTCACTATTAACCATCCCCTTGATTACGAGTCAGCAGCTATTCTGGCCTCAGAATTCGGTTATGAAGTTGAAAACGTTGCTTTCGACGAGGATACCCTCCTTGCTCACTCAGGCCTCGATATAGAAACTGAAGAAGACGAAAACCAGGTACCACGCCCGCCGGTTGTTACTATCATGGGGCACGTTGACCATGGTAAGACCAGTTTGCTTGACGTGATCCGTGAAGCGAATGTCACAGAAGGTGAGGCTGGTGGTATCACTCAGCATATCGGTGCCTATGATGTCGATCTTGACGGCAGCAAAATGACTCTCCTCGATACTCCTGGTCATGAAGCCTTTACGGCGATGCGAGCCCGTGGTGCTGAAGTGACTGATATCGTGGTATTGGTTGTTGCAGCTGACGATGGTGCCATGCCGCAAACCAAAGAGGCGATCAACCACTCCAAGGCTGCCGGTGTGCCGATCATTGTCGCTGTTAATAAAATTGACAAGCCCGGGGCTAACCCGGAGAAGGTTATGCAGGAACTTTCCGAGTTGGACCTTCTGCCGGAAGAGTGGGGTGGAGAGACTATCTTCGTCAATGTCTCTGCCAAGGAAAAGACCAATATCGATAAGTTGCTGGAGATGATCCTGCTGCAAGCTGAAATTCTTGAGCTTAAAGCTGACCCGACTAAGCGTGCCCAGGGAACCGTCGTTGAGGCTCGCCTCGATAAAGGTCGTGGTCCTGTTGCTACGGTTCTGGTCCAAAAAGGTACTCTGAAAGTTGGTGATCCAATCGTTGCCGGACTCCATTATGGTCGAGTCAGATCGATGGCCAATGATCGTGGTCAAGTGATTAACGAAGCTGGTCCGTCTTTCCCTGTTGAAGTCACTGGCTTGACCGGTGTGCCCGAAGCCGGTGAATCCTTCCATGCAGTTGAAGACGAGAAAATTGCTAAGGACGTCGCTCAGCATCGTCATCATAAGATCCGTGAAGCAGAGTTGGCCAGAAGCAGCAAAGTCTCTCTGGAGGAACTCTACGCCCGCATTCAGGAAGGTGATGTCAAGGAGCTCAAGGTCATTGTTAAGGCCGATGTTCAGGGTTCTGCCGAAGCCGTTTCAGGAACCTTGACGAAGCTTTCGACTGCTGCCTGCCGTTTGATTGTGATTCACTCCGGTGTTGGCGGGGTAACTGAAACATACATCAGTTTGGCTTCTGCTTCTGATGCCCTTGTCCTCGGCTTTAACGTCCGACCAGCTCCCAAGGCCGCTCGCCTTGCTGAACTTGAGAATGTCGATATCCGCCTTTACAGTGTTATCTACGATGCGGTTAATGAAATTAAGGATGCTATGGAAGGCTTGCTCGCGCCGACTCTTAAGGAAGAGGATCTCGGCCGTGCCGAAGTCCGCGAGGCGTTCAATGTCACCAAAGTTGGTACCATCGCCGGTTGTTATGTTGTCTCAGGCAAGATTCTGCGTAATGCTCATGCTCGTTTGCTGCGCGACGATGTGGTTGTTTGGACAGGCAAGCTTACTTCTTTGCGACGCTTCAAGGATGATGTTAAAGAAGTCAGCAACAATTACGAATGTGGTATCGGTCTGGAGAATTACAACGATATCAAGCCTGGTGATATTATCGAGGCTTATGAGATCAAGGAATTCAAGACAAAGCTTTAACCTGGTTCAGTGAGATTGTTGGGCAATGTGAAAGCCCCGAACCATGGGAAGCCCCTGGACAATGGGAAACTGATATGGTGATCGGTGTACTGCAGTTGGACCTGCGCCTGCATGGAACGCAGAATCTTAAGCAGAAGCGTAGCGTGATCCAGAAGCTTCTGTCTCGTTGCCGCAATCGATTCCCGTCCAGTTGTTCTGAAGTTGGTCATCAGGACCTCTGGCAAAGGTCACTGCTTGGTTTTGCCGTTGTCAGTTCCGCAGAGCATGTGGTTGCACCAATTCTTACCCGTATTGAGGAAGAAATCCTGGCGTCTGGTGAGGTTGACTTGATCAACGCCGATCTTGAATTTATCCACTACTGAATAGAGATATTAAACGTGTCATCACAACGTGCACAAAGGGTGGCAGAGACCATCCACAAAGAAATATCCAGCCTCCTGATCAAGGGTCTTAAAGATCCGCGCATTGGTTTTGTCACAATTACGTCAGTCGATGTGACTTCTGACCTGCGTCAGGCACAGATCTATTACACCCTGATGGACAATCAGTTCGGCATGGAAAGTCCAGATGGAACGAGTCGTGAGGATGCTCGTAAGAAGACGCAAGCTGGTCTCGACAGTTGTTCCTCCTACATCCGCCAGCAACTTGGCCGCCAGTTGCGTCTGCGCTTTATTCCCGAAATTCATTTCGAGTATGATGCTTCCTTTGATTACGGACAAAACATCGAAAAACTCCTCAGCGAAGTCAAAACCGATACACAACAAGATGATTGAATCAATTCTGCAACTAATCGGTCGTAGCCAGACATTTTTGATTGCTTCTCACGAAGGACCTGATGGGGATGCGATCGGTTCAACCCTGGCTTTGACGAATATGTTGCGGACTATGGGTAAGGATGTGGTTGCCTATAATCATGACTCTGCTCCTTTGGATTATGCTTTTCTGCCCGGTTTCGATACGATTGTTTCCACGCTGGATGAGTCAGCAACTTTTGATGTTGGCTTTGTCCTCGATGCAGGTGAATTGAGCCGTGCAGGAAGCTGGATTCGTGAGCGTTGCCAAACTCTTGTCAATATAGACCACCATCCTTATTCCGAAGACTTCGGCGACATCTATTATGTCGATACTGAGGCCTGTGCTACTGGCGTTCTGATTTACCGCTTGTTGCATGCCGCGGAACAAAACATTTCGCTTGATATTGCCACCTGTATCTACACGGCCATACTCTCTGATACCGGTTCTTTTCGCTATTCCAATGCCAACCCTGAAGCTTTTCAAGTTTCGGGCGAAATGGTTGGTATCGGTGTTGATCCCTGGTCGATTGCTTCGGGTCTTTACGAAAGTCAGGAGTTTGAGCGTTTGCGCCTGCTGGCTCTCTCTCTGCCCACGCTGCGCACTTCAGATTGCGGTCTCTATGCTTCTATAGCTGTGACCCTGGATATGTATAAGAGCGCTGGGTCAAGTGAGGAACATACGGATCGTTTTATCAATTATCCCAGATCGATTCGTGGTGTCGAGGTGGCAATCTTTTTCCGCCAACTTGCCGAAGACAGTTTCAAGGTCGGATTCCGCTCCAAGGGGAATATAGATGTTGGTGCTTTGGCCCGGGCGATGCATGGTGGTGGCCACCATAATGCTGCGGGTGCAACAGTTGAAGGGTCTCTCGAGAGTGTCCAGGAATGGGTTTATGCTCGTGTTGCCGAGTTGATTGCAGAGCTACGATGAACGGTGTACTGATTATCGACAAACCCCAAGGAAAGACCTCTTTCGACATTGTCCGCCAAGTGCGTCGTATGTGTAAGGTCCGTCGTGTCGGCCATGCTGGCACACTTGACCCGCTTGCAACCGGAGTCTTGCCGGTTGCTGTCGGCTGGGCAACACGTCTGGTTGAGTACATGATGGCAGGCGAGAAGAGTTATCGGGCGACCATGAGGTGGGGGGCGTCTACTGATACTCAGGATTCGGAAGGTCAGATCCTTGAAGAAAAAGATTGGCAGCATGTTGATCGAGCCGCTCTGGATGACGTTGTTGTCAACTTTGTTGGCGAGATTGATCAGCTACCACCGATGTACTCCGCGCTTAAAAAAGATGGCAAACCGCTCTACCAGTTGGCACGTCAAGGGATCGAGGTTGAGCGTAAGCACCGTTCGATACGCATAGACAGTTTGGTGATCGACGATTTTGCTCCACCGCTGGTCACCTTTACTGTCCGCTGCACTAAAGGAACCTACATAAGAACTCTCTGTCATGATATTGGACAGATGCTGAATTGCGGTGCTCACATGACTGCATTGCGTCGGTTGGCATGCGGTAATTTTGACACGTCTGTCAGTCATACTCTGGAAGAACTGCAGGAGCTGGTGGAACAGGGCAAAAAATTGCCGTTTTTGACTCCTGCAGAAGTTTTGACTGACTGGCCAGCATTAACTGTTTCCGGAGCTGTTCTGGGCCGCTTGCAAGATGGCGTAGCACCGGCTATGGCAGACTTAGATGTCTCTGGACTCGTTGCTGGTGACCAGGTTTGTTTTCTGGCAGAAGGTTCTCTGGTCGCCGTAGCTCACTTTGCTCCAGGCGGTCTTGGTAAAAGGCCCGGAGATTTCGAAATTATAAAGGTTTTTCCACTGGTCGTAGATTGTGCATAAAGGCTTTACTCTGCCTAAGTTTTGTGGTAGATAATGCTTCTTTATGGTAGCTAACTACCGAAAATAACAATAACTCATAGACAAGATCAAGGAGGTGGCTCCGTGCAGGCCACAGAACGCAAGCAAGAAATTATTGAGAAATTCAAAACCCACGAGAGTGACACGGGTTCCCCAGAAGTCCAGATTGCCCTTCTTTCAGAGCGCATTACCTATCTGACGGAGCATTTCCGTACTCACAAAAAAGACCACCACTCACGTCGTGGCCTTCTCAAAATCGTCGGCCAACGTCGCCGTCTGCTTGATTATCTAAAGAGCAAGAGCGTCGAACGTTACAGTACGATAATTAAGGAGTTGGGTATTCGTCGTTAAAACCAGGCAGCAAGATCCTATTTGTTTAGGGTTTGCTGCCTTTAGTTCGTAAGTGTCATGGCCGGGAGGTTGTCCGGAGAGAGATCCTGAGCATAGCGTTCAGTAGCTCTCTCAGGCCATCCTCCTCTGCCATTTTAAGAAGCAGTACTTTACAGGTGACCGGACGGCCGGTCAGAAGAGAGGAAAAAATGGCTTATCAAAAAGTAGAAATCGAATTCAACGGCCAGCCGTTGACTATGGAAACGGGCAAGATGGCTCGTCAAGCTCACGGCGCTGTCGTCATCACTTATGGCGAGACCAAGGTCTTATGTACCGTCGTTTCGGCATCAAAAATGCGTGCAGGGCAGGACTTCTTCCCCCTGACCGTTAACTACCAGGAAAAATTCTATGCCGGCGGTAAGATCCCCGGTTCTTTTTTCCGTCGTGAGCGTGGTACCACGGAGCGCGAAACGTTAATCTGTCGCTTGATTGACCGCCCGATGCGTCCGCTCTTCCCTAAAGGTTACATGTTTGAAACTCAGATCATGCCTTCTGTTATTTCGGCGGACATGATTAACGATCCGGATACCATTGCTATGGTCGCGGCTTCAACAGCTGTTGCCATTTCTGATATCCCTTTCGAAGGTCCTATCGCAGCCGTTCGTGTTGGCCGTGTCGAAGGCAAGTTGATTGTCAACCCGACTCTCGAGCAGCAGGAACTGAGCGATGTTAATATCATTGTGTCTGGTTCGAAAGATGCCGTGATGATGGTTGAAGGCGAATCTGACTTCTTTACTGAAGCCGAAATGCTTGATGCAATTTTCTTTGGTCATGAGTCGTTGCAACCTCTGATTGATGCACAAATCGAACTGGCCAAGCTGGTCGGTCTCGAAAAGCGTGAGTTCATTGTTGCCGAAACCGATGCTGTACTGGAAGCCAAGATCACCGAGCTGGCAGAAGCCAATGTGAAAGTCGCTGCCAAGATTCAGACCAAGAAAGAGCGTTATGCTGCCTTGGGCGACAATCGCGCCGCAGTCAAGGAAGCTCTTGCTGAAGAGTTTGAAGGTCGCGAAGATGAAATCAGCGCTATCCTCGGCTCGATCGAGAAGCGTGTTATCCGTCAGATGGTCGCCAAAGACCGCATTCGTATCGACGGTCGCGACATGAACACTGTCCGTCCGATCAGCTGTGAGATTGGTGTTCTGCCACGTTCTCACGGTAGCGCCCTCTTTACCCGTGGTGAGACTCAGGCTCTGGTTGCTGCAACTCTTGGTACCAAGACTGACGAGCAGCGTATGGACAATGTTCAAGGTATGGAGTTCAAGAAGTTTATGCTGCATTACAACTTCCCTCCATTCTGTGTTGGTGAAACCAGCATGCGTCTCTTCCCCGGCCGTCGTGAGATCGGTCACGGCATGCTCGCAGAGCGCAGTGCAGCACAAATTCTGCCTCAGCACGAAGACTTCCCGTACACGATTCGTATTGTCTCTGACGTTCTTGAGTCCAATGGTCCTTCTTCCATGGCTTCTGTCTGTGGTGCCTCTCTGGCGCTGATGGACGCTGGTGTGCCGGTTAAGGAAGCGATCTCCGGAATTGCCATGGGTCTGATTAAGGAAGGCGACGATATTGCTATCCTCTCCGATATCCTCGGCGACGAGGATCATCTCGGCGACATGGACTTCAAAGTCACTGGCTCTGCCGAAGGCATCACCGCTCTGCAGATGGACATCAAGATCTCTGGCGTCACCAAAGAGATTATGACGCAGGCACTGGCGCAGGCCAAAGAAGGTCGTATCCATATCCTCGGCGAAATGGCCAAGGCAATTGATGCCCCTCGTGAAGACCTGTCAAAATACGCACCGCGTATTACCAGTATCAAGGTTAAGACTGACCAGGTTCGTACTGTCATCGGTGCTGGCGGCAAGAACGTCCGCGGCGTCATCGAGGCAACCGGTTGTGCTATCGACATTCAGGACGACGGCACCATCCATATCGCTTCTTCTGATGGCGTTGCCGCTAAACTGGCGATCAAGATGATCCGTGATCTGATTCAGGAAGCGGAAGTTGGCAAGCTGTACGACGGTACTGTTCGCAAAATCATGGAATTCGGCGCGTTTGTCGAAATCTTCCCAGGCACTGACGGCCTTGTCCATATCTCTGAGCTGGACAAAGAGCGCGTCCGTGCTGTCACCGACGTTTTAAGCGAAGGTGACAAGGTTCTGGTCAAATGCATCGGCATTGACAGGCAGGGCAAAATCAAACTGTCCCGCAAAGAAGCTCTCGGCGCATCACTGCCAGAGGGCGAGTAACACTTACCTTTCATGATTCAACGTACGACGCTAGATAATGGCATCCGGGTCCTTTCTGAGAAAGTGCCCGGGTGCCATTCTATTTCACTCGGTGTGTGGGTGAATAATGGCTCACGCCATGAGACCGTTGAACTCAACGGCATCTCCCATTTTGTTGAGCATATGCTTTTTAAAGGCACTGCTCGTCGCAGCGCTCAGGACATCGCTCGCGAAGTCGATTCCGTTGGTGGACTTCTCAATGGCTCCACCAGCCGTGAATATAGCTGTTACTTTGTCAAAATCCTTTCTGAAAAGCTGTCTATGGCCGTCGATCTGCTTGGCGACCTGATCTGCAATTCCAAGTTCAATCTAGATGACATTGAAAAAGAACGTCGGGTCATCCTTCAAGAAATAGCGATGATTGATGACAGTCCGGAAGAGTCGATTCACGACCAGTTCACCAACGGTTTCTGGAGTGGGCATCCTCTTGGCATGCCGGTGATTGGTACACGCTCGACGGTCGGTGATATCGATCGACAGCAGATGCTCGACTTTATGAGTGAACGATATGTGGGCAAAAACCTCTGTGTCGTCGCTGCAGGCAACCTTGACCATGAGGAGCTCGTCACACTCGTCAAACATGCTCTTGGCGCTGTCCCTGAGTTTGGTGTGAACCATGAAGATGTTGCACCAACTGTTAAGCGCAAAGTCGAGATCGTCCATCGTGATCTGGAACAGACTCACATCTGCCTGGGCGTAGCGGGTTTGCCACAGAATCATAAAGATCGCTATGGCACCTATCTGCTCAACACTATTCTAGGTGGCAATATGAGCTCACGACTGTTCCAGAAGGTTCGTGAGGAGCTTGGTCTGGCTTATTCTGTTTACAGTTATCATCACAACCATTCCGATAGTGGTGCATTTATCGTCTATGCCGGTACATCCAATGAAAGTGCTCCTCTGGTTACACAAACAATCCTCGGGGAATTGACTCGTCTGCGACAGGAGTCGGTCAGTTTCGATGAGTTGCAAAGCGCCAAAGATTATCTTAAAGGTGGAATGCTGCTCTCTATGGAAAGTATGGACAACCGCATGACTCGCTTGGCCAAGAACGAAATCTTTCTGAGAAATGTCGGTATCAGCCTAGAGGAAAGCCGGGCTATGATCGATGCTGTGACGGTTGAACTGGTTCAGTATATGGCTGAAAGCTTGTTTGTTAACGAAACACTCAACCTCCAGATTACCGGACGGGTAAGCCGCTCAGATTTTCCTGATGTTGATATGCAAATATTATAAACCAGCTGTAAGGCTGTAGGGTTAAAACCTTAAAGTCTTAAAACTTATTATATTACAGAGTGTTTGAGGGCATTATGATTCAAGTGAAAGTTAAAAAACTTCATCCGAAGGCGATTGTCCCCGTTTACATGACTGAACATGCAGCAGGAATGGATCTTTGTACCGTGATCGATTCACCTGTCACCCTTGCACCTGGCGAGCGAATTCTGCTACCGACCGGTTTGGCTATGGAAATCCCTCCCGGTTTCGAAGGGCAGGTACGTCCCCGTTCCGGTCTGGCGCTGAAAAAAGGCATTGCTCTAGTGAACTCACCGGGAACAATTGATGCCGATTACCGTGGCGAGATAGGGATTATCATTATCAATCATGGCGTCGAGTCTGTTGAGTTTCTTCCGGGTGACCGTATCGCTCAGTTGATTATTGCTCCGGTAGCTCAAGCGAACCTTGTCGAGGTTGATGAATTGAACGATTCAACACGTAGCTCCGGTGGCTTCGGTCATACAGGGATCAAGAACAAGTTATGACGAGTACAGATTCGCCGCAGGAAATAATGGAGTTCCCCTGCCATTTTGAATTCAAGGCATTTGGCCCGGGTGGTGACGACAGCTGCTTTGACGACAAGGTTCTTACTGCTGTCTCAACTGTAGTTCAGGCTTCTCGCCAGGCAATGAAGACTCGCATCAGTTCCGGAGGCAAATATCAGTGTGTCAGCGTCCTGGTTACTTTGCAGAACCGTTCCCAACTCGAAGCCGTTTATGCGGCATTACGTGATATTGAAGGCTTGAAGTATCTATTATAGAATAGCTATATGGTTTATATAAAACAGAAGGGGAGAGGGACATGTTGCTGAAGATCAACCAGGAGAATCCTCCAGCTCGTCTTGTTAGCCAGGTTGTCGACACTCTGAAACAGGGTGGGGTGATAGCATACCCGACTGATACAACTTACGGTATCGGTTGCAACATATTCAATAACCGAGGCATCAAGAGTATCTATCAGATCAAGCAGCGTGATGCCCGTAAGCCCTTTTCTTTTATCTGCTCAGACCTCTCCGATGCTGCCAATTACGCTCAGGTAAGCAACTTTGCCTTTAAGATCATGAAGCGTCACCTCCCCGGACCATACACTTTTGTCCTTGATGCGACACGTGTCGTTCCAAACACTCTGACCACTCGCCAGAAGACGGTTGGTATTCGAATCCCAAAAGATGAAATTGCCATGGCGATCGTGCGCGAGCTTGGTCATCCTTTGGTCACGACCAGCGCCAACCTGACTGGTGAGACTCCTTTACACGATCCAGTGGAAATTGAAGATGCTATGGGGCGCATGCTCGACGTGGTTATTGACGGCGGTATTCGCTATGGCGACCCCTCCACCGTCATCAGTCTTATAGATGATCATATAGAAGTATTGCGGGAAGGATGCGGCGACACCTCCTGGATCGATCAAATATGATGCTACTGCAAAAACTCCAGCCTGTTATATTAACGCGTGTCTCTGCATTCCTGCTGATCGGAATGCTGGTCGTGAGCAGCTTCATGGCAACGCCTGTTTTAGCTGATGATGTGCAGTTTGGTGGAGTTGGTTTGCAGGTTGTGCCGACGATCAATGGCAATCTGGTTGTGTTGAATGTGCTTGAAGATGCTCCTGCCGCGAAAATGGGCCTGTTGCCGGGTGACTTGATTTTTCAGGTGAATGATTTCCCGTTACAGGGCAGCGATTTTGGTAAAGTTGTTTCAGAACATCTTTGGGGACCAGTCGGCAGTTCTGTTGAACTCTTTTATCGTCGACCCGGTGTTGCTGGAGTGAACAGAGTGGTCGTAAAGCGCTCAGCGATTGATCCGCGCCTGACAGTAACACCAGCGGTGCAAAGCGGTGCATCAAGTGGCGCAGGGAGCAACTAGAGAATGCAGAAAGAGATCACAGTTGTTCGCTATGGCTATAAGGTCACCAATTCTGAATGGTCTCCTGATATCAATATAGAAGGGCTTGACGCATTTATTAATAGCTTACATGACGACCTTAATAGTCTCGGCATAACAGTCTCTTATCTTGAGGATACTAAGAATGTACTTGAGGTCGGAGGCTATGGGGACTTACTCAATATAATACGTCTGCGTTCCCCGAAAGATAACATCAGCAACCTCTGCCTTGGTCATGTCATCGGCCAGAGCGCCAACTGTGATTTACTGGAGGATATCCGTCGCGGTGTCTCTCGGGTCGCATTTGCTCCAGAGATGATCGAGCCTGAAGGAAGCAATAAAGCGGTCTGTCACAATTGCGGCTGTGGATGTTAGGCTTCTTCTATTTCTGAAACTTTCTCACATATGCCACCAGGGCATTCATTTCCTGGGATTCCAATGATATAGGCTGACCGCCGAGAGCGTCGCGCAGGCAGGCGTTGATGATATCTTTGAGCTCAGTATCATTGAAGTCACCAATCATGTTCAGGCCTTTACCGTGTGGATGACATGTGACACAGCTACGATCCTTGGTGCCCAGTTCGACAGATTCGAACAAAATCTTGCCAAGCCCCAAAGAGGGGGTCTCAAGAGCAAATACTGGGAATGCCGTCATGAGTAAAATGCCAAGTAAAAGGTTCAATTTATTCATAGCTATCTCCAGGAAACTGTATAAAATGACTAAGTTGTGGAACTAACAATAGATTACCGTTGAATTCGCTCAATGACAAGTCCCTTGTCAAAGGCTTAAATTCATTTGTTGTTAACACCGTCTTCGCTTCGGGAGTTAATGAATGAAAATCAAACTCGGCATCAGTCTCGTCCTGGCCTTTCTCGTGTTTATCTTCATTTCGCAGAATACTGAAACCGTCAAGGTCGAATTCCTGGCCTGGTCAATCGAAATGTCCCTTGTGCTGCTTGCCTTTATTCTGCTGGGGTCCGGTATTATAATCGGTTGGCTGTTGAATAGTTATTTGCGTTTTGTACGCAACCGCAGACAAATAATGACGCAGAAGAATATGCAGGTGAAGGGGGAAGCCTCACAGGGAAAAGTCGCAGTTGCCGCACATGGAGACAAGCAAGCTCATGAGTAACAAAACCAACCCAGTACAACTGATTGTTCAAGAAGCTATCGACAAAGGAACGGCGCTCGAAGCAAAAGAGGTCCGCGCATTACGTGCGCAAAGTAAAAAGGCGGTCACTCTGTTCAAAAGCACCTTCTGGGTCGGTATTGTCATCTTCAATCTGGCTCTCTGGGCGCCTTTACCACTAATTAACAAGAGCGTTCTTTACGTGGTTGCGTTTGTCGCTTTAGTGATTGCTCTGGTTGTGCCTATTTTAGGTCTTAGGAAACACCAAGTGAGTCTGGAGCTGCTTAAGGTGAACAATGAATCACCAAAGAAGAAGACTGCCAGTGAGAGGGGCAGGGCATATATCGATCAAGTGAAGAAGCAGGAGCGTCCGTTTGTGAACGCAGAATTTGAGCTTTTGCAGGGGAGCAAGTGGGCAGGAAATGTAAAAGAGGATTGACTCTACGCTGTTCTGCATGAACCAGTAGTGCTAACACAAAAGCCCGGCTCTCTCAGCCGGGCTTTTGTGTATTGCCTGTGGAGCGTTTTAGACGGTCAGATAAGTCCTTATCGCCTGTTCCTTATTCGCCCAGCTCTCATCGAGCCGCTGCTGCAGAAAAGTTGCCAGGAGGCTGTCAAAGAGTTGCAGCCCCATTTCGAGTAGATACATTCTTTCAAAGAAGACAGCTTCACGTTCCATAGCAGGATCAGTGATGTCATCCTTCTCCAGAGTGACCGAAGGCGCCTTAAACGAGGCAAAATGGAAGGTGCCACCTTTCAGGGTCATCTTCCACAATTGCTCTTGCTTCTCCAGGTAAAGTACTGACTCGTGTATATCCTTACCGCCTTGCAGAGCGGTGCGCACTTCACTGAAGTGATCCTGCGGCCCGGTCACGGTGACTTTCTGCACGCCGGTTTCACTGCTGGCTGACAGTAGTAGACGATCGTTGAGATACGCAACGAAGCCATCGCCTGCAACTGCAGGCCCCGGTTGATTGACGCTGTATTCGGAGGAGGCATTCATGGTCTCGTGCATCAGCCAGAGCAGGAAATCGGTGCCAAGCCACTGGTTGGCTTCGATCTGTTCCAGTATGGCCTCGCTGCTACTGCCGTTGGCTTTGGCCAGTGCAGGCTGGAGGCTGTCGTCGATAACCTGGCCAGCGCGGGCTATGGGATGCACTGGGACCAGACGCAGACCGTCAAAGCTCTTTTTGAACTGATCGACAAAAAGGTCTACGGCACTGGTTCCAAGGCTGCTGAAGGTGATCAGATTGCTGCGGGTGTCCCAGACTGCGTCGTAAATTGCTGGTGTCGGCAAGGTCTTGGCGAAGAGACTACCACGTACGGCATCGCGCAGATCTTCGCGTTGCTGTTTCGGCACGCGTTTGAACTGTGGATTGGCAGCCAGCCACTCTTCTTCGGCCTTCAATATATATGGCTTGAGCAGGGCGGTCGGTAGCTTGCGTTGGTCGCGACGCAGAGAAAAGGCGAAGTAGTGGTCGTGCTGGAAGGTGTGCAGGCCATCAAAACCGCTTTCCTGATAATCATCCAACTGAACCCAGCCACTCGATAGCTCTTCGCTGGTTTGTTCGATAGAACGGAAACCGTCACGGTTGAGACGTTCGCCGATCCAGTCTGCTAAATCTGTGGCTGGTAGTGTGCCGAGGATCTGAAACTGACAGATGCTGACGGTATTATTAAGAAGGACCATAGTTTACTCCTGATTGATGAATTTAAGGGCCTTAGGTGTTACACGCTTTGCGAGCAGAGAGCAAGGGGAATTTCCACGAGTTCTGAGCCTGACAGCTTATCCCGTCACGCTGACAATCTCACTGAAAGTCGTCTGTCCTTCCATCAACTTTTGAATGGCCAATTCCCGCAGAGTTACCATACCATCAGCTTTGGCTATTGCGTAAACAGCCTCCATGTCAGTGCGGTCGGTAATTTTTGCTTTCAATTGGTCAGTAAGTTCCAGAACCTCGAAGATCCCAGTTCGTCCCTTGTAGCCGGTCCCCCGGCAGGCGTCGCAGCCTTTGCCTTCCCAAACCTTGTATTCTTTTTTCTCCAGGCCCAGGTAAACCATTTCATCGTCGGTCAGTAACTTTTCCTGTTTACATTCCTGGCAGATGCTTCTGAGCAGGCGTTGGGCGATGATGCCATTGATAGTCGATTTCAGCAGGAAGGCGGGTACGCCGATATCAAGCAGGCGGGTTATTGCTGATGGTGCATCGTTGGTATGCAGGGTCGAGAGGACCAGGTGACCAGTCAGTGCGGCTTGCACGGCGTTGTCGGCTGTTTCCTGGTCGCGGATCTCACCGATCATTAAAACGTCAGGATCCTGACGCAGGATGTTGCGCAGAACGGTGGCAAAGGTGACACCGATAGCGGTTTGAACGCCGACCTGGTTGAAGTCTTCCATGACCATTTCGATCGGATCTTCAACAGTGACAATATTAATCTCCGGGGATGAAATGGTCTTTAAAGATGAATAGAGGGTCGTCGTCTTGCCACTACCTGTGGGGCCGGTAACCAGGACGATACCGTTTGGTTTCCTGATAAATGTACTGTAGAGCTTATATTCACGTTCATAGAAGCCAATGCGGTCAAGCTTCTGCATGAGGATTTCTGGGTCAAAAATACGAATAACCACTTTTTCACCGAAGGCGACCGGTAGAGTTGAAACACGTAACTCGATATCTTTGGCCAGATGCTGGGTCTTGATACGACCATCCTGGGGACGACGTTTCTCAGCAACATCAAGACGCGCCAGCAATTTCAATCGAGAGACAATTGCCGGGTGGAGGTTCATCGGTACGGTGTGGATGTTGTGCAATACACCGTCGACCCGGAAGCGGATCGTCGATTTCTCACGCTTTGGTTCAATATGGATATCGCTGGCACGTTGATCGAAAGCATATTTCAAAAGGAATTCGACGGCGGAGATAATGTGCTGGTCGCTGCTTTCTATCTCATCCCGACCGCGCATCTTGAAGAGTTGCTCAAGATTTGACAACTCTGAACCGAGACCCATATCAACCTGAGCCGCGCGCACTGAAGCCTGAAAGCCAAAGAATTCTTCCAGTATTTTCAGGATGTCACTGCGTGAGGCAAGGATTCGTTTGATCTGAATACCCAGAGCATGTTGCAGATCCTCGATCGGTCGGACATTGAAAGGGTCAGCAACGGCGATGGTCACGATGCCTTTTTTCTCATCAATCGGCACCACCAGGTTCTTTAGAGCAAAGGCTCTGGGAATCTGGTCAGTGACGACATCGAGTTCCAATTTGAGTGGATCAATCTTGATATATTCAAATCCGGCGGTCTGAGCGATTAGCTCAGTGATAGCGTCTTCGGTGAGTTTCTTCTGGGTATTGGGGATCTCCAGGCTGAAAGAAGTAATGACCTGTGCGGGGGAGGCCAGTTCTGCCAGGTAGATATCTTTTTTAGTTTTGCCTGGAGGAAGGTGACTGTTAAGGCGTGCTGCTTGAGACTCTCCGCGTTCGAGTACCATCTCATACTGTTCGTCGCTGAGCTTGCTGCGCTGGTGAAGAAGTTTGGCGACATCCTTGAACGTCAGCATACGCTTGTGAACTTTTCTATCTGTGGATCGCCGACGAAGTGTTGGTTGATCGTCTTGTTTTTTTTTGTCTGAGTTCGACATGCTGTACCTCATGCATAAAAAATGGATGGCAATTCTGTTCTATACCCGATTACAACTTCTGCGAGAAGATAGCCCTTACTTTACCGCAGAAAAGTTCTTTTGCGCATAGACTTTACACCTCTTACTTGTCAGGAAACAACTGAAATTGCTCAAGGTTTATCTGTGCTCATAGCTAACGTTTATTACATAACGCTTTACTGATTTGACTTGCAGGTCTCTCTTATTAACGTTATGTATCTTGGAGCCTTCCTGCGTTGCCGAACAGGTCATGTGGGTGTATCCTTGATATCTCTTTTATAAACTAAAGTCCATGTGGCGGTTTTCTGGTAAGGAGCTTTTATGTCAAACGAGCTTGGTAAGTTCAAATTGAATGCGGACAACGCTGTTCTGGTGGTGATTGATGTTCAGGAACGCCTGGTTCCTGCGATGCCACAAGATGTTTACCTGCGTTTACGTGATACTGTTGAAATGCTGGTTTTTGGAGCGGGATTGCTCGGCGTTCCGGTGGTGACAACGGAGCAGTATCCAAAGGTATCGGTCACACCGTTCCGGAGCTGTCAGAGGCTTGTAAAAATACCATCATTGAAAAAGTCAGCTTTGGCTGTTGCGGTGAACCAAACTTTCTGGATGCCCTGAAAGATTTAGGACGAAGTCAGGTGATTTTGTCCGGCATGGAAGCGCACGTTTGTGTCTACCAGACTGTGATTGGTCTGCTTGATGATGGTTATCATGTCCATCTGGTTCGTGATGCGATCTGCTCTCGCAAAAAAACGGATTTTCTGGTTGGCCTCGCCAATTCGGCACAAGCTGGTGCCGTGGTAACGACTGCTGAAACCGTACTGTTTCAGATGCTGCAGAAATCGACTCACGAACAATTCAAAGCGATATCAAAGCTGATTAAAGTAAGAGGCTAGGAGGCTGTTGGGCTTGGCAGGCCGTAGCGAGAAATTGGATGTTCGAGGGCAGATTTACGGGAATTTGAGAGCTAATAGCATGGCTATTTGTCGAAAATTACCGTGAATATGAACCGATCAGCCGGTTTCGCAGTAGGTTTATGTTAAGTTCGACAGTCTCCTCGCGCTCGCTACTGAGTTTAAGTAGTTTGTATGGCCCGTAAGATCTTTGTCGCTGCAACTGGACAGAATAGCGGTAAAACTACCACCAGCCTTTCGTTGATGTATATGGCGCGTAAGAAGTACGAACGTGTCGGCTTCATCCAACCGCTCGGTCCGAAACCGATGGTTACCGAGAAAGGTATGGTCGCTGACAAGGATGCTGTCTTGATGGCAGAAGTTTTTGGCCTTGAAGACGATCTTGCGTTGATGTCACCGCTAGTGCTGATGCCCGGTGATACACAGAGGCTTCTCGATGGCGAGCTCTCCAGTACTGAAATGGAGCAGCAGATGCTTTTCGCCCTCACTGAACTGGACCGGAAAAACGATTTTTTGATTATAGAGGGCGCGGTACACACCGGAGTCGGATCAATTGTTGGGTTTTCTAATGCACGGGTGGCCAAATTGGCTAATGCGCCGGTCGTGATGGTGACCGGCGGTGGCCTTGGTAACGTTGTGGACGCTGTCTGTATGAACTTTGCTCTCTTTGAGAAAGAAAAGGCCGAGGTCCGTGCTATTCTTGTTAACAAAATTATACGTGAAAACGCGAGAAGACCTTGCAATATCTGGACATGGCGTTTGCCGCAGAACCTTTTAAGGTGATCGGTGGCTTCAACTATCAACCGATTCTGGCCAACCCAACGCTGCGTCGTATCAGTCAGACCCTCGATGTTGAACTGCAGGGAACTCAGGAGACTGCCGGGCAGATCGTCCATCACTTGCAAATTGGTTCTGCTGCAACTCAGCGAGTGACCGAACTACTGAAAGAGTCCTCTTTGTTGATCGTCACCAGTAGCCGTGATGAATTGCTAGTGACCCTGGCTAATATTTATAACTTGCCAGAGTATAGTCATCTATTGGCGGGGTTGGTTATCCCGGGGGTGGCTAAGGTCAGTGCGATTACGCAAAAAATTCTTGATCGCAGCGGCATCCCTTATATGCGTACCAAACGAACTACGGTGTCTGTTTACAACACCATCAATGATGATGTCAGTAAGCTCAATGCCAAGGATACTCAGAAGATTGATCTGGTCATGGAGCTTGCTGACAAGCGTTTCAACTTTAATGCGATTGATGCTTTGCTTGGATGATCAGGGCTGGAGAATGGATGTTTTTTGCGTGAATTCCTTCGTGAAATATGCTTCGTTTGTTTACTAATGAATTGTTAATGTTACGTTTTCTCAGGAGTAATAAATTATGCAGATAGCACTGATCGGCATAGGCAAAATTGCCAACTACCAGATGCAGGCCATTACCCATACTCCTGGTATCAAACTGATCGATGCCCATGACCTGGATCCGAATAAAGCGGAGGAGTTGCCTGGCAGTGTCCAGTTTCACGATGATCTGGAAAAAATGCTGAAGAAGTCGAAAGCTGACGCCTTCCTGGTCTCGACTCCGACCTCCACACATTTTGAAGTGGCTATGCGGGTTATAGAGTCTGACCGTATTGCGATTGTTGAGAAGCCGCTTTGTACCAGTCAGTCGGAAATGGATGCTCTGCTGACTGCTGCCCGTACCCGCAAGCTGCCTCTCTATACGGCATTTCATCCGGCATATGGTCGTGAAGTCGACTGGTGGCGCGAGCAGCGTGAATCACACAACTTTGATCTAGGCAACTTACTCGGCTTTGATACCTGCTTTGCTGACCCATATTACATCGATGGAAAGCTGACTCTCGGTGCTGTCGGCAAGACCGGAGCCTGGACAGACAGCGGCGCAAGCGGTCTCAGCGCCCTGGCTCGACTGATAGATCCAGCAACCATGCAGCTTGTCGACGGCCGTATGACGGTTATCCCCTCTTTAAACTGTGCCCAAGTACAGGGGTTGGCGATCTATAGTTTTATGGAGCAGGACAAAAAAGGCTTCGGCGTTGTTGATACTAACTGGACCCTGGGCAAGAATTATAAGGCCACGCGTCTGCGTTACGAAAATGGCATTGTTACGCTGGATCATGCCAAAGAACTGGCTACTCTGGATCTCTTCGATCAAGAAGCTCTGGTCTTCAATCTGGCAACAGATAAGCCACGTCTGGTCAATCACTACTGTGGGGTCTTCTCCGACCTGACAGCCATGTTTGCTAAAGGTGAGGACAATACCGGGTTGTCAGAGGTTATACACCGTTTACTCTTTGCAGCATTGAGTCATTGATCTGTTGTCATCGACCCGTAATTTTATTCATGAGGGGCTGAGTTTTAGCCCTGCAACGCAACGTTTCTATCTCTTGTGTCAGTCCATTAATGGTTTGAAAATATGCAGCAACGTTTACAGAAAATAATCGCAGCGGCGGGATTCTGCTCCCGTCGGCGTGCCGAAGAACTGATCGCAGCGGGTCGCGTCCGTGTTGATGGACAAATCGTCAAACTGGGTGATAAGGCCGATGCAGAGACCAGTACCATTCTGATTGATGGCAAGCCACTCAAGGCCGCCGAGGAACTCGTTTATATTCTTCTCAATAAGCCGCTTGGAACGGTCACAACTCTGAGTGACCCAGAAGGACGACCAGTCGTTACTGATCTTGTCCGAGATCTGTCTGTGCGTCTCTTTCCGGTTGGCCGCCTTGATATTAATACCTCTGGTCTTCTGTTGATGACCAACGACGGCGCACTCGCTAATCGGTTGGCTCACCCGAGTCACCAGGTCGATAAGAAATATCTGGCTAAAGTACGCGGCCAATTAACTGAACAGTCAAAAAAATCGCTGGAAGAAGGGATGCTTCTCGAAGACGGCATGACTGCGCCAGCAAAAATTTCCAACCTGCGTTTTCGTGGTGGTCACACCTGGTTTGAACTGACGATCCATGAAGGCCGCAATCGTCAGGTGCGACGCATGTGTGAGGCGTTAGGTCATCAGGTCAGCCGCTTGGTTCGTATTGGCTATGCCTTTTTAACTTTGAATGATCTGGCCCCGGGGCAGAAGCGTCTGTTGACTGAACGGGAAGTTGCCCGATTGAAAAGCCTTGGGGATAAACCGCCTCGGTGATAAACCATTTGTGAAAATCCATAACTGAACTGACTGGGGGTAGGGCATGTCAATTTCTCTCGATTACACCAATATGATGGCGGATGCTATTCATTCTAAATTCGGCATCCTCGAAGAAGACATTGCTGGTTTTGTTGAACAGACAAAAGAAATTCACCAGCATATTCAGGCGCGTCGAGATAATGGTGAGCTACCGTTTTTCGACTTGCCATGTAACCTTGAAGTTATTGATGAAGTCCTGAACCTGGCGAGCGATATCCAAAAGAGTTTCGACAATCTTGTTGTGCTTGGCATCGGCGGCTCTGCCCTCGGCACCACGGCAATGTTCAATGCCCTCTGTTATGGCCACAACCTTCAGGATAAGGGGCAGCGTGGTGGCTTACCGCGTCTATACGTGCTTGATAATGTCGATCCGGATGGTTTCGCTGCTCATCTCGCTCTTTGTGACGCTGCACGAACCTGCTTCCTGGTAATCAGTAAGTCAGGAACAACGGTAGAGACAACCAGCCAGTTTCTGGTAGCCAGGCAGTGGGTTGAAGAGTCTGTCGGTGAGCATTATCGCGATCATTTTGTACTGATTACAGATCCGGAAAGTGGTGTGCTGCGGGAACTGGCTGATCGGGAAGGATTCCGAAGTTGCGCGATCCCCGCCGGTGTCGGCGGCCGATTTACTGCTTTTACTCCGGTTTGCTTACTACCACTGGCTTGTGTCGGTGTCGATATCTCCAGCCTTCTTAAAGGCGCCGCTGATTTTTCACGCTTTGTTTGTCATGGGGGGCTGGAATCAAATCCTGCCTATCTGAATGCTGTCCTGCAATATCTCGCTTACCAAAAAGGGCTGAAGACGTCAGTTCTAATGCCTTATAGTGATCGCTTGAAAGACCTTGCCGACTGGTATCGGCAGCTATGGGCAGAAAGCCTGGGTAAGAAGTTTGCTACCGACGGCACAGTCATTCACATTGGGCCAACCCCCGTAAGCGCCCTCGGCACGACGGATCAACACTCTCAAGTGCAACTCTATATGGAGGGGCCTTTTGATAAGGTTGTCACTTTTATTGTTGTTGATGAATTTGACCAGGATTTGCAGTTTCCTGGCTACAAGGCTTCACCAGAGATGTCCTATCTGACTGGACACACAATGGGTGAATTGATTCGTGTAGAACAGCAGGCGACCGCTGCGGCTCTGGTTAGGAACCATCGATCTAACTGTACTATTCATATCCCCAAGGTAACTCCGGAAACCGTCGGTGCTTTGATCTACATGTTCGAGATTCAGACGCTCTTTGCCGGGTATCTGTTTGACGTTAACCCACTGGACCAGCCGGGAGTTGAGGAGGGCAAGTTATTCACCTATGCGCTGATGGGACGACAAGGTTACGAAGCAAAGGCTGAAGAATATGCGACGATAAAAGCACATTTGAAGCCCAGAGTTCTTACTTGTAAGTAGCGTCCTATTTCGCTGATTTTTAAAGAAAATTGATCATTGACTCCGGGTTTGTCTCCTTGACAAAACCGGAGTTTTTCGTTTAAAATCCCGATTTATGCATTTTGTAATTCATCCAGTAGGGAAAACCTTTGGCAAATAAAGATGAACTCCTCGCAAATGCCCAGAAATTCCTTTCTAAAGGGCAAATCCCGAAGGCTATTGGCGAGTATCGAAAGCTGGTTGATGCCGCACCTAAAGATGTGCGCAATCGGCAGAAGCTTGCCGAATTGCTGAGTCGTGACAAACGCAATGAAGACGCCCTGACGGAATACGAGGTCGTTGCCAAGCATTACACGGAAACGGGCTTTTATCTGAAGTCGATCGCAGTCTTCAAGCAGATGCAGAAGCTTGATTCTTCCCGAGTGGACATCTATCACCGTCTCGCCGAACTCAATGAAAAGCAGGGGTTGGTTGGTAACGCCCTATCTGAATACCGCAATCTGGTCTCTTTCTACGATAAAAATGAGATGCACAGTGAAGCTATCGAAGTTCTGGAAAAGATGTCCGAGCTTGCCCCGGACAATCTGAACTTTCCGGCGAAGATTGCTGAAAACCTTATGGCCTCTGGTCAGAATGAAGCAGCCTTTGAAAAATTTCAGTTTATTATTACGCCCCTTATTGAGAAAGGGGAGTACCTCAAGGTTGTTAAGCTCTACGAGCGGTTTCTTGATATTTGCCCAGAAGAGGGAACTTCACGGTTGCCTCTGGCCCAGGCACTGTTGAAGAGCGGATCACCTGATAAAGCCATCAAAATCCTCAAGGGTCTGCTTAAACATACCCCCGAAGATCCTGATATCAACCAAGCCTTGACAGATGCCTATGTTGCAAATCAGGACTTTGCGAATGCCCGTCTTACCCTGAAGCACCTTCTGAAGCAGAAAAATGATGACCTTGAACTTCGTGAATACTACGTACGGATCTGCATAGATGCAGGTGAGGTTGAACGAGCCAGAGATCGACTCGAAGAATGGAAGGATGCCTTCTTCCAGGCCGAGCGTGTCACTGTCCTGCAGGATTTTTATGAAGAACTCAAAGGACTTCTTTCAGAAGACCCAATCATTTCAGCAACCCTCTCTGCTATCTATGAAGCGGTAGGAGAGACGGAAAAACTGAATGAACTCGATATGCCAGCAGAGGGCTCTGAGGAGACTGATGCGACGGTTGATGTTGCTTTAGTCGATGGAGCAATCGATGATGTCGAGACTCTGGATATGGTCGGTGAAGAGGCCTCATCCGAAATAGAATTGCCGCCTCTTGATGTTGATGACCCAGAACAAAATGAGCCTGCGGGAAAAACGCCAACGATCGGGCTCGAGCTTGATCTTGACCTTGATCTTGATTTAGAAACTCCTGAATCACGGCCCACGGATGAGACTCCTCCTGCTGAGATAAAGCCGGAAGCGACCCCAGCAGAAGTGGATACCTCTGATCCTGAAACAGATGAGAATATCGAAATAGAGATTGAAATTGATCTTGACGATATGGGTGACCTTGATCTCGATTTCGAAGAAGAAATTGCTAATGAAGAAGAGGACCTCGTTGCAGATCAGGTTAGCGTTGAGGTAGAAGAGTCCGAGGCTGCAGAGGAAACTGTCGACGAAAAAGGAGAGCTAGAGACTGAACTTGAGCTCGAGATAGAGACAGAAGCCCCTGCTCTTGAGGTTATTGATAAAGAAGAGACCCCTGAAGAAGTGGATCTGTCTCTGGATGACATTGAGTTGGACCTCGTTTCCTCTGAGGAAGCTCCTGAAGTTGCGACGCGAAAAGAAACTGATGATGATTTGCAGGACGACACTGACCAGTTTTCTGCCGCAAGTCTGGAAGTTCCGGAGGCCACCTTAGAACCAGACACTTTTGAAGAGATCTCTGACTTTGAACCTCTAGAAGATGTCGAGTCTTCAGAGAAAGTTGATGAACTTGATGGACTCGACGAGTTTGAAGAAGTCGAAGAAGTCGAAGAAGTCGAAGAAGTCGAAGAAGTCGAAGAAGTCGAAGAAGTCGAAGAAGTCGAAGAAGTCGAAGAAGTCGAAGAAGTCGAAGAAGTCGAAGAAGTCGAAGAAGTCGAAGAAGTCGAAGAA
>JAJRRB010000058.1 GCA_024279915.1 Deltaproteobacteria bacterium
AGTGACCTGTTGCGAAAAACGTGTTAAATTGCGCACGTTCATTATGAACTTATGACGTTCAAGGGGATTGATTTGTCAGCTGACGCTCACCTACTGAAAACCCTGGAAAGGCGCAACAAGGAGCTCGAAGTTCTCATTGAGATCGGCAAGGCTCTAACGTCAACCGTCGATCTTGCGAATGTGCTCGCCCTGATCATGGATCGGGGTAGCCAGCTATTCAAGACCCAGGCCTGGTCCCTGCTATTGCGTGATGAAGAGAGCGGTGATTTGACCTTTGAAATTTCGGTCTCGCCGTCGGCTGAGAAACTCAAGGGCATGCGGGTTGCCGCCGGTCAGGGCATTGCTGGCTGGGTCGCTGAGCACGGCGAAGCACTGGTGATTGCCGACGTCAGCGTAGACGAGCGTTTCTCCGACTACTTCGATAAAGCCTCCTCTTTCATTACCCAGTCCGTACTCTGCGTGCCGGTGTGCAGCAAGGACCGTGTCCTCGGTGTTATCGAGCTGGTCAACGGTCCCAACGAAAGAGTTTTCAAAGAAGCTGACCTGCAGATTCTCTCCACCATTGCCGATTACGCGGCGATTGCCATTGAAAATGCCCGTAACTTCATGCGCATCAGTGAACTGGTCATCACCGATGACCTGACCGGGCTCTACAATGGCCGTTATCTGCATATCTTAATCGAAGAAGAGATCGAGCGGGTTCGCCGTTTTGGCGGCAAGCTGTCACTGATTTTCATCGACCTCGATTTCTTCAAAAAAATCAATGATACCTGTGGACATCTGGTCGGCAGTCGTACCCTCGCCGAGGTCGGTAAACTGATCAAGGAAAATGTGCGTAAGATCTGCAAGTCTGCCCGCTACGGTGGTGACGAATTCGTTATCGTTCTACCGAATACTGGCAAGAACGGCGCCATGACTTTGGCTACGAAGCTCTGTGAAATTTTCCGCGCCTATGATTTTCGTGATGACAACGATGCCTCCTTTAATATGACAGCCAGTTTCGGGATAGCCACCTTTCCCGACGATGCTGACTCCAAAGATGGCTTGATTCATCTGGCGGACCAGGCGATGTATCGCGTTAAGGAAACCTCCCGAGACGCTGTTATGTCGGCCTGATCTTCCTCTTTACCTAGCATTACTTCCAAAAAACGGAATTTTACGATTGTCCTCAACCTGTTATCGGGTAAAATATCCGAAGTATCCCGAAATCACTCGATGTTGTTTACTCTGGAATCGGTTCATAAGCTCCTGTTGTTAACCTGGAGAATCAGATGTTCATAAAAGCTACCAAAACCATTTGTCTATTTACGGGCCTTTTGATGGTCGCAACCATGGCCTGTGCTGGCGGCGTCGCTCCCGGTGAGGAGGCTCCTCAAGAACAGGTGGTACGTGAAAAAGCGACCGCGACACCTGCACAGACTTCAGCAGCAGTCAGCAAGGCTCGCCATGCCGTTACTCCTCCTGCCGAGACAACCACCCCCAAAGTCAAAGAAGAGCCAATGACTTTGGCAAGGCCCAAAGCTGTATCCGCAACCGACAAAAACAGCTGGCTGCTCAGTTCCCGCGAAGGCGAGTGTGCACCTCTCTCCAGTGTCAGTAAAAAAGTAAAAAATATCGGCACTTTCAAAACCCCACAGGAATTTTCCCGCAAGATGCAGCAGCGCGGTTACCAGTCCTTTGCTCTGGATATTGGCGATGTGCGTGACCAGGTGGTGCGGGTTAAGGTTCCGGATCTCGATCTGGATTTGACTTTTGTTAAGGCGGGGATGTGTCGTTGAGTTGAGAAGCATAATTAAGGGGACACAAAATGACTCTCATCTTGTGTCCCTTAATTTATGTGAAGAGTTATTTGAACAACCGATCAATCAATTCCTTATACTTTCTTTCGATGATATAGCGACGCTTCTTGAACGTATTAGTCAACTCTTCACCAACCGTAAATTCGTGCTTGAGAAAATCGATCTTCTGTAACTTCTCGTAAGGCTTGAAACCATTCTTGGCCTGCAGCAATCGGTTGATTTCCTGTTTGACCCGGTCGCGCAAAGCACTGTCCTTATGAAGATCCTCAGCATTCTCAATCGTATGCCCGAATCGCTCTGTCATAAAATCTTTCAGCTTATCCCAGTCCGGCACGATCAGGGCGGCCAAACCTTTACGGTCCTGGCCGACCAGCACCGCGTCGTTAACGAAGGGCAACTGGCCGATAGCACCCTCAATGCGTGACGGATCGATATTCTCACCGCTAGCGAGGACGATTATTTCCTTGGAACGCCCAGTCAGCACCAGTTCACCTGAGATCGTCATTTTACCCAGATCACCGGTACGGAAGAAGCCATCAGCAGTAAAGGCTTTGCGATTTTCCTCGTCATTATCATCGTAACCATCAAAGACTTGCGGCCCCCTCACCTCAATATCACCTTCAACACCTGGGGCAACTGGTTGATCCTCACTGTCAACAATGCGCAGTTCTGTCACGTCGATAGGTCGGCCCAAGGTTCCGAAAATGTTGCTATTGTAGCCACGTCCGGCGATGGCCGGTGCGCATTCGGTCATACCGTAGGCATTGGTGATACGAATGCCTATGGCGTCAAGCCAGTTTTCCAGATAGGCAGGTAAAGTGCCACCACCGCTCACGGCCATCCGTAGTCGACCACCAAACTTAGCCTTTAGTGGTGCCAGTTTTTTCTGTGCCAACCAGTAGGGAACAGCCAGGAGCATCATCTCAAACAGTGCGATGAGTTTGCGGACACAACGTGTCGGTAAGCCAGCCCGGGTGAACTGAGGCAAGTGCCCAAGAAACTGGCGGCGGGCGCGGCGGAAACGAATTGAGATTTTGACCAGCAGGTTGAAAATCGCAAAAGCGCGACCACCTTTCTCCATAACCGCTGCGGTGACTTTGGTGTAGAGCGATTCCCACAACCTCGGCACCGTTGCGACCAGGGTCGGTTGATAAGCCACCAGATCGTTAGAGAAAGTCTTCAGGTTTGAGTAGACGATAGAGCTGCCACTCGTCAGGGCAAGAAGTTCAAGGGCACGTTCGAAGATGTGCCAACTGGGCAGGATTGAAACCCACAAATCCTTCTCAGTGATGCCAATCACCGGAGGCAGTGTTTCAGTATTGAAGAGGATGTTGCGGTGATTCAGCATCACGCCCTTCGGCTTGCCCGTGGTTACGGAGGTAAAAATGATCGTCACCAGATCCTTCTGAGTAACTGCAGCCACCATATGATCAAAGCGCTTGAAATCACCGTCGCTGAGAGTGCGATCTTTGAGGATATCGTTGTAGGCGTAAAGACGATTGAAAAGGGTATGCTTGTCAGTCCCCTCGATAATGAAAAGGGTTTTGACTTCTTTGTGAGTGCTGAGCATTTCCTGATGACGGGCCAGCAGCGCATCGGTCTCGACAACCATGAAAGAGCAGCGGGCGTGGTTGAGAATGAACTCTAACTCCTGGGTCGGCGTCTCACTGCCACGCGGTACACTGACTGCACCAAGCGCCATCAGCGCCAAGTCGGTAACAATCCATGCGTAACGATTGTCGGAGAGCAGCATGACGCGGCTGCCCCTCCCGACTTTACGCTCTTCGAAGGCTCTGGCCAGCAAAATGACGTCTTCTCGCAGCTTGGCGTAGTCAACGGTAAATTCCTGCTTTGCGACCCGATAAACGAAGGCCGGACGCTTGGGAAACTTATGGCAGGTCACCATGATAGCGGCGATCACCGAAGGGGAGCTTGGTTGCCAGTTGGAAGAGTTTGTCATCACGGTATGTCCTGTTAAAGAAGCTGTTCGTCACACAATCAGCGACGCTTTCCAAGTCTGAGTAGCCAGCTCGATAGAGCCGGCAAGAGTAACAGAGCTCCGAGCATATTAAGCAGAAACATGAAGGTCAACAGAATGCCCATATCAGCCTGGAACTGCAAGGGCGAAAAAATCCAGGTTGCCGTACCGAGTGCCAAGGTGATACCGGTAATCAGAACACCGCTACCGGTGACCTTGAGTGTCTCGTGGTACGCCTGGTAAATCGTCATGCCTTCATTGAGGTGTGTCTGGAAGCGGCTGTAGATGTAGATACCATAATCGACACCGACGCCGACGCCCAGGGCAACAACCGGCAAGGTTGACACTTTAAGTCCGATCGCCAGTTGTGTCATCAGTGCATAGGCCAGTAGTGAAACCAGGCCAAGCGGCAGGGTGATTGCCAAAGTCGCTCGCAAGGAACGGAACGTCAACAGACAGAGAATAATAATCGCCGAAAAAATGTAAATGAGAATTGGAAACTGGGCGGCAGAGACTTCTTCATTGGTTGCCGCCATGACCCCGACATTGCCGGTTGCAAGGCGGAATTTAACTTCCTCTGTACCATTTTCTGCTTGGTAGGCTTTGATCGTATCGACCACATGGGAGATGGTTTCCGCCTTGTGGTCGGCAGTAAAAATCATTACCGGCATGACCGAGCACTTTGCATTTAGCAGCCCGCTACTGGTCGGAATGTACTGAACCGCTTCGACCAGAACCTGACGGTTCCTTGGCAGAACCCGCCATTTGAGCGCACCTTCGCTCCAGCCAGCGTTGATGACCTTGGCGATCCCCGGCAGACTGATGACTGACTGTACGCCTTTGGTGTTGGACAACAGCCAGGCAAAGTTGTCAATGTTTTCCATAACAGCGTAGTCGATGCAACCATCATCGACCGTTTCGACAATAACGTTAAGCATGTCGACACCGATAGAGCAATGCTCGGTAATCGCCTTACTGTCGAGGTTGTAACGTGAGGTAGGTCGTAGTTCGGGAACCCCCTGATGCAGGTCGCCAATCTTGATCTCGCTAGCACGCATAGCTCCGAATATCATCAGCAGGGTTGCGAAAAGAATGAGAACTGCAGCAGGCCAGGGCTTGGCTGTTTTCGATACCCGCATCCAGAAGCGATCCATACGCTCAATGCTGTCATGCAGGCGCTGCTTGTAGTCCTTCGGAACACCGATGTAAGAAAGCAGGATCGGCAACAGCATCAGGTTGGTGAAAATGATCGTTGCCACTCCGAGACTGGCGGTAATCGCCATCTGCTGGATCACCTCTATGTCGATCAGCATGATGGTGATGAAACCGATGGTGTCTGATAGCAAGGCGACACCACCAGGCACCAACAGACTACGAAAACTGCTGCGCGCGGCAGTCAGGCCATCAGCACCATTGAATACGGCGGCTCGATTGGCCGTGATCATCTGCACACCGTGACTGACCGCTATGGCAAAAATCAAAAACGGCACCAGAATACCCATCGGATCGATACCGAAACCGAGATAGGTGAGTAACCCAAGCTGCCAGACTACGGCAATCAGTGAACAGATCAAGGCCATTGCCGTCACCCGGTGCGAACGAGTGAAAAGATAAACCAGTAGACCGCTGATAAAGAAGGCGAAGACAAAGAAGAGCACAACACGTTTGGCGCCGTCGGCAATATCGGAAAGCACCTTGGCGTAACCAATGATATTGACTTCGATCTGTTCGTTTTCGATTTTTGCACGAATGGCTTCAAGCTGATGGCCGACATCAATTAAGTCGATTTTTTCACCGCTCTGCGGGTCAACTTCTATCAGACTAGCACTGATGATCGCCGCAGAAAAATCATTGGCCACCAGACGACCGACAATCCCGGATTTGAGGATATTCTTGCGGACCTGCTCCAGGCCTTCGGTTGAGGGTTGAAAATCGGCAGGGACCACGTTGCCGCCTGCGATACCATCCTCAACAACCTCGGTAAAACGCACATTCGGCGTGAAAAGTGAGCTGACCCGGGCACGATCGACCCCGGAGAGAAAGAAGACCTCGTCAGTGGCCTGGCGCAGGGCATTGAAAAATTCGGCCGTGAACATATTGCCATCGCGGGCGCGCAGGGCAACCAGAACTCGGTTGGCACCACCAAACTCATTGCGGTACTCCATGAAGGTTTGCATGTATTCATGCTGCAACGGTAAGTGTTTGGAGAAACTGGCATCGACACGCAAGTTGGTCAAACCGTAGCCCATGATCACCGTGATGATCAGAAAGACTGCAACAATCAGGGGACGAGCCCCGAAGATAATATTTTCAATCCGGTCGAGGAGTGTCGAGATCATTGCCTCGTCTCCTTTTCTTTGCCTGGAAGATTGAGACGTTTGACGCCACGATCTCCTACCAGAATCAAGGCGCCATCATCAGTCTGCAGGACTTTGGCGATGCCTGCCCGATCCTCCTGAGCATAGAGTTTGAAGCTGTGGCCGTTATCACTACTGATTAACAGAGTTCCGGCCAGCCCGACCAGGACGATGCGACCGTCACGCAGGTGAATGCCGTCGTTCAGAGTTGCCTGGGTGCCTGAATCAATCTCTGTCCAAGTGCTGCCAGCATCCTCCAAACGAAACAAGTGCCCGCGCAGGCCGAAGGTCAGCAGGGAGGCTTGAGCGAGAGGCAGAGTGCCGTAAAAGGAACCTTCGTAGGGTGATGGCAGGCTGAGCCAGGAGCGGAAACCATCATCTGATCGATACAGATTGCCTGCTTCGGCGGCAATGAAGACCCGGCCGTTCGCGGTTGCGGCAATCTGGTTGAGATGAAAGTCAAGTCCCCAGGATTCTTCCTCCTGATCATCCTCCCAGGAGTCGTCTGCATTTGTGTCATCGACCATCATGGTGGCCGGGTCAAAATCAAGCAGCCCCCAGCTCTCGCCACCGTCTTCCGTTGCCAGAAAAAGCCCGTAAGCGCCCACAGCATAGCCGTGGTTCATATCCCGGAACCAGAGGTCGAGAATCGGTCGTTCATCTTCAGGATCGGCATAGATTTCCTGCCAGTGCCGCCCGCCATCGCGAGTGCGCAGAATGATGCTGTCATGTCCTGCCGCCCAGCCGTTGGCCGGGTCAATAAAGAACACGCTGGTCAGGGTGGCGCGGGTAGGAACCTGTTGCTGTTGCCAGGAAACACCGTGGTCTTCAGAGATCAGGATATGACCACGTTCACCGACAACGATAATCCTGTCGCCGACAACCTGGCCATCGAGCAACAGCGATTTTTCAGCCAGCGGCATACTCTGGCTGTCTGCGGCCAGGGCATGGTCAGGAACTGTGGAGAGGGTCAGGACAGAAAGGATCAAGCCGATAAGCAGGGTCGATCGGAAATGCAAATGCAGAAGTGTTAAAACTGGATTTTGCACGCAAACTCCATTCAATCTGGATCCGTCGGCTGCTCACGGATTCAGGTTAAAGCCAAAACGGCCGGGCCTGGGCCCGGCCGTTTTGGCTCAGTTAATGTTACTCGCGTTAACGTTTGCCAGCACGACGCAGTGCCGAAGGCGTGAACTCCTTACCACTGAATTTTACATCAAAATCGTACATGGAGTGTTCATTGTTGAGATTAATGGCAATGTAGCGGCCCGACTGCAGGTCGTAATGAGCCTCAACCGTTGACCAGAAGGTCGGTACTTCGTAGTAGTTAATGCAATGGCCTTCGGAAACCCGCCAGAGCTGGTCACGGCTGTCGTATTGATCCATGGCCAGAATCTGCCAGCTATCCTCGTCGATGTAGAAGGTACGTTTTTTATAAATGTGGCGCATGCCTTCTTTGAGGGTCGCTTCAACCACCCAGACACGATGCAGCTCATAGCGCAGGTAATCGGGATTCAGGTGCAGCGGAGTGAGAATGTCCTTGTACTTGAGCTTATCACTGTGTAGCAGGTAGCTGTTGTAAGGAACATAGATCTCTTTTTTACCGACCAGCTCCCAATTGTAGCGCTCGGGGCTGCCGTTATACATATCGACCGTATCGCTGGTGGTCAGGCCGTCACCGCCTTCCTTGGGATTGTCAAAAGCAACATTTGGTGCACGACGCACGCGCCGTTGGCCAGGGTTGTAGAGCCAGGCACGACGGTTTTCCTTGTTCTGATCGAGAGTCTCTTGAACCAGCAGGATACGACCGGCAACGCGCGCAGGAGCGAAAATCTCCTGCTTGAAGGTAGCGATGGTGTTGTTAAACTTTTCCTCGGTCATACCTTCATGGCTGTAACGGAAATCACCTTTTTCGTTGAACTGAACCATGGTGAAATCGCCACCACGAGTCATCGGCGCAAGGCCGAAGTTGCGATCGAATGCATTACCACGCCAGCGCAGGATGTGGTTCCAGATCACTTCAACGCCCTTTTGCGGAATCGGAAAGGGGATGCCGTTGATAGCGCCGTTCACACCGTTGTCACCATCTGCCAGAGTTGCTGTGACTGCAACGGCTTTGGTTGCATCGTAGATGCGCTGTGGCATTGCGGCGCTGCGATGGGTCGGGTAGACGTTCATCTTGTAAGACGGGTAAGCCTTGAGCATTGCTTGCTGACCAGCAGTCAACTTGGCGGCGTACTGCCCCACGTTGTCAGCTGTTATGGTAAAGAGGGTTTTGTCGGCGGCATAAGGGTCGGGATGATGCATACCCTTCTCGTAGCCTGCCGGAGGCGTGGTGATGCCACCGTCCCAAGCGGGAATGGTGCCGTCGGCGTTGCCGGCTTTTTCACCACCCATCGGGGTGAGATCTTTGCCGAGGCGGGCGGCCTGATCGGCCGAGACGGCTGCAAAGCCTTGGCCTGCCAGGAGTAGACCAGTGATGAGAAGTATCGATAATGTGTAAATTTGTTTTTGCATAATTCTCCCTCCTTCGGATTAGAAGGAATATTTGATATTGAAGGCGACGAAATCCCGATCATTGAGAAGGTTGTAACGATTGGCACCAAAGTAGTCAGTATAGCTCAGGTCTGCAGACCAGGTGCTCTGGTAGCTGCCGCCGAGGCCAAAGGTAATCGCCTTGCGATCTTCGATGAAGCTACCCCCCGGACCCGGTGTGTTGCCATCGACGTCATGCGACCAGGCGATCCGTGGTGAAAGAGTGACAGCACCGATGGCATTATTGAAATCCATCTTGGCGACCATGCGGTAACCCCAGGATGTTGCATCAGCAAATGCGCCGGATGGTTCAGCGGCCTTGCCTGCATGTGCTCCACCAGGAGCGGCTTGGGCGGGGTTGCCTGTGACGTATGTACCGGGCGATTCGAAACGCAGTTTACTCTTGCTGGGCATACCGTGGACATGGGTCACACCGGCTTCACCGACCATTACGAACTGATCCGCACCAAATGTTGGCCCGAACAGTTTGGTCATGGTCATCTGTAGCTGAGAGACATCTTTCTCTTCGTAGCCACGGACGTACGTGGAAAGGCTTTCGATACCGCCATTTGTGATCTGGTTGTCCGCGAACGGAAATAGCGGATTAATTGCGACCAGAGGACTCAGGGCGGCCAGCAGCATTTCAACATCATCAATCTGCAAAGGCGCGTCCTTATGGTACGAGTATTCACCCTGTAAGGAAGCCCCGATGCTGTCCAGCGCCGTATTGAAGCTGACGCCGTAAACCTTGATATCCTCTGGGTATTCCACTTTGTACTTTGCCGTCTTGGCATATTCATTGATGATATAGGCAGATAGCAGGTCAGGGCGGGGGTCTCCGACGAGCGCGGCGTTGGCTGCGCCGGTTGCTATGAGTTCGGCTTCAGCTAGGGTTGGCACTCCAAATGCAAGCCCCGCATTTGTCCCTTGAGTTATGCTAAAAGCAAGATCACCGGTAGCTTGGAGCGTCCCAAGTGTCGGTGCTGCTCCCGCCGCACCGCCGAAGCCGGCTTGTGTCCCGGTAACACCACTCAGGACCGGCACCCGGCTGTGGTAATTGATAAAGTAGAAGCCGAATTCCGTATCATTCAAGCCCGGCGCATAGACACGCATAGCCAAACCGTACTGGCCATCGTCTGAGGGCTTGGTGTCCTCGCCGCGAGGAACCATCATGAAACGGTCGTCGGTTCCTTCCGGGGTCGGCAAGCCTAGCAAGCCCCAAGGGATAGGTGCAACGCCCCAGGAAGTGCCTTGGTCCGACCAGTTGCCGAAGCCGAGCAGGACTCTGTCACCACTTTCCCCGGGGATGTCATTAGTGCTCCAGTAGAAACCGGTAGGGTCGATCTCGACCTTTTCCCAGTCGTACTGGTAAAAGCCTTCGAAGGTCAGATTTTCAGTCGGGCTGATTGATGCCGAGACCATACCGACCGGCACGAGGCCCTCCTTAAGCTCTGCACCAGGGACACGCAGTTTGCTGACGTCAAAGGGATTGATGATGTTGATGCCGTTCTGAATGAAGGTGCTTTCCCCCCAGCTCAGGACCTGGTCACCAAGACGGATCTGACCGGGCATTTCACCAACTTCGAAGTCTCCCCAGATGTAGGCGTCCAGAAGTTCAGCATCCTTACCGACCAGATCTTTAGCGTCATCGCTCAGCTTGGTCCGCTCGCGATCTTCATCATTGTTTTCGAAATCGTAAAAAGCCGAACCACGAACAAACAGGCCGAAATTGGTATACCTGAGGTCAAGCTCACTGGTGATTTTGGCGAGGCTGCTGAATGGATCGCCGTCGTCATAATTCAGGTTGCCGTCATCTCCATTGGACGAGTAGGCATTGCCGCCTTCTTGCAAGCCAATAATGTCCTTGTCACGATCCGACACTCGCCAACTCATACCATAGGAAAGTGTGCTGTCGAGACTCCCATCCACCTCGCCGAGATTAAACTGGAACGCCGCAGCCGGAGTCCCCCAAAGCATTGCCAGCAGGATGGGCAGAACAACGCCCAACCGACCGTAACTCTTCGATCCTTGCAGATTCATCGTGTCACCTCCCTGGTTTGTGCTGAAACAGCTAACCCATAGAAACCAAATCAAGCCCCGCAAAATTTAGAGGCAATGTTCTTTATACAACAATACGAACGAAAGTAAAACGCTATTCTATAGCGTAGGCTCTCTCTATAGAATAGTTATAAACAAATAGATTTATTGAAGTTGACCTGCGCTGAAAAAATACTCGGAAAGAAGCTGACCTTCGGCTGAATAGGTGCGGTAAGTACCGTCGACCTCGCCATTGCTGTAATTGAATTCATGCTCCACCTGCCCTGTGTTGAAGAAAGTCCGGGCAGGGCCGTTCAGAACGCCCTGTTGATAGGTGACGGTCTGCTTTGCCTGACCATCGGCGCTGAAGGTCGTATGTTCGCCGTCCGATTGCCCATCAACCATCTGGTAGCGGGTTGTCATCTGGCCGGATTCATCAAAACGAGTGACTTCCTGGCGGTTCTCTTCAAGTTGCTGTACCTGCCATTCCAGGGAGCCATCGGTGCGATAGCCCTTGGTCTTTTTCGGCTGTCCAGCATTGTAGATCTCCCTGGAAACCAGCTGTCCGGCTTCGTTGTACCATTTGGCTTCGCTGATTTCGCCATCCTGAAAAAAATACTCCCACTTGAGCTGCCCATCCTCATAAAAACCTTTGCCTTCTGCTTCTGCGGTGGTTGGCAAGCCACTGACAGCAAGCATCAAAAGCAGAGAGGTTAAATAAATCTGTCGTTTAATCATTACGGAGATCTCCTGAAAAACTGGTGTTTGGGGAAATGAAAATAGCTATTCTAAAAGGACATTCAAAGCGCCAGCTGTTCTGCCCGCAGGTTAAATTCCAGTCGGGCCGATTCTGGCCCTGGAATATTTATACAGGTTAACCCGGCATTCTCAATAAGCAACTCGCCACCCTGCATCAACTCGTTGGCAAGTTTTGCTAGCTGTGGCATGTGGCCGATCACTAGAATTTGGCTTTCTGCCGGTTCTTTCTGCAATAGATCAAGTAGCTCCTGTGGCCGTTGGTCTGCAAGGACTGCCTCTGTCGTCAGAATATCACTGTAGGGATAGCGGATTCCTTCAGCGATTAAGGCCGCAGTCTGATGTGCGCGGCGCTTGGGACTGGCGACAATCAGGTCAAAGTTCAAGCCGAGTCGCTTGATCCCTTTGGCGGCGGCTTTGGCTTGACCGATACCAGTCGGGCTGAGAGGTCGTTCCCGATCTTCCTCGGCGGGGTAGGCAAGAGCATGTTGCATCAGATATACTTTCATTGTAGCGACCTTTCGTGGGTTAAGGATTGCAAGGTTCCTCAATGCTACAGCTTAACCTGTTTGATAGTGTTGTTCAATCGTGCACGACAGCAATCGGTCAAAGTAACAACGAGGGATGAGAGTCATGATCACCAAGTTTTTCAAACAAATCCCCTGGACGTTTCTGATTCCTGCAGCGCTTTTGCTGGGCCTGGCTCCTTTTAAGCCGGAACCGCATCTCTTTGCAAAATTGCGCATGCTGAGTAACGGCCTCCTGACTCGTCCCGTGGATATCTTTGATCTGTGCATGCACGGCATACCTTTGCTGCTGGTTATTGGCAAACTTCTACTCGGACGAGATGTGACATCATCGGCCGATCATTAAGGATATGAAGTGATTCTATTCATGCAAAAACTTGCATTGGAGACGTGGCATATTTTCACCGCTGCCGCCCCTTACGTGATTTTTGGTTTTCTGGCGGCGGGGTTGATCAAGGCGATAATCCCCGAAGATGCCGTAGCCAGACATTTAGGCGACCGTTCGACCGCTGCAGTGGTCAAGGCCTCTTTATTTGGCATCCCTCTGCCGCTCTGCTCCTGTGGTGTGATTCCTGCGGCAATCAGCCTGCGCAAGCAGGGCGCGGGACGCGGACCATCGGCAGCGTTTCTGGTCTCCACCCCGGAGTCTGGGGTCGATTCGATTGCCATCACCTGGGCATTGCTCGATCCGGTGATGACGGTCGTGCGTCCCATTGCCGCTTTTATTACCGGAACCCTCACCGGCATCCTGATCAATTTATTACCTGAGGAAAAAACCGAACTGGACGTAGAGTCAAATGCCTGTGGTTGCCCTGATGCCTGTTGTGACACAGAGTTACCAACAAAAGCGTCGCTTGGAAAACGAATGGCAACGGGTGTCCACTATGCCTTCGGCGAGCTCTTAAAAGATATCGGCGGCTGGTTGCTGCTTGGTGTGCTGATTGCCGGGTTAGTGACAACGCTCATCCCTGACGGATTTTTTGAGATGCTTTTTGAGCATCAGTCCGCTTCGCTACTGGTCATGCTGCTGGTAAGCATCCCGCTCTACATGTGTGCCAGCGCCTCGACACCGATCGCGGCAGCCCTGGTTCTCAAGGGCTTGTCACCTGGTGCTGCGCTGGTCTTTTTGCTCGCCGGACCAGCGACCAATGCGGCAACCTTGACTGTCGTGGCACGTTTCTGGGGGAAGCAGGCGACCGTGGTTTATCTGGCTGTCATCTCTGGTTGTTCGCTGGTGCTCGGTTGGCTGGTGAATGAATTCTATGCCTGGGCAGGACTGGATATCAGCCAGTGGGTGGCCCCGTCAGAAGGACAGACCGCAAACGTCTGGAACACGCTGGCAGCTGTGATCTTGTTAGTACTGATTTTACGCGCTTTCTGGCTATCACGACAATCTTCTGATTGCTGTGGTGATTAGCGGCCCATCGGACAATCAATACTCTGAAATTACGAAGATGCTTTCAGGATCGCTGTGCCCCAGTAGTTGTAAGATGCTGGACGCCAACCAGGAATGTAGTTTGCCTGCATCTCCCTGATTTTGAAACCACCTTGCTCAATAAGTACCGGGATCTCACGATTCAGGTGACAACCTCCACCAATGCGTTTCCAGACTGGATTAATACAATTTTGCCAGCGGCGCACACTCACCTCTGGTGCTATACCATGCTCACAGAAAAGAAGTTCGCCATCAGGCTTGAGAACCCGCGCCATTTCCTGAATCGCCCGACCAACATCAGCAATTGTACATAGAGTGTAAGTGACAAGGACGGTATCAGCGCTGTTCGTCTCCAGCGGTATTTCCTCTCCGGGCAAGGGGATGAAATCGACTTCAAAGCTCACCGAACTCGCCCGCTCTCCCGCCATTTCAAGCATTTCTGGAGAGGGGTCAAGACCCCACACTTTACTCACTTTACTGGCATCGTAGTAAGGGAAGTTCAAGCCTGAGCCCAGACCGACTTCCAGCACTCTGCCGCGAGCAAGGGGGACGATTTTCTGCCGCTGGTGCATTACCGATTGCAGACTACAGGCAAAGTGCACCAGATTCGGCAGAATATGCTTATCGTATAGCCTCATAAAAAGGCCTCGGGAGCAGTGTCCTTTTCTGATTTGGAAACCAGCAATTTTTCGCAAGGTCAAGGAAGTCAAGAATTTGAGCGGAGGCGTAGGACTTTACGCCGCGCAATCAAATGCGCAGATTGACGCTGAGATTGCGGAAAAGGGCGGTTTCCGTTTCTATCCCTCTACGTGCTTCTGCCAATCAGCCAAGAACTTCTCCAGGCCAATGTCGGTCAGAGGGTGCTTGGTCAGTTGCAGCATAACGCTGTAAGGAATGGTGCAGATGTCAGCACCCATCAAGCCCGCTTGAAGTACGTGCTGTGGACCGCGTACTGATGCGACAATGATCTCGGTATCATAGCCGTAGTTGTCGAAGAGAGTGCGGATCTGATCAACGATTTCCATACCATCGTGACTGATATCATCGAGACGACCGACGAATGGAGAGACATAAGTCGCCCCGGCCTTAGCCGCAAGCAACGCCTGCAGTGGCGAAAAGATCAAGGTCAGGTTGGTTTTCAGGCCTTTTTGACTCAGCACCTTGGTCGCTTTGAGTCCTTCTTCGGTAATTGGCAGTTTGATGACGATTTTTCCCGGAGCAAGTTTTGCCAGTTCTTCGCCCTCGCTGATCATGCCAGCAGCATCGGTTGCCACGACTTCAGCTGAAATCGGCCCGTCGACCAGAGCGATAATCTCTTTAAGAACTTCGTGGAAATCCCGGCCACTTTTAGCAACCAGCGACGGATTGGTGGTGACACCATCGACCAGGCCCAGCTCACTGGCGGCGGTGATTTCTTTAATATCAGCGGTATCGATGAAAAATTGCATGCGTTTGCTCCTTTGTTAGCAGCCAGCTCATTTGATAATCTGAAGGCTGCTAGAATAAATAAAGATTATGCAGCGCTTAGCTGCTTTTTTGGTGTTTGTCACGGCAACCGGTCGAGCAGAAATAGAGTGTCTTTCCTTTAAGATGAGCCTTGATTGCGTCATTGCGCGGCACATAAGTTCCACACTCGGGGTCTTGAATCATCTCTTCGCCACGCGAGCTTTTCTCCGCAGGCGGTGCAGGTGGTTTCAGTAAGGCCTGTTTGATCATCTGAACAACCGTGTAAATCAGAAAACCAACAATCAGCCAGAGAAGTAATCGAACCAGCATGGGAGTTACCAGGTTGTGCGCAAGAGCACAAGTTCCTTGACACCGGCGCAAGCTGCTGCCAGCTCGGTGATAGTTTGGTCAAGCAGTGGATGCTTGAGATTCGGGGCGATTTCCAGTAAGGGAGCAAGCACAAAAGCTCGTTCCTGGAGCCTGGGGTGCGGTATCGTCAAGGGCTCTTCACAGATCACCTGGTCATTATAAATGAGAATATCAATATCCAGTGTTCGCGGTGCCCATCGGACCGGTCGCGAACGGCCAAATTCATCTTCGACCATCTGACAGGATTTGAGTAATTGATGGGGATCAAGAGATGTCTGAATTTTCAAGACCGTGTTCAGGAAGGACGGGTTATCCGGCGGACCGCCAATCGCTTCTGTCTCATAGACTCCGGAGGCCTGAACGAGTTCAACGCCAGCCTTGTTCACCAATGTATCGCGACCACCGCGCAAAAAAGCCAGGCGATTGCCGAGGTTACTGCCAAACCCAAGATAGGCTGTATTCAGATCGGACAAAGGTTTCCTATCATACAACTGCAACTCTTTCGAGATTTAAACATAGTGGCTGGTAGGCGTCAACCACGCTGAAGGGCTTCAACGACAGAAGATTTCCGAGGACGCCAACATATTACGAAAATTTGATATAATTCAGCTATAGCGTTGTAAAAAATGACGTACGAGTTTTCTGCTTTCCGGGAGGTTGCGATGAGCAGGAACGTGGCAGAGCCCGCATCCTCGAACGTATCTTGGTGTGCTCTGGATAACACAGAAGTTTTGGCCAGATTAGAGAGTAATCTAAATGGATTGACGTCTCGTGAAGCGGCAATCCGCCAGGATCAGTACGGACCGAACCGTTTGCCAAGCAAACCTCCGCCAGGTCTTGCTCTTATCTTTCTTCATCAATTTTTGAGTCCCCTGATTTACATCCTCATCGTTGCCGGGTTGGTCTCCATAGTGATCGGTGAGTGGACCGATGCCGGGTTCATCTTTGCCGTTATCCTGCTTAACTCCGTACTGGGCACTTTCCAGGAATGGAAAGCTGAACGCAGTGCTGCGTCTCTGCAGCAACTCCTGCAAACATCCTGTCACGTAAGACGTGACGATCATGTACAGAAGCTCAGTGCAGAAGAGTTGGTTCCTGGTGATATCGTCATTCTCGAATCCGGTCTCCGGGTGCCAGCCGATCTGCGTCTGCTTGAAGTCCGAAATTTGTCGGTCGACGAATCGCTGTTGACCGGTGAATCTCAGGCGGTTACTAAGCAGACCGGGACATATGCCGAGTCGACACCGTTAAGTGAGCGGGGCAACCTTGCCTTTGCCGGTACCAGTGTCACTAAAGGACGCGCCCTCGGCGTGGTGGTTGCGACCGCACAGCGGACCGAAGTCGGGGTTATTGCCGTGGCCGTGGCAACCACGGCGCTGGCTAAGCCGCCCCTGGTTATTCGCATGGAGAAGTTTGCTCGCCAGGTCAGTTATCTGGTGGTCGGCTTTGTCGCGCTGCTCGCATTTATTGCGATCAGGCAGGGTATGGCTCTCAATGAAGTTTTCCTGATGGCTGTGGCGTTGGCGGTTTCAGCAATCCCGGAAGGCTTGCCGGTGGCCATGACCGTAGCTTTGTCGATTGCCACCACCAGGATGGCACGCCGCAACGTCATTGTACGCAAGTTGACCGCCGTGGAAGGGTTGGGCAGCTGCACCTGTATTGCCAGTGACAAGACCGGCACCTTGACTGTCAACCGACAAACGGTTCGTCAAGTCTGGTTACCGGAAGGTACGTCTTACCGTGTCAGCGGTGAAGGTTATGCCGGGGCCGGAGAGGTCACGCGCAGTGATAGTTTGACGCCGGGCGATAATTCGATACCGTCTGACGCAGAGAGAGATCGATTGCGCAAGCTGGCTTTGGCGGGTGTCCTGTGCAATGAAGCCTCGTTGCGGTTTGTGCTTGGCGAGTGGCTGCATCAGGGAGATGCCATGGATGTGGCGCGGCTTGCACTGGCTCATAAGCTTGGACTCGATCCGGAAGCGGAAACTGCTCGACATATTGTCCTGGGCGAGATTCCTTTTGAATCGGAACAGCGCTATGCCGCTCGTTTTGTCCGGGGCGAACACGCTGCCTGTATTGTCAAGGGAGCCGTCGAGCAGGTCCTCGATTTCTGTGACCAGATGGATGGTCCCGATGGCCCGGTGCCCCTGGATACACTTAAAGTAGAAGGCGAGACTTTGCGGCTGGGACAGGATGGCTATCGTGTCTTGGCGGTGGCGAAAGGAGTCTTGCCAGAGGTTGACAGTGACTCTCACGCTGGCCCCGAGCGGGTGCCGCCATTGACCCTGCTCGGTCTGGTCGCGTTTATCGATCCGTTGCGACCGGAAGTGCAGGCAGCGATTGCCACCTGCCGTCGCGCCGGTGTGCGTGTCATCATGGTTACGGGGGATCACCCGGCAACGGCGCTTGGTATCGCCAGGGAGCTTGATCTGGCGAAGGGCGACGCGGACATACTCACGGGTAACGAACTAGAGGCGCTTGTCATGGATGAAGCGGCGTGGCAGGAGCGTCTCAGCACTGTCAGTGTTTTTGCCCGGGTGACACCTTTGCAGAAACTGATGATTGTCGATGCCTTGAATCAGCAGGGTCATTTTACGGCAGTGACCGGCGATGGTGTCAATGATGCGCCGGCGTTACGTAAGGCCCACATCGGCGTCGCCATGGGCACCGGAACCGATGTTGCCAAGGAAACAGCTTCGATTATTGTCATCGATGATAATTTTTCTTCTCTGGTCGCCGGCATTGAGGAGGGCCGCTTTGCCTACGACAACATTCGCAAGGTTGTCTATCTGTTGATATCCACTGGCGGCGCTGAAATTGTACTTTTTACCCTGTCTCTGTTTTTCGGGCTGCCTCTTCCTCTGGGGGCGGTGCAATTATTATGGCTGAACCTGGTGACCAATGGCATCCAGGATGTGGCGCTCGCCTTTGAGGGTGGGGAACCGGGTGTCATGTCTCATGCACCGCGGCCGCCGAGCGAGGGTTTGTTCAATCGTCTGATGGTGTCACAAACAGTGATATCCGGATTAACTATGGGAGCCCTTGCCTTCTCGACCTGGGCCTGGCTGCTGGCTCAAGGTATCGAGGTGCCTGAGGCGCGTAACTTTGTGCTATTATTAATGGTCTTGCTGGAGAATGTGCATGCCTTCAATTGCCGTTCCGAGCGGGTTTCGGTTTTCCAGCTTCCGCTGAGACGCAATCCTTTGCTGATCGGGGGGGTAGTGCTTGCGCAGGGGATACATATCCTGAGTATGCAGTGGCCTTTCATGCAGCAGGTGCTCGGGGTTGCTCCGGTGACTCTGAATGTTTGGTTAAGTTTGCTTGGCATGGCCGGGTTACTCCTGGTGGTTATGGAGATATTTAAATACGTTCGCCAACGGCTTAATTACTAATTCAGACAGACCTTAAGGAGCTTTATTATCACTATGTCGAATGATCCACGTATCCCGGTCCTGAATGTGATCGAGACCCTTTCCGATCAATACCTGCAAGGCAAAGTCAAAGCCGTCAAGCTGGCCATGATGTCACTGCTGTCGGGGGGCCACCTGCTGCTTGAAGACATCCCGGGCCTCGGCAAAACCACCCTGGCCCTGGCGCTCGCTCACGCTCTTGGCCTCTCTTTCGGGCGCATCCAGTGTACCAGCGACCTCTTGCCGTCGGATATCACAGGCCTGTCGATCTACGATCGCGAGCAGAGCCAGTTCAGCTTTATAGAAGGTCCGGTTTTCAATAATTTGCTCCTGGCTGACGAGATCAATCGGGCCATGCCGAAAACCCAGAGCGCACTGCTTGAGGCGATGGAAGAGCACCGTGTTACCATAGAAGGCAAGACCTACCGACTGCCCGACCCATTCATGGTCATTGCCACGCAGAACCCGGTTGAGCAGGTTGGCACTTATCCGTTGCCTGAATCCCAGCTCGACCGTTTCCTGATTACTACCGGGATTGGCTACCCACCGGAATCGATGGAGAAGAAAATCATCCAGAGAGGCAGCATTCGCGAGGAGATTAGGGAGATCAAGCCACTGATAAGCCGTGAGGAGCTGCTGCGAGCACGTCAGGCGATTCGCGAAGAAGTGCAACTCTCGGATAAAATCACAACCTATATCTATCGCCTGGTAGCTGCTACCCGCGAGCATCCGATGCTGCTGGCGGGCATTTCCACGCGCGGAGCCATCAGTCTGGCTGAAACTGCACGCACTCATGCCTTTCTCGATGGCCGTGACCATGTCATTCCTGAAGATGTCAAAGATCTCTACCTGCCGGTGTGCGCCCATCGCCTGATTCTGCGCCCGGAAAATGAAACCCTTGATCGCAAGGAGCTCCTGCTGTCGCTGCTCGAAGAAAATCCGGTGCCTTTGGTCTGAAGCTGACCCGCGCCGGGTTCGTTTATATCCTCATCACCCTGTTGCTCGGTTTAGCCGCAGTCAACACGGGGAACAATCTCCTCTACCTGCTGGTTTCCGCACTGCTTGGCTTCATGTCTGTTTCCGGCGTGCTGGGCAAATGGAATCTGGGCAGGATTGATGTACGCTTTCTGCCTCCAGACGAAATCTATGATGGCTTGCCGACCTTGCTCGGCATTGAACTCATCAACCGGCGACGCTGGCTGCCGATCTTTCTCATGGAAATTATCGTTGCTGATAATCCGCTTTTTTTTTCCCTGGTGGACCCGCAACAGGGTCGTCAGAAAAGCCTGGAGATCACTCTTTCAGGCCGCGGCCGTCGTCAACTTCCTGCGGTGACTCTGCGTTCGCGATTCCCGGTCAATTTTTTCATTCGCTCACAGGGCCTGATTCTTGATCAGGAGGTCACGGTTTTCCCGGCACCACAGCCTTGTTCCGATCTGCGCCAGATTGATCCTGGCGGCGGACAAGGAACTCAACAGAACAGGCAAAAAGGCTACGAAGGCGATATTAACCGCATCAGGGACTATCAGGGTGGTGAGCCGCTCAAATCGATTCACTGGAAACTCTCTGCCCGCCACGACCGTCTCAAGGTCAAGGAACTTTCGGCAGCCACCCGCAAGCCGGTTATTCTCGACCTGGCAGAGTTACCCGGCTCCGGTGTGGAGCAGCGTCTGCGCCATGCCAGCTACCTGGTGACGCGTTGGCTGCGCGACGGTTGGCCAGTTGGTTTAAAAGCTGGCAGTCTGAAACTTCCGCCGGGCTCCGGCCAGCAGCACAAACTTCTCCTGTTACAGGCATTGGCTCACTATGGTCAGGATCAAAAGACTCCTTGATATCCTTTCCAGTCTCGTTGCCCTGCTCTGCATGGGACCGATACTGGCGTACCTCGATCAAGCGTTGCTACCAGTTGCGCTGCTTGCGATCCCCGCTGGCTTCTGGTGTGATCGTCGCGAGCACTATCCGCTGCCAACCTGGCTCGCCACCCTGATCGCACTCGCTGGTATGGCATTTTATACCGTCCAGATCACCCGCGCAGAAGTTGCCATACCGGTCGTGCATGCCATGGTGGTGCTGATGATCGTGCGCTTACTGACTCCCAAAGAAGGCCGCGATTATCTGCAGATTGTTGTCCTGGCGCTCTTCATCCTGGCGGGATCTTCCTTGATTCATTTGGAAATCGGCTTTGCTCTTTACCTGGTGCTGCTGGTTTTCGGCGTAATCCTCGGACTGGTCCTCTTGACCGTCTATGTCACCGATCAAAATATGACGATGACGCGCCCGGACTTGACAAAATTGATCAAGATCGGTCTTATCTTGCCTGCCATCTCTTTACTGCTGATGATGATCTTTTTTGTAGTGTTGCCAAGGACCCGCCACCCGCTCTGGAACTTTCTCAATCCAGCCGCAAAAGGTGTCGTCGGGCTTGCGGAGACGGTTCAGCCTGGAAGCTTTGCGCAGATTTCAACGGTCAAGACTCTTGCCTTTCGCGCAGAAGGTCCTGAACTGGCCCCGGAAGATCGCTACTGGCGGGCGCTGGTTCTCAATCATCCAGAGCAGGGACGTTGGGTTCGTAAAGATCCTCCCCAGGAAGGTGGTGGTCGTGTTGTGGGTCCCCCTCCGGTCATTTTTATGATCTACCCGGAACCGCGAACTGATCGCTACCTGATAACTCTGGATCGGCCGACTCTGGTCTCGGGGGTACGCAAAGAACAAACGGTTGACCAGATGTTTGTCGCCCGTAGTGCAATTGATCACCGTTTTCGCTTTGAGGTACGGGCCAGTCCCGGTGCCAGCTTACAGGTGCCCGGCAAGGTGGATCGCGCGTTTTATCTGCAGCCACCGGCGCAGATCTCGCCACGTATACGCCAGCTGGCTACCGACATTCGCAACCAGGGTGAAGATGTGGCGCTTCGCATCAACGCACTGGCGGATTTTTTCCGCAATCAGGAGCTCAGCTACGCACAGGATGATCTGCCGTCTGGACCCGATGCGATAGACTCTTTCCTCTTTGCCAAGAAGCGCGGTTACTGCGAGTTTTTTGCCTCAGCATATATCACCCTGGCCAGGCTTTCAGGGATTCCCGCACGACTTGTTGGCGGCTACTATGGCGGAGATTACAACCCGATGGGGGGTTATTACCTGGTGTCCGAGGAAACCGCCCATGTCTGGGTCGAAATCCTGACTGCCGACAATCGCTGGCAGCGCGTTGATCCAAGCCAATGGGCAATCAACGCGGCAACCACTTTGGGAATACGTGACCAGGGACAATTGAATGCTTTGCGACAGTTGGCCGACAGCCTGAATTATCATTGGGTGCAGGCGATCGTGGTTTTCGATTTGCAGCAGCAGATATCAATTTTCCGCGAGGCGGGTGCTCGTTTGCGTAGCCTGCGCTCGGTGCGTGCTCCGAAGGATTGGCGGGAAATGGCTGGGGGATTGTTGGTCGCTGTGGTACTGGTTATGGCGGTTTTTTCGTTGCGCCGAAAATCAAAAGAGGCACGTCTGCTGGAAGAGTACCGGGCCAGGCTTAAAAAGCGCTACGGCTATGAAGTGCTGTTACCGGGATCCGGTCTGGCAGAGATTGGTGATCAGCTCGACAATGAGGAGTGCCGCCAGTTTGCCAAAATCTATTACGGTGCAGTTTTTCGTGATCGGACTTTGAGCAAAACGGAAATTGCAACGTTGAAGGATTTACTGAAAAATATCTAGGAGAAGAATCATGAGTAGTAAACCCCTGATCCAGATCGAAACGTCCCTCGGCGAGATTTTTCTGGAGCTTGATCACGACAAAGCTCCTGTCAGCGTTGAGAACTTCATCGCCTACGCTAACACTGGCCACTATGACGGCACCATCTTCCACCGTGTTATCGAGGGCTTCATGATCCAGGGCGGTGGTTTATCCCCGGAGATGCAGGAGAAACCAACCAACGCGCCAATTATCAACGAAGCAACCAATAAGCTGAAGAACAAAACCGGCAGTGTCGCCATGGGCCGTACCGGGGAAATCAACAGCGCCACAGCCCAGTTCTTCATCAACACTGAGGACAACAAAGATCTCGATCATGGTGGTCTTAAACCAGAGATGTACGGTTATGCTGTATTTGGCCAGGTGGTGGACGGTATGGATGTGGTCTACAACATCGAGCAACAGGCAACCGCCAGTGTTTCCGGCTACGATGACGTACCACAAGAGCCGATTGTGATCCAGACGGTGACGGTACTCGACTAGACCGGGTAAAGCCCTTACGACAATGACGCCCGGTAACCTGTGATACAGGTTGCCGGGCGTTTATAGTTTATCCGGGACTTGATTTGACAGGCAGTGTTTAATTATCTCTTTCGTCATTTGTATACTAATAATACTCAGGCAATGTACGAATGAGTTGCGGCATGATTTATAATCATGCCTATTTTCTAGCAATCAATCTTCTTGCAAATCGTGACTTCTGAGAGAAAAAAAGTGTCCCAGAAGTCTAAGGTAATTTAGGAACTGCTGCTGGAACAACTTGTGAGACAGTAACGAAAAAGTGTCCTAAGCACCAAGGTGAATAAGACATTTTCAGAATTGTGATGGGAGGTAAGATTAGTGGCTTTACTGTGTGTCAGAAGCGTGATTGATCAATAATCCCGTCGGTGTCAATTCGTCTGGCGGTTTTACCCCATGTTTCTCTTTGTAGGTTAAGCGAACACAACTTTCCAACTTTAACCCCTCGCAGTAAACATACCTATAACTCGCTGCATGCTGCGGAAACTTTTGAAAGAATTTACATTCGAGTATTTGCTCACATTTTTTCATCAATTCAGCCCAATACCATTAGTCCTATCCACTTTGGTGGTCGGGACACCCAAAATCACGTCTCAGGGCCGTGACTTATAAGAAATCTTTACGCGATCCGTCTACGTACCTTCCAGTCCGCTTGAGTGATTTTTAAATGTGATGCTCATTCTCCGACAAAACATCTGTAAGCCAGAAAGAAGAAAAATATTGCGAAAGGAAAACCTGAAAAACCTACGACATAGCAAAACAGCTTTGACTCAGATGTTTGTTTCCTTTTTTTGAAGCCACTGATTGTCGGGGCGGCCCAGTAGATTCGCCTTTTGAATGCAATTTGGTGCGATATAAAGGCGACAAGAACGCCGAAAGTGATTAGAACCAGTCCGATTGAGGTCATTGCTCACATTGCTCTTACCCACGAAAAGTGGACACGGTTAACTGTTCTTTTAAACGTCCCAATCACCTTGGTGGCTGAGACACCTTCTACGCTATGTCAGCAGCGTGGTTTATGGGACAAATCAGGGGCATTCCGTTGTCATCTCGCCAAGAAGCCGAGGGTCAGGCTCTACTCCGAGGCTTATCGCTTTGTCAAGATGATCTCGTGCCAGTTCGCCGTTCTTTTCAAAGCAGTAATAGTTCGTCAGGCTTATATGGGCTTCTCCATTATTGGGATCAATTTCTAATGCCTTTTGTACCATTTTAAACCCCTCTTGCTCTTCACCTGACATCATCAGAGCGAGGCCAAGGTTCCCATAAGCATGAGTAAATGGCGGGTCTGCCAACTCAATTGTCTTCCTGTAATTTTCTATGGCTAAATCAAGCTTGTTCTGAAAACTGTAAACGTAGGCTTTGCCATAATAGCCAGGAGCAAAAACAGGGTCCAAGATCGTCGCTTGATGAAATCTTTTTAGCGCCGTTTCCAGATCGCCATTGTTGAAGAATTGCCAACCTTTTTCCGTCGCATCAAGAGCAAACTTCTCAGCCGCAATTTCAGTTGAGTAACATGGCACGACGCTGAGAAAAATGGCCAATACAAAAATGATGATGGTGGATTTGCTCATCTTTACTCCTAGCTCGGCAAGGGATTGACCTGGCTATATTCACTCGTCCCGAACACCTTGGTGTCCAAGACATTCTCTTCATGTTTCAGAGGCGTGGTTCTGGGATTGATTATGTATTAATACTTGAGACCTGTTGCGTCTTTAAATGCTACCCAAGTGTTTGCGACTTTTGTACCTGCTTCGCCAGAGATAAATGACCACCCGTGACCACGAATCTCAGTTTTGACAATGCTTTCTATTGCCGAAATATCTTGGTGCTTATGAAGGAGCGCATACATCTCAGCCGCTGCTGCCAAATGACTTGTGAGTAATGGTCGCTCGCTAGCCTCGTTAGTGCTTTTAAGAGCTTCTTTGAGAGATAGCGTGTAATCAGTGAGCTTATTGATTATTTCTTCCATGTTTCTTCACTCATAACTGACCAAGCTAAGCGGGGTGCAGATGGTCATTGTTAAGTGCGTCAGCACCTCGGACCTGACACACTCGATTTTGCGTTTCACTGGCGTGGTGTTGACACACTTTTCAAACAAGTGAACCTGCCTCTACCTCCACACAAAGCTCTTTGTATGACAGAGATATAAAAATTATGCCTAGAATTGCAAAAGCAAAACCAGCCAGGGTAATAGCTCCGCTAATCATTAGAGTTTCATTTTCTTTGAAAAAATAATTAATAAGATAGATAGGAGTTACAGGTATTAACAATAAGGCTACAAGCGACAATCCATTTCCCCTTGTCGCCGACCAGCACCAGCCTAATGATTGGAAATTATCTAGAGCAATTGCAGGAAAAGCTAAAGACATTCTTGCCGAAAAGTAGAGGAAAGGTGCGCCAATAATTATTACTGTAATCCATGGAGAAATATGTAAAGAAGCGCCTATGAAAAAGAAAGAAGTAGCCATGGAAAAGGCTACTCCAATGAATGCAATTCCTAACGTCAGGGCTATTGTCATGCCCCAGAAACTAAACTCTCGCTTGCTTGGAACAAGTATCCCAAACCTCGGTATAGAGTCGTTACCTAAGAGAACTATTCGATGGCACGTAACTGCAAACATTGCATAAGCGACAGACGACACTATAGATATTGAAATCCCCCCAGCAACCCCAAGCTGGTCCGCCATTAAAAGCCCTAAAAACTCAATCAAAATGATGATTATGTATAGAGGGGCTAATACCCTCAATAAATCCGTCTTGCGATTCCATACGATAAGGAAGGTATCACTAATAACTTTAGAAAAAGACAATTCCCTTGGTGGGGAAAACTGTTCATCAATTTTCTTTTTTTCTGGTGTAACAGTAAGGATCTCTTCTGAGATTGTAGAATCATCCGCTTCTATAGGCAGTGGTTCAGGAGGTAGAGTGTCAGAAGGGATTTTGCCTTCTCGGACATTGATCCAATGATCAATCATCTGAGCATTTCTTGGATAACTATATCTGTTTACGCTACCACGGGCCTGAATAAGATCATCCAAAGTGTAGTTGCTATAATCTATAGAACCATCAACGCTCATAAACGATTATTTCCCCCTACGATAAGTAACAATAGTGAATCATTGAAAACGTCCTATCCACCTCGGTCCTGACACACCCTAAATCACGTCCCAGAGGCGTGGTATCTGAGACCTTCCCCTCAAGCCTCTGGGCTAGCTTATCCCTCTAAGGACAATATCATTGTAACCTATAACACCTAGGATCTGATCATTTTCAATCACCGGTGCTAGCGTCAGACCGAATCTGACAAAGAGCCGGGCGCAATAGCGCACATCCATCTTTGGGGATACGGCTATGACAGGCTTGGTCATGATCTCATAGATATTGACTCGCTCAGGCGAACGGTCTTTAGCTAGGACTTTTTTGGCGATGTCGGCAGGCAAGACGATCCCGAACTCGTCATGTTCGTTGCGTTTGCGAACAACCAAGCAGCCCGCTTCCTTCTGCCTCATGATGATCAGGGCTTCCTGCACAGTCAAGCGACCATCTATAATAGTGCATTTATCGTTCATAACCTCTCGAACGCAGATCCGCGTTTTGTTGCTCATCGTATTTCCTCCACGACAGATGTAAGTTTCTCGATTTGATGGGTTACGCCGACAGCATCCTCAACATCGAGTTGAATAGCGATTCCTGTGCCTGGAGCGGTGTCAAATTCACCTACGTTCCCTATGGTCTCAAGAATGTGACGGCTCAGATGTTCTTCAACCAAAAAGATCAAGACGTCTCGTTGTGTCTCAAGTGAAAGCCCGAAAAAACTTTTAGTCTGTTTGAGGCCTTCACCTCTGGCGTTGTGGATAACGGTTGCACCGGTTGCGCCAGATTCTCGCGCCGCATCCATTACTGCATCGGTCTTTTGATCTTCGACAAAGGCAATGATCAGTTTGAAGTGCATAGCATGTCTCCTCTAAATGCGTTTTGACGCTGATTTGGTTATGGTGAGGTCAGACTCGCTCACTTGTTGTTGCCTGGCTTTAGCGCGCCTTATTCGGTAGTTGGCAAGTTGAGCGTAGCCCATAACAGTGATGATGGGGAACAGCCTGGCAAATGCAATCAGGCCGAAGCCATCAAGCAGGGGACTGCGGCCCGGGACTGTTTCTGCCAGACCAAGGCCGAGAGCAGCTACAAGTGGCACAGTCACTGTCGAGGTAGTCACCCCGCCAGAGTCGTAAGCCAAGGGCACAATCATTTTCGGTGCGAAAAAGATTTGTATCACCACCACCACATAACCGGAAATAATAAAGTAGTGAAGTGGGAATCCAGAGACAATGCGATAGGCACCAAGAGTAATGCCGATGGCGACACCGATCGCCACAGCGATGCGCAACCCCCATACGCTGATCGTGCCACCGGAGACTTCATTGGCCTTAATTGCCACCGCGATCAAAGAGGGTTCGGCGATTGTGGTGCTGGCTCCGATAGCAAAAGCGAACAGATAGACCCAGTAGTAGTCCTGCCAGCCTGGAACGCTGGTAACACTCTGTGCCCCAGAAAAAATAAAGGCAGGGTCGGTTAGTTGCGTGGCCATCAACCGCCCGATAGGAAAGAGTGCTTTTTCCAGACCGAGAAGAAACAGGGTCAACCCGATGATGACGTAAGCAAAACCAATCAGCACCCGTCGCAGTTGAGGAATAGGTTTACGAATGATAAAGAACTGAAAGCCAAAGATGATCACTATAATCGGCAGTACATCACGCAGGGTAGCAAGCAGCATCAGGGAAAAATCGCTAAAGAGATCCATCAAATTATCATCCCATAGGCCATAACAAAGATCATCGGGGAGAGGGAGGCAAAAGCAATGAGGCCGAAGCCGTCAAGCATCGGATTGCGTCCCTTGAGGCAGGAAGCAAGCCCTACCCCTAGCGCCGTGACCAGTGGGACAGTGATAGTTGAAGTCGTGACACCCCCTGAATCGTAAGCAATACCGATGATTTCTTTGGGTGCAATAACAGTCATGCACACCACCAACCCGTAACCGATTATGATCATCAGGTGGATCGGCCAGCCTTTAAGGATACGCAAAACCCCCAGAACGATTGCTAAACCGACGGAGAAAGCAACCACATAGCGCAAACCACTAGCGTAAGACTGACGTGCTTCGCTTGTGTCTTCAATCATACCGCCACTCGCCGCGACCTCGGCCGCTTCAGCAGAAACTGCAATCAGAGCTGGTTCTGCTACAGTGGTGCCGAAGCCGAGGGCAAAGGAGAAGCAAAGCAACCAGAAAACACTTCCCTTGCGAGCGAAAGCATTGGCCAAAGATTGTCCGATCGGGAAAAGACCCATTTCCAAGCCGTAGATAAAAAAAGTCAATCCTAGCACGACAAAGAGCATGCCGACACCAAGGTCGTAGAGATTTGGTAACGGTTGCCGCAATACCGCGAACTGAAAAAAAGCAACCACCATAATGAGGGGAGCTAAGTCACGAAGACTGCTTAGTGTTGCTTTGGCCAAGGCTAACAACGGTTGTTTCAATCCGAACCCCTCTATCGCTTTTTACTACGAAAAAATATTTATCTGAGTCGCCCCTAGTTTTGTAGACGACTTTGCCCAACAAAAAAAGCCGTCCGCTATTGTGCAGATGGCCTGTAATCAAAGTTCATCAATCCCCCATAAAGTCCCATTCACCAAGCAATTGACACACTCGGCAATATACGCTGATTATCCGGAAACGTCAAAAATCGGGCTGTCCTAAAAGTTGTTCCAGCAACTTATTATGTAAATAATTGGGCCATTGTGGACAATTCTTACAACCCCTGCCGCTGACACACCCACCTTCATGCCCAAGGAGCCTGCCACTGACACACCCGATTTCATGTTCCTGGGACGTGGTGTTGAGACATTATTGTTTACATTCCGCGTACGTCGGCCCCCAAGGCATTATTACCCAATTAACTTTATTACTTGAAACATACATAGGGTTATCAATTGTAAATTCTGACGTTTTGATTTCGTAGAGCTTGTCACCAGGGAGGTCGCTATGAACGAACTTGTGGTAT
>JAJRRB010000059.1 GCA_024279915.1 Deltaproteobacteria bacterium
CCCGCTCTACACATTCAGCAATCGTCGCCTTGGAAATTCCCGCAGAGCGCCCAACTTTCTGAATATCTTCCAGCCTTGGATTCTTCCCTTCCCCTGCGATATCCAGAGTGTGTTCGCCGCCTGGCCCTTCGGAGAAAGTGACATCATAGGCTGGCGACAACCGCCATTCTCCTGTGCTCTCCATAAGAAAGCTATGGTTTTTAGTATGGTCATCTCTATTGTGAGCGTACACATTGAACACCATCCTCAAGAACATCTGCTCAACATCAGATTGCCGCCTGGTAAGAGCTCTGGTTGCATGCAGAACTTCCTCATAACCAATGCTTGGCAACCTGAAATCAGCATGAAGTAGGCCACAAATCGTATGCATATGAATCCGACGATTACCATCGCGGTCAAATCGTTTAACGCCAAAATAACCAGGCCCATTTTGGGCAGGGAGGACTCTGGTGGCTGGCATCACAACTCCGGCCGCTCGTGCCATATCAGCATAGGCCTGTTCAATAATGCCGGATTCCTCGATGTCATGCTGAGTTCCAAATTTGACCAGCCAATGTTCATACCCTTCGGCTAAGTTTTCTTTACCATGAACAATTGACGTGCCATCCGATGCGAGTCCAATAAGTGCCTTTGGTCTTGCTCCCTGGGGAGAACCGCCCACCTGCAAAAGGTAATCAAATACAGCTTCAGGGCTATCTTCAAGAACGATTCGTGAGGCCTCGGCTATTTCATCGAGGTCAATCCAGGCACGGGTGTCCTCTTTTGCCAATTCAGAATGCTCCGGGCGGTAAGATAATGCGCCCATCCCTTTAGAACCAATCCAGGCCAACCTGTCCAGAGGTGTCAACCGGTTTGGACGTATACCTACATCACGTAGTTTGCGATCCATCAAAAGGCGTCCCCATCCATCGGGAAGGCTGTCATTGAAGACCCCATGGAGGCCTGCAAAATTTCTTTCGGGGCCCTTTATAATGCTGGAACCAAACGCGGGTTTTAGCTGGAAAGGAGATATATTCAGGGTATCTACAGGGAACTTGGGGTCAAACTCGAAAACAATCTCTCGATTAATATATGCCAAACGTCCCACGCGGAGAGGTTCACCCACATCCAGAGAAACAACGAGCAAAGTTATAGGCTTGAGGCTGCTCATGATTTACGCCCTCGCTGCCTCTTTGATGTTTTCGACTGTTCAAGAAGAGAGTCCAAAGAGGAGGTTGGCTTTGGTTGAAACAATGCGCCGAGCTCATCTTCCATTCGCAATGCAAAGGCAATCCGCACAAGGCTCTGCAAGGAAATCTCCCCGTTCCGCTCAAACCTTTTAAGGCTCCCCAGACTCACTCCTGCACGCGTAGCGAGGCCTTGCTGGGTTAGATTGGCCGACAATCGTACACTTTTAAGCCTTTGAGCCAGCCCTTTTTGAATGTCGATTATAGATAACATATTAACCATTATTCCTAATTTTTGACTTTAACAATAACATATTAACTACTAACGAGCAACGCACTTGTCCGTTCAAGCGTTTGTGAAGGTTTTGGGTGTGAAGCAAAGAGCAAAACCCCTATCCATTGCGGAATAGAGGCTTTGCTCTTTAGTGTCCATCCGGAAACTCTGGATGAGCACGAGTGCAGTTTTCGATTTGGAAACGAGCAATTTTTTGCAAGGTCAAGGAAATCATACATTTGAGCGGAGGCGTAGTACTTTACGCCGCACAATCAAATGTGCAGATTGACGCAGAGATTGCGGAAAAGGGCCGTTTCCGGACGAAAACACGTTAGTTGAAATATATTGACCAGGAACCCCAGAAAGAGAAAAAGCCCGCGATATGCGGGCTTTTCTTATAATTGGCGGAGGAGGTAGGATTCGAACCCACGGACACTTGCGCATCAACGGTTTTCAAGACCGCCGCCTTCGGCCGCTCGGCCACTCCTCCGTACTTAACTGCTATCTCTGATCGTCCGCTGTTTCCAGAAGGACATTATGTATTACGAATTGCGTATCGTATCAACTAATTTTTTCCAATCCACCCATATAAGGACGTAAAACTTCTGGAATAACCACAGAACCGTCTTCCTGCTGGTAGTTTTCCAGGACCGCCACCACGGTGCGGCCGACAGCCAGACCTGAGCCATTTATAGTATGCACGAATTCCGGTTTACTGCCTGCTTCGCGGCGAAAACGGATGCTGGCACGGCGCGCCTGGAAATCACGGAAATTCGAACAGGACGAAATCTCACGGTAAGCCTGTTGGGCTGGCAACCAGACTTCGATATCGAAAGTGCGGGAAGCGGAGAAACCAATATCGGCAGTACAGAGATCGACCACCCGATAGGGCAGCTTGAGAGCCTGCAGGATACCTTCGGCGTCCGCGAGCAGCTTTTCCAGTTCGGCTTCGGAATCTTCCGGACGAGCAAACTTGACCAGCTCGACCTTGTTAAACTGGTGCTGACGAATCAAACCACGCGTATCACGGCCATGGGCGCCGGCCTCTTTGCGGAAGCAGGGCGTGTGGGCTGTGTAGCAGATCGGTAGCTGGGAGCCGTCCAGAATCTCCTCACGGAAGATATTGGTGACTGGCACCTCTGCGGTCGGGATCAGGAAATAATCGGGAGCATCCATATGGAAAAGATCCGCTTCAAATTTCGGTAACTGCCCCGTTCCGGTCATGGTGTCGCGATTGACCATGAAAGGCGGCAACACTTCCGTATACTTGCCTCCTGCTGTGTGGGTATCAAGCATGAAGTTGGTCAGAGCACGCTCGAGTCTGGCACCGGCACCTTTTAAGAGAGAAAAACGAGCACCGGCAATCTTGGTGGCGCGTTCAAAATCAATGATATCGAGATCTTCACCCAGGTCCCAGTGGGCCTTTGGCTCAAAACCGAGCTGGGTCGGTTCTCCCCAGGTGCTGATTTCGGGATTATCTGCTTCAGAATGGCCGATCGGACAGGCTGCGTCGGGCAGGTTCGGCAAAGTCAGTAGCAAGTTTTTGAGGCTTTCCTCGACGTGGCGTAATTCCTCGTCGAGTTCCTTAATGCGTGTCGAAACATCTTTCATGCGGGCGATTTCGCCCTGAACCTGACTCTTGTCTTTGGTCTTGCCGATCAAGGCAGAGACCTGGTTGCGCTCGGCCTTGAGACTTTCCGATTCGCTGAGCAGAGAACGACGACTTTCATCGAGAGTACGGAAGTCACCGAGGTCAACTGCACCCCCACGGGTAGCCAGGCGGCGTTCAACTTCATCCAGGTTGTCGCGCAAAAATTTAAGATCGAGCATAAAAACAGCTCCGCTGTTTTGGTTAAAATTGAGTAACTGGTATTTTTTTGTAAATAATTCAGATTGTGCTGAATGGTTACTGATATTTAAGCACAAGAGAGGGAGTTCTAACACCTCTTGAGAGTAGGGTCAAGCCTTGCTCCTTCTGACTTTTCACCTTTTACCTTTGCCTTTTCACTGCTTACTTTTCACCCTTAACCCACCACTCAGTATCGTCATCAAACCACCAGCGGGTCGAATCGGTCTCCCAGATCGTTTCCGCAAGAGTCCTTGCCGTCTCTGTCTGCAGTCGCTTGAGTGTGACCGGGTACCATTCATCAGCATAGCGATTGCCAAGATCCTTGTACTCTTTGAGCGCCAGAATCATCTCCAGCTGATCGGCATCGTGAGCAATGTGTGCTTCGCGGGTTTCCCTGGCCATGAACTCATATTGCAAGCTGCGATAATCATCACCAAAGGGCAGAGTGCGAGCGAGATCCTCGACCGCCTTGCGCTCATCGACCTTGACGTACTTCTTGTTGACATAATTCAGATCACCGGTGCGCGCTTCGGGAATATCGTGGAAGAGGCAGAGCAACACGACCCGCCCGGCATCAGCCTCATCATCGAGTTGGCCCAGGGTGTAGCCAATCAGACTGGTACGGAAGATATGTTCGGCGACTGATTCGGCACCGGAACCGAGAAACTGAAAACCGGTGCGCGGTGTGCGCTTGAGCATACCGGCTTCGAAGAGGAAATTGGCGATGTGTTTCATAGCTAAGTTTTAACGCAAAGACGCGGAGGACGCAAAGTTTAATCGAGACGGGGGGTGCGATGGGGACTGTTCTTTAACTCTTTGCAGCGTATATTTAACCGAGGCGAATAAGCGCAACTCCAGCGAGGACAAGCAGGGTGGCGATGAAGCGAATCCGACCACAGGCTTCACCGAGGAAAAGTACACCGATCAGCACACCAATCAGCAGGCTGACCTGACGTACCGGCACGGCATAGCTCATCGGTGCCATTTGTAGACCGTAACGGAATGAAATGAAAGAAGCCATGATCCCCGGACCCGAGATGAGCACCAGGCCACGACTATTTCTGAATTCCGCCACGACCCGGCCCCGGTACTTGGCACGGATGATGTTCAGGGTCATGAACAAGAGCATGAAAGCGACCAGCATGAAGGTAAAATGGAAGGGTGAGTAGAGCATGACACCGGTCTTGTCAATCACCGACCCTATCGAATAGATGAAGCCAGCGGACAGGGCGGCCAGCACTGCTGGGTCGCGCAGGTTACGGAAAGGCCGGATCACCTCATTCCAGGCCAGCGCTCGCAACTGGATCGAATAAGCGCCGAGCAGGATCAGGCCAATCCCCGACAGGCCAAGGGCAGAGACCTTTTCGCCGAGGATAAGGACTCCCCAGACCGGCACCCAGAACATCGAAGTCTGCGCCAGCGGGTAAATCAGTGACAAGTCGCCACTACGATAGGCGCGTCCAGTAAAGAGGTGGTAGAGCATGAAACAGACACCACCAATCGCCGCCAGGCCGACCACACGCCATGATGGCAAAGGAAAAGAGCCAACCACCGGCAGAGCCACAACCATCAGGCTGCCGGAAGCAACGAACATCCACCAGATGAAGACGGTCTTGTCCTGGCTGCGTTTGACCAGCAGGTTCCAGAACGCATGCATCAGCGCCGAGAAGAGAATTAATGTAAAGGCGAGAGTCGACATAAGCGGTATTCTATCCACGCAGAAAGTTTAGCGATACTAAAATCTTTTTGAAGAGCCTAAAACTAACCAGGGCCATTGACAGTAGCGCTTCAGTTGATATGCTGATGATGTTAAAACTGTTAATGATTTCAGGAAGATGCTCTTTCTAGCACCATCCTGTAGAGGAGATTTAAAATGTCTGCAACCCGCACTGAACAGGACTCCATGGGCAGCATGATTGTGCCCTCTGACGCTCTTTATGGCGCCCAGACCGCTCGAGCCCGAGAGAACTTTCCGATCTCGGGTATCGTTTTCCCTCGCCCCTTTCTGCGCGCTCTCGGCATGGTCAAGGAACATGCGGCACAAGCCAACCGGGAACTCGGCCTGCTCGACGAGCGAGTGGCCCTGGCGATCATGGATGCGGCCGAAGAAGTCATTATTGGTGACCTGGACGATCAATTCCCTCTCGATATCTTCCAGACCGGCTCCGGCACCAGCACCAACATGAACGCCAACGAGGTGATTGCCAATCGCGCCTGCCAACTCCTTGATGAGCCGCTCGGCAGTCGAACCGTGCATCCCAATGACCATGTCAACTACGGCCAATCGAGCAACGATGTCATTCCAACCGTCATGCACCTGGCCGCTGCTGTAGAAATTAACCAGCATCTATTACCGGCTCTCGGCGACCTTTGCAAAACGCTGGGTAAAAAAGCTCGTGAATTTGACGATATCGTCACCATTGCCCGCACTCACCTGCAGGATGCCACACCGATTCGTCTCGGCCAGATCTTCGGCGGTTACTTCCGCCAGGTGACTCTGATTACAAGTGAGCTTGAGCGGGCCATGGACGGCCTCTGCGAGCTTCCTCTTGGTGGCACAGCAGTCGGCACCGGCCTCAACACTCATCCGGAGTTTGCCCAAAAAGTCATTTCCGGGCTGTCCGAGGTGACCAAACTGCCATTGCGAGAGGCAAAAGACCACTTTGCCGCCCAGGCTGGCAAAGAACAGGTGGTCGCTGCCAGTGGCGCCCTGAAAACCACCGCTGTCGCTCTCTTTAAAATCGCCAACGACATCCGCTTCCTGGCCAGTGGTCCACGCTGTGGCCTTGGCGAACTGCAACTTCCCACAGTCCAGCCGGGCAGCTCAATCATGCCAGGCAAGGTCAATCCGGTCATGGCTGAGAGCATGATGCAGGTCTGCGCCCAGGTGGTTGGCAATGATGCCACCATCACTCTGGGCGGTCTCGTCGGTAATTTTGAACTGAATGTCATGATGCCGGTCATGGCGCATAACCTGCTGCAATCGATCGACCTGCTGGCCAATGTTGTTGGTCAATTCAATGAACGTTGCCTGCAAGGTCTCGTCGCTGACCGGCAGCGTTGCGAAGCGCTTATCGAAGAGAGTCTGGCCATGTGTACCGCCCTTGCTCCGGTGATCGGCTATGATCGTGCTGCGGCCATAGCCAAGCAGGCTCATGAAACCGGCAAAACGGTTCGGCAAGTCGCCCTTGCAGAAAAGGTATTACCAGAGGAAGAGTTGAACCAGTTACTTGACCCGCGACCGATGACCGAAGCCGGGATACCGGGGAAGACCAGGTAGAGGGACTCTTTGATTGTAAAAGGGAAAAGTCTGAAGCACAGAACTTTTTGCCTTTCGCTTTTTTCCTTTCACCTATTCACTTTCCAGGTATGTAATGAGCAGAAAAGAAAGCCGGCGCCAGATGTTACTGCGCTACAACAAGGAACGTCAGCGCAATGTTCTGGCCAAACCGGGTGCGCATGAGTTTGTTCTGGTGCTTGATCAGCTCAAGGTTGGATTCAACGTAGCCAAGATTTTCCGCAGTGCCGAGGCCTTCGGTGCAACTGCCGTGCACCTGGTTAATATTGACCCCTTCGATCCGTCACCGGCTAAGGGATCTTTTCGTAAGGTTCCGGCACTTTTCCATGAGACCTTTGCTGACTGTCACGCTGATTTATTTGCGCTGGGCTATACTTTTTTCACACTCGACCCGGAGGGGGCAACATCACTTTGTGCAGTAGAGCTGCCGCGCAAAAGTGCTTTTGTATTGGGACATGAGGAGTTTGGTTTCAGTTTCGAGACGAAAGACTATCCGCAGTTGCAGAAGTTGACCATTCCCCAGTTCGGCAGCGTACAGAGCCTTAATGTCAGCATAGCCGCTTCGGTGGTCATGTATGAATATGTCAGGCAGTGGTTGTAAGACAAACCCTTACAGGGTCACGCGTCCCGTTCTTGTCCACACTTCCAACAAGCTCCAAATTGCCCCTCCAGAATCTCGCCACAAGACGAGCAAGTCCACGGCACGGTTTCTTCATCGCTCTTAAACCAATTGTCGAGGAGTAGCCTGGCGCGCGGCCAGACTTCATCATCGACCACCCAGAGTTCCGGGAAACATTCGAGAAAAGGGATTTCGCCAAGAGCAGCAAAGAGCTGTTCATTACGAATCAGGCAGGTCACACCTTCACGCTCCAGAAGTTCTTTCAATAAGCCTGCTTCAGCACGATCAGCGAGAGAGAAGGTATGGAGTTTTTTCATCGGCTTGTCTTATGAGGGCTTCCATCCTGATCTTAGAGGACTTCCAGCATGGTCTCACCCAGTTCTTTTTTCTGCCAGTTTTTCAAAATAGTAACGGTGTCAAGCTCAGCCAGAGACAGCGGCCTGGCCAGAGCAACAGCTTCAAGGGCCGCATTATTGATCAGAACCCCTGGCTCCAGAGCATATCTTGCGGCCTCTTTCTGCCGCCATTTTTTAAGTGCCTTGACCCGTTCTTCGAGACCCGGATCCTTTGCCCGCCGCGGTTGCCTCGGGAATTTTGGTAACTCTTCTTCGGCTATATTCAGGCCTTCACGAACAGCGTTCAACAAAGCACGGCCATAGCGTTCGATCAGACGCGGCGACAGGCCATCGATACCATGCAGATGCCCCGTTTCCCTGGGCATACGTTGCGCCAGCTCCATTAACGATTTGTTGCCGAGAATCTTGTAGACCGGTTGATTGCGCCGGGCCCCCTCCTGCTCACGCCACTGCATCACCTTTTCCAGCACACCAAGTTCGCGTTGGGATAAGAGACCTGCACCTTTGAAACGCAGACAGATCGGTCCGTCGTTTTCGGCAAAGCGCACCTGCTCCATCAAGGCAAACTCTTCCGTACACCAGCTCATACGGCCCAGATCCACCAGGCGCTCTTCCAGGATAGCTACCAGACGATGCAGGTGACGGGTATCTTCAGCGGCATAACGTACCATTTCAGCGGGCAAGGGCCGCTGTGACCAATCGGCACGCTGAAACTTTTTGTCGAGTTGCACACTGAAATATTTGCGCAAAAGATCTGCCAGACCAATACGATCCTCACCCAGTAGCTGAGCGCAAATCATAGTGTCGAACAGACCATTGACCTCCAGGTCGAAATCACGACTCAAGCTACGCAGGTCGTAATCAGCGGCATGGAATATTTTTCGAATAGCGGGATTAGCCAGGACCGGCTTTAACGGACTCAGGTCCGTCGCTGCCAGAGGATCAATCAGCACCGTTCGCTCAAGTGTCGAGACCTGGATCAGGCAAACCTTCTCCTGGTAATTGTGCATCGAGTCAGCCTCCAGGTCGACGGCGATGGTGGTCTCGGCGGCGAGCAGCTCGGCCAGTTCTGCAACCTGGGCATTGGTCGTTAGAATTTCAATCTGTTCCATGTATAGTTCACTTTCCTGGTAAAATTGGCTGTTTTTTACTATATGGCAAAGGGGCAATCCCTAAATCATTTCCTGCAGATAATTAAAGGTCGACGTTCTCGGCTGAACCGCGTCCTGCCCGTAAGCAGCAAGCACACGCCGCCCCTCAGCAGAAGTCGATCCCAGATGAGCCAGGTCGACGACAAAACGGCCACAGCCCATTTTCTGTAACTCACCGAGATACCCACGCAGCGAAAAATCCTGTTCCGGTCGAACCACCGTGAGTCCAGTGCGATTATCCACCCGGTAAGCCTCGTCACGATCGGAGATCAGCGGATGCTCCGGCTTGACGCTGCGCAGCGGGATACGTGAAACCATCATCGGCAAACTGGCATAGACGGTCACTGTCAGCGGTAGTTGCGTCTCACGGTTGAGCAGTGCAGCCAGATTGACGCGGTCATCTTCGACATAGAGCGTCGCTGCCGAGAGCCCCAGTTCACGCCAGGCGAAGGCCGCTTGGCTGTTGGTGGTAAAAAGTCGATAGCCGCTCTCCAGCGAGAGACCATCCACACCATCAAACAGTAGCATTTGACTAATATTCTGTAAACGAAAGCGACGGAAACCGAGCTCGACCAGCCGATTGACCTCGTCCTGAAAGGCTGGCCACTCTGTATCGAAAATCGCCAGAGGCAAGTCCCAGAGAATCCGTTCCGGACTCTTGATGACAAAGCGGCTGCTCGCTTCAAGCTTGGCGCCAGCGCCGGGAGAAAGCGGCAGGATCAACTCATCAACACCCTCCTGCTTAAGCAGAGAGAGGTCATGCAAGTTGCCGAGTGCAACCGCAAGACAAGGGACTGCGACCGGTGACATTCCGGCAGGGGCCAGATCCGCCATGGCCTGACGGCGATGATCAGTGCGAGCCTCATGTTGAAGCCCGGCAACGAGCTCTGCCAGCTCTTGATAAAACTCGCGACGAACAGCATTCAATCGACTGAGCGGCAAAACCACAGCTGGCAGGGGACCACATTCGAGACGTCCCAGCGCCAGTGGCAGCTGACCGGTTTTACCAAAGACCTTGGCCAGAACCTCGTGCGACAGCGGCCGTTCCTTTGCGGGAAACGATTCAACCGTATAGTGGCGAGTTCGCGACAGACCTTGACAGGCTGCGTTCAATTCGATTCGCTCGGACGTCGGCATGGCAAAGGTGAGATCGACCACAGCCTCTCCGGGAGAGACACTCTCGAGGCGCTTGCGACAGGCAGATTGACTCAGGTTGAAAGCCCTACCTGAAGAAACTTTGTAAACCCGGTCACCGGCGCGAAAGCTTTTCTCCGGTGGAGAACCAACCGCAACGCGTTGGCCTGCGTTGGCCCGGTTAACCGGTTTGTTGGCAAGCCGCAGGTCACGAATCGTAAACGCCGTACCCGGCTTGTCGGTGGCTGGCTGTATACGCAGGCGATCTCCCAAATGCACCGGATCGCGGGACACAAAAGAGAGCAGCCCACCCTCGCAACGCTCGACAGTGCCAATCAGTCGACCGGTAGCACCGTGGACACCGGGGTTGACCATATCGGTGGGAACATTGCCCGGCAGAAAACCACGGGTCGGCTGGCGACCAAACGATTCTTTGAGCAGTTCTTTCGCCTTATCAATTGCTGCGCCACGATCCCGGTTCGAAGCATCGAGAACGGTGCGGTACGCCTGAATGACGTTGGCCACGTATTCGGCACTCTTCATGCGGCCCTCGATCTTGAAACTCATAATCCCAGCCGCCGCTAGTTCCGGCAGGAGATCAATCGCCGAGAGATCGTTGGGAGAAAAGTAGTAACCGTCTTTGCCTTTATGATGATAGCGCCGCCGACAGGGCTGGGCGCAACGTCCGCGATTTCCACTCATGCCGCCAAGCCAGGAGGAGAAACTGCACTGGCCGGAGAAGGAGAAACAGTGGGCGCCATGGATAAAGTGTTCGAGATCGAGACTCGTCTCGCGCTTAATTACCGCGATTTCCTCAAGGCTCAGTTCACGGGCAAGCACGGCACGGGAGAAACCGAGGCGCTCGGCCATACGTACTCCGGCGGCATTATGGATGGTCAACTGCGTCGAAGCATGCATCTCCAGACCGGGAAAGTGCCGCTTGACCAGGCGCCAGACTCCCATATCCTGAAGGATTACAGCATCGATACCCATGGCCTCAACAGCGGCCAGGACATCAATCAGATGCGAAAGTTCTTTCTCTTTCACCAATGTGTTGAGGGTCAGAAAGACTTTCCGCTGCCGCGTGTGAGCATAGCCAATCATACGCTCCAGCTCATCACGATTGACGTTCTTGGCTTTGGCCCGGGCGGAGAATTCTTTCAGGCCTACGTAAACCGCATCGGCGCCAAATTCCATTGCCGCGAAGAAAGCTTCGAGGCTACCGGCAGGGGCAAGGAGTTCTGGTTTTTGTTGTGGGTGGGTTTGCGTCATAATTACTTGCTTGATCGAAAGAAAAAGCCGGGAAAACCCCGGCCTTGCAGATACTTAAGCACTTTAGCATGACAGGATGTGAGTGGCAAGTTTGTGTGGGCAATCCTTAGCGCCACCGCTCCCCACCCCACTCACACAGAGTAAAATGACCCGGCCGCGTCCCGGTAATTGCCAACGACTGTTCACCCTCAGAGAGGTAAACAGCTCCTGGCCCCATAACACTGAAACCGTGCTGATCGAACTTGATGCAAGGCCGATCATCACACGGCGCATAAGCGGGACTGGAGAAGGAAATTTCACTCGTCGGCGCACCGGCAACATTGCTGCATGCACGGCGATCAATGCCGGATGACCACCCGAAGGACACTCCGGGCGGCAGACTTTTCTGCCAGAGTTGCACCGATTCGCCTGCCTCGGCAACACCGTCACCATCGTGGTCCTGCCAGGCATAAGCCACATAGCTTCGCGCATCAGTATCAAAGGCCAGAAAAGTTCGCTGCATGACCAGAGAGCCGTTAACCATGGTCAGACTGCCGGACATCTCGGCTCGCGCTTGTACCGCCTTGAGGTCTTCTAGCAACTGATGCCCCGCCCGTTTGAGTTGCCAACCACGGACAAGATGACTTCCGCCCCAGGTCGCCACACAGGTCAGAATACCGACCATTGCCATCACCAACAACAGTTCCAACAAGGTAAAGCCACGCGAGCGGTGTGCGAGCTTTATCCTTTTGCCACTAACCTTCCCGGTACAAATCATAATTGCCGCCACGACAAGATCTTGACCGAGCCGGGGCTGGCAACGGGACTATCCAAGCGATTGGCAGTACCGAACTGAGTCACTTCACCTGTTAAAGCGACTGAAACAGTGACCTTTGGTGCTGTTACCACCCGCCCCAGAGTTGCCGCTTCAGCATCATGACTGATCTCTTCCTCACCATCTGCCTTGAGAGCGACGATTCGACCTGTGGTCGGCTGTTCACCGGCCTTGGCCAAAGAGAGATAATCGACCGCCGTACCAAAAAGCACATTGCCAGAGGCATCTACAGTAGGTGTTTCCCAGATCTTTTCGCCCATCGCCAGTGGATATCTCCAACGTAGACGGCTGCCATCGGCCATAACTTCCACGGCATAAACAGCATACTGATAATGATCGGAAGAATGCTCAACACCGCCTGTACCGAATATGATCACCTGGCCCTGAACTGCAATCCCGGCACCTATTGGCTCTGCGACACCACCCGGCACGACATAAATCGGCGCATCGCCATAGGCGTGACCATCTTTAAGGTCCAGTGCCCAGAGCTGTCCAACCAGATCACCGAACACTAGCGCATCTCGCCTCCCATCCCCGTTGGCATCCATCAGCGCCGGTACTGCCGGAGTGGCCTCGGCCACAACTCCTGATGCCGAGTAAGGCACTGAAAACTGCCAGAGCTTCTCTCCGGTTGCCAACTCTACGGCGAGAGCGTGAAGCCCGGCATCACCTCCCGCGGCAAAGTCTGCCGTAAGATAAAGACAACTTGACGAACCTGAAGCGGTGCCACAATCGCCAAAGGTAACACCACGGGTTCGACCGACAGCGTCCCCCGGCAACAGCTTTTCCCAAAGCAGTTCTGGCTGATAAGGGTTGCTGATATCTATGACAAAAAGGCAGCTGCGGCGTCCCTGTACAATCGTGCCGGTTGCCACCAGCAGTGTGTGCCAGTCGCGACGACCATCACCATCAAGGTCGAGGAATAGTTCCCTGACCACCGGTGAGCCATCGAGATGCACGGCAAGCTCACCAAGAGAATCTTCAAGTGGCTGGTTCTTGAGATATGGGAGGAAACTACCTGGCAGATATGCCCACAATTCTCTGCCACCATCGGAGTCATTAATCAGGTAAGTTCCTGTCGTGCTATCCCAGCGACTGACAAAGAACGTATGCAACTGGCCATCCCCGGCACCAACATAAAGGATCCGATCGCGTTGCTCCTGCGCGGCACTGAACGAGCTGCGACCTACCAGAACCGGCGAAGACCGGCTGATACTCCAGAGCCGCTGTGGGTCCTCGCCTGAGCCAGAAACCTGCTCCGGCGAGCCACCACGTCGACCACGCGCAGCGTGCAACAGGACCTCTGCCTCTGCTGTAGAAGCGACGCCCAGTGCAGGTAGTAACTTTCCCACCTGCCCGACAGTCAGAGGCAGCAAACTATCAGCAAGATTGGTAAAAAGACTGCGGTACTGATTATCGACTTGAATAATGGCAGGTGGATCGCTGCTTGTCTGGTCACCGGGGTTGTCGCCGATTCCAGCAAGCGGCATTCGTTCTGCAGCATCCCAGAGAGTGACCGGAAAGGTCTCAAAAATATCGATGGCCCGTAAATGACCACGATGCCAGGGGTAGATCGAACTGGCAACATAAAGGACACCATCGGTAAGCACCGGGGTAGTTGTCACATATTCCTGCTGCAGCTCACTCGCCAGGACCGGTGCACAGAGTGTCAACCAGAGGCTGAAGCTGATGAATACCCGCGCCAGCTTTCGGTATCGATTCATTTTTCCCCTCCCAATATTACATATCGCAATTCAGTGTGTGCATTCCCAGCTCAATCGGTAATACCATAAGCGTTGACCGGCTGACTGGAGTGGTCCGTCCCGGTCACGGGCTGGCCAGATTGCTGGTCATTGCTATCAATCGCCGACAAATCGAAGCCACAGAGACTTTCAATCATGGCCTCTGTTCCGCGCCTCCCCCGAGCCCGCGCCAGCACGAAAACTTTCAGGTCGTTATCACTGTGCACATCGCCGTCACCATCCGGGTTGTCTCGCAGGTAAATCTCAACAGGCAAACGGTTAATCTCGGTCGTCCAGGCAGGCGCTGCCGGATATCTCAGCAACGTGGTAGCTGTCAGAAAGTTTTGCCAACCTGCGGAGCTGACATAGTCAACGGTCAGTCGCTGTCGCGCTGATTCAATACCAGCCTGCGCCGCCCAGAAAAGTTGTTTGCGATTGGCGGCATCTGCTGTTTGACGGGTTGACTGCCAAACTTTTTCGGTGAGAACATGGGCCAGGATCAGCAGCACTGTCAACATCAGCACCACGCTGACCAGTGCCATACCCCGTTCACTACGGGCCTTAATTCTCACCTTGCAGGCCTTGTTCCTCACATCACAGGCCATGATTTTTCACCTCGACCAGTTCTGAGACCAGGCTGCGCCGATAATGATCCCGGAAAGGACCGTAGCTGCGGTTACCCAGTTTATAGACGGTTTCGTTGGTGTAATTTCGATCAGGACGCAGGTCCCGAACCAGCAGACTGATACGCACACCACGAACATCCTGCGGCCTTGCTGGTTGATGAGTCAGAGAGCCATCGCCAAGCAGATATTCGAACTGCATACCATCGACGGCATCGTCCAGAATGGCCCGACTGGTAAAATCGTCTCGCCGCAAACGGTTGCTGGTAGTGAAAGGATCAAGTTGATAGGAATAAGCCCGCACGCCCAGGACTTCTGTACCGACCGGGATATTCTCAACCAGAGGTTGAGCCAATTGCAACGACTGACCTGCAAGCTGTACGGCATAGCAGAGGCGATGACTGGCGAGCACCAGATGATTAATCGCCTCAGGACCAGGTTGCAGTTCGCGGGTCGATCCGGGGCTGCGATTGGGGCGACGATTCAAGACCAAATCGGCCTCACCGGCAATGACCGGTTGTGCCAGGCGCAGGGCTGGGGCAAAGGAAACGGCCTTGACGATTGTCAAACGATCATCGTCATCGCTGTGGTCATCGGCGAGGATCGAAAAGGGCAAGAATTCCATCGGGTCACCGGTCAAGCTATCATGCACCAGAGCCAGTGACGTACCACCTGCCACCTGAGGCACCGGGCCGAGCAGAAATGCGGCATCACGGATATCGCTGGCCAGGAAACGGATCAGACGTTCGGCTCGATCCTGCAAATCATTACGACTTATTTCAATCAAAATACGTGACTGAAAATCAATCACCATCTGCAAGATCATGGTGCCAATGATGGAAGCAACCGTCATGGCGACCAGTAGCTCAACCAGGGTTACCCCTGCACAGACACCTTTTTTCATGGTGCCGAACGGATCGTTTGCAACTGATAACGATGAGTTTTTCCCTGTTGCTGCCAGCTCGCGGTAACTGTGATTCTGCTCAGATCATGCTGCGGCACGTTTACTTCGATCTGCTGCTGAATCTCAACACCGGCAACCAGCAAAGGCTCCTCTGCAACGGTCGCCAAGCCAGCATAATCAAGCACCTGCAGTCCCGCCATCATCTCACCAGCTAAACGCTGTGCCTGCGTATGCAGGCTGTTGCCGTGATTAACCTGTAGATTGCTTATCAGCAAGGGCAAAAGCCCCATGCTGGCAATCATAAAAATCATCAACGACATCATCACTTCAACCAGCGTAAACCCACCAACCCCCTTTGTCTCTCCCATGACAAGACCCCCCTCAAAGAATGCACAAGCACAAAACATTAGAAAGAAAACGAACTTATAACCACAACAAAGGCAAAGACAACTCAAGCCTATTGCATTAACGCAAAGACGCAGAAAACAAAGTCAACGGTTGATTCATTTTTCCTAAAAACAGTAGCCTTTCCTCTGCGTTCTTTGCGACTCTGCGTTAAACCTTCTTTTGGGTTATGACCCGAAACAAAAGACCTGATTCACCCCATCAATCCTCGATCCGCCAGACTGATATAACGACCGCTGCCGATAATGATATGATCAAGCACCCGCACGCCCATGAGCGCTCCGGCATCACGCAGGCGGGTGGTTAATTCCAGATCCTCACGACTCGGCTCCGGATCACCGGATGGATGGTTGTGCACAAAGAGAACTGCCGCCGCGGACTCACGGATCACCGGCTGAAAGACTTCCCGGGGGTGGACGATACTGGCATTGAGGCTGCCTTCGGAGATCTGAATTTCACGCAGGACCCGATTTTTGCTGTCGAGCAGCAGGGTCAGGAAGACTTCTTTTTTCCGATCACGAAGACGCTCGTGGAAATGCTCAAAGACTTCTCGGGAGCTGGTAAAACGGCTTCCTGGAGCGAGGGGGCTGGCAGCAAACCGACGGGCCAGTTCACCGACGGCAAGAATTTCTGCCGCCTTGGCGGGACCGATACCTGGCACATCACAGAGCTCGACAACCGCTGCCGATGTCATGGCACGCAGAGAACCGAACCTCGTCAGCAATTGACGGGAAAGATCAAGTGCTGTGGTGCCATTGCCAGCATGGCCGGTGCGTAGAATCAACGCCAGCAGTTCGGTATCACTGAGTTTTTCTGGACCTGTAGATAGAAGTTTTTCCCGCGGCCGGTCGGCCACGGGCCAGTCCTTGATGCAGGACATTGCCCCCTCCTTATTATTGCAAACATGACAAAGAATTTCAAAACATGTCATAAAGATGACAATTAAATAAAATCAGAAAGGTTGAGATACCATAAAAAGATCTCATTATGCAAGGCTCATGCTGGCAGCAGGAAAAGCGGAGGAGAAAAGCGAAGGTTGACTTGCACCGAAAACCACATCTATCATTGAGATGTCAGCAATAGATAAGGCCTTGCTACTACTGGTGGTCTGGCCCTTCTCAATTAGAAAAATAACGTCTCTTTCAACAGGCACAAATTATGGCTTTACTTAAAATACGCCACTATCCCGATCCGGTGCTGAAAAAGGTCGCTGCGCCGGTCACCGACTTTGATGAACCACTGCGCCAACTGGCCCATGATATGGCCGAGACCATGTATGCTGCCCCGGGCATCGGTCTGGCGGCACCGCAGGTCGGTATCAGCAAACGTCTGACCGTGATCGACTGTTCGTCGCGCGATGAAGAGGCGCAGTTACTGGTTTTGGTCAACCCGGAGATTATTGATCGTGAAGGTGAAAGCTGCGAAGAAGAGGGCTGCCTTTCGGTCCCGGAATACTATGCCAAGGTCAACCGCAGCGAGAAAGTCAAAGTTCGTTTTCAGGATCTCGATGAGCAGACCCGCATCATTGAGACCGGCGGCCTGACGGCAATTGCCTGTCAGCACGAGATCGATCACCTTGACGGCATCCTCTTTGTCGACCATCTCTCACCGCTCAAACGCAGTATCTTTCGTAAAAAGTGGAAGAAAATTCAGGAACATATGACGGAGCAGATGTAATGATGCCACAGGAACTACGTACCGTTTTCATGGGAACACCGGACTTTGCCCTGCAGACTTTGCAGGGCTTAATTGATGCGGGCTGCAATCTGGTCGGCGTTTATACCCAGCCCGACCGACCCAAAGGCCGCGGCAAGCAATTGGCGGCACCACCGATCAAGGAACTGGCCCTGAAGCATGACATCCCTGTCTACCAACCTCTCAAGCTGCGCCAGCCCGAGGCCGTCGCCGAACTGGAGACCTTGGCCCCCGACCTGATTGTGGTGGTTGCCTATGGTCAGATTCTGCCAAAGAGCGTACTTGATATTCCCCGCCATGGCTGCATCAACGTGCATGCCTCGCTGCTTCCCAAGTACCGCGGTGCTGCACCGATCAACAAGGCCATCATCGACGGTGAGACGGAAACCGGGATCACCACCATGTATATGGATGTCGGTCTCGACACCGGCGACATGCTGATTAAAAAAAGCCTGTCGATTGGCCCGCAGGAAACAGCGGGCGAACTCCATGATCGCCTGGCTAGCCTTGGCCGCGAAACCATGGAAGAGACGCTGCAGCAACTCTGTGACGGTACTCTGCAGAGAGATGTCCAGGACGATGAGCAAAGCACTTACGCATCAATGATGAAAAAAGAAGATGGTCGTATCGACTGGACTCGCTCGGCCAAAGACATTCACAATCATGTGCGCGGGCTCGACCCCTGGCCAGGTGCCTACACCTCCCTCGATGGCGAGCTGCTCAAACTGGCCAAGACCAGCCCGACAACGGCGAACGGTGGCAAACCCGGTAGCGTTGTCTCAGCTGACAAGGATGGCGTACTCATCGCTTGTGGCAGCGGCACGCTGCTGATTAAAGAGCTACAACTCGCCGGTCGCAAACGCCTGGCAGCGAGTGCTTTTCTGCGCGGCTGCAACCTTAAGCCAGGAATGTCGCTGGGAGAAGAAGATCGCATCGGCGACGCATAATATGACTCGTAAAAACGAACAACCCAATCCTCTGGACGCCCGCTACGGGGCATTCAAAATTTTACAGCGGGTCGAACAGGGTAGTTATGCTGATCGACTGATCGATCATTACCTCCAACACCATCCTGACATGGACCCGCGCGAACGAGGTCTGCTGACGGAACTGGTCTATGGGGTACTCCGCTTGCGTGGCCGGGTCGACTTTGCGCTCGAGCAATTCTCCCGTCAACCTCTGCAGCGCCTCGAGACCGACACACTGCTCCTGCTACGCCTTGGCGCCTACCAATTGCTGGAACTCGATCGTATTCCACCGCACGCTGCAGTGCACGCCACCGTCGAACTGGCCCATCAGATTGGCATGAGTCGAGTTGCAGGACTGGTCAACGGCACCCTGCGCACTCTTGAACGCGAACACGCCACCATTGTCTGGCCGACGCCGGACAACCTTCGAGACTACCTCAAGCATGTCTGCAGCCTGCCAAACTGGCTGGCCAAAGAGTTGCTGCGTCAGTTTCCCAATGTCGAATCCCAGGCTCTGGCCGAAGCCATGACCGCAGCAGCGCCACAGACCTTGCGAACCAATACCCTGAAAACTGATCGCGAAACCTTGCTTGCCGCACTGACCGAAGCCGGACACAGTGCCAGAGCTTGCCACTATACCGATGAAGGGATCATTGTTGAAAAACGCGCACCGCAACCACTGCCCGGAGATCGTGATGGCTGGTATCAGGTGCAGGATGAAGCGAGTATGCTGATTGCTCATCTCCTTGATCCCCAGCCTGGCGATAAAATTCTTGATGCCTGCGCCGCTCCCGGCGGCAAAACCACACATATTGCTGCTCTGACCGACAATCAAGCCAGCATCACAGCTCTGGATAAATATCCTCAACGGGTCGAATTGATTAACCAGGGAGCCAAGCGAATTGGTTGTCAGAATATCGAGGCACGCTGTTGGGATCTTACCGAGACGCCAGATTTTCTTGTTCCGGAGAGTTTTGACCGGATTCTCGTTGATGCTCCGTGCAGCGGTCTGGGCGTGCTACGTCGCAACCCCGAAAGTCGCTGGAGCCGACGGCCTGCCGACATCAAGGAGTTGGTCGAACTGCAACGCACGATTCTCAATCAAGTAGCGCCTCTGCTGCGCCCTGGTGGTCATCTGCTCTACTCAGTCTGTACCTTCACCGCTGCGGAGACAGATGCCATTGTGCATAATTTTCTCGCCACTCATAAAGACTTCGTTCAGGAGGATTTTCGCACGCTGCTGCCAACAGTATGGCAGGAACTGACCACCGATAACGGCTCTGTACGCACCTTGCCGCATCATCACGATGGTATGGATGCTTTTTTCGCAGCCAGATTTGTGAAAGCTGGTCAAACTATTTTCAAATAGGTTATAAAGGTTCTGTTCTTTGCCTATAACTGTTCAGCACAATATATTAAGCTGTCATTCCAATAGTTCAAACTGTGTTGAAAGACTACCCTTATCTTTTGGGAGTTACAGATGATCAAGATCGCCCCCTCGATTCTTTCCGCTGACTTCTCCCGCCTGGGGGAAGATATCCAGGCCGTTGACCGCGCTGGTGCCGACTACATTCACGTTGATGTCATGGATGGTCACTTCGTCCCGAACATCACCATCGGTCCGCTGGTCGTCGCTGCCTTGCGCAAGGTCACCGACAAACCGCTCGATGTCCCCCTGATGATTGAGAATCCGGATCTCTACATTGCCGAATTCGCCAAGGCAGGTGCTGACATCATCACCGTCCACCAGGAAGCGGTACCACACCTGCATCGCACCGTACAGCTGATCAAAAGCCTCGGCAAAAAAGCTGGCGTCTCACTCAACCCAGCCACACCGGTGGAGACCCTTGACGTCATCCTCGACGAGCTGGATCTGGTTCTGGTCATGTCGGTCAATCCCGGTTTTGGTGGTCAATCTTTCATCCCTTCGGCTCTCGACAAAATCAGCGCCCTGCGCCAACGCATTACCCAACGTGGCCTCGCCACTGAACTGGAAGTCGATGGCGGCGTCAAGATTGAGAACATCCGTGAAGTAGTGGCTGCAGGAGCAGATGTGCTGGTGGCTGGCAGCGCCGTCTTCAATACCGATGACTACGCTGCAACTATTTTGGCTTTACGGGAGAATGCTGTCAGCACCACAGCCTGAGCTTGACCACAGCCTGCTGTACGGGAGGTATGACAATTTAAGAGGGGGTTAGTTTGAACAGGGCATCCAGTTCGCCCTTTTCATCCAAATCAAACAATGCTGCACAGCCACCGATGGGGATATCATTGATGAAGATCCCCGGAATTGTCAGCTGCTGACTACGCTTCTGCATTTCTGCCATGACCTGATCATCGGTGATATCGTACTCGACGAAACTCATACCTTTGATACGCAGCAATTCTTTGGCCCGCTGAGAATAGGAACAAAAAACCTTGGTGTAGATCTCAATTTTGACGCTCATGGCACGACCTGTCTGGTTTCGACTCTCTATTGAAGCTTAAGACTACCCAAGGTGAGGAAAGATGCAAGCTACGAAAAGGAAAATCCTGTGATTTTTAATTTTTGCAAGAGATTGTGCTGTTTCGTGCTGGTCCTGATGCTGGTTTCATGTGGCGTTCATCAGAAGTTTGGACTTAAGCAGAATGCCAAGCTTGGCGAGATGAGTCGGGATGACTTCATGGACGCGATACGCTGGAAACAATTCGACGTTGCAGGCAGTCTTTTGTTGCCTGAACATCGCAAGCATTTCATGAAGACCTTCGTACCGCTGACAAAAGATATTCACATCACTGATGTCAGACTCGCCTATCTACAGTCATCAGAAGAGAATAAACGCTTCGAAATGACCGTTGAAATGGACTACTACCTGCTGCCATCGGTGACCATAAAGACCTTCAGCTTTGATCAGACCTGGCTCTATTTTGATGGGGAGGACTCAAAGCCTAAGGGGTTCTTTGTGACCACCCCCTTTCCTGACTTCCCGTAACGCTGACGGCTAATGAGAAAGAACCGACCAAGAGTGCTTGTAAGCGTATTTTGTCGCCATCTGAAAAACACTTTTCCAACTTCTGCAAAACGCTGGTGAAGGCTGCTGTCAGAGCTTAATTTTCCCTTGATTCCCTCACTATCTTTGTGGTATTTAGCTGCATACTGTATACAACGTGGACAGAATTAAACATTAAGACACAGACCGCGACACATAAGCGCTGAGGCGCTTTTTTGTTGTGGTTCTCTGTGTCGAAATATCTGACCTGAATGGGAGGTACAAATCTTGGCTGAAGTGGTTTTTTCCAGCTGGGGCGGCAAGGTGATCGACAACCGGCAAGGTGGTGAGCCGGAAGCCGCGGCATTCAAGCTGCCAGGCAACTATCTTGAAGAAGGCAACATAGGCGCCTTCATGGGCTGGGACGGCGTCATCGTCCTGGACAAAGATATCGACATCGTTACCATGGCCGCCGAGTATATGAAGCGTGTTCAGGAGAAGTACTGTTGTGCCAAATGCACCCCCGGTAAACGTGGGACGCGGGTCATGATGGATACTCTGGCGCGGATCCTTGCCGGACACGGCGAAGAAAAAGATCTGGACATTTTGACCGGGTTAAGCGACCTGCTTGATAACTGCAAGTGTACCTTGTGCATGACCGCAGCCAGGCCGGTGCTCGATACGGTTAAATATTTCCGTGATGACTACCTGGCGTTCCTGCGCGGTGAGCGCAAGAGTAAGCAGGCCAAAAGCTATCGCGACAAGCTGACGGCTCCCTGCATGGATCGCTGTCCGGCGCACATTGATATCCCGGCTTATATTGAGGAAATCAAGGATTACCGCCACGACGAAGCGCTCGGCACGATTCGCAATCGCATGCCAATCCCGGCGGTCTGTGGCCGGGTCTGTCCACATCCGTGTGAGACAGCCTGCCGCCGCGCCCTGATCGATGAGCCAATCAGTATCATGGTGCTCAAGCGCGTCGCAGCCGATCACGAGCTGCTGCACGTTCAGGAACCACCTCATAAGGCCAAGGAGTCAACCGGCAAGAAAATCATCGTTGTCGGTGCCGGCCCCGCGGGTCTGACCTGCGCCTATTACCTGGCGCTGGAAGGGCACAAGGTCAAGATCATCGACATGCTTAACGAGCCTGGCGGCACAGTTGCTGTCGGCATTCCGGATTACCGCATGCCACGCCCGCTACTACAGCGCGAAGCAGACATCATCTCAGACTTGGGCGTCGAGATTGAATACGGCGTCAAGCTTGGTCGTGATGTCTCCCTGCGCGAACTCAAAGAACAGTACGATGCGGTTTTCCTCGGCACCGGTGCTTTCAAATCGAAGCCGATGGGTGTTGAAGGTGAAAATGAAGGCTACAATGGCTTCTCCGAAGGTGGTATCCACTACCTGCGTAAAGTCGCTCTGGACGAAGGCATAGTCACACCCAAGCGTGTCATCGTCGTCGGCGGCGGGAATACAGCCATCGACTGTGTTCGTGTCGCTTTACGCGAAGGCTGCGAAGACTCGATCCTGGTCTACCGCCGTACCCGTAAAGAGATGCCGGCTGAATACTTCGAAGTCGATGACGCCGAAGAAGAAAACGTCCAGTTCGAATTCCTGCGCAACCCGACCCGCCTGATTGTCGAAGACAACACCGTGGTCGGCGTCGAGGTTATCAAGATGGAACTTGGCGAACCCGATGACTCTGGTCGTCGTCGGCCAGTGGAAGTTCCCGGCAGCGAATATATCATCCCATGCGACATGGTTATCCCGGCGATCGGCCAGGATCCCGACCTCAGTTATCTGGAGGACGGTGATTACGGTATCGAACAAACTCGCTGGAACAGCATCGTCACCAGGGGTGGCACCATGATGACTGACAACGAAGGCGTCTTCGCCGGCGGTGACTGTGAGTACGGTGCCATGACCGTCGTTCTTGCGGTTGGCCATGGTCATCGCGCAGCCCGCGCCATGCATCGCTACCTCATGGAAGGTAAAGTCTATCTCGACGAAGAGGATGCCATGGAGGACATTGTCAATAATCTTGGTGTGTTCGACAAGGAAGAAAACCTTGGCATCGTCGGTGGCCTGCATCGTGAGCACCAACCTAAAGTGGACGGTGCCGAGCGTGCTGAAAACTACGACGAGATCGAACTGGCCATGCCGGAAAGTCAGGCGGTCAGGGAAGCTGAGCGTTGCTTACGCTGTTACCGCGTCGCTATGCTGGCCGTTAGCTAACACTTACAAACAAACTGACGATAAAAGGCATAATCGATGATCAACCTTAAGATCGACGGCAAAGATGTTCAGATAGCATCGGGTGCAACCATTCTCGATGCAGCAGAAACGATCGGCATCAAGATCCCGACCCTCTGTTACCTGAAAAAAGTTTCACCAACCGGTGCTTGCCGCATCTGTGCGGTGGAAGTCGAGGGTGCAGACAAGACCATGACCGCCTGCAACACCCGCGCAGTCGATGGCATGGTCGTCACGACTCAGTCGGAGAAACTTGCAACAATCCGACGTCAAATCGTTGAACTCCTGCTGGTCAACCATCCCCTAGATTGCCCGGTCTGTGATGCTGGCGGCGAGTGTGAACTGCAGGATGTCTGCTATGCCCATAATGTCGTACGCCAACCATATGAGGCTGACGACGTCAACGCCGCGACCATTGACCACTGGCCACTGATTCAGCAAGTTCCCAACCGTTGCATCATGTGCGAAAAATGCGTCAAGACCTGCCATGAGACCATCGGTTCCAGCGCCCTGTTCATCAATGAAAAGGGCGACAAAGCCTTTGTCGACAAAGATCTTGAGAAGTGCGAGTTCTGCGGCAACTGTGTGCAGGTCTGTCCGACCGGCACCATGATCTCCAAACCTTTCAAATTCAAGGCCCGTCCCTGGGAACTGCGCAAGACCCCTTCAGTCTGTACTCTCTGCTCGGCCCAATGCCAGGTGGAAATGCACAGCAAGCAGGGCAAGGTCATGCGGGTAACATCTGAGGACGGTACAACGGTGAATGACGGCAACCTCTGCGTCGGTGGCTTTTTCGGTCACGACTACCTGAACAGCGACCAGCGACTGACGGCACCTCTGGTTGCTCAGCAAGAGACTTCATGGGAAACCGCTCTCGATAAAGTTGTTACCGAACTCACTCGTCTACGCGAAGAAAAAGGCGGACAAGCAATTGCCGGTCTGGCTTCTCCGCACCTGACCAACGAAGAGAACTATCTTTTCCAAAAACTCTTCCGTGTTGCTCTTGGCAGCAACAATATCGATTCAGAGGCCCGCTTCAACAGTCTGCGTGCTACCAAGGTTTTGCATAAGCAGCTCAAACTGAATGGTGCCAGCAACCAGATTGATCGTATCGGTCAGGCAGAAGCAGTGCTGGTTTGCGGTGCTGACCTGCGTTCCGAATCCCCGGCTCTCAACTGGCAGATACAGCTCGCTGCCCGCAAAAACGACACCCGTTTGATCGTCGCCAACCAACGCCAGATCAAACTGGTCAAACAGGCAGAAGGTTTTCTGCAGTACCGTGCCGGTAGCGAGGCGTATCTCGCTGGGGCGCTGGCCAAGCTACTGGTTGACAAGGGTCAAGCAGACAATGATTTCCTTAACAGCTTTGTCGCCAATCGTGACGAACTGGAAGCATACTTGAGCGGACTTGATCTCGATAAGGCCTGTGCTGCAACGGGTATCAACCGTGCGCAGCTGGAGGAGGCCGCTGACCATCTCGGTCAGGCAGCTTCCGTGGCGATTATTTTCGGTCGTGACGTCATGGGCTCGGCCCAGGCGGAAGCAAGCATTGCCGCCATAGCCAATCTGGCCCTGGTCAGTGGTGCGCTGCATGGTGAGCACGGCGGGCTATTCCCGGTGGCCGCCAAAGGCAATACGCAAGGCCTCATCGATGCCGGGGTTGCTCCTGAATTCCTGCCCGGTCTGATTGATTATGCCGCGGGCAAGAAGAAGTTCTCAACCTCATGGCAAACCACACTACCGGAAGATGGTGCTGATGCCGCCGG